>JBBIIN010000010.1:0-46836 GCA_037446515.1 Gallionellaceae bacterium
CCCACAACACCGCGATAAATCCGGCAGCCAATCCCGCAAGCAGCACGATCAACGACCGCTTGGGCTTGATCTTCTTGTCCGGTTCCACGGCGGGGTCGAGCACCTTGAAGGCGAATTCCTTTTGCGTGCTGGCCAGCATGGCATGCTTCTGTTCGCTGGCGATCAGATCGAACAAGGTCTTGCGCATTTCCTCGATCTGCGTGCGCATCAATTCATCGTTGAGGTATTGCAGATTGTGCTGGCTGCGCTCGATGGCCTGCTGCGCCAAATAACGGTTGACTGATTCCACCAGGGCATTGGCCCAGTCTGCCGCCAATGCCGCATCCTCCCACTCGATGGACAAAGTTACCAGATCGGTTTTCTTGTCCTTGTCCACCCGCAGCAATCCGCTTTCATTGAACAGGCGATATACATCCATCTGCCCCGGCTGTTTCTTGGGATCGGTCTCTTTCCAGCGTTTGCCGCTTTCATCCCATTCATCCTCGAACAGGACGGGCATCAATTTTTTCTCCTGCACGAATTTCCACAAGAATTCGCGCGAGTTCAGCACGGCGAGATTTTCTTCGACACTGCCGCCACCGCCGAGCGAGACCCCCGCCAGCGAAGCCAGCCCGCCCAAGCTGCCCAGTGCCCCGGACAATCCGCCGCCCTTGGCGTCGTCGCTGGAAACCGGCGCAAGCAGCACTTCAGCGCGGTAGATGTTTGGCATCAACAGCGAAATACCTGCCGCAACGATGGCCGCGCCCAACATGACCGACAGGATCAAGCGCTGATGCTTGCGCAGGGTGCGCCACAGTTCCAGCAGGTCGATCTCGTCTTCGGCATATCCCTCGCTCTGGTGCTCCATGTTATGGTTATGTTGGTTCAATTGCGGCCTCTCTTAAGCCAGGATGGTTTCGTTCTAGCCATGTTTCTTAACCATGGATTCAGAAAATATCTTCAGATCCAGCATGCCTTTCTCGATCACACTACGCACGATGTCCCAATCCAGGGCGCGGTAATCATGCACGGCGATATTCCTGAAGCCGGTCATCTTTTTGAGCGCGTCGGCCAGTTCCGCCGTGATCTCTCCGGCCTGATGCAACAGGTCGAAGGCGTTCTTGCTGTCCTTGGGCAACCCCAGTCCCCTGACCCGAACGATGTGCATGGCCAAGTCAATGGCGGCCTCGCAGGCGCGTTGCAAGTTGAGCAGGATGACATCCTGCGCGTCGAAGGACTGCTCCAGATCATGGCGATGGCGCGCGTAGGTATCCTGCACTCTGGACAGAGCCCGCTCGATGATCTCCGCCTTGTTGATGACGATGTCGTTCATGCCTGACCCGCTGCCAGATAGACGGTGCCGCGCCGGCGGATGTCGCTCAGGATGTCGTGCCGCTCTTCGTTCAGGCGCGCATATTTGGCGAGTGCCAGCATCTCGTAGCGTTGCCGCGCCGCTTCGTTGCCCGCATAGACCACTTTTCCCCCGCTCACCACATGCGCCGCAAAGACCGTGTCGCATTGGCGCAGATCGGCCAGATCGATGGAAGCACCACCCAATGCCCGGGTGAGACCATCGAGCAGACCCATACGCTGTTCCCATGTCAGCGGCTGGTTGCACAGCACCGCAAAATCCCAGTCGCTCTCTTCGCGCTGCCAGGGGGTTCCGCGGGAACCATGCAGATACAGCGCCGCAAGGTCAATGCCGCTGTTTTCGACCCAGGCGGCGACCGCCTCACGGATGGCGCTTTCCTCAGCAACTTCGAGTTTGCGATCCGTCATCACTTGAACACCCCCACAGTCTTCATTGCGGCGATGGTGGTGCCGAGCTGCATGGTCACGCGCGTCCAGTCCAGCGCCACGTCCAGCGCATTCATGCGTTCCAGATCCTGCGGCACCACGATGGTGTCGCCCGGCTGTATGCCGAGCGACGAGGAGAACCAGCCACGCCCCATGTCCACGCGCCCGTCGGCACGCACCACATAGATGCCGGAAGCGTCCGCCATGCGCGTCAGGCCGGCCTGCTTCACGTAGTCGGACTCGCTCATATCCGGATCGTACAAAACCGCAGCGTGGTTATAGACTTCGCCCACCACCATCACCTCATCCGGTCGTTTGGGGATCAGCAGCCTGTCGCCGTCGCGCAGCTTCACGTCGAACTCCGAACCTTCCAGCTTGGCGATATCTGCCAGGCGGATCACCACGCGCCCGGTAGCCTGCGTGGCGCGGAACTTCTCCAGCAGGCGCTTCCCAGCCTCAATGGCCTGTTGCTTCTTGGCGCGCAACATTTCATCGCGCAGAGAAGTCACGCCCTCCTGCTGCGCCGACAATTCCGCATCCATGCGCTGAGCCAACTCCTCGGCCTGTTTCTGCTGTTCCAGCCGCACCGATTCGCGCGTGAACACGGCAGCAGGCAAATAGGCTCTGTCAGTAAAACCACTTACCCGCTTCAACAAGGACGACAAAGTCTCGCCTTCCTCCACCGGATAGGCGCCGGGGTGGATGACTTCGCCATCCACCACCACCTGTTCTGCCGGACGCCAGTTGGATACGCGGCGTATGGTCAGCACGTCGTAAGGCTGCAACAGCACGTTGGCCTGCGCATCGCCATTCAGGGCTTGCTCCAGACTGACGGTGAAATGGTCCGACACCCGCTTTACGCCATCTTCCAGCTTGTAACGCGTGATCTCGGCGCTTTTCAGGTAAGCCATTTCCGTCACGTTGCCGCCGGCGATGACCAGATCAGCCACGCGCATGCCCAACCCCAGATCAAACGTGCCCGGCTTGTGCACCTCACCCAGGATGCTGACCTGTTCGCGCTCCTTGCGTTCATAGATGGAATGCACCACGACACGATCCATGTCCTGCAAGGCGACATCGTTGATCACGTCGCCGGACATCGCCAGCGCCAGATTGGTCTTGATGAGCTTGACATCGTGCGTCAGCGCATCAGTGCGGTAGATCTCGACGAAGCCCAGGTCGGTTTCGCGCAGCACGCCGCCCGCCGCCAGCACCAGATCGGCCAGGTGCATGTTGAGCTTGTATTCATAACCGCCGGGTGTCTGCACGCTGCCTTCGATGGAAACTTTGGGCTGCTGGCGGAAATTGGCGCGCTTGAACACATAGACGCGGTCGCGCGCCTGCAAGGGCAAATCGAACTCGCCGCCTTTGGCCGCAGGGCTGAGGATTTCCGCCAGCTTGAAGCGGATCATCATCGGCTCCCGCGTATCGGGCGCCTCGCGCTCGATCACCCCGTACTCCAGGAAAGATTCGGGCAGCAGGTCATCCAGCGACGTGATGAGGGAAGAAAGACGCATGCCCTTTTCCCAGGCGTATATGCCGGGCCGCTTCAGGTTGCCAACCAGCAGGATCTGGTTGCTTTCGAATTCGGTGCCGGCAAACACCTTGATGACGTCGCCGCTGCGCACCGGCTCGGCGGGCCCATTGCCGTGCAATGACAGGTTGATGACTTTCTGCTCGCCCCTGGCATCGACGCGTTCGATCAGCGCCTTGTCCTGATAGGCCTTGGGCATCAGTCCGCCCGCCAGTCTGAGGATGTCGGCCACCGACTTTTCGTTTTTGATCTCATAGATCGCCGGACGCACCACTTCGCCCGCGATGCTCACCGTCTTGCCGATGGGCGGCACGAACACCACGTCGCCCGGCAGCAGCCGCACATCCTTGCTGGTATCGCCCTTCAGCAGGAAATCATAGAGATCTATGGTGGTGATCCTGCGGCCATTGCGCTTCAATTCGATATTGCGCAGCGAGCCGATCTTCTTCACGCCGCCCGAAGCGAACAGCGCGCTGGACAGCGTGGCCAATCCGCTCACCGTGTAGGAACCGGGGCGGTACACATCCCCCAGGGCGAAGATGCGGATGGAGCGCAACTGCCCCATGGTGATGCTGGCCGACACACCTATCATCTTCTGTTTGATCTGCTCGGCCAGCAAAGCCTTGGCCTGCGCAAAGCTCATCCCGGCAAGCGGAATGGGGCCGATCTGCGGGAAAGAGACCGCGCCTTCCCGGTCCACCGTCAGCGCCAGCTCCTTGTTGTCCTTGCCGAACAGTTGCACCTTGATCTCATCCCCCGCCCCCAGCACATATTCGGGTGGCACCGGAACGTCGGCCACGGCCTCGAACGAGGCCGGCTCCTCGGCAAACAGGTCGTAGCCGAATTGCTGCAATTGGTCTGTCTTTACCTCCAAGGGTTGCGCCTCGCGCATGAATTCCTCGAACGAACGGCGAACCTCCACCGTGTCGGCAGCCTGTTGCGATCCGACCTGCTCCACGGGAACGTCCGCTTCCACGTCAGATTTGAATTCGGCAGGCGCAACGACAGCCTGCGCAGCAGCAGCGTCTTGCGGCGTAGATATTTTTTTCGATGGCAGCTTACTGCCGTCACTGCTTATTCTGGTTTGGGCAGCTGCGCCACCACTTTGGGGTTTCTCCGCTTTCTGTTGAGTGCCTGCATTGTTTTCCAGACGACCGGTTTCGACTTGGCGCGGGTGGGAAACAACGGGTGCAGTTTTTTCCTTGGTCTTGTTTGCAGCGACGCCCGTTTCATTGCTGGTGGCCTGTTGCATTAGCGCTGCACGCTGTTCCGGGGACATCTGTTGCAGTTGTTGTAATTGCTCTGGCGTGAGCTGTTGCAACAGTTGCATCTTGTCAACCGCATGGGCCGGCGCAGCCAGCACCCCGCAGGCAAGCAAAACCAGGACAATTTTATTTTTCATCAAGACCCCATCCAACTTGAGTCCGCGCAAGGCACGCGGCAGCCTGCGGATTATACGGGAAAACGCGGCCTGACTTGCCATGCCCGGGAACTTCCCCATCAGTAATCGCTGCACAGCACTTGCAGCGGCGGCAGCTTCGCCACACGGCGCACTGCCATGCCTCCCGCCAGCATGACCAAGGCCATCCCCCCCGCCAATCCCGTGAACCAGATGGAGACGTCCGGCGGATAGGGGATTTCCAACACGAAGCGCGCCAGCATCCATCCCAGCAGGGTCGCGCCCGCTGCCGCAAACAGGCCGCTCAAACCACCGATGATGGCGAATTCGGACAGGTGCAGCTGCCGCAGGTAATGACTGTCCGCCCCCAGCGTGCGCAGAATGGCTGCCTCATGCGTGCGTTCATCCTGCGTAGCCAGCAGCGCGGCATACAGCACCGCCAAGCCAGCAAACAGGGTGAACAGGAACACGATGCCGATGGTCTGCGCGATCTGGTCCATGATGTTGCGCACCTGGGCAATCACCGCGCCCGTGTCGATCACCAGCAGGTTGGGAAAGGTGCGCACCAGTTCGTCCGCCATGCGCGACTGGTCCTGCGGCAGATGGAAACTGCCGAGATAGCTCGCTGGAAAATCCTGCAACACGTCCGGCGAAGCGATGACGAAAAAATTCACGCGCATCGAATCCCACTGCACCTTGCGCAGATGGCTGACGCGCGCCGTGAAAGTGCTGCCCGCCACATCGTAGGTGAGCAAGTCGCCGAACTGGATGGCCAGCGTCCTGGCGATGCCCTCCTCCACGGAAAGTTGCGCGGCAGCTCCCGCATCCCACCAATGCCCCTGCACCGTCTCGTTCCACTCCGGCATGCGTTCCATCCAGGAAAGATTGAACTCGCGTTCCACCAGCGCCCGCGCACGCGGGTCGGGGTAGCTGCCGCCGCTGACCGGCTTGCCATTGATGGCGATCAAGCGTCCGCGCACCATGGGCATCAGCAGTGGCGCCGCCATCCCCTGCTGGCGGAAGAAGTTGTCCACACCCTGCCGTTGATCGGGCTGGATGTTCACCAGGAAACGGTTGGGGGTGTCCGGCGGCAGCTTGCCCTGCCAGCTTTCCAGCAGGTCGCCGCGCACCAGGGTCAGCGTCAGCAAGGCCATGCCGCCCAGGCTCAGCGCCACCACTTGCACGGCAGTGCTGCGGCCATGACGGGCCAGCGTGTTGAGCGCCTGCTTCCAGTGTTTGCCCAACATCGCGGCATAACGCGCCAGCGCATGCAGCAACAACCAGGCAAGCGCACCGAACACCAGCAGCCCCGCCAGCAAACCGCCCAATGCCGCCAAACCCAGTTTCCAGGAGCCGGCATGCCACAAGAACAACCCCGCCAGCACGCTGGCGGCCAGGCCATAGATCAGCCACCCGCTGGCTTGCGGCAAGCCCAGTTCACGGCGCAGCACGCGTAGCGGCGACACCCTGCGCAATTGCAGCAGCGGCAGGAAGGCAAACCCCAGCAACAGGGAAAAGCCGCTGGCAGCGGCTTTCAGCAGGGGCAGCACGGAAGGTGGCGGCAACACCGCATCGCGCATGGCGGCGATGCTGCTCACCAGCAGAGCTTGCGTGGCATAGCCCAGCAGCCCGCCCAGCACCACCGCCAGCATGCCAAGCAGCACGAACTGGTACAGGAACAACAGCAACACTTGCCGCTGCTGCGCGCCGAGACAGCGCATCACCGCGCAGGTGTCCAGATGGCGCAGCACGAAACGCCGCGCCGCCAGTGCCAGTGCCGCACCGGACAGCATGGCCGCCGTCAGGGCAGCCAGCCCCAGGAACTGCTCGGCGCGTTCCAGCGCCACGCGGATCTCGGGGCGCGCATCGCGCACATCTTCCAGCTTCTCATTGCCGCTGAGCCTGGCCTGCCAGTCCGCGCGCAGCACCTGTATCTGCGCCGCATCCCCCGCCGCCATCAGGCGATAGGAGAAGCGGCTGCCTTCCTGCAACAAGCCGGTGGCAGGCAGATCGGCCTCGTTCATCAGCACACGCGGCGCGAAACTGGCGAACCCGACGGACTGGTCGATGTCCTTCACGATGCGCGCCGCCACCGCAAAATGCCGCTCGCCCAAACCCAGTTCGCTGCCTGCCATCACATCGAGCCGCTGCGCCAGGCGGCCATCCACCCACACTGTGCCGCGCGCTGGAATGGCCTGTGCCCGATGCAAGCTCCCATCGTCGATCTCGATCTGCCCGCGCAAGGGATAACCCTGCTCCACCGCCTGCACCTCGGCCAGCAGCACTTGACCACCATGCGTCACCATGCTGGGGAAGATGCGGCTCTGCACTACGCGCAGGCCGCGCGCCTCCGCCAGCTTGCGGTATTCGGGATTGAGAGAGTGCGTCGAAGTGAGGCGCAGGTCGGCGCCGATCAGGCTTTGCGCCTGCTGCTGCAAGGCCTGGCGCACGCGGTCGGCAAACAGCCCGACGGTGGCCAGACTGCCCACCGCCAGCACCAGCGCCAACAGCAGCACGCGCCACTCTCCGGCGCGCCAGTCGCGGCGCAATTGTTTAAGGGATAGATGCAGCAGGTTCATCGTCAGCGATATTTGACGAGCACAAGCATGCGTTGCCTGCGTCAATGCGGGTAGATGTCTCCGGCAGTATCAGCATGTGCCGCAGAAACGCAACCCTGCTCTTTCTTCCTGGCGTAGTCCATCTGTATCTGCCGCCGCTTCTGGTCGAATTCGGCCTTGCCCAATTTACCGTCCTCATAGGCCAAGGCCAGCGCAATCAAGGCGTCATACATTTCCAGCTCCGGGGATTTATCGCGCCTGGCGTCCGGCACATTCAGCAGGCGTGAGAAACAGCCCTCATAGTAAGCCGACCACTTCAGATCGCCACGCTCCACGCGTTCCAGTCCATCCTGGGCCCACTGGTGGTAGCGCCCCAGCTGGCTGTTGGCGCAACCCGCCAGAGTTGCCAGCAGACAAAGTAAGATGAAACGGAACATCTCAGAACGTCGGCGGGACGACGATGGTGGCGGGTTTGGATGCATTCTTCTGGCGGGCGAGTTCCTCTGCCTGGGCTTTCATCTGCTCCTGCATCTTCTGGCGCTCTGCTTCCAATTGCTGCTTTTCCTGCGCCAAGGCATCCGAGGTTGGAACTGCTCCACCCCTGAAATAGAAATCACCCTCTATGCTGCCCTCGATCCACGGCTCCTGCATGCCGTTGGTCGCCTGCTTCACATTGCTCACCACGCGCTTGATCACCTGCTCGATGGGCTGGTTCGGAACATCCATGGCCTTCAGCAGATGCTGGGTGTAAAGGCCGTTGTTCCCATCGCCGTCGCGCGCCACGGAACCGGGACGGGTGGCGAACGAGATCATTGTGCCGGAAGGTGCATTGACCTTGGCCAGACCGCCTTCCGCAGAGCGGAAACTGCGCGTGTAAGGATTGTTGCGGCAGGCATCGAGGAACACCAGATTCAGGCGCGTCTTGGCTTCGGCCATGACATCGAACACCTTGTTCACATCCAGGCTCTGCAAGGGGATGTCTTCTTCGCTCTCGATCTCGGCATCCACGGCGGGAAGGTAATTGACGCCCTTCACCTGCAAGCCGTGGCCGGCATAGAAGAACAGCGCGACCGCGCCCGGCTGCAACCGGGTACGAAACTCGCGCAACACCTTGCCCAGCTGCTTCTGTTGCAGGTTCTCATATTCGATCACCTCGAAGCCGAGTTCCTTCAGCTTGGCCGACATGGCGCGCGCGTCATTCACCGGGTTCCGCAACGGCGCGGACTGGTAAGCGGCATTGCCGATCACCAGCGCGAATTTCTGCGCACTCTGTTCCGGCGCGGCCATGCCCACCGCCAAGTTGCGGTTCTCGGCCAACGCCGCCGCGCTCCAGCCGCAGCATGCCACAGCCAGCACCAACAACACCTTACGCATCAGCCACTCCACGATGACAGTCGCCTCCTTCCCACCTAGAACGTGAAACTCCCGCCGAACACGAAGCCGCGCGTGGCATCAACCAGCGTGACACGCTTCGTGTTGTTCAGCACCTCGGTCGAGGTGGGCAAGGTCTGGAACTTGTAACCGCCGGTCAAGCGGAATTTCGGCGTGATGGAATAACCCAGTCCCACTTCGCTGGTGGTATAGGTGCCGCCGCTGAGCTTCCACTGCGTCCAGAAAGCCGATGAGGGATGGCTGATGGAGGCGTTCCCCACAGCCGCGTTGCCATACATGAAGAAGTTCGTCCCCTGCACCGGCGAAGCCACGGACACTCCCACCGCCGGGACTTTCCAGACAAACTCCAGCGCGCCCCACGACTGGGTGATCTGCTTGTAACCCAAGGTCACCGCCACTTGCGGGTGGATGTAATAGCCGATGGAAATGTCGTTCTCTTTGCGCTTGGCGGTAGAGGTGACCGCGCTGTTGGTATCCGGCACGTTATAGGTGGTGGATGCCATGTATCCGCCGGAGATGAACGCATTCCCGTATTTCAGCGTGAGTGAGGGATTGAGCGATGTCGCGCTCGCCGTGCCGAACCAGCCTGAAGAATTGAACGTGTTAAAGGGGTCGTTCCACGTCTGCCACTCGTTGTTCCAGGCCTTCAGGCCCAGGGTCACGGAAAGATTGGAGGACGCCGCCTCGTCCGCATGTGCCACGCCAACGCCAGCCAGCATCGCCAGCAGGGCCAACGCTGCCACAGGTTTTTTTGCAAGAGTTTTCATCTGGTTCTCCCTGACTTGATTACACATGTTTCAATATGGGTGTTACGCACTGGTGCATCATAGGCCGCAGACGCAAGGCAGGCAATGCCTTGCCCGCATCAATCATGTAGCCTGCATCAATCATGCCGCAGTTTCAGACTGCCTGAGATGGCGGTAAGCGTATCGAAAGAGACTGCCTGCAACAGATCCACGCCGTCCGGATTTTCGAAACGGTACACCTTCGCCTGCGAGTGTCCTTTGCCCTCGGCGCTGGCATCCTGCACACTGACGATCAATCTATCCTCCCCTGCCTCTGCGGCAAACTGGAAGAATTCATCGCGACCGGGCGGAATCAGCACCTGCTTGCCGGCTGTCAGCAGGCAGTGTTCGCGCGCATCCAGCGGATAGACACGCTTGCGCCGCCATTGCGGGTTGATGTTGTCCACCGTGACTTCGCCAGCAAAGGAGGCCAGCACGCGCAGCTTGAAGCGTTCACCAGGTGCGGAGATGGCGTCAAGTGGTCTGATGCTGAACTGCTTGGTTGCGTCGTCATAGACCAGCAGATCGAGATGCACGCCATGGAAACGGGTCTCGGATTGCGCAACACGCAAGGGGGCCGGACGTATGTTGCTCTCCGCAGCATTTGCCGCCGCGCAGCCTGAGTTCCCGCCATCAGCCAATTGCTGCAAGTTTGCACCGGTCGCCAGCAGCGGCTGCTCCCACTGCGCGAACGCCTGCTGCAAAGCGCGCGACGCTCCATCCTCAGCGCAGGCTGGCCACGTCATCGGCAATAGCGCCAGCAACGCGAAAGACAGCCGCATCAGCAAGCGCATCATTCGACCTCCTCTATTGACAGCATGGCCGCCCCGTAGCCTCCGGCGCAATCCTCCTCCCTGGCTGCGCCGCTGCCGCACCCTGCCTGCCGCTTGCCGGATGTCACGGTCTGGATGTCGCGCACCGATTCGCTGTCGGCATCGATGACAGAGAACGGCCCCGCCGCTTTCGCCCCCAGTCCGGAGAAGTCCAGTTCGGCATCGGATACGATCGCCAGCAGATGATCCTTGCCCTTGGGGCCTTGCGCCGTGATCTGCCAGTTCGGCGCGGGCAGCAGCAAAGTCTCGCCCGCTTCCAGATAATGCCCCTTGTCCAGCGCATTGGGGAACAGCAGATCGAATTCCTTGCCGTCCGATCCGGTCATCAGGATATAGACATGCCCCGCATGACTGGAAGTCAGCGAAAACTCCAGCTTGTCCTTGCCGATCTGCAAGCTGGGTCTTTTTGCCGCCAGGGTCACCAGCCGCCTGTCATCGCGCCCGCTGTAGATGTCCTGCAGCGTGTCATAAGGGTTGACCGCGTCGGTTTTGGCCTCCGCTTCCTTCATCAGCATCACCGCATTGGCGTTGCCGGCGATCTGGATATGGTGCGGCTCTATTCCAGGCACGCCATCCACCGTGGTATTGATGCGCTGCTGCGCACAATCGCGCAATTCCTCCGCCGAAATGCCGCCGCTGCCATTCGCATCCCTGGCCTCGCCCGACATGCATTTGAGCCAGGCTTGGGTGGCCAGCCCGCCTTTAGCGGGTTCGTCCAGCGACACCTCGCTGTCCTTGGCGGCCGCGATGAACACGTAATTCTGTGCCCCGCTGCCCAGCGCACGCGTCTTGGCCGACAGGCTGCGCGTGATGATGTTGCTAGGCCTGGCACAGGCATCGGCTTTGCCCTTGCTCCAGTATTTGGGTACGAACCTGACCGGCTTGCCCTCGGTCACGGCACGCTTGGTCGCGCCGCCGGAATGGCAGGCATCGAGAAACACCACCAGCCGGCGCGCCTTTTCCGCAATGCTCTTGAGTTTCTGCTCCAGCTCGGCGTCGATGAATCCCCCGCCATCCACGGTAATCAACGATTCGGCGCAGCGTTCGTCAGGGTCCTTCACATATTGCCGTCCGCCATGCCCGGAGTAATAGACGAACACCTCATCGTTGTTGCCGATGCGGCTGATGAGCGTGTCGAATGCCTTGCGCATGCCTTCCGCAGTCAGCTGCCGGTCATGCAGTTGCAGGATGTTCTCATCCTTGACTCCCATCCGCTTCGCTATGGTGCGCGCGCTTTCCGCATCGCGGCTGACCCCGGCCAGCGGCGTCACCCCACCCTCATAGTCGCCTATCGTCATGATCAGCGCGTGGGAGACGGCCAGCGCGCTGCCGGAACCCAGCAGCAGGCAACCCAACCACCCTTGCAGGACTAAGCGGAATAACATGATCTTTCCTTTCATTAACACCCTTGGGCGTCGGCATACTACCAAACCCTGTCAGTTGTGAGAAAATCCGCGCCGGTATCCCCGACCCGGAGTAAAACATGAACCTGCCGTCCGCATCCGCTTCTGCCATGACACGCGCCCTGTGGTTGTGCGCTTCCTTACTGGGCTGCTGGCTGCTGGCACTGCCCGCGTTTGCCGCTCCTTCCGCCACAGACGGTGCATCCTCGCCGCGTGCGCAGTTCGGGGTCATCTGGCGCATCAAGGGCGAAGTGGTTGCCAAAGAGGGCGAGAACTCGCGGCCACTGCAATCCGGCAGCCCGGTTTATGTCGGCGAGCATATCCGCACCGCCGCCACCGGCGAAGCCGTCATCAAGACTGGCGATGCGGGACTGATCGCCGTGCGCCCCAATGCCGAATTCGTCGCTACGAACTTCCTTGCCGAAGGCAAAAAGACCGACGGCATGACCTTGAAGCTGCTCACCGGCTCACTGCGCATCATCACCGGCTGGATAGGCAAACTGAACCCGCACGACCATCGCGTCATCACGCCGAACGCCACCATAGGCATACGCGGCACCGACCACGAACCTTATGTGCTGTCTGCCGAACTGGCGGCTGCGACCCCCTACAAGGAAGGCACCTACGACAAGGTCAACCGCGGCAGGACGGCGCTGGGTGAAGGGGAACAATCGCTGGAGATCGAAGCGGGCCGGGTCGGTTTCGCGCGCAAGTCGCCTTTCGAGACCAAGGGGCTGATGACCATCCTGATGCCGGTATTGCTGGACAAGGTTCCCGATTTCTATGTGCCGGGGCAGTTCGATGCCGAGCTCGACCAGCTCACCCAGACTGCGGATGCGGAAAGCGCCAGGCAGCTTGCGCAAAAACGCCAAGCCGGGCATTGCGCTCCGGCAAGCATCGCCCGTGGCTGGCTGCAACAGTTCGATCGCGCCGTGGCCAAACGCAATGCGCCGGCCATCCTCTCCCTGTTCGCGCCTGACGTGAAAGTGCAGGCAACGGTGCGCACCAGGGACGGGGCATCCACCATGGTGGAGTTCGACCGCGACGAACTGGCGCAAAGCACGGTCGCCGCCGCCAAGGGACTGAAGCATTATCACCAGCGCCGCCTGACCGTCGATGCCACCCAAGTCCCTACGGCGCAAACCTGCGAACAGATCAGCGTGCGTTCGGCTGTCATCGAACAGGGCGTACAGTCCGGCAAACCCTATCGTCTTGAGGCCGACGAGGAATATCTGCTCGAACTGCGCGACGGCAAGTGGCTCGCCACCAAGGCTGCCACCACACAAAAATAAGCAGCATCTCTTTAGATCACCCGCCCCGCCGCCAGCCGTAACTGCCTGCGGCAGCGGCTGGCCAGCGCTTCGTCATGCGTCACCAGAATCAGGGTCGTACCTTGTGCGCGATTGAGTTCGAGCATCAATTCGATGACCTGCGCACCCGTGGCGGCATCGAGATTGCCGGTGGGTTCATCCGCAAACAGTATCTTGGGGCGAGTGACGAAAGCGCGGGCGAGTGCGACACGTTGCTGCTCACCGCCGGAAAGGTGTTTGGGCAGGTGATGTCCGCGTGCGCCCAAACCCACTTGTTGCAGCGCGACCTCGGCACGCTGGCGAGCATCCTGACCGCCCGCCAGTTCCAGCGGCAGCATGACGTTCTCCAGCGCATTCAGCGCAGGCAGCAACTGGAAGGACTGGAACACGAAGCCCGCCAGTTCACCGCGCAGCCGGGCACGGCCATCCTCGTCCAGTGCGAACAAGTCCTTTCCGTTCAGCTGCACGCCGCCGCTGCTCGGCACATCCAGCCCGGCCAGCAGGCCGAGCAAGGTGGACTTGCCAGAGCCGGATGCACCCACTATGGCGAGGCTGTCGCCCGCCTCCACCGCGAAGCTGACATCATGCAGGATGGTGAGCGGAGTATCTCCGCTCATCACTTGCCTGCCAAGTCCCGTTGCCTGCACAATCGCTGCCATGAGATCGCTCCTGAAATTAGTCCTGTTATTCGCCGCCGCAACATGCGCCGTTCCCGTACTGGCGGCAAACAACATCCTGGTGTTCGGCGACAGTTTATCAGCAGGCTATGGCATTGCGCGCAGCGCGGCATGGCCCAGCCTGTTGCAAACCGAACTGGAAAAAAATCATCCGCAATACGCCGTGGTAAACGCCAGCATCAGCGGCGAGACCACCGCAGGCGGCTTGCGCCGCATAAGCCGTGCCTTGCAGGAACACCGTCCCGCCGTAGTCATTCTGGAACTGGGAGCGAACGATGGCCTGCGCGGAACTTCGCTGGCAGACGCGGAAAAGAATCTGGTCGGGATCATCGCACAATCGCGCAAGGCCGGCGCCGCGGTGCTGCTGCTGGGCATGCAACTGCCGCCCAACTACGGAACCGACTATACGCGCCGCTTCCGCGCGATGTATTCCGGCATCGCGCGGCGACAGCAGGTCGCGCTGGCGCCCTTCATGCTGGAGGGTATCGCGCCTGAGCAATTCCAGCCGGATAACCTGCACCCGAATGCAGAAGCGCAGGCCGTCATCCTGCGCAACGTGCTGCCGCGCCTGCTGCCCCTGCTCAACGCAAGATAACGCTGCCCGCCGCCGCGCCGAATCCGGGGAAGGCGCTCGCCACGCCCGCGCCAAACTTGCGCGCCAGACGGTCGGCAAAGCCCTCGTGTGTGGTGAAATCCACCACGTCCTCGGCCTTGATGACATCGCGCGCCACCGAATCAACGCTGCCGATGTCGTCGGCCAGACCCATCGCGATGGCCTTGTCGCCCGTCCAGAACAGGCCGCTGAACATCTCCGGCGTCTCTTTCAAACGTTTTCCGCGCCCCTGCCGGACCACGGCGATGAACTGCTGATGCACATCGTCCAGCAATTGCTGGGTGAACGCCTCATGCTTGGGATTACGCGGAGAGAACGGATCCATGAAACCCTTGTTCTCGCCCGCCGTCATCAGGCGTCGCTCCACGCCCAGCTTCTTCATGGTCTCGGTGAACCCGAAGCCATCCATCAGCACGCCAATGGAACCGACGATGCTGGCCTTGTTCACGAATATCTTGTCCGCCGCCGCCGCGATGAAATAGCCGCCGGAAGCGCACATGTCCTCCACCACCACATACAGCGGGATATCGGGATGCAGCGCGCGCAAGCGCCGGATCTCGTCATTCACCAGCCCGGCCTGCACCGGACTGCCACCGGGACTATTGATGCGCAGGATGATGCCTGCGGTGTTCTTGTCCTTGAAGGCATCCTGCAAGCTGGCGATGAGGTTGTCCGCGTTCGCACCACGGTCGGAAGCGATCACGCCATCCAGGTCGATCAGCGCGCTATGCTTGCTGCCGGACAGCGCGTCCTTCTTGCCCTCGAACACACCGAGGAACAGGAACAACAGGATGAACAGGTAGCCGAAGGTGAGCACCTTGAAAAAGATGCTCCAGTGACGCGCGCGGCGCTGTTCCTGAATGGCGGACATCGCCAGCTTCTCCAATACGTTGTGTTCCCAGCTATTGTTCTGTTCAGACATATCCACTCCTTCGTTCGTTAGGCGTTGGCCTTGAGCCAAGTGCGCAATCCAGAAAAATCATTCAGTAATGCCAAGGGCTTCAACTCGCGCAGTTGCTCTTCAGGATGCGCGCCGTGCGTTACTGCCACCGCATCCACCCCGGCGTTGATGGCCATTTGCAGGTCGTGCGTGGTGTCTCCCACCATCAGCGTGGATTCCGGCGCGGCGCCCAGTTCTTCCATCAGTTCCAGCAGCATGGCCGGGTGCGGTTTGGAGAAAGTCTCGTCCGCCGTGCGCGAGGCATGAAAATAGCGGCGCAGGCCGCTGCTGTCCATCACCCTGTCCAGCCCCTTGCGGCTCTTGCCGGTCGCCACCGCCAGCCAGTAACCCGCCTTGCGCAGTTCGGCGATGGCCTCCGCCGCGTCGGCAAACAAAGGGATGGCCTGATCCTGCGCCATGAAGTGATGGCGATAGCGGTCGGCCAGCGGCTCGTACATATGCTCTGGCGCGTCCGGCACGGCATGCTGCAAGGCTTGCGCCAACCCCATGCCGATCACATGGCGCGCCGCTGCGTCGCTGGGCACGGCCAGCCCCAGGTCGCGGCACGCCTGCTGTATCGACGTGGCGATGACGGCGGTGGAATCCATCACCGTGCCGTCCCAGTCGAACACGATCAAATCATATCTCCTATCCATCGACACCCACCTAAAATCAAGGCGCGGATTCTATCACCGCCCGTATAATGCGCGCCCCTTTGCTTGGTAATGACATGAGTCTGATCTACCTCCTCGACCTGTGCGCCGTCGCCGTATGCGCCATCACCGCCACGCTGGAAGCACAACGCCGCGAGCTCGACTTGTTCGGTGTGGCGACCATCGCGGTGATCGCGGGGATCGGCGGGGGAACAGTGCGCGACATCCTGCTTGGGCGCTTGCCCGTGTATTGGGTACACGACCCCATCTACGTGGTAGTAGGTATCACTGCCGCCATGCTCACGTTTTATTTCGAGCGCAGGGTGAACATTGCGAAGAACTTCTTTCTGTTGCCCGATGCCATCGGACTCGCCCTGTTCACCGTCATCGGCACCAGCATCGCCATGAGCCTGCATGCGCACTGGTTCATCGCCGCCTTGATGGGCGTCATCACCGGCGTGTTCGGCGGGGTCATCCGCGACATCCTGTGCAATGAAGTCCCCCTCATCTTCCGCACCGACATCTACGCCACCGCCGCCCTCATCGGGGCCCTGCTGCTGATTGCGCTGGACGGGCTGGGCATGGCACACGAAACCGCACTCATCGCCTCCATGTTCGTCATCGTTGCGATGCGGCTGGCGGCGATACGCTGGCACATCCACCTTCCCCGCTTCCGTTCCTACGAATGACAGCCAAACCCCTCCCCTCCTGGCTGATCTACTGCCGCCCCGGTTTCGAGCGCGATTGCGCCGAAGAGACGCAAGCCAAAGTCATCGAAGGCGACGAGAACAGCGGCTTCCTCGTCCTGCAAGGCAAGGCCAAACTCGCCTACAGGAAACTCGCCTTCGCGCGCCAACTGCTGACGCTGCACGGCGAAGTGAACGGCCTGCAGGAACGCGACCGGCTCACACCATTGCTGGCCGCCCTCCCTGATACGCCGGAAAAATTCGGTGCGCTATATCTGGAAGTGCCCGACAGCAATGAAGGCAAGACGCTGTCCGGCTTTACCAAGCGCTTCCAGCCGCTGCTTGAAACTGCATTGCACGAAACAGACCGCCTGGTGGACGACCCCGCGCTGCCGCGCTTGCATCTCTTTTTCCCTGATGACCAGCGCGCCCTCATCGCCACCAGCCAACGCGGCAACAGCAACGATGCGTTAAACGGCATCCAGCGCGTGAGCATGTCGCCCGATGCGCCCAGCCGTTCCTACCTCAAGCTGGCCGAGGCATTCGAAGTGTTCCTGGACAAGGAGGAACGGGCGCGCTGGCTCAAGCCCGGAATGACGGCGGTCGATCTGGGCGCCGCCCCCGGCGGCTGGACCTGGCAACTGGCGCAGCGCGGGCTAAAGGTCACCGCCGTGGACAACGGCCCGCTCAAGGGCGCGGCAGCCGCACATCCCAACATCAGGCATCTGCGCCAGGACGGTTTCCGCTACCGCCCGCAGCGACCAGTGGACTGGCTGGTGTGCGACATGGTGGAGCAGCCGCAGCGCGTGGCTGCGCTGATGGGCGCGTGGTTCACGCAGCGACTGACCCGTCGCGCCATCTTCAATCTCAAGCTGCCCATGAAGAAACGCGTGACTGCGCTGCACGACGCGCTGGCCCTGTTGCACGCTCCGTTAAAAGCCCAAGGACTGCGCTACCGCCTCGAAGTGAAGCAACTCTACCACGACCGCGAAGAGATCACCGTGTTCTTGGCGCTGGACTAAGCGCTCAAACCACCTCGTCTATATGCTGCGCAGCTTCGCCCTCGCGCCGCACACCGCGTCTCCGGTCACGACCGGAACGCAGTTCGACCAGCACCTTCTGTTGCAGGATGCGACGGCACAGTTTGCGCCGGTCCTGCTGCGGTTCGCGCGCTGGGGGCGGCGGTTCCGCCGGGCGCACCGCTTCATACCGCTTCGCGGCATGGGGCGTCTCCGGCATGCGCTCCGACACCGGCTGGACTGCCGCCGTAGCATTCAAGCCCTGCACCCTATCCCTGTTAGCGCTGCCCGGTGTCACCGGCAAGCTGTTCACATAACGCATGATCTCAATGAAGCGTATTTCGATGCTGTCTGTATCGGCAATCCGTGACAGAACATTAGGCAGTGCCATGCGCGTCATGCATGACAATACGCGAGACGTACCAGACCGCCAGCAGATTGGCCGCGACGGCGATGTAGCCGACATGCGCGTAGCCGATGACATGCCCCGCCGCGTCCTGCTTGATGACGAAACCGCTCAGGGTCGCCGCCAGTCCCATCCCCAGCGATTGAACGGTGGCGTTCAGCGACATGAAGGTGCCGCGCAGCTTGGGTTGCGCCGCCGAGGTAATGATGGCCATGGCCGGGATGAAACGGCCGGACACCAGCACGAAGAACAGGGTGGTGAAAACGATCCACAGCGCCAGCGAAGCGCTCTGAATATGTGTCACAGCCAGCAACGGCACGATGGAAAAGAACGCGATCAGGCGGTATATCCTCACCTTGCCGCGCACGTCCGCCCAGTGTCCGATCAAACGCGCCGTGAACAGCGTGGCCGCCCCGCCCGCCAGATAGATGTAAGCGATGTCATGCTGGCTGATGGCAATGTTGTTCACCGCATAGACGGTGATGTAGGGAATGACAGTAAAGCCGGAAAAGATGATGAGCGCCGAAAACACCATGGCACGCCAGTGGTTGGCATCGCGCATCACGGCGAACAGCGGCGCGAACGGATGGGCGAGCCTTTCCTGGCTCAGATGATGGCGCAGTTCTGGCAACACGCGCCACGCGACCACGGTGAAGGCGGTCACCAGCGCCACGATGAAGATGAACGGCGCGCGCCATTGGAAATGGCTGGCCAGCCACAGCGACAGCGGCACACCCGCCACGGTGGAAAAAGAGAATGCCGAAGAGACAATACCGCTGGCGCGAGCGCGCCTGGCGAACGGGATGGTGTCGCCGACGATAGTCTGAACCAGCGCCCCGAGCACACCACCGAACGCTCCGGCCATCCCCCGGGCAATGATGAGTGTGGCATAGCCGGGCGCCAGGCCGCAGGCCAGCGTCGCCATCCCGAACAAGGCAAACATGACCAGCAACAGGCGCTTGCGCTCGAAGCGGTCGATGAATGTCGCCGCCAGCAGGCCGGAAGCGGCGGCGCTGAAGCTGTATGACGCGACCAAGAGGCCAAACTCGTGCGTGGTGATGCCCAGCTCGCGCATCAGCAGCGGCCCCAGCGGCATCATGATCATGAAATCGAGGATGTGGCTGAACTGGATGCCCGCAAGGGTGAGCAGTAAGGCGCGTTCGGAACGGATGGGAGATGAAGTCGCGGACATAGGGCTACAAAGGATATTGAGTGAAGAAATCCTTTGCGGTCACGATAGGACAAACAAATTCATCCGCCAAACACAATAGATCGTCATCGTCACTGATCAAGAAATCGGCTTTACCTGCCTGCGCCAAATGCAGGAATGGGATGTCATGCACATCACGGCAATGTATAAACTTGGGCATGTTGCCCGATAAAGCGACCGTTTCACAATAGGGTAGGTAATCAGCCAGCAATTCGTGTTGGTCTTCCGGTGTCAACTTGAATTTCGGATAGACCAATATGCGGATGATTTCGCTCGCCGTATATTTGCTGACCAAAGGTAGGCACACTGGCTTTTGCCAAGCGTGGCGCAAAGCATCGAGTTGCCCGCCACTGAACACCAACGCGGACAACATCAGATTGGTGTCTATCACCACGCGTGGTGCGCGCTTGGCGCAGCTCATTTGCTTGTTCTGCCCCAAACGATCGCATTCGCCACATCGGATTCAGTCAATGCCAGTTCGGCTAATTTGGCACATATGGCATCTCCGCGCTGAATACGGACAGGTATTAGGACCAGTTGCCCGTTGCGTGCTTCCACCTCGAAATACTCCGGCGTACCCACTTGGGCTATGAGTGCCTTGGGCAGGGTCAATTGGTTCTTGGATGTCATTTTGGCAAGCATGGCATGCTCCATAACTAAGTAAGGAATCCTTGCTTTAGCAAATCATGGTGACGGCGGCAACGCGGCCCTATCTAGCCCATCCAGATATTTTTGCAACTCCGGTGCCAACGGGGCGGTGATGCTCAAAGGTTCGCCGGTAAGTGGATGATTGAAAGCAATGTTATGGGCATGGAGGAACATGCGCTTCAAGCCCTGCTTCATCAGCTCCTTGTTGCGCGCAAAGTCGCCGTATTTGTCGTCGCCCGCGATGGGGAAGCCGAGGTGCGACAGGTGTACGCGAATCTGGTGCGTGCGTCCGGTCTTGAGCTGCGCTTCGAGCAAGGTGAACTCGGCATAAGCCTTAAGCAATCTAAAGATAGTATGCGAGGTCTGCCCATCCTCGCGCACCATCACCCGTTTTTCGCCTTGCGGGGTGTCGAACTTGTGCAGCGGCAATTTCACATGCTGTTTGGCGTTCTTCCATTGTCCCAGCACCAAGGTGAGATAACGCTTATCGCTGTTGCCCTCGCGCATGATCTCATGCATGGCGGTCAAGGCTGAGCGTTTCTTTGCCACCAGCAATACGCCGGAAGTCTCGCGGTCGAGCCGATGCACCAATTCCAAGAATTTGGCCTGCGGTTGCGCTCTACGCAGTTGCTCGATGACCCCGAAGCTCACTCCGCTGCCACCATGTACAGCCGTTCCAGCTGGCTTATTGATGGCGATAAGCGCCTCATCCTCGAACAAAATGGGGAATTCAGTGGCGGGGACGTACTCAGCCTCGGGTTTTTCCGCCACGCGGATGGGCGGGATGCGTAGAAGATCCCCCATCTGAAGGCGATAGGTCTGGTCGATACGCTTCTTGTTGACCCGCACTTCCCCGCGCAGGATGCGGTAGATATGGCTCTTGGGCACGCCCTTCAGGTGTTTGAAGAGGAAATTGTCGATGCGCTGACCTTCGCTTCCCTCATCTATTTCGACCCAAGTGACGGATTCTTTGCTCAAACCACTCATTTTGAATATACTCGCGCCTCACGTGTGCGCCTTCGTTAAACGGGATGTTCATTTCCCCGTCCAACCTAAGGCAGGCAATCAAGCCGCCTACGAAGCAGCCCCGTCCGGTTAATGTCACTCACCGGAGACAAGCAGTGATGGTAATTGATTTGCGCGCTCTAAGCACCAAAGCAGAATAAATTTTGGCGTGTTGCCCTACCTTTCGGCGACATGCAAAGTCAGACAAGCTAATAACGAGAACAAGCTCTTGGACCTTTTCAAGCGTCACAACCCGAGCCACCGACTTCTCGCGCGCTAACTGCGCGTAGCTTTGCCCTGCCCGTGTCAGAGCGCGGGAGAATAAAAAATGAAACGCATGTTATTCAATGCGACGCAGCCGGAAGAACTCCGCGTCGCCATCGTTGACGGTCAGAAGCTCATCGACCTCGACATCGAAACCGCCGGCAAGGAATCACGCAAAAGCAACATCTACAAGGCAGTCATCACCCGCATCGAACCTTCCCTCGAAGCCTGCTTCGTCGATTACGGCGGCACCCGCCACGGTTTCCTCCCCTTCAAGGAAGTCGCCCCGCAGTATTACCAGCAGGGCACCACCAGCCGCTCCGGCATCAAGGAAGCGCTGAAAGAAGGTCAGGAACTGCTGGTGCAGGTGGAAAAGGACGAACGTGGCAACAAGGGCGCGGCGCTCACCACTTACATCAGCCTGGCCGGTCGCTATGTGGTGCTGATGCCGAACAACCCCAACGGCGGCGGCGTATCGCGCCGTATCGAGGGGGAAGACCGCAACGAACTGCGCGACGTACTGTCGCAGATCGAAGTACCCAAGGGTATGAGCATCATCGCACGCACGGCCGGTATCGGCCGCAATGCGGAAGAACTGCAATGGGACTTGAACTACCTCAAGCAATTGTGGGATGCCATCGAAGGTGCAGCCCAGTCCGAAAAGGCACCGTCGCTGATCTATCTCGAAAGCAGCCTGGTCGTGCGCGCCATCCGTGACTATTTCAATCCCGAGATCGGCGAGATTCTGATCGACACCGACGACATCTTCCAGCAGGCACAGGCCTTCATGGGCACGGTGATGCCGGACAACGTCAACCGCATCAAGCGCTATCACGATGATGTGCCGCTGTTCTCGCGCTTCCAGATCGAACACCAGATCGAGTCGGCGCATGCACGCCAGGTCAACCTGCCATCCGGCGGCGCAATCGTGATTGACCACACCGAGGCGCTCACCGCCATCGATATCAACTCGGCACGCGCCACCAAGGGTAGCGACATCGAAACCACCGCGCTCAACACCAATCTGGAAGCGGCCGACGAGATCGCCCGCCAGTTGCGCCTGCGCGACCTGGGCGGCCTGATCGTCATCGACTTCATCGACATGGAAGCCAGCAAGAACCAGCGTGCGGTCGAAGACCGTCTGCGCGACGCGCTGCGTTTCGACCGCGCCCGCATCCAGACCGCCAAGTTATCCCGTTTCGGCCTGCTCGAGCTGTCGCGCCAGCGCCTCGCACCCAGCCTGGAAGAAGGCAACCATACCACCTGTCCGCGCTGCAACGGAATCGGCCACATCCGCGGCACCGAGTCCTCTGCCCTGAACATCCTGCGCATCATCCAGGAAGAAGCCATGAAGGACAGCAGCGCCGCCATCCACGCGCAAGTGCCGGTGGACGTCGCCACCTTCCTGCTCAACGAAAAGCGCGCCGACATCAACCGCATCGAGAACCGCTTCAAAGTCCGGGTCACGCTGATCCCGAATCCACACATGGAAACACCACACTACACGGTGAACCGCCTGCGCCTGGACGACATCACCCCGGAACACCTGCAAGCCAGCTACAAACTGGTGGAGAAGCCGGAAGAAAGCGCAGCAACTGCCACCACACAGGAAACCAAAACCGCAGCGCAGCGCCCGCAGGCAGCCGTACGCGGCATCACCCCGGCCCAGCCCGCTCCCAAGCACGAGGAAAAAACCGCACCCAAAGACTCTCTGATTGCGCGCTTGGCAGGCTGGTTCAAATCACTGGGCAGCGCAGGCGAACCGGAAAAGCCGGCGGCTTCCGCCAAAGGGGGGCGCCAAGGCCAACGCCGCGAACGCGACGGCGAGCGCCGTGAAGGTGGCAACCGCCAGCGCCGCGAACGCGGTGAAGGTGGCAAACCGCGCCGCGAACGCGAAGAAGCGCAGAGCACGGAAGGCGGCCCCAAGGAGGCGGCTCCTCGCACCGAGCGCCAGCCGCGTACGCCGCGTCCGGAAAAGCCTGAGCACAAACTCATGCCGGAAACCCAGAAACCAGTAGCAACAGAAGACCTAAACGCGGAAGGCAATAGCCGCGAAGGCGGACGCAAACGCGGGCGCCGGGGCGGTCGTCGCGAGCGCGAACGCCGCGATCAGCAGGTGGAAACAACGGGCAGTATGTCCGCAACCACCGAGACAGCCCTGGCAGTTGCACCCGCCAGCACGGCCACGGCCAAGCCGAGCGAATACATCGCCTATCCGGATGGCATGAAGAAGATGACGCCTAGCGAAGTGGTGTGCTACCCGGCACAAGCTGCTGCCGCACAGGCTCCGGTCAGCGCACCGATCGATCTCGGCAACAGCGGGCTCACCCTGATCGAGACTGCTCCGGACAAGGCAACCAACGCGGCACCGCAAACAGAAGGTCGCGGACAACCGCCACGCCGCCGCCAACGTCCGCGCGAGATTTACACGACCGAGGACAACGAGCCATTGGTCATGGTAGAGACGCAACCGAAGTAAGCTCGGCTCAAACTGAATAAAAAACGCACGGCATGCCGTGCGTTTTTTATTGCCCAGAAGAAATAATCAATTCAGAAGAACCAACAACAATCCGATTGCGGCAGGCATGGCTTGAATGAAAAGTATCTTGCGACCAACAGTAATCGCTCCATAGAGACCGGCAATAATCACACACCCCAGGAAGAACAACTCGATGCTGCTTCCGGCATCGCCCAGGCTCAGCCCCCACAACAATCCTGCCGCAAGGAAACCGTTATACAGACCCTGATTAGCCGCAAGCACCTTCGTCATCGCCGCCTTCTCCGGGGTCATGCCGAACGTCTTCAAACCAAGCGGCTTGTCCCACAGGAACATCTCCAGCACAAGAAAGTAAATGTGCAACAGGGCGACGAGTGCGACGACGATGTTTGCGATGGATCCCATACCGTCTCCCTATTTCAAATGTTGTTGCCTGATGTGCTTCAACAAACCATTGGCCGCATCTTCGACCAGATCGAGCACATGCTCGAAACCTTGCGCCCCACCGTAATAAGGATCAGGCACTTCGCGCTCATCATGCTTCTCGGCGAACTCCAGGAACAATCCTAAATGGCTTGCCGTATCGCGCGGACGCAAGCGCTGCAAGATGGAAAGATTCGCCTCATCCATCGCCAGCACGTAGTCGAACCGAGCGAAGTCCCCTGCTTCCACCTGCCGGCCACGCAATCCGCTCATATCGTAACCACGATGTGACGCAGCCTGTTGCGTGCGTCCATCAGGTGCTTCGCCGATATGGTAATCGTGCGTACCCGCCGAATCGACATGGATGCACTCGGCCAGTTTTTCCCTCTCGACGTAATGACGGAACACCGCCTCGGCGGTGGGCGAACGGCAGATGTTGCCCATGCAGACAAAGAGGATGCTGATCTTGTTGTCGCTGTTCAATGATCCGCCATGGCGGTTGAGTGACTTTGTACGCGAACCAGGCGCACCATGCCTTTGCGTCACAAAGCGGTTTCGTCCATTTCCCCGGTGCGGATGCGGACGACCTTTTCCACCGTGCTGACGAATATCTTGCCGTCGCCAATCTTGCCGGTATGGGCGGCCTTGACGATGGCATCCACCACCGTATCCAGCAAAGCGGCGGTCACCACCACCTCCACCTTGATCTTGGGCAGGAAGTCCACAACATACTCGGCGCCGCGATACAGCTCGGTGTGTCCCTTCTGGCGGCCAAAACCCTTGACTTCGGTCACAGTCAGGCCGCTGACCCCCATTTCGGCCAAGGCTTCGCGCACTTCATCCAGTTTGAAAGGTTTAATGATGGCTTCGATCTTTTTCATGTCTGCTCTCCCGGGAAGTTGCCCTTAGTGTATCTAAAAATCGTCCTGATAGCGCGCCGTGATGGGATAGCGCCAGTCCTTGCCAAAACCGCGGCTGGTGATGCGTATGCCCACCGGCGCTTGGCGGCGCTTGTATTCGGCGATGCGGATCAGTTTCACCACGCGCTGAACATCGGCAGCGGCGTAACCTTCCCGCACGATCTGCGGGATGCTCATGTTCTTTTCGACATAGCAGGTCATGATGGCATCCAGCACGTCATAGGACGGCAGGCTGTCCTGATCGGTCTGATCCGGCCTCAGTTCGGCGCTGGGCGGTCGGGTGATGATGCGCTGCGGAATCACTTGCCCCTGCTGGTTGCGCCACTTCGCCAAACGGTAGACCCAATGCTTGCTCACATCCTTGAGCACAGCAAAGCCGCCGGCCATGTCGCCATACAGCGTGCAGTAGCCGACCGTCATCTCGGATTTGTTGCCGGTGGTCAGCACCAGTGCGCCGGTCTTGTTGGACAGCGCCATCAGCAAGTTGCCACGGATGCGCGCTTGCAGGTTCTCTTCGGTGGTGTCCTGCGCCAGCCCTTTGAATTGCGGCGCGAGCGTGTCCAGCAGGGTCTGGAAGACAGGCTGGATGTCCAGTTCGTCATAACGCACGCCCAGTATCTCCACCATCTCGCGCGAGTCGTCCAAGCTGATCTGCGCGGTGTAGGGTGAAGGCATCATCACCGCGCGCACCTTGTCCGCACCCAGCGCATCCACGGCCACCGCCAGCGTCAACGCGGAATCGATACCTCCAGACAAACCCAGCAGTACGCCGGGGAAGCGGTTCTTGTGGATGTAGTCGCGCACGCCAACGCACAGCGCACGGTAGATGCTGGCCGCCTCCTGCAACACGGCCGCCTGCGTCCCAGGCACCGGTCCGCCCGCCCGCAATTCGACCATGCCCAGCATCTCGTCGAAGGCCTGGAACTGATGGGTGAGCACGCCGCTGGCATCCATGACGAAGGAGGCACCGTCGAACACCAGTTCGTCCTGTCCGCCCACCATGTTGGCGTATACGACGGCCATGCCGTTCTCGCGCACGCGCTCGCGTATCGTTTCATAGCGGGTGGCCTGCTTGTCGAAATGGTAGGGCGATGCATTCAGCACCAGCAACACTTCGGCACCCGCGGCGCGCGCGCGCTGCGCGGCAGGTTTTTCCCAGATGTCGGCACAGATGTTGATGCCGAACTTCACGCCTTCCAGCTCGAACATGCAGGGATCGCTGCCACGCTCAAAATACCGCTCTTCGTCGAACACACTATGATTGGGCAGCTCATGCTTGCGGTAGGTCATCGCGATCTTGCCATCGCGCAATACGGAGGCCGCATTGAAATGCCGCTCCCCGGACTTGAGCGGATGGCCAACAATCAGCACGATGTCATGCGCCTGTTGCGCCAAGTCTTGCAGCGCAGCATCGCAGGCCTGATAGAACCCGTCGCGCAGCAGCAGATCTTCCGGCGGATAACCGCACAGGCTCATCTCCGGGGTCAACAGCAGTTGCGCGCCCTGCTCCCTGGCGCGTACGGCATATTCAATGATCTTCGCGGCATTGCCTGCCAGGTCACCGAGCAGGCAGTTGATTTGGGCGATGGCAATCTTCATGCTTGGTCTTCCAGTTTTAGCGGTTGCTCCAGTTCCACCCGCTCTATGCTGGTGAAGCGCTTCGATATCTTCTCGCTGGTGATCTGCACGTCCTTCGCATCCTCGTGCGCCTGGCGGATGTGGTCGGCCAGTTTCTTCATGCGTTCGTCGAAGCGCCCGAATTCCTTACCCAGCTTGCCCAGCTCGTCCTTGATGATGTGCACCTGCTTGCGCGTCTCCACATCCTTCATCACCGCGCGCGCCGTGTTGAGCACCGCCATCAGCGTGGTCGGCGACACAATCCATACCCGCCGCTGCATGGCATAGTCCACCACCTCCGGATGGTGCGCATGGATCTCGGCGAACACCGCTTCGGCCGGCACGAACATCACTGCGCCATCCGAGGTTACATTGGGGATGATGTACTTGCAGGCGATATCCTCGATGTGCTTCTTCACGTCCGTCTTGAACTGTTTCTCGGCGGCGGCATCGCCGTCCAACATCTTGCGGAAATTCTCCAGCGGGAACTTGGAATCCACCGCTACCATGCCGGTCGGCTCGGGCAGCTTGAGCACGCAGTCGGCGCGCGTGCCGTTGGGCAGTCCATACTGCATCTCGAACGCCTGCGACGGCAGGATGTTGCGCACCAAGCCTTCCAGTTGCACCTCGCCGAACGCACCGCGCGAGCGCTTGTCGCCCAGCAGCTCCTGCAAACTCACCACGTTGGTGGTCAGGCCGTCGATCTTCTTTTGCGCTTCGTCTATGGTTGCCAGCCGCGCCATCACACTGACGAAGGTCTCGTTGGTCTTCTTGAAACCCTCATCCAGTCGCTCGTTCACCTTGCCGCCGATCTGCTCCAGGCGTCCATCCACGGTCTTGCTTAGAGTCTCGATGCTGTTGCGCAGATGCTGCGTCGCGTTGCTGAACGATTCCTGAATGAGCTTCTGGTCAGCACGGCCCTGCTCCGCCAGCTTCTCCAGCATGATGTTCATTTTTTCCAACATCTGGGCCAACATCTCGCTGCGCAGTGCATCCTGCTTGGCTTGCAAGGCGTTGATGGCATCGCGCATGGCGCGCAGCTCCTCGGCTTGCGCGGCACGGATGCGGTCGCCCTGGCTGTTGAGGCCGGAGTTCATGTCGGCCAGCATGGCACGGTGCTGCCGTTCCAGCATCTGCGCCGTGCGTGCCGGTTGCTTCAACAGCAAGGCAAGCATCACCGCCAGCAACAACAGCACAGCAACGATCAACAACACTTCCACGGTCATCGGCTCATCCCGCCTTACTTCGCCTTGAACGCTTCGGCCAGGAACGCCAGTCCCTCGTCCCACGAAGCCTTGTCAGCGGCCGCGTTATAGGCCAGCGGCAGCTTGAACTGCTGGCCGTACTTGTCGGCTTCCGGATTGGTGAAAGCATGCTTGGCGCCGGGATAGGTAACGATCCTGGCCGCCACACCCGCCTTGTCCATCTCCTGCTTGAACGCGGCGACCTGCGTGGCCGGAATCATCGGGTCATCTTCACCGGTGAAGGAAGCGATGCGCGCCTTGACCTTGCCCGGCTTCGCGGGTGTGCCAGTGCCCAGCCCACCATGGAAACTGACCACCGCTTTCAAAGGTTCTCCGATGCGCGCCATGTTCAGCACCACCGAGCCGCCGAAACAATAGCCGATGGCGGCGATGTTGCCTGCATCCACCGAACGCTCCTTGCTGAGCAGCTTATAGGCCGCATCGAAGCGGGCCTTGGCCAGATTCTCGTTCTTGCTGACTTCACTGGAAAATTTTTGTGCATCGACGGGATGGTGCGCCTGCTTGCCATCGCCGTACATATCCACGGCCAAAGCGGTATAGCCTTGCTCCGCCAGCATGCGCGCACGCTTGCGCGCATATTCGTTGTGTCCCCACCACTCATGCACCACCAGGATGCCGGGGCGTTTGCCATTCACCGCATCGTCGTAGGCGACATAACCCTTGAGCATGACACCGTTCGCGCGGTAGCTCACCTCCTCGCCCTGCACCACAGCATGAGCGGCGGCAGACAGCAACGCGAAAACCATGAAGATGACTGATCCGAACATGAGCCTATCCCCCTTGATGAACGAGCGCGCAGTATAAATGACAAAGGGCGCTTGCGCGCCCCTCGTCTGCCACATCACCATTTTGCCTACTCCGCCTTGGAAGCGCGCTTGCGCTCGTGTTCCTTGAGATAGCGCTTGCGGATGCGGATGGTCTTGGGAGTGAGTTCAACCAGCTCGTCGTCGTCGATGAACTCGACCGCCGATTCCAGCGTGAGCTTGATCGGGGTGGTCAGGCGCACGGCTTCATCGGTGCCGGAAGCGCGCACGTTGGTCAACTTCTTGCCCTTGATCGGATTCACCACCAGGTCGTTGTCGCGGCTGTGGATACCGATGATCATGCCTTCATACAGTTTGTCGCCGGGGCTGACGAACATGCGACCGCGGTCTTCCAGGTTCCACAGCGCATAGGCCACCGCCTCGCCGTCTTCCTGCGAGATCAGCACGCCGTTGTGGCGGCCCGGCAGGTCGGCCTTGATCGGGCCGTAGTCGTCGAACACGTGGCTCATCAGGCCGGTGCCGCGCGTCATGGTCATGAAGTCGGACTGGAAGCCGATCAAGCCGCGCGCGGGGATGTGGTATTCCAGGCGGGTGCGGCCGTGACCGTCAGATTCCATGTTGGTGAGTTCACCGCGGCGGCGACCGATCTCCTCCATCACCGCGCCCTGGTGGCCGTCTTCCAGGTCTATAGTCAGGTTCTCGTACGGCTCGCACTTCTCGCCGTTGATCTCTTTGTACACCACACGCGGCTTGCCCACGGCCATCTCGAACCCTTCGCGGCGCATGTTCTCCAGCAGGATGGTGAGGTGCAGCTCACCACGGCCGGAAACGCGGAACACATCGGCGTCCTGCGTATCCTCCACGCGCAACGCAACATTGGTCAGCAGTTCCTTGTTCAGGCGGTCGCGGATCTGGCGCGAAGTCACGAACTTGCCCTCGGTGCCGGCCAGCGGCGAGGTGTTGACCATGAAGTCCATGGTCAGTGTCGGCTCGTCCACGGTCAGCATGGGCAGGCCGACCGGCGCATCCTTGTCGCAGATGGTAACGCCGATGCCGATGTCCTCCAAGCCGGATACGATGATGATGTCGCCCGCTTCCGCGCCGTCCACCGGCACGCGCTCCAAGCCCTGGAAGCCCAGCACTTGGTTGATGCGTCCGCTACCGACCTGTTGCTCATGGTTCATCACCACCACCTGCTGGCCCGGCTTGATGCGACCGTTCAGCACGCGGCCCACGCCGAGGCGACCGGTGAAGGTGGAATAGTCCAGCGCGGCCAGTTGCAGTTGCAGTGGCGCATCCGGGCTGCCGGGCGGCGTCGGCACATGCTGGATGACGGTGTCGAACAGCGCCTTCATGTCGGATGCGGCGCCGCCCTTGGAAGGCGCGTCGTTAAGATCCAGACAAGCCCAGCCGTTCAGGCCGGATGCATACAGGATGGGGAAGTCGAGCTGCTCGTCGTTCGCCCCCAGCTTGTCGAACAGATCGAACGTGGCGTTCACCACCCAGTCCGGGCGGGCGCCGGGACGGTCCACCTTGTTCACCACCACGATAGGACGCAGTCCCAGCGCCAGCGCCTTCTTGGTCACAAAACGGGTCTGCGGCATCGGGCCTTCCACCGCGTCCACCAGCAGCAGCACGCCATCCACCATGCCCAGCACGCGCTCCACCTCACCGCCAAAGTCGGCGTGCCCCGGCGTATCCACGATGTTGATGTGATAGTCGCCGTATTTGATCGCGGTGTTCTTGGCCAGGATGGTGATGCCGCGCTCCTTCTCCAGGTCGTTGCTGTCCATCACGCGCTCGTCCACCTTCTGGTTGTCGCGGAAGGTGCCGGACTGTCGCAAGAGCTGGTCGACCAGCGTGGTCTTGCCGTGGTCAACGTGGGCGATGATGGCGATGTTGCGGATGAGGCGGGACATGATTGCTACCTGTGCTGGATTCAAAGGGCGCGCATTCTAGCACAGCAGAGTGCCACACCACGCTGGATTTGCGCGCCCTTCCCGCTCACCCGCCTTGCAGTTCGAGCATCAACTGGTTCATGCGCTTGACGAAGCTGGCCGGGTCGTCGAGCTGCCCGCCTTCGGCGAGTAACGCTTGATCGAACAGCACGGCGGCCCAATCGTCGAAGCGTTTCTCTTCGCCCTTCAGACGCTGCACCACGGGATGTGATGGGTTGATCTCAAGGATGGGTTGCGAGTTGGGCGTTTTCTGCCCGGCCGCTTTCATCAGGCGCGCGAGGTTGCCGCTCATGCCGTGCTCGTCCGCCACGAGGCAGGCGGGGCTGTCGGTGAGGCGGTGGGTGACGCGCACTTCTTTCACGCGCTCGCCCAGGCTGGCCTTGATCTTCTCAATGAGCGGCTTGAATTCGTCGGCCTGCTTTTCCTGTTCCTTCTTTTCGGCTTCGTCTTCCAGCGCGCCCAGGTCAAGACCGCCCTTGGCGACGGAGTCCAGCGACTTGCCTTCGAACTCGAACAGGTTGCTCACCACCCACTCGTCCACGCGGTCGGAGAGCAGCAGCACTTCGATGCCCTTCTTGCGGAACACCTCAAGGTGCGGGCTGTTCTTGGCGGCATTGAAGCTGTCGGCGGTGACGTAATAGATCTTGTCCTGGCCGTCTTTCATGCGCGCAACGTAGTCCTTGAGCGAGACGGTCTGCTCGGCGCTGTCGGCCTTGGTGGTGGCGAAACGCAACAGCGCGGCGATCTTGTCCTTGTTGGCGAAATCTTCTCCGATACCTTCCTTCAACACCAGACCGAACTCGCCCCAGAACTTGGCGTACTTCTCGGGTTCCTTCTCGGCCATGTCGGCGAGCAGGCTCAGCACCTTGCCGGTGCAGCCCTTGCGGATGGCCTCGATATCCTTTGACTCCTGCAATATCTCGCGCGAGACGTTGAGCGGCAGGTCGGCGCTATCCACCACGCCGCGAACGAAGCGCAGATAGAGCGGCATGAGCTGTTCAGCGTCGTCCATGATGAACACACGGCGCACGTAGAGCTTGATACCGTGGCGCGCGTTGCGGTCCCACAGGTCGAACGGGGCATGCTTGGGGATGTACAACAGTTGCGTGTATTCGGTCTTGCCTTCGACGCGGGCATGGCTCCAGGCCAGCGGCTCGTCGTAGTCGTGACCGACGTGCTTGTAGAACTCCTTGTACTCTTCTTCGCTGATGTCGCTCTTGGGTTTTGTCCACAGTGCGGTGGCCTGGTTGACGGTCTCGTCCTCGTCGGTGGTGACGTAGCCGCCGTCCTTCCACTCTTCCTTCTTCATCACGATGGGCTGCACGATGTGGTTGGAATACTTCTTCACGATCTCGCGCAGTTTGTAACCGGCCAGCAGGTCGTCTTGTCCTTCGCGCAGGTGCAGGGTGATCTCGGTGCCACGGCTGGCCTTTTCCACCATCTCGATGGAGAATTCGCCGCCGCCGTCCGATTCCCAGCGCACGCCCTGATCGGCCTTCTCACCCCCACGGCGTGTCAGCACGCTGACCTTGTCGGCTACGATGAAAGCGGAATAGAAGCCCACACCGAACTGGCCGATGAGGTTGGCATCCTTCTGCTGGTCGCCGGAAAGCTTGCCGAAGAATTCGCGCGTGCCGGATTTGGCGATGGTGCCGAGGTTGGCGACGACTTCGTCGCGGCTCATGCCGATGCCGTTGTCCGCGATGGTGAGGGTGTGCGCTTCTTTGTCGTAGCTGATGCGGATGGCGAGCTCGGAATCGCTCTCATACAGGGAATCGTTGTGCAGCGCCTCGAAGCGCAACTTGTCGCAGGCGTCGGACGCGTTGGAGACCAGCTCGCGCAGGAATATCTCGCGGTTGGAATACAGCGAGTGGATCATCAGCTGCAATAGTTGCTTGACTTCGGTCTGAAAACCCAGCGTCTCGCGGCTGGCAGTGGCTTGGTTGGTCATTTGTACTCCCTCGACGAAAAATAGGCTGGTTTGCAAATGGGGATTGCCGGCCCTTTTTCAAGGGCGAAAAATCACTGGCTTTTCTTCCCTTCCTCCGTATAATGCGCGCCTTGCCGCGAAGTTGGCGGCAGCGAGTCCATCGTTTCCTGACCCTCTGCGGCTGTTGCACCAAAGCCGCGCCTGGCTTCACCGGTTAGCGACGATGTTTATTGTTTGCGCCGGTAGAGGTCTTCAATCCCTACTGAAATTTCATTGTGTGGCGATGCACCACGCATGCGCTGTTGCTTAACAAGGAAAAACCGTGTCCACTGAAAACATCACAACTGAAACATCCCCCGCCGAAACGGCATTCGCCTTTGATTCCCTCAACCTGCATCCCGCCATCCTGAAGGCGGTGAAGGATGCCGGCTACACCACGCCCTCGCCCATCCAGGCACAGGCCATCCCCGAAGTGCTGGCCGGGCACGACCTGATGGCTTCCGCGCAGACCGGCACCGGCAAGACCGCCGCCTTCATCCTTCCAGCCTTGCAGCGCCTGTCGGTGGAATCGCCCGTGCGCAGCAAAGGCCCGCGCATCCTGGTGCTGACCCCGACGCGCGAACTGGCGCAGCAGGTGTCCGACGCCGCCGCGAAATACGGCAAATTCATGCGCCTGAAGACGGTGAGCATCCTGGGCGGCATGCCCTACCCGCTGCAAAACAAGCTGCTGTCCGGCTTCGTGGACATCCTGGTCGCCACGCCGGGCCGTTTGATCGACCACATCGAGCGTGGCCGCATCGATTTCTCGCGTCTGGAGATGCTGGTGCTGGACGAAGCCGACCGCATGCTGGACATGGGCTTCATCGACGACGTGGAGCGCATCGCCGCCGCCACGCCGCAGACACGCCAGACCCTGCTGTTCTCCGCCACGCTCGACGGCGTGGTCGGCAATCTGGCCAGCCGCCTGCTCAAGGAGCCCAAGCGCATCAGCATCGCCGCCACGAAAGCCAAGCATGAGAACATCGAGCAACGCCTGATGTATGTGGACGACCTGCACCACAAGAACCGCCTGCTCGACCACTTGCTGCGCGACGTGGAACTGAACCAGGCCGTGGTGTTCACCGCCACCAAGCGCGATGCCGACCAGATCGCCGACGAACTTTCCGCCGCTGGACACGCCGCCGCCGCACTGCACGGCGACATGAACCAGCGCGACCGCAACCGCACCCTGCTCAACCTGCGCCGTGGCAACCTGCGCGTGCTGGTCGCCACCGACGTGGCCGCGCGCGGCATCGACGTCTCCGGCATCACCCACGTCATCAACTTCGACCTGCCCAAGTTCGCCGAGGACTATGTACACCGTATCGGTCGCACCGGACGCGGCGGCGCATCGGGCATCGCCGTTTCGTTCGCGGGCAGCCGCGACCTGATGACGCTGAAAAAGATCGAACGTTACACCGGGCAAAGCATCCAGCCGCACACCATCGAAGGGCTGGAGCCGAAATTCAAGCCGCGCCCGCCTTCCTCACAGCCGCGCAGCGGTGCCGGACGCCCTTCGACAGGCCCAGGACAGGCTCGGGGCGGTTACGGTCGCAACGGCAACAGCAAGAACTATGGCAACAACTTCAACCGCCATGGCACGCCGGACAGCCGCCACGAGTTCCCGCACGGGCAACGCCGCGAGGGGCATACGCATAACCGTTTCGGCAACGACAGGCCGCGCGGCGATGTGAACGGCAACCGCGCTCCAGACGCACCGAGCAGCGGCGCCCGCCGCCCGCAAGGCACCAGCTTCGCCCTGGGACGCGGCCACAACAGCGGTAACAAGCGCTGACGCCAGCGCAAAAAAAAAACGGCACACCCATACGCCAGCCCGCAAATTTCATGAGATGACGCTGCTTGGGTGAGTTGGAAAGCGTGAGGTCGAGGCGAATTCCAGTGGCGGAGCCATGAATTCCGACGATGGATCCGGAAGACAAAGCCACCGCGTGGGGGCATCATCAACCTGACCAGCAGCCTGATGCAAACCATCGCGAAGGGCGTGGAAACCCTAGGGAACCTCTGACTAAGTCCCACATGGCCGCGCACTTGGTTTTGCGGGATGGGATGCAAGGCGGACGGGGCTGATGCCCTTCGCCACGAGTCCAACGCCGCATACCGCCCGCAAAACCAGTGCCCATGCGGGTTGCGTCCTAATCGCGCGCTCGCGGCGTTGCGCTCCTCGGCATCGTAGTCCTGACTGCCGCCATGGCACGGTGCGCGCAGCGACGGTGCGGGAATGGCGGACTTAATCAGAGGTTCCCTAGGCCAACTGGCTTTCCTGCGGCTGCCTGGCTGCGTCCAGGTGCAGGGCTTTTACTTCAGCAAGCCCCTGCCCGCCTGATCCTCGAGTTGAAGAAAAACAGGTAACATGAAACCCGTCCCCTGGAAGTCGAAAAGCTGGGGGGAGGATCAGCTGCCAAAAGGTTACTATCTCAAGGGGATTGGGATTCTGCCGATAAGGCATCCAAACCTGTTGAACTCCAATACCACACGACAACGGTAACTTCGAAATGCCTAGCCGCTACTCTCCCCTTGGTATCGCTGTCCGCTATGCAATTCTTGCTGCATCATGGATATGGCTTTCCGAATTGTTGGTTCAGTCTTGGGTGAGCGAACAGTACCATCCCTTCGTCGAAACCGGCAAAGGATTGGCATTCGTCGCGCTCACCAGCGCGCTGCTCTACTGGCTGCTCAGGCGTTGGCACGACAGCCTGCTGGCCGTCCAGCAACGACAACAAGAACTGCTGGACGCCCTGCCGGATCTGTTGTTCGAGCTGGATGCCGATGGCCGGTTCCTGAGCTACCGTTCCCCGCGCACCGATTTGTTGGCGGTTCCGCCGCAAGCCTTCATCAGAAAACTAATGCATGAGGTGTTGCCGGAACCTGTGGCGAAGACAGGAATGGAAGCCTTGCGCGAGGCCCGCGAGCAAGGCTATTCAACGGGAAAGAATTTCGAACTGGATCTGCCCGGTGGCAAGCATTGGTTTGAATTGTCGGTTTCGCGCAGCCATCCGAGAGCGGAGGTGGATGCAAGCTATATCGCATTGTCGCGTGACATCACTGCACGCAAGTTGGCGGAAGACCGGCTGTTGCGCATGACCAAACTGTATGACGCTCTGAGTCAATGCAACCAAGCCATCGTGCGCTGTGTTGACGAGAAGGAGCTGTTTCCCGTCATTTGCAGGGATGCGGTAACACACGGCGGCATGCAAATGGCATGGATCGGCTTGATCGATCCGGGAAAAGGTCTGGTGCATCCTGTCGCGTCATACGGTAACGGCATCGAATATCTACAAGGCTTGGAAATCTCCACGGATGCCAGCGAACCCAGCGGACGCGGCCCGACCGCCACCAGCATACGGGAACAGCGTGCGTATTGGTGCCAGGATTTCCAGCACGATCCCGCTACAGCCCCCTGGCATGAACGCGGTAGCCGTTTTGGCTGGGGAGCTTCCGCCTCCTTGCCGCTCTTCCGCAAAGATCAGGTGGTCGGAGCACTTTCTCTCTATTCGAGAGAACCCTATGCTTTCGATGAAGCGGCCCGCAATCTGTTACTGGAAATGGCCATGGATGTCAGTCATGCGCTGGGGCGCTTTGCCGATGAAGCCACCCTGAGGCAGACCACGCAGGAATTGCTAGACAAGGATGCGCTGTACCGTGCAGCTTTTTTCACCAGCCCGGATGCGGTCAACATCAACCGCATGAGTGATGGTATGTATCTTGATGTCAACGACGGCTTCGAGCGCATCACCGGCTGGCGCCGGGAAGAAGTCATCGGCAGAACCTCGCTGGAGATCAACATCTGGAAATCTCCGGCAGATAGGCGGCGGCTGGTGGATGCCCTGCGGCAGGATGGGCATTGCGACAACCTCGAAGCCGACTTCAGCATGAAAGATGGCCGCATCATTCCAGCCATGATGTCGGCCAAACTCATGCAACACAAAGGTGAGCAATGCATCCTTTCCATCACACGCGACATGAGAAATATCCGTCAGGCCGAGGCGAACATCCTGCAGCTGTCCAATTTCGACCAACTGACCGGGCTGCCCAACCGGAAAATGTTGTATGAGCGCCTGCGCTACGCCCTCAATTTTGCCGAGCGCAACAAGGACAGGCTGGTCGTGATGTTCCTGGATATTGACCGATTCCAGAACATCAATGACACGCTGGGGCATGGCGTGGGCGATCAGTATCTGCTGGAGCTCGCACGCCGACTAAAGGCATTGGTGCGTGAAGAAGATACGGTGGCACATTGGAGCGGGGACAAATTCATTCTGGTGTTCCCCGGGGCAGATGCCGATACGGCCGCGCTGATCGCCAGCAAAATACTGACCGACATCGAGCGGCCTTGCCTCATCGAGCGGCATGAACTGACTGCTACGGCATCCATCGGCATCGCCATTTATCCCGGCAATGGCAGTAATGCCGATGATCTGTTGAAATGTGCCGACACGGCGTTGAACCGTCTCAAGGAAGGCGGACAAAACGCCTTCCGCTTCTTCGCGCAGGAGATGCAGGCGCACTACGCGCACAACCTGCGTCTGCTCAACGGCTTGCATCACGCTTTGGCGCGCAGCGAACTATATCTGCTTTACCAGCCACAGGTTGCCTTGCGTGATGGCAAGGTCATCGGTGCGGAGGCTCTGCTGCGCTGGCAACATCCGGAACTGGGCACCATCTCTCCTGCGGAATTCATTCCCATCGCGGAGCAAAGCGGATTGATCGTGCCCATCGGGGAGTGGGTGTTGCGCACCGCAGTCAGACAGATGAAACAATGGCTGGATAGCGGGATGACTTTGGAGAGCATGGCCATCAACCTGTCAGCGGTGCAGTTCCATCAGCCCCGCCTGCCCGAGATCATTATCGGAATACTCAATGAAATCGGCCTGCCTCCAGCCCCTGTGGAGCTGGAGCTGACCGAAGCGGTGGCGATGGACGACCCGCGTGCTGCGGCGGAGATGATGGATCGCCTGCACGAACACGGGTTGCGGCTGGCCATTGACGATTTCGGTACGGGCTATTCGTCATTGAGCTATCTGAAACGCTTCAAGGTCAGCAAGCTCAAGATAGACCAGTCATTCGTGCGCGACTTGACCGAGGATGCGGAAGACAAAGCCATCGTCGAGGCCATCATCAACCTGGCCAGCAGCCTGGGTCTGCAAACCATCGCGGAGGGCGTGGAAACCGCAGGCCAGTTGGCTTTCCTGCGGCTGCATGGCTGCGACCAGGTGCAGGGCTTTTACTTCAGCAAGCCCCTGCCCGCCAAGGAATTCGAGGACTTTGTGCGCCAATCAAGCTGATCCGGAGCGAGCCATGTATATCCATTGGGATGATGAACTGGAGCTGGGCAATCCGCTGATCGACACCCAGCATCGTATCCTGGTACTGCTATGCCGCAAGCTGGACATCGCCATCAAGACACGCGAGGATGAACAAACCCAGTTCAGGGTGATCCTCGAGTTGAAGAAATTCACCGAATTCCATTTCATCAGTGAAGAGAATCTGATGCGCGAGATTGGCTTCCCCCTGCTGGAGCAGCATGCGCAGATACACACCGGCCTGCTGCTGCAACTGGATCATGCGCTCGCGAACATACACCACCACCGGGAATTCCCCGATGACCTGCTGTTTTTCCTCAACAAGTGGCTGATGTTCCATGTCACCCACGATGACCTGAAGATCGCGGAGTACATGAAGTCCGGAGCAAAGCGGCCGATCGGCGAATCGCTGTACGACGATTACCTGCTTGTGAAAAAACGGGATAAATAGGCATCCGCTGCCGGTGTGTTTGAGATCAGGCGCAAGTGGGAGTGGTAGGATGATAGCCGTTCTCTCCCTTCGCAATCCTGTAGGCGCATGATTAATAAACGCACCGCATTTTTCATCTCGGACCGCACAGGGATCACCGTGGAGAAACTCGGACGCAGCCTGTTGAGCCAGTTCGAGGATATGGACTTCGCCCGCATTACTCTGCCCTTCGTGGATTCCGCAGACAAGGCGCGCGCTGTGTTGCAGCAAATCAACGAGGTTACGCGCACCACTGGCAATCGCCCCATCGTTTTCAGCACGCTGACCATGCCGGAACTGCACGACATCATCCGGCAGAGCGATGCTTTGGTGCTGGACCTGTTCGAGCGTTTCATCGCGCCGCTGGAGCTCGAATTGGGCGTTGCCTCCTCGCATGCGGTTGGCCGTTCCCATGCTGCCGGGCCCAATTACAGCGAACGCATGGATGCGGTGAACTACGCGCTGAACCATGACGACGGCGGTGTCACGCGCGATCTGGCACGCGCCGACATCGTACTGGTCGGCGTGTCGCGCTGCGGCAAGTCGCCCACTTCGCTCTACCTCGCCCTGCAATTCGGCATCTATGCAGCCAACTATCCTCTGGTGCCGGAGGATTTCGCCAGGAACGCCCTGCCAGAACCGCTCTTGCCGCTGGCAGGCAAACTCTATGGACTCACCATCCAGCCGGAGCGGCTGGCGCAGATTCGCGCCGAGCGCATGCCGGACAGCCGCTATGCCTCGCTCGACAATTGCCGCGCAGAGGTCAGCCAGGCGGAGCAATTGATGCGCAGCGCAAACATCCCGATACTGGATGTTTCGGCCATCTCCGTCGAGGAGATCGCCACCACCCTGCTGCACCTGGCCGGATTGCGGCGTTAGCGGCGCTGACGCACCGCCTCGAACAGGCAGACGGCGGCGGCGGCCGCCGCATTGAGGGATTCGACCTGCCCCGGCATGGGGATGATGAAACGCTCCTGCACCGCATCCAGCAAGTCAGGCGACAAGCCCGCCCCCTCGTTGCCGATGGCGAAGGCCAGTTTGCCGCGCAGGTTGCAGTCATAGAGCGGCCTGTCCGCCAGCAACGAGGCGGCCAGTATCTTGCCGGTGAAGTTGCGCGCGGTCTCCAGCAAATCGGCATCTTCGTGGATGGCCAGGGAAAAATGCCCGCCCATGCCGGCACGCAACACCTTGGGCGACCAGGCATCCGCGCAGCCGGGCGACAGGAAGGCCGCGTCGCATCCCGCCGCTGCCGCACTGCGCAGCATGGAGCCGAGATTGCCGGGATCCTGGATGTCTTCAAGCAACAGGGCAAAGTGGCTGTGCGCCAGCGCCTGCCCGGCTTGCGGCACGGCAATCAGCGCCAGCAGGCCATTCGGCGTCTTCAGTTCGGAAAGCTGCGCGAACAGCGCATCATCGAACTGTGTCTGCGGCGCCTCCGGACAGCTGGCCAGCAGGCTGGCAATCTCGGCATCGTCCTTGCCCTGTTCATTGACCAGCAGATGCAATGGCTGATGACCGGCTTCCAGGCAGGCACGCAGCAGATGCGCGCCATCCAACAGTGTCTGCCGGCATTGGCGGCGTTCCCGCGCCGACGCGGCCAGTTTGAGCAGCGACTTGTAGAACGGGTTATCGCGCGAGGAGATGCGCTTCAGTGCCGGCATCAAGCAGCATCCGCCCCGCTCTGGTCGAGCAGACTGCCCATCTCTTCCAGCGCGGGCAGTTCGCTCAGGGAGCGCAGGTTGAGGTCATCCAGCAACTGCGGTGTGGTGGCGAACAGCTCCGGCTTGCCCGGGGTGTCGCGCGTGCCGACCACTTCGATCCAGCCCCGGCTTTCCAGCGTCTTGAGCACTTGCGATGAAACGTTCACACCGCGTATCTCCTCGATGTCGCCGCGCGTGACGGGCTGGCGATAGGCGATGATGGCCAGCGTCTCCATCACGGCGCGCGAGTAACGCGGTGGTTTCTGCGGATCGAGGCGATCCAGGTATTGCTGCAACTCGGGGCGTGCGCGGAAGCGCCAGCCGCTGGCCACGCGCGTCAGTTCGACACCGCGTCCGGCATATTCCGCAGCGATCTGCTCCAGCAGCTCCTCGATGTAGGCGGTCTGCAAAGGCGCTTCATGCAGTCGTTTCAGTTCGGCGGTGGTGAGCGGATCCTGCGAGGTCATCAGCGCGGCTTCATAGACACGCTTGAGCAAGGCAGCATCAACGTCGGGAAGCGCGGCTTCCACGGCGGTGTTGATTTCACTCGGCAGTGACGGCTCGGCTGGTGCGGACATAAATATTCCCCAACGTTTCGGTTTGCGTGATCTCGACCAGGGATTCCTTGGCGAGCTCCAGAATGGCGATGAAGGTGACGACCAGCAGCGGGATACTGGCGGTCTCCTCGAACAGGCTCTCGAAGGCGACAAAATCACTGTTGCGCAGTTGCCGCAACACTTTGGTCATCTGCTCGCGCACCGACAGTTCTTCGCGCTGCACGCGATGGTGCGCATTGATCCTGGCGCGCGTCAGCAGCGCCAGCCAGGCGTTGCGCAGGTCTTCCACGCTGACGTTGGGCAGGCGCTCGACCACGGTGCGTTCGATCAGCACCTGCACCAGTTCGAAATCGCGTCCAGATTGCGGCAACTCATTGAGACGGTAAGCCGCCAGCTTCATCTGCTCGTATTCGAGCAGACGCCGCATCAACTCGGCGCGCGGATCTTCCTGCGTTTCCTCTTCGCTGGCCTTGGGCGGGCGCGGCAGCAGCATGCGCGACTTGATCTCGATCAGCACCGCTGCCATCAGCAGGTATTCGGCGGCCAGCTCCATACGCTTGCGCTGCATGGCTTCGATATAGGCGATGTATTGCTGGGTGAGCGGCGCCATCGGGATGTCGAGCACGTCCAGGTTGTGCCTGCGGATCAGGTACAGCAGCAGGTCGAGCGGCCCCTGGAAGGTGGTCAGCACCACCTCCAGCGCATCCGGCGGGATGTACAGATCCTGCGGCACCTCCATCAAGGGCTGGCCGTGCACATGCGCAACCGGCGTGGTGATCTGCAAGGGGATCTGTGTGTCTGTCTCGTTCATCATCTCACTCCGCGCAGCAATCACGCCCCGCCTGGACGGGTGGGCAAGGCACGCTGCCGAACGAACAATATACGCAGCAATCGCCCGGCCTGGGGCGCAGCATGGCATGGCAGGCGGTGCATTCGTAAAAGAACTGGCAGGCATCCAGCGGCATGGTCTCCTGCTTCTGCGCGCCGCAATACGGACAGGTCAATACCGATTGCAGGATGACTCTCATATCAGCTGTAGCTCAGCCCCATGGCCTCGCGCACGTCGCGCATGGTCTCGGAAGCCAGCTTGCGCGCCCTCTCGCAGCCGTCGGCGATGATGTTCTTCACCAGCGCCGGGTCGTCCAGATACATCTGCGCGCGTTCGCGCATCGGCTTCTGTTCCTCCAGCACGGCAGCGATCACCGGCTGCTTGCACTCGATACAACCGATGCCCGCGCTGCGGCAGCCCTGCTGCACCCACTGTTTGGTATCGTCGCTGGAATACACCAGGTGCAACTGCCACACCGGGCACCGATCCGGGTCGCCCGCATCGGTACGGCGGATGCGCGCCGGGTCGGTAGGCATGGTGCGTATCTTCCTGTTCACCTCGGCTTCGTCCTCGCGCAGGCTGATGGTGTTGCCATACGATTTGGACATCTTGTTGCCATCCAGCCCCGGCATGCGCGAAGCGGCGGTGAGCATGGCCTGCGGCTCGGACAGGATCATCTTGCCGCTGCCTTCCAGGTAGCCGAACAGGCGCTCGCGGTCGCCAAGGCTCAGGTTCTGCTGTTCGTCCAGCAATGCCTTGGCCGACTCCAGCGCGGCACCGTCGCCTTGCTCCTGGAAGCGCGCGCGCAGTTCGGTGTACAGCCTGGCCTTCTTGCCGCCCAGCTTCTTCACCGCCGCTTCCGCCTTTTCTTCGAAACCAGGTTCGCGCCCGTAGATGTGGTTGAAGCGGCGCGCGATCTCGCGCGTGAATTCGATGTGCGGGACCTGGTCCTCGCCTACCGGCACCTGGGTGGCGCGATAGATCAGGATGTCGGCGCTCTGCAGCAAGGGATAACCGAGGAAGCCATAGGTGGAGAGGTCCTTCTCGGACAGCTTTTCCTGCTGGTCCTTGTAGGTCGGCACACGTTCCAGCCAGCCCAGGGGGGTGATCATGGATAGCAGCAGATGCAACTCGGCATGTTCCGGCACCCTGCTTTGGATGAACAGCGTGGCATGCGCCGGATCCACGCCCGCCGCCAGCCAATCGATCACCATATCCCACACGTTCTGCTCGATGACCTGGGGAGTGTCATAGTGCGTGGTCAATGCGTGCCAGTCGGCCACGAAGAACAGGCATTCGTATTCGTGCTGCATCTTCACCCAGTTCTTCAACACACCGTGGTAATGCCCCAGGTGCAGGCTGCCCGTGGGGCGCATTCCAGATAACACTCGATCAGCAAACATGTTCAGACATCACATTCAAAAAATAAAATTGACGAATCTCATCACCGCCACCACTGGCGGCGTCAGTACCCAGCTCAGCAGAGGCGTGAGCGCCAGCGCGATCAGGATGAACAGGCCGTAAGGCTCGATGCGCGCCAGTTGCCAAGCCTGGCGGTGCGGCAGCAGGCTGACCGCGACGCGCCCGCCATCCAGCGGCGGCAGCGGTATCAGGTTCAGCACCATCAGCACGGCATTGATTTTAATCCCGATCTCGGACATCTCCAGCAAAGGTTCGGCAAAATAGCTTTCCGGGGAGACGGTCGCCAGCTTGGCCAGCGCCCCCCAGAACAAGGCCATCGCCAGGTTGGAGGCCGGTCCGGCGATGGCCACCCACAGCATGTCCTTCTTGGGGTGGCGCAAGGCGGAGAAATTCACCGGCACGGGTTTGGCCCAGCCAAACAGCACGCCACCCAGCAGCAGCGTGAACAGCGGTAGCAGGATGGTGCCAACCGGGTCGATGTGGCGCAGCGGATTGAGCGAGATGCGTCCCTGTTGATATGCCGTCATGTCACCGAAATGGCGCGCCACGTAGCCATGCGCGGCCTCATGCAAGGTGATGGCGAACAGGATGGGGATGGCCGCGATGGTGATGGTCTGGATCAGGCTATCCATTTATTCCTCGATTCCGAAGCGTGTGATGTCGCCGCGCCCGGCACGGAGCAGCATGGGCGTGTCGCTGGTCAGATCTATCACCGTGGTGGGGTCCATGCCGACCGCGCCGCCTTCGATGATGAGGTCAACCAGGCGTTCCAGCCGTTCGCGTATCTCATCCACATCGGTCAGCGGAAAGCTGGCTTGCGGCAGGATCAGCGTGGAACTCATCATCGGCTCGCCGAGTTCCGCCAGCAAAGCCAGCGCCACCGGATGATCGGGGATGCGCACACCCACCGTGCTGCGCTTTGGATGCTGCAAGCGGCGCGGCACTTCCCGCGTCGCTTCCAGAATGAAAGTGTAGGCGCCCGGCGTGTTGTTCTTGAGCAAACGGAACTGCGTGTTGCTCACCCGCGCATAGGTGGAAAGCTCGGACAGATCGCGGCATACCAGCGTCAGCAGATGTTTCTCGTCCAGACCGCGTATCTGGCGGATGCGCGCGACGGCCTCCTTGTCGTCCAGATGGCAGCCGATGGCATAACCGGAATCGGTGGGATAAACGATCACCGCGCCCGCACGCAGCATGGCCACTGCCTGCTTGATGAGGCGCGGCTGCGGATCGTCGTGGTGTACCTGGAAATATTGCGCCATGGATCAGACCGTCACCGGCTCCCAGGCCGTCCACACCGGGCGGCAGCCCAGTGGGAAGTCCGGCAGACGCCCGAGATCGCGATAGCTCTCGCCCGGCCCGTGGAAATCCGAGCCGCACGAAGCGAGCAAACCGAACTCCTCCGCATAGCGCGCGAATTCGGCGAACTGCGGCGGCGTATGACTACCGCTCACCACCTCGACAGCCTGCCCGCCCAGCGCCACGAACTCTTGCAGCAGTTCGTGCAGGGTGCTCCTGCCCATCGGTTTGCGCCCTGCCGTATAACGCCCCGGATGCGCCAGCACGGCGATGCCGCCGCTGCCGTTGATCCAGCCTATCGCGTTGGCGAGATTGCCCCACTCGTGCGGCACATATCCCGGCTTGCCCTTGACCAGATAGTTCTTGAACACGCTGGCGACATCCTTGGCATGGCCGCTTTCCACCATGAAGCGCGCGAAATGGGTGCGCCCTATCATGTCCGGGTTGTTCGCATAGCGGTAAGCGCCTTCCAGCGCGCCGCCGATGCCACTGCGCGCCAGCGATTCCGCCATCTTCTCCGCACGCTGCTTGCGGCCGCTGCGGATACCGGCCAGCCCATCGCGCAAAGGTGGATAAGCCGGATCGATGCGTAGGCCGACGATATGCACCGTGTGGCTGCGCCAGCTCACCGAAATCTCCACGCCATTGATGAAGTCCATGCCTTGCTGCTTCGCGGCTTGCGCGGCCTCTGCCAGACCATCCACATCGTCATGGTCGGTCAGCGCCAATGCCTTGACGCCACGCACTGCCGCGCGCGCCACCAGCTCGGTGGGGTGCAGCGTGCCGTCGGACACGGTAGAGTGGCAATGCAAGTCGTAATCGAGCATGTTAATACTTTCAGCATTCGTTACGAGCAAGCACGCAACGCAGAAATTCAATGGCGCAGCAGGGTATGCGAGGCACTTCAAGCATCGCCGCCGCCCTTCTTCATTACCTTCCCTTCCTCCGCACGCTTGCGGCGGACTTCTTTTGGATCGGCGATCAACGGGCGATATATCTCGATGCGGTCCTTCTCGCGCAACACCGCATCTTGCTTGCTCAATTTGCCGAAGATGCCGAACTTGCCCTTGTCCGGGTCGATCTCCGGATGTTTGCCCACGATGCCGGACAGACGCACGCCCTCGGCAATCGTAGTGCCTACGGGGACTTCCAGCTTGAGCAGCGTCTGTTCGTGCGGCAAGGCATAGACCAGTTCGATATGCATCTTCTTAATATTCATTCTGTCGTATAGACCTTTTCGGCTTGTTGAATGAAAGCATCCACAAAACTGCTGGTGATGTAATGAAACACCGGCCCCACCAGCTTTTCCAGCAACTTGCTGGAGAACTCATAGTGCAGACGGAATGATATTTTACAGGCATCGGGCGCCAGCGCGGTAAAAAGCCATTCCCCATCGAGATGGCGGAACGGCCCGTTCACCAGCCTCATCCTGATGCGGGATGGTATGTCACGTGCATTTTTGGTGGTAAAGCTCTGTTTGATATGGCGGTAATCAATATGCACCGTCGCCACCATATTGGCTCCGTCCATCTTGTCCACGCTCGCCCCGCCGCACCACGGCAGGAACTCCGGATAGGCTTCCACCCTGTCCACCAGATTGAACATACGCTCCGCGCTATGCGGAACGAGCACCGATTTCTCCACCAAAGCCATCGCCAGCAAAGCCCGTCTGTCAAAGGCTGGTAGAATATCGCAACACCAAGCAAAACACACTATTGAATGAGCATCATCCAGAACAAAAAAGCCTTCCACGACTACTTCATCGAAGAAAAACATGAGGCCGGTCTCATGCTCGAAGGCTGGGAAGTCAAAGCCATCCGCGCCGGGCGTGTACAGCTAAAGGAAGCCTACGTGCTCGCCAAGGACGGCGCGCTGTGGCTGTTCGGCTCGCACATCAGCCCGCTGCAGAACGCCTCCACCCACATCCACCCCGACCCCGTGCGCACCCGCAAGCTGCTGCTGCACAAACACGAGATCGACAAACTCATCGGCAAGGTGCAGCGCGCCGGCTACACCCTCATGCCGCTGGACATGCACTTCAAAGGCGGACGCATCAAGCTCGAGATCGGCCTGGCCAAGGGCAAGAAGGAACATGACAAGCGCGCAACAGAAAAAGAAAAAGATGCCAAACGTGAAGCTGCCAATGCAATGAAGAAGGAGCGGCGTTAGGCCAGACTGGCGCACTTGCGGCGCAGGATAATGTGTGCGCAGCACACGTTAGCGAACGAAGTGAGTGGCCGGAGCCACAAAACCTAGATGCTGACTTTCATGCTACAGCCGCCGTGTTATATTATTCCGTGAAAATTGATCGACTCATACGTTACACGTCTGCCAGCTTGTGGGGCGTTTTTGCTTTCGTTAGCTTACAAGGAAATATTCAATGAGAAATCTCGTCATTCTTTTTGCACACTCCACCTTGATTGCGGCGTACCTAATGACAGCCGGGTGCGCCAACTTAATTGGAACAAGTACTGAGTTCAAAGCTTGGAAAGGTGACGACATCCATCAAGGAAAAGGCGGTTCTGTTATGACACATAAGGGTGTTGAGTATTGGGAGTATGGGGAGCCAAACAAGGCATATAAAATCGTTGGAATTATTACCCAAGCCAAGCGTGAGAGTTATAAGTTCCTTGATAAATTTAACAGAGAGGAAATATTCAAAATTGTGCTTCGTGAAAAAGGTGATGGGGTTGTATTAATTAAAAACCAGAGGTT
>JBBIIN010000011.1:0-45137 GCA_037446515.1 Gallionellaceae bacterium
TTTCCAAAGGATCAATCCTCATGCCGCTTAACCCACTCGTTTTTCAAAAGAGCCGGATTACTGTATTCAGGCGATAGCAGAGGTCAGTGGATTGAAACAATCAGCCGTGGCAAGTTCCGGCTGAAATCAGCTTAATTGGCTAACCCCAAAAACAACCGTACTGATCGCCATCCAGAACATCCAGGAATTCCTCGATGTGCTTGACGTGTGGATGCGGCTGATAGCCATGCCATTTCAGGTCGGCGCGCATCCAGTAAATCTTCCATATCTGTTGGTTCTTTACATAGGTGGCCTTGGCGACCGGATGCTCCATGATCTCGTCCGGCTGTTTCCAGACAGGTCGCACCTCGAATACCTCGACGCTCTGCCCATCAATCCGGTAGGCAATGTCCAGTTCTGGACGGATATGCGGCGGCGGACGTCGTTTTTCGACATATTGCCCAACCAATTTTTCCAGGCGCTTGAGTTCGAATTCACTCAATGCCATCAGGCTGCCCAATTCTCAACCTGCAACCCCTCAACCCGCACAAACTCGCGTTCATTGTTGGTCACCAGTATCCACCCTTCGGCTCTTGCATGAGCGGCAAGCCACAGGTCGTTGTTGCCGATCATCTCGCCGCGCTGCTGGAGGGCTGCGCGGATCTGGCCGTAATGCTCCCCCACCGACTCGGTCAACGGTGCAATCTGCATTGTCGCCTCCAACTGCCCAATGACCGCCAATGCGCGCTCACGCGACTGACTCTTTTCCGCACCAAAGCGCAACTCACCCAGCGTCACCACGGACATGACTAATTCATCTGCCGTGTGGCGGGAAAACCGTTCACGCACAGCAGGTGGATTGTGCTTGGCGATATAGATACAGATGTTGGTATCCAGCAGGTAGCGCACCGTCATCAGAACGACTCTCTTTCCTGTGGTTGAACGTCACCCCGTCCCTGTGCCATGAAAGCTTCCGGCAACTGGCTCAAGGCATTGAAAATGGTCAACGCACTACTCGGGCGTTCGCGCAGGATAACCTCGTCGCCCCTTCGGAAAATCTCCACCTGGTCGGCAGAAAAACGAAACTCTTTCGGCAATCGCACCGCTTGGCTGTTGCCGGATTGGAATACGCGTGCATAAGTCATAGCCGCCTCCGAAAATAAGGATATACGCGAAGTATATACTCCGATAATTGCAAGAGCAACCTTGCTGAAGCACAAGTTCCCGGCTTCCCTATCGCTCCCAATCCAGTTCCGGAAACGATTACCTGTCTGATCAACGTGCAGCGCAACCACTATTCTGTGCCATGCGAACTGGCGGGCAAGATGGTCAGCGTCCGGCTCTACCCCAACCAGGTCATCGTTGTGTCGGGCGACGCGATTGTTGCCTGCCACGAGCGCCTGACAGAACGCGGACATGTCCGCTACGACTGGCAACACTACATCACGCTGATCGAACGCAAACCGGGCGCGCTGCGCAATGGCGCTCCGTTCGCCGACATGCCAGCGCCGCTCAAACAGCTCAGGCAGGGACTGCTGCGCGATGCGGGAGGAGATCGCGTCATGGCGCAGGTGCTGGCCGCTGCACCCCGGGCGGGGCTTGAGGCCGTCATTGTTGCGGTGGAACTGGTCGTCGAATCCGGCGTGTTGAGTGTGGAACACGTACTCAACGTACTGGGACGGCTGAATGCGCCGCTCCTCCCGCCAAGTGTGGAAACGAGTTTGCAACTGAAGGAAGCGCCGCTGGCCAACACCGGCCGCTACGACGAGCTGCGGCATGACGACGAAGATCAACTCGATGCAGAGGAGATTGATCATGCGCTCTGATGTCACTGCCGAACTCAAGGAATTGCGCTTGCATGGGATGGCGAGTGCCTGGACAGACCTGGTCGCATCGGGGACGGCGTCCATCGACTCGTCGAAATGGCTCATCGAACACCTGCTGCAAGCCGAGGCAACCGACCGGCACATGCGCTCAGTGCGCAATCAATTGAACGCAGCCAAGCTTCCCGTTCACCGGGACCTGGCCGGATTCGACTTCACTGCCTCCAAAGTTGATCGTCCTCTGGTCGAGCAACTGGCAAAGTTATCGTTTGCCGATACGGCACAGAACGTAGTGTTCATCGGCGGGCCGGGAACGGGCAAGACGCACTTGGCGACCGCCATCGCGGTGTCGGGGATTACCAGGCAGGGCAAGCGGGCGCGATTCTATTCGACGGTCGATCTGGTCAATGCGCTTGAACGCGAGAAACAGGATGGCCGAGCAGGTCGGATCGCAGCGAGCTTGATGCGTATGGACTTGGTCATTCTCGACGAGCTTGGCTATCTGCCGTTCAGCCAAGCGGGCGGAGCCTTGCTATTCCACCTGCTCTCAAAACTGTATGAGCACACCAGCGTGATCATCACGACAAACCTGAGTTTCTCGGAATGGTCGGGGGTATTTGGTGATGCCAAGATGACAACGGCGTTGCTGGACCGATTGACGCATCACTGTCACATCGTTGAAACCGGGAATGAGTCATACCGGTTTCAGCACAGCAGCATGTCCGCGAAGAGCCGCATCAAATCGAGAGAGCAAGCCCGCAAAGGCGGGAAAGCTGCACCAGTAGAAGAACCATTCTAAAACCCGCACGGGAAGTTCATCACGACCGGCAGCCTTCGAGCAGCGGCGGACACACCAGCCCGCAACCGTAATAACGCGACAGCACCTCGGGATGCACCCGCGCCAACAACGGTTTCAACCACGCCGGGAGCGCGCTGGCATCACAGCAGGCGCTGGTCTTCAGGTCATCCGAAGATGCAGTTGTTTCCCGTAATAGTCTTGAACGATGTCGTGCATGATTCCCTCCCAAAATGAATTGACATGGCATTTGGTCGGGAATGAAGGTCATTTCTTACACGTTCTTTTCCTGATGCCCGCCAAATTCATAGCGCAGCGCGGACAACAGTTTGTTGCCATAGTCCGCTTCGCCGCGTGAATTGAAACGGTCGAACAGCGCGGCGGTCAGCACCGGTGCCGGGGTGCCGGATTCGATGGCGGCGATGCTGGTCCAGCGCCCTTCGCCGGAGTCGGACACCTTGCCGCTGAAATTTTTCAGCGCCGGATCACCCTGCAACGCGTGCGCGGTCAGATCGAGCAACCAGGAACTCACCACGCTGCCGCGCCGCCACAGCTCCGCCACGGCGGCGACGTCGATGTCGTAACGGAAGGTCTCCGGTTCGCGCAACGGCGTAGTCTCGGCATTCACTTCGTGCGCGGCGCCGCCCACGTTGGCATGGCGCAGCAGGTTGAAACCCTCGGCATAGGCGGCCATCATGCCGTACTCGATGCCGTTGTGTACCATCTTGACGAAGTGGCCCGCACCCTCCGGCCCGCAATGCAGAAACCCTTCCTCGGCAGAATTCGGTGTGCCGTTGCGGCCCTCGGTGCGCGGGGCGGTGTCCACGCCCGGCGCGAGCGAGGCGAAGATCGGTTGCAGGTGCGCATAGATTTGCGGCTGTGCGCCGATCATCAGGCAATAGCCGCGCTCCAGCCCCCAGGTGCCGCCGCTCACCCCCACGTCCGCATAATGAATCGATTTCCCCGCCAACCGTTTGGCGCGCGCGATGTCGTCCTTGTAATAGGAATTGCCGCCGTCGATGAGGATGTCGCCCGGCGCCAGCAGCGGCGTCAATTCGGCAATCGCGGCATCCACCACCGCAGCCGGCAGCATCAGCCAGACCACGCGCGGCGTGCTCAACTTGCTTACGAAATCTGCCGTGCTGTGCGCGCCGGTCATGCCTTCCCTGGCCAGCGCGTTCACCGCTTCCGTGCTGCGGTCGTACACCACACACGAGTGTCCTGCTTTCTGCAGACGGCGCACCATGTTGGCGCCCATCCGTCCCAATCCGATCATTCCGATTTGCATAGTCTTCTCCTTGGTTAAATTTGTTTGGCGGGAACGGCGTCCTGGTCCAGATGCCATTCGGCAGCCGTAATCTGTGCGGCGGGCAACGCCTCGCCCTGCGCCATGCGCCGCAACGCCTCGCGCTTGCCCGCACCCGCGACCAGAAACAATTTGTGCCGAGCCGCGTTCAGCGTCGCCAGACTCAGGCTGACGCGCTCGGGCGGCGGCTTGGGCGAGTCGAACACGGCCACGGCCACCTCGTCATTCAGCAATGCGGGATTGCCAGGAAACAGGCTGGCGGTGTGGCCGTCTTCGCCCAGACCGAGCAGCACGATGTCCAGCGGCAGCGATTCCCGCAGGCGCGCCGCGTAGTTCGCCGCTGCGCGCACCGCCCCCCGTTCGGCGGCAATCGCATGCACGTTGGCGGCGGGAATCGCTATCCGCTGTAACAGCGACTGCCGCGCCATCTCGTCGTTGCGTTCGGCGTTGCCCACCGGCAGGCAACGCTCGTCGCCGAAATAGAGGTGCACGCGCGGCCACTCCACCGGCAAAGCACTCAACTGTTCGTAACACCGGTGCGGGGTGCTGCCGCCCGCCAAGGCGATGCGGCACACGCCGCGCGCGGCGATGGCGTGTGTGATCAGGGCGGCGATGCGGCGCGCGACCGCAACGGCAAGTTCTGCCGTATCGCGGTGCACGGTGAGTTGCGCAGCATGGGGCAGCATCATCCGGCCACCTTTTGTGCCGCAAACAACGCCGGTCCGTACAGCGCGGCGCGGTCGTTGAGGATGACCTTGACCGGCATGGCGGCGAGCAGCGGCTGCATCCGTCCCTTGGCGAGGAAGGCGTCGAGGAACGTGCCGTGCTGCAATAAGGGCAGAATCTTCGGCGCAATGCCGCCGCCGATGAACAGCCCGCCGCGACTCATCATCTTGAGCGCCAGATTGCCCGCTTCCGCACCGTACAGCTCGACGAACAGGTGCAACGTTTCAACGCAGACTTCATCCGTGCCTGCCAGCGCGGCGGCGGAGATAACAGCGGCTTTGTCACCCGCCGCGATCTCATCCGCCAGCCAGGGCGGCGTGGCAGCGCCGAGATGAGCGCGCATGAAATCGTACAGGTCGCGCAGGCCCATGCCGGACAGCACCCGCTCCCAGCTCACGTGCTCATGCTGTCGCTGCATGAAGTGCAGCAGAGCCAGTTCGCGCGCATCGCGCGGGGCGAACGTGGCATGGCTGCCCTCGGTGGCGAAGGGACGATGCGCGACGCCATCCCAGTACAGCCCGGCTTCCCCCAGGCCGGTGCCCGCCGCAATGACCGCCTGGTTGCCAACCGCATCCGCCGCGCCGCTTTGCAAGGTGAGCAGATCCGCCTCACCCAGTGCAGCAATCCCCCAGGCCGTTGCTTCTAGGTCGTTGAGCAGATGACAGCGGGCGAAACCGAAACGCTGGCGCAAAACCGCCGCGTCGATGCGCCAGGGCAGATTGGTGGTTTGCGCCACCTCGCCTTGCACCGGCCCGGCGATGCCGAAGGTGCTGGCGGTGACACGGGGTTGATCGTGCAGGAATTCTTCCAGCATGGCTTCCAGCGCGGCGTATTGCCGGCTGGCAAAACTCTGTTCGTGCCGGATATGCACACGGTTTCCACTGACCTCCACCAGCGCCAGCCGCGTCTTGGTGCCGCCGATGTCTCCCACCAGCAACGCCGTCATCTCAATACGCCTCCAGCTTGCCGCCATCCGGGTGCAGCGAATGCCGCCAGAACTGGTCTTCGCGGTCGAACAAACGATAGGTGCCGCGCGGCCCCCAGCTGCCGGCGGGATAGGTGTTGATGAAGTCGCGCTCCATCGCCCATACCTTGAGCACCGGATCGACCACGCGCCAGGCCGCTTCCACTTCGTCGATGCGCAGGAACAAGGAGTGGTCGCCCAGAATGACATCCAGGATCAGCCCCTCGTAGGCGTCATACTCCTCTTCCCCTTCCTTGCGGTAGGTCGCATCCAGGCTGATGGTGCGCGTCTGCACATCCAGCCCCGGCACTTTCACCTGCAATTCCATGCGCAAACAATCGTCTGGCTGGATGCCGAGCATGATCCAGTTAGGCTGTGGCGGTCCGTTGCGGGTCTTGCGCAACAGATCCTGCGGCGGCGCCTTGAAACGCACGCACACGGCAGAGCTGCCTTCCGCCATGCGCTTGCCGGTGCGCAGATAGAAGGGCACGCCGGCCCAGCGCCAGTTATCCACGAACAGTTTCATCGCGGCATACGTCTCGGTGGTGCTGTTGGGCGCGACATTCTTTTCCTCCTGATAGCCCGGCACGGTCTGGCCATCGATCACGCCGCAGGCGTACTGGCCGCGGAAGGCGTGCGCATGCACCGCGTTCTGGGTGATCGGGCGGATCGCTTTCAACACCTTGACCTTTTCGTCACGCAGATGCTCGGCCGCCATGCTCACCGGCGGCTCCATCGCCACCAGCGCCATCAGTTGCAGCAGGTGGCTCTGCACCATGTCGCGCAGCGCGCCTGCACCCTCGTAGTAATCGGCGCGGTTTTCCACTCCCAGTGTCTCCGAGTGGGTGATCTGCACGTGATCGATGTAGTGGTTGTTCCACAGCGGTTCGAGCAGCAGGTTGGCGAAGCGGAACACCATGATGTTCTGCACCGTGCCTTTGCCCAGATAATGGTCGATGCGGTAGATCTGCGGCTCGTCGAGATGGCGGTACAGGCTGGCTTGCAAGGTCTGCGCGGAAAGCAAATCGTAGCCGAACGGTTTCTCGATCACCACACGCCGCCAGCCGTTGTGTTCCTTGAGCAGGCCAACGTTGCCCAGCTTGTCCACGATGCCGGGATAGTCGGCTGGGCGCACCGCCATGTAGAAAACCAGGTTGGGCGGAAAATTCGGATCGTCGTCCAGCAGGGCTTGCAGGCGCGCATACGCGCCGTCATCATTCGGCGGCACGGCAAAATAATACAGGCGCGCGCAAAAGCGCTGTAATGCCACATCGTCGATGTCATCGCCATGCCGCTCGCGCAGGATGTCACTCACCACCTTCAGCCAGGCATCGCGCTGGTATTCGACAATGTCGCAGCCCAGAATCACCAGATCCTTGGGCAGACGATTCAGCATCTCCAGATGGAACAGCGCCGGAATCAGTTTCTTGCGGCTCAAGTTGCCGCCCGCGCCGAAAAAGACCAGGGTGCAGGGTTCGATTTTTTTCATAAAGCAATTCCTTTTGGTCGATGCCGAAGAAAATTTCCGTATCAGTATGGAAAGACAACCTAGCAGAAGGCTGCGCTAGCAGATTTCAACATGATACTCTCCCTTCGCGCCGTCCCATCCACAACAAATTGGCGATCAGCCCGATCCAGCCGGTCGGTGAGCAGGTCGGCGACTTGCTGCAAGATCAACTCACCATTCTCCTTGCATGGCACGGCCACTTTGAAATTATTGCCGAGGTAGCGCTGGAAATAGTTGACCGGCATCCACACCGGTCCGCGTCAGTTGGAGTTGCCGCCGAACAAGCCGGTAACAACCTCTCTCAGAGCTGTTCGGCCAGCGTCTGTTCGAGCTTGATCTGGTCGGCAGTGAAGCCGCGTATGCCTTCGGCCAGTTTTTCCGTGGCCATCGCGTCCTCGTTCAGTTGCCAGCGGAATTCGGCTTCGGTGAGCGGCGCCGGGCGCGATTCTGTTGCGCCGTGATCAATCAGCTTGCGTTCCAGTACGCCTTCGGTGGCTTCCAGTTCCTGCAACAGTGCGGGCGCGATGGTCAGGCGGTCGCATCCGGCCAGGGCGACGATCTCGCCCATGTTGCGGAACGACGCGCCCATCACGATGGTCTTGTAGCCGTGCGCCTTGTAGTACTCGAAGATGCGGCGCACCGATTGCACGCCGGGGTCTTCTTCCGCCGCGAAATCCTTGCCGCTCTTCGTCTTGTGCCAATCGAGGATGCGCCCGACGAAGGGCGAGATCAGCGTGACGCCGGCTTCGGCGGCGGCGCGCGCCTGGGCGAAGCCGAACATCAGTGTGAGGTTGCAGTGGATGCCTTCGTGCTCCAGCACTTCCGCCGCGCGTATGCCTTCCCAGGTGGCGGCGATCTTGATCAGCACATGTTCATTGCCGATACCCGCTTCGTTGTAGAGCGTGATCAGCTTGCGCGCCTTGGCGATGGTGGCCGCCGTGTCAAACGACAGCCGCGCATCCACTTCGGTGGAGATGCGCCCGGGAACGATTTTCAGGATTTCCACGCCGACCCGTACCGCCAAGCCGTCCATCGCGTCTTGCAGTTTTTGTTCTCGCGTACTGCTTTGTATTTTTGCCCAGCCTATCACTTCGTCGATCAGTGGCGCATATTCCGGCAAACTTGAAGCCTTGAGCAGCAGCGAGGGATTGGTGGTCGCATCCTGCGGCCGATGGTGGCGGATCGCCGCGATGTCGCCGGTGTCGGCGACGATAGTGGTCATGGTTTTCAGTTGTTCAAGCAGATTGGGCATGGTATTTCTCCTGTGTGAAACGTCATATCTGGCGCACCTTCAAAAACAGGGCGCATCCTTGGCGACAAAATGAAAACCGGCAAAACCCGCATGGGCGCTTTCGCCGGTATTGTCGGTATCCGCCGCCACCGCGAGCTGGATCAGGCGCGCGTTCCGGGTTTGAAATTCGCGCGCGACATCGGCGGCCACATCGTGGCGCGCGACCACCCATTGGCCAGCACGCGCATTGCCCGATTCGGAGACGATGATGCGCGTGCGATCGGTGTAGGCATTGGGGTGCCGCGTCCATCTCGACTCTCCTTTCGTGTGCTTGGCGGCTCACGTTTGGAGTGTCGCTGATGGACTCCCGTAAATGTCAAACTTCTACTGCCACCCCGGCATAGCCGGGGGATTTCCCGTCATGGGTTAACGTTGGGACACTAGTGAGACATCATGTATTGACCTACCGCACCTCAAGCGACGCAGATTAAGCTTGGGGTTCATAAACCACAGACGCAGAGCCGAAATTGAGGGGATCTTACGCTGGCGCGTGAGGACATGAAGCACTTGCAGCTTCAGGCCAAGCAGCACCTGCTCGCGTTCCCGCTGAGGCACAGCAAGGCGACCCAGACGCTTCATAACCCTGTCATTTCTTCCGCCACAAAGCGGGTAAACGGCACGATGTCCCCATCCACACTCGCACGCTCAAGCGCATCCATATAGGCATCACGCCGCTTGACCCGAATTACTGTCCACGGATAACCACCAGATGCGAGCATGGCATTCATCAAAAAACGTCCGATACGACCATTGCCATCGTAGTACGGGTGTATGAATACAAACAGGTGATGACCTAGCACAGCTCTAATCGCGGGTTCTGGTTCCTGTTCAAGGAGGTTGAACAATGTCTCCATCGCATCTATCAATGCCTCACATGGAAGTGGAGTGTGCATTGAGTTGCGAATATAGACCGGCCCATTACGATAACCCGCCAACTGGTGCGGCTCCAAAATGCCTGCCGTGACAGAAGGTGCGAACAGTTCACCATACCAACGATGGTGTGCGCCCCTGACAATCTTTCCTGAATTTTCACCCGCAAGGACTCCAGCGATGCTGGCGCGAACTGCCTGGAATGCCTGAAAATATCCTCGAGCCGCCAAAGCATCACGGTCTTTTTTATCCTGCTCGTCCGCCTCTGGATTCCAGCCTTGTTTTGCCACCCGCTCGATCAGATCATCGGTCACCTGATAGCCTTCGATGGACAGGGAGTTATAGGCATCCGCCACATAACGCTCATCGACATTGGCCAAATACGTTGCGGCGGAAGTAGGCAATCCTGGAGCCGCCGGGAAGTTGGCCAACACATCCTCTCGCCATCCTGCCCACATGGACACCAGTCGCATGGCATAAGGCGAACGCTCACGACTGTTACCCAACGTAGGCGCTGGGATAAAAAATGGATTGGTTTCGCGAATGTCGTACTTGCTCAGTCTCATAGTGTGAACGATACGGTCAGCATCCTCGGTGCGGCCAACAAAACGTAAAGCACCAGCCAATCGTCCTGCAGCGGCCACCATGCCATCGCCTGTCAACAAGACAGCAAGCAATTCGCCAGGATCACGAATCATATTGAGCGCGATCTCTGCTTCTCGAGGATTGTTCTTGAATGCCTGAGGACTGAGTCTGCACAGTGTCTCCGGCAGAGAGAGCACCTGCAGCCCTTTGACTTCCACGCGATTGCGCGGCATGTTTTTTTCATCCGGGTAGATCAACAAGAAGTTGCCATGCGGCAAGTTAAGGATCGAGGTCCCACTCTCCTTAGTAATTACGGTAACCTGCTTCGGGATAACGGTGCTTTGGGTATGCAACAATAACGACGCATCGACATTCAGGCAGTAACGCTTGCCGAAACGTTTTTGCAGATAGCCCGACACGAATGACCAAAAGCTGGCGTACCAAGCGGTGGAATCTCCTTCACGATCTCTTGGGTTGGAGCAGACATACCATCCCTTCATCACCTGGCGCAGAAATCCCTCCTCGACCAGAATGACGCGATGCGCATCCTTGAGGTCGCCGGACTCAATCACCCCATTGTGTTTGGTCTGGAGGCGCTTTAATGCTCTCAGCGCTTCCGCCAGCTTTTCGTTCGGCTTTGCCACCCGCCCCTCAACTTTGTTATTGGTTCGCAATATCACTTTGCTATTCACCAGCAATATAACTTTGTTTTACATGATTGTAAAACTTTTATTTCCCGGCTCTAGTTCAATTCCCAAAAGCGCAATTGAACCAAAGTTCGCAAATGCGCCCATGGAAACACCGACAGACACAGGTCGATGGTGGTCGAGTCCGGCGCATACACCGTGTTGGTCAAATCCAGGCCAAGGTCCTCGCTGGCGTAAAGCGTACGAGCTTGGGCAATCAGGCGATGGGCGAATTCGGCGTAGATGTGCCAGTCGCGCGACTCGTTGGCATCGGCCAGTGTGGAACGCGATACCGCGCATCGGATGCCCATGTGATAAAGCTTGGCGGACTGCGCCGAGAGGCACGCTTCGATGTCGCGCAGACTTTCGCGATAGGTAAGTTGAGCGAAGGCCAGAACGCGGAAGTGCTCTGCACAGGTAGGTTTCATGCGGGCTTGCGCCTCATCAATTGCGCTACATTTAGGAACACGACCGATTGATTTTTACCCAATGCTCGCACCCGTTGCTTGCCCAACCACGGGTAGACAAGAAGGCTCATGTCTTCAGCAAGTCCTTGATGAGTTCGCGCGTATGCAGCGACTTGCCCGCTAGGTAATGGTTGAGCAGCATGCGCATCAACTGTTTGCCCTGGCGCGCGCTGGTCGGATCGCGGTAGTCGTCGGCGGCCATGTCGAGCAGACTTTTGCCTAACATGGGAAATCCTTCTTCCGCAGCCCTCAAGGGACCGCGCTCCAGCACATAGCGATATTCGATCTCCGCCGCGACGGGTTGGCCGTTGCCCGCCTCTTTGTCCAGCTGCACGGCATAGCCGAGTTCCTGCAACAAGTGTTTTTCGAAGCAGCGCAGGATGGCGGCATGATCCCGCTCTTGTGCCAACCGTAACAGGGTGTGCCGGTAATAGTCGAACAGGCTTTCGTGCGGGTCGTCGCGCGCCATCAGGTTGAGTAGCAGTTCGTTGAGGTAGAAACCGCACAACAACGCAGTGCCTTGCAATTGCGGCTGCCCCCCCTGCCATTCGGCACTGTGCAAGGTGCGCACCTCGTGCTTGCCGAACCAGGCGAGCGACAAGGGCTGGAAGCCCATCAATAGCCCGCGCAAGACAGAGCGCGGACGGCGTGCACCGCGCGCCACCAGCGGGATGCGCCCATGGTTGCGGCTGAACACTTCGATGATGAGGCTGGTCTCGCGAAACGGGTAACTGTGCAGCACGAAGGCCGGTTCTTCCTGTATGCGATGTCTGGCAGAAGTGTTACTCATACCCCAGGGTTTTCAGCATGTGCATACTGTCCGCCCAGCCGCTGCGCACCTTGACGAACACTTCCAGATAGACCTTGCCGTCGAACAGCTTCTCCATATCGAGGCGCGCCTGGGTGGCGATCTCCTTGAGTTTCTCGCCCTTGCTGCCGATGAGCATGGCTTTGTGCGCTTCCTTGTCCACCAAGATGGCGGCATGGATGCGGCGCAGGCGTCCTTCCAGTTTGAACTGTTCAATCACCACGCTGACCGAGTACGGCAGCTCCTCGCCAGTAAAACGGAACACCTTCTCACGCAGCAATTCTGCCGCCAGGAAGCGTTCGCTGCGGTCAGTGATTTCGTCCTCGCCAAAGATCGGCTCGCATTCGGGCAGGAAAGGACGAATGGCAGCCAGTAGCGTATCGAGATGCTGCTCATGGCGCGCGCTGACCGGGACGATGGCGGCGAATTGGTGCTCCGCCGCGACCATCTCAATGAAGGGGAGCAACTCGTTCTTGTCCTGCATCAGGTCGGCCTTGTTAATGACGAGAATGACGGGACGATCCTGCGGCAGCAGCTCCAGCACCTGCCGGTCGCGTTCGTCGAAATGACGCGCTTCGAGGACGAACAGCACTGCGTCCACTTCGCGCAGGCTGTTGGTCACCACGCGGTTCATGCCGCGATTCAGTGCATTGCTGTGCTGGGTCTGGAAACCCGGCGTATCCACGAACACGAACTGGGCGTTTTCCTGCGTAAGAATGCCGTGGATGCGGTGGCGCGTGGTCTGCGGCTTGCGCGAAGTGATGCTGATCTTCTGCCCGATCAGGTGGTTGAGTAGCGTGGATTTGCCCACGTTGGGGCGGCCCACGATGGCAATATAGCCAGCATGAAAAGTAGTGTTGGTCATGATGTGATCTTCCGGTAAGCCGCTGCAGCGGCTTGTTGTTCGGCGATGCGGCGGCTGGTGCCCTCGCCCTGCGTGATGATGCCCAGCTTGTCTATCTTGCAGGTGACGCAAAAAGTCTGTGCATGCGCCTCCCCCTTGATCTCGGCCACTTCATATCTAGGCAACGGCAGCTTGCGGCCCTGCAGCGCCTCCTGCAACAGGGTCTTGGCATCCTTGCCCAAGGTCTTGAGGTCGTTTTGCGCGATGAATGGCGCATATAGGCGCAGCACCACCTGCTCCGCCGCAGCGAATCCGGCATCCAGCATCACCGCTCCGAAAATCGCCTCCAGCGCATCCGCTAGCATGGAGGGACGCTGGTGTCCGCCGCTCTTGCGCTCTCCTTCGCCCAGCAGCAGCAGTTCGCCCAGCCCCAACTGCTGTGCCAGTGCAGCCAGCGACTGCTGGTTGACCAGGTTGGCGCGCAGCCGGGAAAGGTCGCCCTCCGGCAGGCCGGGATGGTTGTCGTACAGGTATTTGGCGATGGCGCAGTTAAGCACGCTGTCACCGAGGAATTCCAAACGTTCGTTATGCGCGGCGCTATGGCTGCGGTGGGTCAATGCCCGTTGCAGCAGGGCGGGCTGCACGAAGGGGTGGCCGAGCTGCCGGCACAGCGCCGCATGTCTCATCAAGCTTGTTCAGGAGCTGCTGGGGTTGAACTCAAGCACCAGCGAGACATTGCCGGCCACCGGGATCTTCACGGAATAATGCGCGCTCAGCACCAGCATGCCGCCGTCCTTGCTGATGTCGATGTCCTCGGCCGTGATGTCGGTGATGTAGTTGATGCTGGCGCGCTTGGCGTAAGACTCCTTGATGTCCCTGATCGCGCCAGTCTGCATCGCCGGATCGGCGGCGATCGTTTTGAATATCTGCGCGATCTGCGCGTCATGCACATAAGCCGGCACCATCTTCATGCCCAGAATGGCCACAAAAATCAGGCCTGCCGCGATCCAGACGAACCCAAAGAGACTGATGCCGCGCTGCCTCTGTTTCCATGTCTTCATTTTTCAGCCCTTCCCCGCTCAGTTGATGGACAAGCCTATCCGTTCCAGCTCGCCGAAATTCATCCAGATAAAAAACGCCTTGCCCACGATGTCGTCATCGGGCACGAAACCCCAATAACGGCTGTCCCGGCTGTTGTCGCGGTTGTCGCCCATCATGAAGTAATATCCGGCGGGCACCGTGCAACGCATCTCCTGCGTACTATAACTGCACTGCTCATGTTGTGGAAACATGTCCACGCGTTCCAGCAACACCTGCGGTACTTCGGGATTCAGCAGGATGGCATGCTCGCGGCCAGACAGATTCTCTTTCTTGCGCTCGGTATGCACAAAACGCAGGCCGGTCTCGACATAGTTGTATTCGCCCTCCTGCTGCTGCGTCTGCTCCAAGCCGTTGATCCACAATTTCTTGTCACGATAGACGATAGCATCCCCCGGCACTCCAACCACGCGCTTGATGTAATCGATGGAGGGATCGTTGGGATAATGGAACACCATCACATCGCCGCGCTGCGGCTGGTTCACCTCGATGAACTTCTTGTTGACGATGGGCAGTCGCAGGCCATAGGTGTAGCGGTTGACCAGAATGAAGTCGCCCACATGCAGGGTGGGGATCATGGAGCCAGAAGGGATCTTGAAAGGCTCGACCACGAAGGAACGCAGGATGAACACTGCCAGGATTACCGGGAAGAAGCTCCTGGAATATTCCACCCACCACGGCTCCTTGGCCTCCGCTGCGCGCTTCTTGCGCAAGACATAAATCTCCAGCAGCCAGATCGCGCCGGTGAGCACCAACAATGCGAACATGATCAAGGCAAAGGTCATTTCATCTTCCTATCCGTCATTTGTCTTCCACGCGCAGGATGGCGAGGAAAGCTTCCTGCGGGATCTCCACGCTACCGACCTGCTTCATGCGCTTCTTGCCTTCCTTCTGCTTCTCCAGCAACTTCTTCTTGCGCGTGATGTCACCGCCGTAGCACTTGGCCAGCACGTTCTTGCGCAGCGCCTTGACGTTCTCGCGCGCGATGATGTTGGCGCCGATAGCCGCCTGGATCGCCACATCGTACATCTGACGCGGAATGATCTCGCGCATCTTGGCAGCCACCTCGCGCCCGCGATACTGGCTGTTGGCGCGGTGCACGATGATGGACAACGCATCCACCTTGTCGCCGTTGATCAGCATATCCACCTTCACCACGTCGGCGGCGCGATATTCCTTGAACTCGTAATCCATTGAGGCATAGCCGCGCGACACCGATTTCAGCTTGTCGAAGAAGTCCAGCACGATTTCGGCCATCGGCATCTCGTATTTCAGTAGCACCTGCTTGCCATGGTAAGTCATGTCCATCTGCACACCGCGTTTCTGCGTGCATAACGTAATGACCGAACCGACGTATTCCTGCGGCATGTACAGGTTGACGTTGACGATGGGTTCGCGGATTTCCTCCACTCGGGACATGTCTGGCAGCTTGGACGGATTGTCCACCATGACCACCGTACCATCACGCATCAGCACTTCATACACCACCGTCGGCGCGGTAGTGATCAAATCCATGTCGAACTCGCGCTCTAGCCGCTCCTGCACGATCTCCATATGCAACAACCCGAGGAAGCCGCAGCGGAAGCCGAACCCCAGCGCCTGCGACACTTCCGGTTCGAATTGCAGCGCGGCATCGTTCAGTTTCAGTTTTTCCAGCGAATCGCGCAGCGCCTCATACTGGTTGGACTCGACCGGGAACAGGCCGGCAAACACCTGCGGCTGCACTTCCTTGAAACCGGGCAGCGGCTGGACAGCCGGCTTTTGCACATGGGTGATGGTGTCGCCCACCTTGGCATCCTTGATCTCCTTGATGCCGGAAATCACGAACCCAACCTGCCCAGCCGACAATGAATCGCACAACTGCGACTTCGGCGTGAACACCCCGACCTGTTCGGTCAGATGCTGCGCGCCAGTGGCCATCAGCAGTATCTTGTCCTTGGGCTTGAGCGTGCCATTGACGATGCGCACCAGCATCACCACTCCAACATAGTTGTCGAACCAGGAATCGATGATCAATGCCTGCAAGGGTGCTGCGGGATCCCCCTTGGGCGCAGGCACCTTGGTAATCAGCGCTTCCAGCACATCCTCCACCCCCATGCCGGTCTTGGCGGAACAGTGTACTGCGTCCTGCGCATCGATGCCGATCACATCCTCGATCTCGGCGATGGCGTTCTCGGGGTTCGCAGAGGGCAGGTCAATCTTGTTCAACACCGGCACCACTTCCACCCCCAGATCGAGCGCGGTATAGCAATTAGCCACGGTCTGCGCTTCCACCCCCTGCGAGGCGTCCACCACCAGCAGCGCGCCTTCGCAGGCCGACAGCGAGCGCGATACCTCATAGGAAAAATCCACATGTCCAGGGGTGTCGATCAGGTTGAGGTTGTATGCTTGGCCATTGCGCGCCTGGTAGTTCAGCGCTGCCGTCTGCGCCTTGATGGTGATGCCGCGCTCACGCTCCAAGTCCATGGAATCCAGCACCTGTTCTTCCATTTCGCGGTCGGACAGCCCGCCGCACAACTGAATGATGCGGTCAGCCAGCGTGGATTTGCCGTGGTCAATGTGGGCGATGATGGAAAAATTGCGGATGTGCTGCATGAGGTTATGAAAATCCGGTCAATCGGCTGTTGCGCAGGGCGCGCATTCTAGCCGATTTTGACGGGATACGCCGCGCAAACGCCCTACTGTTTTTCGTCCAAGCGGATCGGCACATACACGGTGCCGTCACTGCGGCGCACCAGCAGCGCGATGTTGCGCCCCGGCGGCACTTTCTTCAGCACCTCATTGAATTGCTCCACCGTATGGATTTCGATGTTGCCAATGGCCAAGATCACGTCGCCGCGCTGCAATTCGCTGCGCGCCGCCGCCCCCTTGACGTCCTCGACCAGCAGCCCGCCATCTACTTGCAATTCAGCTTTCTGTTCGTCGTTCAATTCGCTGACCGCCAGTCCCAGGCGGCTCACGCTCTGCGATTGCTCCTCGCCCTCCTTGCCGGTTTCACGCGCCAGCTGTTTTCCCGCGTTTTCCTGAATCTCGCCGACTACGACGGTGACATCCAAGGTGCTGCCCTTGCGCCACAACTGCACTGCCGCCTTGCTGCCGGGCCTGGTTGCGGCGACGATGCGTGGCAAATCGGCTGAATTGCCAATAGCCTTGCCGTCAAACTTCAGGATCACGTCGCTGGCCTTGACCCCGGCCTTGTCGGCGGGACCGCCTTTCTCCACGCTGGAGATGAGTGCGCCGGCAGTCTTGCTCATGCCAAAGGAATCGGCCAATTCGCGCGTCACCTCCTGAATAGTGACGCCGATGCGACCGCGCGTGACCTTGCCGCTGGCACGCAGTTGATTCACCACATCCATAGCCACGTCAATGGGGATCGAGAACGACAACCCCATGTAACCGCCGGAGCGGCTATATATCTGCGAATTGATGCCAACCACTTCGCCCTTCATGTTGAACAGGGGACCACCGGAATTACCCGGGTTGATTGCCACATCGGTCTGAATGAACGGCACAAAATTTTCCTGCGGCAAAGAACGCCCCTTGGCGCTGACGATGCCTGCCGTCACGCTGCTGTCGAAGCCGAAGGGCGAGCCGATGGCCAGCACCCATTCGCCCACCTTGAGCTGATCGGGTTTGCCCAGGATAACCTTAGGCAAGCCGGCGGCCTCGATCTTGAGCAAGGCGACATCGGTGCGCTTGTCCGCGCCGATCACTTTGGCCTTGAATTCACGTTTATCGGTAAGCCGTACCATGATCTTGTCGGCACGGTCCACCACATGGGCATTGGTCAAAATATAGCCATCCGCACTGATGATGAAACCGGAGCCGAGCGATTGCGATTCCTGTTCGCGCGGCATTTGCGGGGCGAATCTGCGGAAAAATTCATAGAACGGGTCGCTCTCCGGCAGGTTGGGCATACCCTGAAATACCTGTGGCGCGCGTATCACCTGCGTGGTGCTGACGTTCACTACGGCTGCGCCCTGTTTTTCCACTAGGTCGGTAAAGTCGGGCAACTCCTTGCCCAGTACGGTTTGCGCAAATAGCAGCCCCGAAATCAGCAAAAAAATATGCTTGAGCATGTACTCTCCTTTCAAGTCTTGTGGTTTGACGTGACGATAGATTGCACAACGGCTTGCGTGCCACTGATGGAGGAAGGGCGCCTGCTCCAGAAGAAACCGATTGCCAGCCCCAGCAACGCTCCCAGCGACGCCCAGCCATCTCGATAGGCCGGAACAGAGGCCAGGGCAGACCCGAGCAGGGCGCCGGCCAGCGCCAGAATCAGGGGCAACAGATACATGCGCCAGGAACTGCGCAACAAGACGCCATCGGGCAGACATACTCGCACCTCGTCACCGACGCGTGCGCGCGCCTCGTTGCGCGCCAGGAAACGGCGCGGCTGGCTGCTGCAAAACATTTGCGACAGCTTTCCGCTACCGCAGCCCCCTGCGCTCAAGCACATCCCGCAACCACCGCCCAATGGACTGATCTCGGCATGGCTGCCCTGCACATTCAAGACGATGGCGCGCATCTCCAGCATGTTATTCCCCTGCGTAGCGCACCGAATCCGCCACCTGGATCACGGTGCGCGGCGGCACCTCGCCCACCACGGTCACCAAATGATCGCCGACCCGTTTGCTATAGATATGTACCGCTCCCTGGCTGGCCAGGCCGGGGATATCCGCCCCATCCTCGACCTTCTCAATGAACACGGAAATACCGGCCATCCCATCGGAATAGACAATATGCACCACCGGGAATTTTTTACCCGCGATGTCGCGTCGCATCTCCATGATCTTCTTGAATCCGGTGGGAAGACCATCCACTTGCCAACCGCTGGGGGCGCTCTCGACCACGGGCTGCGGCAGGGGGGTCAAGGCGTTCTGCTGTACCAATTGCCTGGCTTCCGCATCACCTGCGGCCAGCCACTTGTGATCCGCGTTACCGCCAATCTGCAATTGCGAGAACGCATATTGCTCGATCACAATCCCTTGACGATCCAGCACAGCAGCCTTCAGCAACAAACCGGATTCGCTGTGCGCCCACAGTTTGCGCGTATAGCGCAGGTTGTCAGTGGGTTGAAAAATCAGGGCGTGCGCATGGTACCCGGCCACCCGATCCTCTTCTCCCAGCACCACCCGGTAGTTTTCCTTGAGCGACTGTAACTGTTCCGGCAATAGCGCGGGAAAAGCGTGATGCGCGCGGCGTTTTTCCACCCTGACCTTCTTGTCCCCGACATACAGCCACACCTTGTCGTTGTTGCGAATGACTTCGCGCCTTTGCCCATCCAGCCCTTCCAGCCGCTCATGCTCGCCGTCCTTGTCGAACGCATGCGCGATGCGCGAGGTTTCGACTCGTCCGCCGTATTGATAGACGAACACCCCGCTGTAATTGGTTTGGTGTGCGGCAAACGCCATCTTTTGCAGCCAGTCCGCATCGGTGCGCAAAGGATCGGCAACCGCCGATACGGCCAGTAACAATGCCGTGCATGCCAAGACTTTTTCGAGCACAAATCGCACTATTTTGCCGCCACGGTATGGATGTAGGAAGCCGCCCCTTGCACATTGGCGCTGGGAGAAAACTCCTGGTGCGCCATCAGATAATCATTAGCCTGGAATGAAGCCGGACGGATCGCCTCGGCAGGCTGGACCGCAGCCAGTTGCGGCACCGGTTCGTTGCCCGCCTGCATGGACAACCAGGCCACCAGCGCCAGCGCCATCACCGAAGCGGCGGCAGAAAGCGCGAGGTGGCGAACGCGACGGGTGTTACGTGCATGCGGAGCCAGCACCACCGGTTCGACCTGCAAGCGCTCTCGAAACGACGGTGTGATATCGCGATGCACACAATCCGGTTGCCGCAAAGCATCCCCGATCAGATGGTAGATCTCCCAATCCCGGGTGGCGTCGGGGCGGCGCTTTAGCTTGTCAAAGAATTGCTCTGCCTCATCTTCGAACATCTCCCCGTCCATCAACACCGAAATTTCCTGTTTCATCGTCACCACCTGTTGTATTCACTGGTACCCAGCAACGGTCGCAGGTTCGCTGCAACCACTTCACGCGCGCGGAAGATGCGCGACCTGACCGTCCCGATTGGACAATTCATCACAGACGCGATTTCCTCGTAACTCAACCCCTCGATCTCACGCAAAGTCAGCGCTGTGCGCAGATCTTCCGGCAATTGCTGCAAGGAGGCGTTCACCACCTCCACCACCTGCTTGCTCATCATCTCGTTCTCTGGCGTCGCCACCTCGTGCAGCAGAGAAGCCTCCTCGAACGCTTCAGCCTCTTCTGCATCCAGCGGCGTACTGGTGGGCACCCTCCGCCCTTGAGCCAAGAGATGATTCTTGGCTGTATTGATGCCGATGCGATACAGCCATGTATAAAACGCGCTATCCCCCCTAAAGGCCGGCAATGCACGGTAAGCCTTAATGAAAGCATCCTGCGTTACATCTTCCGCTTCAGCCGCATTGCGCACGAACCGGGAAATCAAACGTCCCAGACGGCGCTGATATTTCGCCACCAACAACTCAAACGCGTGCTTGTCGCCGCGTTGCGCACGCTCCACCAGTTGTTGATCGACCTCCCTGTCACCCATGCCGTTTCCCGGTTCAATTCGTATCCCTAGCCGCAGGTCTCCCTCGCGATCAGAAGAGTATACCCGGACGGATGAACAATGCCAGCCGCAACCTGTTGTGAGCAAGTGGACACACCTTCTGCCGATTAGTTCATTTTTTCATGCAGCAGCTGCGATTTACTATACACTTCAAGGCGTACACATCTTCCCTTGTCCCCGTGTTGCGCTTCGATACACTCATCATCGGCAGCGGATTGGCCGGCTTATCGCTAGCACTCAAACTCGCTGATCGGCAAAAGATTGCCATCGTCACCAAAAAAGCGCTGCTGGACGGCGCAAGCGCATGGGCGCAAGGCGGCATCGCGTCGGTGCAAAGCCCGGATGACAGCGTGGAAGAACACATCCGCGACACGCTCAATGCGGGTGCAGGGCTGTGCGATCCCACTACTACCCGCTTCGTCGTCGAGCGCGGCCCAGCTGCGGTGCAATGGCTGATCGCTCAAGGTGTGCCTTTCTCCAGGGAAGACGGGAACGATAATGCGTTCCACCTGACACGAGAAGGCGGACATGGTCGCCGACGCATTCTGCATGCTGCCGACGCCACCGGAAAAGCAATCCAGACCACCTTGGCTAAAAAGGTATTCAACCACCCCAATATCACGGTCCTGGAACATCACATCGCTGTCGATCTCATCACCGGAAAGAATCTGAGACATGCAGAACAACGCTGCCACGGCGCCTATGTGCTGGACACCGCGCAGGAAGAGGTGCTGACCATCGCCGCAGACAACACCGTGCTGGCCACTGGCGGTGCTGGCAAAGTCTATCTCTATACGACCAACCCGGACACCGCCACGGGAGACGGCATCGCCATGGGATGGCGCGCAGGCTGCCGCGTGGCCAACATGGAGTTCATGCAGTTCCACCCCACCTGCCTGTACCACCCGCACGCCAAGTCTTTCCTCATCAGCGAGGCTGTACGCGGCGAAGGCGGTTTGCTGAAGCTGCCGGATGGTACGCGCTTCATGCCATGGCACGATGAACGTGCTGAGCTGGCGCCGCGCGACGTAGTGGCGCGCGCTATTGACTATGAAATGAAAAAACGCGGATTGGACTGCGTGTACCTGGACATCTCCCACCAGAGCGCAGCCTTCCTGCGGACACATTTCCCCACCATCTACGAGCGTTGCCTTGCACTCGGTATCGATATCGCGCAACAGCCCATCCCGGTGGTGCCGGCCATGCATTTCACCTGCGGCGGATTGATGACCGACCTGGCTGCGCGCACGGATGTGGCAAACCTTTATGCCATCGGCGAAACCGCTTACACCGGTTTGCACGGTGCCAACCGGCTGGCCAGCAATTCACTGTTGGAATGCCTCGTGTTCGCCGAAGCGGCGGCTCAGGATATTGCGCGCAAACCGGCACGCGCTATAGATGCCTTGCCTGCCTGGGATGAAAGCCAGGTAAGCGATGCGGACGAAATGGTGGTGATCTCCCACAACTGGGATGAACTGCGGCGTTTCATGTGGGACTATGTCGGCATCGTGCGCACCACCAAACGCTTGCAGCGCGCAGAGCACCGCATTCGTCTGTTGCATGAAGAGATCAATGAGTATTACCGCAACTTCCATGTCACTGCAGATCTGCTGGAATTGCGAAATCTAGTGCTGGCGGCGGATCTTATCGTGCAAAGCGCCTTGTTACGCCACGAGAGCCGCGGCCTGCATTTCAGCAAGGACTATCCGCACACCTTGTCCGAGGCTAGGCCGACCATCCTCACCCCGCCTGCCCCCACCTGAGAACGACACGCAATCGCCGGAACGCGTCCCCCTCCAAACTGCCGGGTGTCAGCCAGACATGGCGGGAACAGCGCCCCTCCTGCCTGATGACCAGCACCAGAAAAAACGGGGTCACCAAAGTATCGTCGGCCAATACGCCGCTCAGATGTGTACCTTCCTTCAGCATCAGAGTGATACTGCTTTCCTTTTCCAGCCGGAATGCGACACAGGATGTGCCCAGCCGCAAGAGTACGTCGCGCAACGCCAGATACAGACAGGCTGACAACACAAGCAACCCAGTGCCAATCTGCCAGATCATGCCAACGGACAGCCGCGCCAAGACATACAGCGTCAACAAACTGGGCAACAGGAGGTAAAGCAGCGCCAATGGGGCAGGACGCAATGCATAATGTCTTTGCAGACTGCCCATCGCAAGATGTGGCTGGCGTCAGAACACCAGTGCCGAAATCAATCCAATCAATACCAGAGCAATTACCGCCAGCAAGAAATACCCTCCAGCTGACGTTGCGCCCATAGGAGGTTCTGCGGAGGCAGATGATGATACGGCCTGACCGGCAGGTGTTGATTTCATGCCGGCACCGAGCTGAATTTCCTGGAGACTTGGACGCGCCATGCGGAAAGTCTTGGACAATTCCTCCACCTCCTCGCTACTGGCAGTCAAAGATGCCAGCCGCATCGTGGCTTCAGTTGAATCAAACGAGGATGACAGCCCCAGTGCAGAGACGGGTTTGAAGTCGTCCGTAGCAGCCTTGGCTGAAGACCCCAGCACATTCAGCTGCCCCTGCTGCCCCGGCGTTTCAGCAACGGCCGCACCTTTGACCAATGCCTCATTACAGGAACGCAGATCATTGGCCAAATCCTGCGCGTTTTGATAACGCGAATCCAAATCCTTGGTCAAGGCCTTGGCAACGATGAAATTCATCATTTCCGGCACTTCAGGATTCAACGTACTCGGCGGTACAGGAACGGTATTCAGCGTCTGGTACATGATGGCGTTGACGTTCTCCCCCATGAACGGAGCATGGCCCGTCAACATCTCATAGAGCATCACCCCCAGCGAGAATATATCCGAACGCTGGTCGGTCAGTTTCCCCATTACCTGTTCGGGCGACATGTATTTCGGCGATCCCAGCACCATTCCCGTCTGCGTGCGCACCGCCGCAGAAGCCATCCGCGCGATACCAAAGTCAGTGATCTTAACGCGCCCGTCACGCAACACCATAACGTTCGACGGCTTGATGTCGCGATGCACAACACCATGCTCGTGCGCATAGGACAGCCCGGTAGCAACCTGGGCGGCAATATCGGCCACCTGAGCGACCGGCAAGCGGCTGTTGTCGTTCAGAATGTCGCGCAATTCACGGCCATGCAAATACTCCATGGCGATATAGGCAATATCTTCGCTGCGGCCAACATCATAGATCGTAACGATATTCGGATGACCCAACCTGCCGGCAGCCTTGGCCTCCTGGTAGAAACGCGCCTCATATTCCTCGCGCTCTTCCTGCGCCAGACTCAGATTGATGGTCTTGATCGCCACTTCCCGATCAATAAGCGGATCCTTGGCCTTGTAGACGACTCCCATCGCCCCCTGGCCGAGTTCGCTGACAACCTCATAACGTCCGAGCTGGCTGATCATTTGGTTTATTTCTTATTCCCCGTTGGTTCCTGCTTACCCGTCTCCGCCTTTGGTTTCAGCTTGACACTGCGGAATATCGCCCCCCAGATCGGATGGCCAATTTCGGCAGGCGACAACTCGAATCCCGGATCTATCTCCAATATCCTGGAAAAATAGTCGTGACATAACTTCTCCCGGGATGATATGCATTCGATGAAGGCCATGTATTTATACGCCCTGACCTTATCCCGTTTGCTCGCCTGCTTCATTTCGAGCACATTTTGAAAAGTGTTCATCGCCAGTACGTAGTTGCCTTCCTCGTATTGGTTAACCCCCAAATCAAGCTTTTGAGCGACCCTGTCACGGCCAAACAGGCGGATGCCGCCTCCCTCATCATCACAAGTACTGACTACGCCACACCCTGACACGACCGCCAAGACAAAGCCAGCGATTATCCAGCGCATCATTTCTATCCTCCTAACCAACTTTCTTATTTGAAATTATGTTTTATTTTTATTTTGGCGCCAGACTTCGCTTTGAAGACTTGCTTGTATGGAGGGAATGGGCCATTTTTTATTTCCAGCCCGTGTTTACCCGCCACCACCTGCAATTCCAACAAAGGCGGGCTGACGCCTTGCAGTTTACCGTCCAGATAAACCTCTCCCCATGGCTGGATGGCCAGACTGACCACGGCCGGCCCCCCCGTCGTCTCGGCCAAAGTGCGTATGCGTTCGCTCTGCTTGACTCCCTGAACGGTTTTTTCATGTCCGTCCACAGATTGTGCCTGAACCTGGCTGGCCGCGACCGGGGCAGATGCCCCGGAAACAGGCGGAGGCAACGCCTGCGAAACAGACAAAGACTCCAACTGGGGGGGGCTCTGAGTGTCCGAAGTATGCCCCAGCTCGTACAAGCCCCACCCCCCCAGCAGCAGGATGAGCGCCGCAGCACTACCCATGCCAACACGTTGCGCCAGCGTCGCGCACTTGAACAACTCGATAGCGTGATGCTCCCACTGGCTCAACTGGGAAAGCACGCATTCCCAATATTGGCGCGTCTTTATCTTAAAGCGTGCCAAGCCTTGCGCCCCTTCGGCTTGGTGCTCGAGGACATACCTGCGCTGGGTCGAAGTGAAGTCGCCGGGGTAGCCGATGGCATACACCTCGTGCTCGCGCACATGCTTATCAGTGCGCGAGCCTTGGTAATGGAACATACCCGCATATTCCTGTGACAGGCGCGATACCGCATCGTAATAGGAACGCGATACCAGTATCTGCCCCGGGTCGGCGAATCCCATCACGCGCTGGGCGACATTGATGCCATCCCCAACGATGTTGGGCTGTCCGTTGATGTCCTTGACCAGACGCACCGGACCGAGGTTGATACCCATACGCACCAGCAGCGGCGGCTCCATGCGCACCCCCTCATCCAACAGGCTGCTGCGCATGCTCAGAGCAGCCTGCAAGGCGTCCTCGATATCCCCCAAGAAGCTGATGGCCGCGCCATCCCCGGTATCCAGAATAATGCGGTCGCCAATAGGCACGTCGCGAATGGCGATGGACAGGAAAGCATTGAAGCGCTCTTTCAACGAAATCTGGCCCGAGACCGATTTCTTGGAGTATTCGACGATATCCAAGAAAAATACGCTGCAAACGATAGTTTTATTGCTTCGCTGTTCCATTTATCCAGTCCGGGGAATACCCGGCAGTGAACGAATCACACAAGAATCCTTTTTAATCTTACGAATTCTAACGATAGTCAGTGCTTCCCGCCAGTTCATTTTTTCCTGTGCACGCGTGGATTTGTTACACGCCCTGTGCCGCAAGCTCCGACCGAAAAACCGGTCATTACCCCCGCCCACTCCAGCACCGCCCGCACCTCGACTTCGCCCAGTTCCGCCATCATGCCCCGCTTGATACGCGGAGGCAGATTGACGATGCCGAAGCGCACCCGCATCAAACGGCTGACCGGCAGCCCCAACGCCTCGAAGGTGCGGCGCACCTCGCGGTTGCGCCCTTCCTTGATGACGATACGGTACCAGTGATTGAAACCTTCGCCGCCCTCATCGCTGAGTTTAGCGAATTTCACCACACCGTCCTCCAGCGCCATCCCCTGCCGGGTCATCTGCTTCATCTGCTCCGATGACATCTCGCCCTGCACGCGCACCGCGTATTCGCGTTCGACCTCGAAACGTGGGTGCATCAGCCGGTTAGCCAGTTCACCAGAGGTGGTGAAGATCAGCAGACCGCTGGTGTTGAAATCCAGCCTCCCGATGGCAATCCACTTTTGGCCGCGCAGCTTCGGCAGATTATCGAATACGCTGGCACGCCCTTCCGGATCGTCGCGGCTGACGATTTCGCCTTCCTGCTTGTGATACAGCAGCACGCGCGGCAGCTTGGATTCCATATCCAACTTGAGCCGGATGTTGCGCCCATCCACCTGCACCCGGTCACTTTCATTCACGCGCACGCCCAGCGTAGCCACCTCGCCGTTCACCTTGACACGCCCGGCAGCAATCCACTCCTCCATTTCGCGGCGCGAACCCATGCCTGCCTGCGCCAACACCTTCTGCAGCCGCTCGCCTTGTTGTTTGGCTCCCTCGCTCATTCCATCACCGCCCGTCTTTCCAGCACCGCCTGCGCCAGCGTGCCGCTATCCACATGCTCCAGCTCACCGCCGACCGGCAATCCGCGTGCGATGCGCGACACCTTGATCCCCTGCGAGCGCAACAGCGTGGCAATGTAATGCGCCGTTGCCTCACCCTCCACGGTGAAATTGGTCGCCAGAATCACCTCGCAGTCCAATTCACGGGCGCGGTTGACCAACCGTTCCAGCGGGAGCTCCTTGGCGCCTATCCCATCCAATGGAGACAAGTGCCCCATCAACACGAAATACATACCCCGGAAACACTGTGCCTGCTCCATCATCAACAAGTCAGCCGGCATCTCCACCACGCACAACTGATGGCTCTCGCGCCGCACGGAGCGGCACATGGCGCAAACCTCTTCCTCGGAAAAATTGTTGCACTTGCTGCAATGCCTGACGCCCTCGACGGCATGATGCAACGCATGAGCCAGATGCAGCGCCCCGGCGCGGTCGCGCTGCAGCAAGTGATAGGCCATACGCTGCGCGGACTTGGGACCCACGCCCGGCAGACAGCGCAAGGCCGCAATCAACTCTTCCAGACAGGAAGGTGCGTTCATCTAGAAGGGAAGCGACATGCCGGGAGGCAGGTGCGCCGTAAATCCGCTCATGCGCGCTTTGGTGGTTTCGGTCACTTTCTTGTTGGCGTCGCTGAATGCCGCGACGATCAAATCTTCCAGCATCTCCCTGTCGTCCAGCACGCTGTCAGAAAGCTGAACACGGCGCACCTCGTGCGCGCAGGTCATCACCACCTTCACCGCACCGGAGCCAGACAGGCCTTCCACTTCGGTAATCGCCAACTCATCCTGCGCCTTCTTCATGTTCGCCTGCATCTGCTGCGCCTGCTTCATCAGGCCGGCCAATCCGCCTTTCATCATTTCCCGCTTCCTCCAGTTAAATGGGCCGTATCGCCCCTTCGATCAATTGCGCCCCCAGCAGGGCCTGCGCCTCGCGCACGAACGCATCGTTATGGATAGCCTCTTCCGCCTGCTGCTGGCGCATCTGCTTCTCGTGCTGCTCCACCACAGCCGGGGTTGCTACATCTTGCACCACGCCCAGCTCCACCACCAGCTTCACCGGTTTGGCGAAATATTCACCCAACACCGCTTGCAGCTTTCCCAGCACAGCCTTGTTGCTTTGCAGATGTTTGAATTGCGGCGCGAGGTTGAGTACCACACGATCCTCTTCAAAACTCGCCAGCACGGAGTTCTTTGCCAATTCACGCGCCATACCCTGCAAATTCAGTTGCGACAGCAGCGTGTTCCAATCCAGACCTGCACCAGCCAACATTAGGGAAGCTGCCACCGGGGCAGGCGGCGCGGACACAGGTGCTGCGGTCTGCCGTGACGCAGGCGCAGGCGCAGACGAGGACGGTGCGGGGCGCGACGCAGGAGGGGGGGCCGCGGCGGCTCCCGTCCCTTGTGGTGCGAACGCCAGCATGCGCAACAGCGTCATGGTGAATCCGGCGTATTCATCCGGGGCCAGATTGATCTCGTTACGACCGTGGATGGCGATCTGGTAATTCAGCTGAATCTCTTCCGGCATGTACTGCTGCGCCAGCTCCATCAGGCGCGCACGCTCCGGTTCATCGTCGGGTATCGCCTGCGGCACGGTCTGCGCCAGCGCGATGCGGTGCAGCAAGGTCGCCAGGTCCTGCAACGCCGCCTCGAACGACACACTACGCGCCGCCATGTCGTCGGCGATACGCAACAAACCAGCGCCATCATTCGCCTTCAACGTTTGCAGGATGTCGAACAGGAAGCCCTGGTCGATCGCCCCCAGCATGGTGCGCACCAGCGACTCGTCCACATTGCCCGAAGAATAGGCGATGGCCTGGTCCATCAGACTCAGCGCATCGCGCATGCTGCCGGCAGCAGCACGCGCCACCAGGTTCAGCGCGCCGTTCTCGAACGGGATGCCCTCCTCGCCCAGCACATATTGCAGGCGCGAAACGATCAGCGCGGGTGGCATCTGCTTCAAGTTAAACTGCAAACAGCGCGACAACACGGTGACCGGAATCTTCTGTGGGTCGGTGGTGGCAAGGATGAACTTCACATGCGCGGGCGGTTCTTCCAGCGTCTTCAGCATCGCGTTGAACGCCGACTTCGACAGCATGTGCACTTCGTCGATGATGTAGACCTTGTAGCGCCCGCTGGACGGCGCATACAGCGCGCTCTCCAGCAATTCGCGCATGTTGTCCACCTGAGTGTTGGATGCCGCGTCCAGCTCAATCAGATCCACGAAACGCCCCGAATCGATCTCGGTGCAGGCGCTGCACACCCCGCAAGGCGTGGCGGTGATGCCGGTCTCGCAATTCAGGGATTTGGCGAAGATGCGCGCAATGGTGGTCTTGCCCACGCCGCGCGTGCCGGTAAAAAGGTAGGCATGGTGCAGGCGGCCTTGAGTCAGCGCATTGGTCAGCGCTTGCACCACATGCTCCTGCCCTGAAAGCTGGGAGAAGCTACGGGGGCGCCATTTACGCGCCAGAACTGAAGTCGCTGACATACCCCTGCCCTCCTGCCTGTCGAGTGTGACACCCTCGATAAATAAGGAGGCGAGCCTTACCCCCGGCACTTGCACCGCTTGGCTGTGGCTGCTTCCTTCCGGACCTGACCAGATTCACCAAAGTGCAATGCGGGGAGACCCGCCAATTCGTGAAATTTTTGTCTCGCTGGGCGTTGCAGAACGCCCTAGGACTGGGGCGCATGATAGTCGAAAAGCGGGGATAAATCCATGTATGCAATGTCGTCGGGATTTCGGAAAAAAAATGCAGTAACCCGGCCCGCGCTCATTGGCTCCAATGGTGAGTAGTTCAGTAGTAAACTATGCTCCATCAACCAATTGCGGGAATGTGATGGCTCAAGACGTTCGGGAACATAAGCTGAAGCTGACCGAAGTGCTGGACATGCTGACCGCCGACAACATGATCGGCAAAGCCGAAGCCGATGAGTTGCTCAACGAACGCCGTGTCCACCGGCATGACTCGCATCCGCTTGCCATCATCGCCGCCAAAGGCTGGAAATCCCAAGTGCCACCACACCGTCCGCTGACCGTGGATGCGCTGTGTGAATGGCTGGCGCATAAAGTCGGGCTGGAGTATTACCACATCGACCCGATCAAGATCGACTTCTCCAACCTTGTTGATCTGATGTCCATAGACTATGCGAACCGCTTCGCCATCATGCCGGTCCGCTTCGAAGGCAATGATCTGATCGTCGCCACCGCAGAGCCGTTCCTGCGCGACTGGGAGACCATGCTCAAGCAGGTTTCGCGCAAGAGCATCCGCCGTGTGGTGTCGTCGCCCGTGGACATCAGCCGCTACCTGGTGGAATTCTACAACCTTGCCCGCTCGGTGAAGAGCGCGACCAAGGCCGCACCCGAGACCTCTTCCAACCTGGCCTCGTTCGAGCAACTGGTAGAACTGGGCAAGACCAACAAACAGTTCGATGCCAACGACCAGCACATCGTGCACATCGTGGACTGGCTGTGGCAATATGCCTTCGACCAACGCGCCTCGGACATCCACATCGAACCGCGCCGCGACGCCGGCATCGTGCGGTTCCGCATCGACGGCATACTGCACCAGGTGCACCAGTTGCCAATGTCGGTGGTCACCGCGATGACCAGCCGCATCAAGCTGCTGGGGCGCATGGACCTGATGGAAAAGCGCCGCCCGCAGGATGGCCGCATCAAGACGCGCACCCAGGAAGGCCAGGAGATTGAACTGCGCCTGTCCACCTTACCCACCGCCTTCGGCGAAAAACTGGTGATGCGTATCTTCGACCCCGAAGTGCTGATGCGCGATTTCACCGAGCTCGGTTTTTCGGATGACGACCGCGCGCGCTGGACGCAGATGACTGCGCAGCCGCACGGCATCATCCTCGTCACCGGCCCCACCGGTTCCGGCAAGACCACTACGCTGTATTCCACGCTGAAGAGCCTGGCCACACCGGAAGTGAACGTGTGCACGCTGGAAGACCCCATCGAAATGGTCGAACCTGCATTCAACCAGATGCAAATCCAGCAAGGCATAGACCTGGGCTTCGCCGATGGCGTGCGCGCCCTGATGCGGCAGGACCCGGACATCATCATGGTGGGCGAGATCCGCGACCTGGAGACCGCAGACATGGCGATCCAGGCCGCCCTTACCGGCCATTTGGTGTTGTCCACGCTGCATACCAACGACGCCCCCTCCGCCATCACGCGCCTGCTTGACCTCGGTGTGCCGCCCTACCTGCTCAACGCCACGCTGCTTGGGATCATGGCGCAGCGTCTGGTGCGCACGCTGTGTCCCAGTTGCAAACAGCCGCGCGCGATGCAGAACAGTGATTGCGAACTGTGGGACCACTTGGTGTCGCCGTGGAAGGCCGCCCGCCCGGCGCAGATCCAGCGCCCCGAAGGTTGCCTGGAATGCCGCATGACCGGCTATTCCGGGCGTATCGGCATCTACGAAATCCTGCTCATGTCACCCGAATTGCGCAAGCTCACCACCGCCGAAACCAACCTGGCCGCCCTGCGCGCCCAGGCCAACCGCGAAGGCATGAAGCCGCTGCGCATCTCCGGCGCGCAAAAGATCGCCGCCGGACTCACCACGCTGGAGGAGGTCACCAAGATCGCGCCTCCGCCCGACCTTTCATAATCATCAACACAAGGAGATATCCATGACTCTCGATGCCCTCAACCAGCGCTACGCCATCCCTTCCCATCTGCGCTTCATCGCAACAGAGAGCGGCTCAATTTTCGCCCAAATCGACAACGTACACGCCACGGCCAGCATCGCGCTGCAAGGCGCGCACATCGCCACTTACCAGCCCAAGGGCGAAGCGCCGGTGATCTGGCTGTCCCCCAAGGCCAAGTTCGCGCCGGGAAAATCCATACGCGGCGGCGTGCCGGTGTGCTGGCCGTGGTTCGGCCCGCATGCGACGGACAGCAAATTGCCTGGCCATGGCTACGCGCGCACCGTGCCGTGGGAAGTGCTGGAGACCAAGGTGCTGCCGGACGGTAGCACCTTCATCCGCCTCGGCCTAGTCGAGAGCAATGTCACCCGCACCCAGTGGCCGTATGCCTCCAGCGTGCAATTGGAAGCCACGGTAGGCAAAACACTGCGCGTGGAACTGGTCACCCGCAACACCGGCAACACCCCGTTCCAGCTCGGCGAAGCGCTGCACACCTATCTTCACATCAGCGATGTCGGCAACATGACCATCCGCGGGCTGGAAGGCTGCGAGTACATCGACAAGGTGGGCGAGACGGCGCGCCGCAAGCAGCAAGGCGGCATCACCATCGGCAGCGAAGTGGACCGCGTCTATGTGAACACCGCCGCCGATTGCGTGATCGAGGATACCGGATTGAGGCGCGCCATCCGCATCACCAAGCAGGGCAGCCTGTCCACCGTGGTGTGGAACCCGTGGACCGAAAAGGCCGAAAAGATGGGCGACTTCGGCCCAGCGCTGCACCGCGACATGGTGTGCGTGGAAAGCGGCAACGCCTTCGACAACCTCGTCACGGTCAAGGCTGGCGAGACGCACCGCTTGTCCGCTATCTACAGCGTAGAGAAACTTTGATGCAGGAAAAACATCACATCAAAACCTGCAAAGACGGAGGAGGCAAATAATAAAGGCTGAGGTAAAAAAGGCCGGGGTAAGAATAGTGCGCGAATCATTGTCGGGAAAAGTATTTGCCCTTAACAGGGTGCAAGGCAGAAACTCTGATGCAGACTTGTCAGGAAAAAATCAAATCACCTTCACCGGGATCCGCGCAATCCGCCCCTTCCACTCCGCCGGCCCCGCCTCATGCACCGACCTGCCCTGCGTGTCCACTGCCACCGTCACCGGCATATCCTGCACCTCGAACTCGTAGATAGCCTCCATACCCAGGTCGGCAAAGGCAACCACACGCGCATGCTTGATGGCCTTGGCGACGAGGTAGGCGGCACCGCCCACCGCCATCAGATATACCGCCCTATGTTTTTTGATGGCCTCGATGCCGGTCTTGCCGCGCTCGGCTTTGCCGATCATGCCGATGAGGCCGGTTTGAGCCAGCATGGTCTCGGTGAATTTATCCATGCGCGTGGCGGTGGTCGGCCCGGCTGGCCCCACCACTTCGTCGCGCACGGGATCGACTGGGCCGACGTAATAGATGAAGCGACCGTTGAAATCCACCGGCAGTGGCTCACCCTTGGCCAGCATATCCACCATGCGCTTGTGCGCGGCATCGCGGCCGGTCAATAACTTGCTGGAGAGCAGCAGCGTCTCACCCGGCTGCCACTGCGCGATGTCGGCACGGGTGACAGTATCGAGGTTCACGCGGCGCGCATCCGGTGCGGGCGCCCAGTGCACGTCGGGATAATCTTCGATCTTTGGCGGGATGAAGCTGGCCGCACCGCTGCCATTCAGCGCGAAATGCACATGGCGCGTGGCGGCACAGTTGGGGATGAGCGCGATGGGCTTGGAGGCGGCATGTGTGGGGTAATCGAGGATGCTTACGTCCAGCACGGTGGTGAGGCCGCCCAAGCCCTGCGCACCGATGCCGAGCGCGTTGACCTTGTCGTAGATCTCGATGCGCAGTTCCTCGATCCGGTTCTTCGCCCCACGCGCTTTGAGTTCAGTCATGCTGATAGGCTGCATCAATGCCTGTTTCGCCAGCAGCATGGCCTTTTCCGCCGTGCCGCCGATGCCGATGCCGAGTTGTCCCGGCGGACACCAGCCCGCGCCCATGCCGGGCAGCTGGCTGACCACCCACTCCACAATATCGTCGCTGGGATTGAGCATGGCGAAACGCGCTTTGTTCTCGGAGCCGCCGCCCTTGGCTGCAATATCTATCTCCACTTTATCGCCGGGCACCAACTCATAGTGCACCACAGCGGGCGTGTTGTCACCGGTGTTCTTGCGCCGGCCGGCGGGGTCAGCCACGATGGAAGCGCGCAGCACGTTGTCCGGCCAGTTGTAGGCAATGCGCACGCCTTCGTTGACCATCTCGGTGACGCCCATGGTCGCGCCTTCCCAGTGCACGTCCATGCCCACTTTGACGAAAGCGACCACGATGCCGGTGTCCTGGCAGATGGGACGCTTGCCCAGCGCGCACATGCGCGAATTGGTGAGGATCTGCGCCATCGCATCTTTCGCGGCGGGCGATTGCTCGCGCCGGTAGGCCTCGGCCAGAGACCTCACATAGTCTGCGGGATGGTAGTAGGAGATGAATTGCAGTGCATCGGCGATGCTGCTGATGAAATCCTGCTGACGGATAGTGGTCATGGCGCGGCCCCAAGGAGAGATGGCTTGATTATCGGAGGGTGAGTTATACCCGTCAAACAGTTAGAATGCGCGCCTCTTTTCAGTGGCTGCATACAAATGGCCATCCAGTGGTTCCCCGGACACATGACCTCGGCCAAGAAGAAGGTGACCGAGATTATGGAGCGCATCGATGTCGTCATCGAAGTGCTGGATGCGCGCGTACCGGAGGCAGGCAGCAACCCGATGATCCGCGAGATGCGCGAGCATCGCCAGCGTCCCTGCCTCAAGGTGCTGAACAAGGCCGATCTGGCCGACCCGGCCGCCACCAAAGCCTGGCTGGAGCACTTCAACAGTCAAAAGAACACCAGGGCCGTCGCGCTCTCGTGCAAGAAACCGGGCGAAGCGGCGAAGGTGCCCAAGTTGTGCCTGACCTTAGCGCTGCATCGCGGCACCCCGCTCAAGCCGCTGCGCATGATGGTGATGGGCATCCCCAACGTGGGCAAATCCACCTTCATCAACGCGCTGCTGAAGAAGCGCACCGCCGCCGTGGGCGATGAACCGGCGATTACCAAGAACCTCCAGCATTTCGACCTCAACGATTCCATGCAACTGATCGACACGCCAGGCATGATGTGGCCAAAGATCGAGCATGAGAGTGATGGCATGATGCTCGCCGCAAGCAATCTCATAGGCCGCAACGCCTACGATGAAGGCGAGGTGGCGACTTTCCTCGGCGACCTGCTGCTCGCACGCTACCCAGCGCTGCTCCAGCAGCGCTACAAAGGGATTGAAGCAGGCATGGACGGTGTCGCGCTGATCGAATCCATCGCGCAGCAGCGCGGCTATCGCATCAGGGGACAGGGATTCGATGTCGAGAAGGCCGCGATGACGCTATTGCAGGATTACCGCTTGGGTACACTGGGACGCATCAGCCTGGAAATCCCCGCCAGCCGCGAGGCCATGCTGCAACAAGTCATCGTTCCGCCCTATAATTCGCCGCAGTCCGATTCCTGACCCCGACCGCATGCATGCACTGCGCTTTTCCCTGCTGTTCGGCTGCCTCGCACTGACGGGTTGCAGCACCTTTCACCACAGCCCATACACCCAGGAAAAGGATCCGTTCGAACCCTTCAACCGCAAGGTGTATGCCCTCAACGACACCATCGACCAGGCCGCGCTCAAGCCGGCGGCGCAAGCCTATGCCCGTATCGTTCCGCTTCCCGTCAAGACCATGGTGAGCAATTTCTTCTCCAACCTGGACGATGTGGTGGTGACCGCAAACGACCTGCTGCAACTTAAATTCGTGCAAGCCTTCAGCGACGGCACCCGCGTGGCGGTGAACAGCACGATGGGCATCTTCGGACTGGTGAACGTGGCCGACAGGCTGGAAAAACATAACGAGGATTTCGGCCAGACGCTGGGTTACTGGGGGCTGCCCAGCGGCCCCTATCTGGTCATCCCGTTCTGGGGGCCCAGCTCGGTGCGTGATGGCGCGGGATTGTATGGCGACACCTTCGTCAGCGTCATCAGCAACACCCGGCATGTGCCGACGCGCAACTCGACCTGGGCGGTCAAGTCGTTCAACACCCGCGTCAATCTGCTGGATCAGGAGAGGGTGCTGGACGATTCCATCATCGACCGCTATAGCTTCCTGCGCGATGCCTATTTGATGCACCGGCAGAGCCTGGTGTATGACGGCAACCCGCCGCGCCAGAAATATGACGAGGATGAATAAAAAACGGCGGTAACTTCCGCCGTTTTTTTCAATGCCACTGCGCTCACTGGCCGCGACGCAAAGCCTCGATGCGCTCATCCAGCGGCGGATGGGTCATGAACAGTCTGGAGAATCCCCCGCCGCTGGAGATCGCCATCGCCGACATGTTCTGCGGCATCGCGGCAGCCTGTTCGTGGTTGGCCTTCAAGCGCTCCAGCGCGGCGATCATCTTGTGGCGCCCGGCCAGGCTGGCACCACCCGCATCGGCACGGAACTCGCGCTGGCGCGAAAACCACATCACGATGATGCTGGCGAGTATGCCCAACACCAGTTGGGCGGCGATCTCCGCCACGAAAGCGCCGATGCCGGGGCCTTCACGCTCGTCGTTCTTGAGCAGCACGCGGTCCACGAAATAGCCGAACAGCTTGGAGAAGAACACCACGAAGGTGTTCACCACGCCCTGGATCAGCGCCAGCGTGACCATGTCGCCGTTCGCCACATGGCTCACTTCATGCGCCAGCACGGCTTCCGCCTCGTCGCGGCTCATGCTGTTCAGCAGGCCGGTGCTCACCGCCACCAGCGCATCGTTCCTGTTCCAGCCGGTGGCAAAGGCATTCACGTCCGGAGCATCATAGATGGCCACCTCCGGCATGCCGATGCCGACGGCCTGCGCCTGACGGCGCACGGTCTCCACCAGCCAGCGTTCGGTGGGGTCCTGCGGGTTCGCGATGACCTGCGCGCCGACCGACATCTTGGCCATCCACTTCGACATCAGCAGCGAGATGATGGAACCGGCGAAGCCGATCACGGCGGACATGACGAGCAAAGCCCCGAAATTGATGCCATTGGCGCCCATCCAGCGATCCACGCCCAGCAGGCGCAAGGTGATGTTGATGACCAGCAAGACCGCCAGGTTGGTCAAAATGAATAAAAAGATGCGTTTCATACCTTCTCCATGAGTTGATGCGGTGCGCAGTTTAGCAAAACCGCTGGCAGGCACATGGGGCCGCGCGCGCACTTTTCAAGCCCTCGCCCCGGGCGACGCCCACCTTGCCCAAAAGGTGGGTAACACGCTACAGTGCGCGCCTCGGAATAACGCCATAACCCTTGGAGACCCTGCGTGTTCACCCTTATTGAAGCGGCCGGCTGGCCCATCTGGTTACTCATCATCGCCTCGCTGATCGCAGTCACGCTCATCGTGGAACGCATCATCTTCCTGCGCAGCAGCAATGTCATCCCGCCCAAGCTGCTGGATGAAGTGGTGCAGGAACTGAAAGCGCGCGGCGTGGGTACGCAGATGCTGGGTAAGCTGAACAGCGGGTCGCCGCTGGGCAAGGTGTTTGCCGCCGGGCTGAAGAACATCAAGAGCCCCGCCTCGGTAATGAAGGAATCCATCGAGGAAGCGGGTCGCGTAGCCACGCACGACATGGAGCGCTTCCTCACCACACTGGGTACCATCGCCTCGATCAGCCCCTTGCTGGGCCTGTTCGGCACGGTGGTCGGTATGATCGAGATCTTCGGCGCACAAAACGCCGGTGGTGCCGCCCCCGCAGAACTCGCGCATGGCATCTCGGTCGCGCTCTACAACACGGCCTTTGGCCTGGTGGTGGCCGTGCCCAGCATGATCGCCTACCGCCATTTCCGCGCCAAAGTGGACAGCTTCACCATCGAAATGGAACAGCAAGCCATCAAGCTGGTCGAGATTGTACACGGTGAACGCAAATGAATTTCCGGCGCGGTCGCCATCGCGAAGAGCCGGAGATCAACCTGATCCCGATGATCGACGTGCTGCTGGTGGTGCTGATCTTCCTGATGGTCACCACCAGTTACGGCAAGTTCTCCGAGTTGCAGATCAACCTGCCGCAGGCGGCTGGCGAAGACAGTGCCGTGCCGGTCAGCAAATCCATGACGGTGGCGGTGGACGCATCCGGACACTACGCCATCAACGGCACCCCCACCCGCTTCAAGGACGTGAACGACTTTGCGCAGGCACTGCGCAAGACGGCGGGCGACCTGGCCGATCCAGCCATCGTCATCACTGCCGACGCCAAGGCGATGCACCAGTCTGTGATCAACATCATGGAAGCGGCGCGCATCGCCGGGTATGGACGCATCACTTTCACCACGCAGAACCAGCCGAAATAGCCAGCCCCCATGGAGCGGTTGCAGCACTACTGGTATCGCGTCTCGCCGCTCCATCTCCTGCTCTATCCTTTAAGCCTGCTGTTCGGCGCCGTCACGGCACTGCGTCGCCTGCTCTACCGCACTGGCATGCTGGCATCGGTCAAGCTTCCCGTTCCCGTGGTGGTGGTGGGCAACATCAGCGTGGGCGGCACCGGCAAGACCCCACTCACACTCTGGCTGGCGCAGCAATTGCTCGCCGCCGGCTGGCATCCGTGCATCATCAGCCGCGGCTACCGCAATCACGCCAAAGGTGGCGGCATCACAGCGCGCGAAGTTGCTATCGGCGACAACGCAGGCGAAGTGGGCGACGAACCCTTGCTGATGGCGCAACGCCAGCTGTGCCCGGTGTGGATAGGCCGCGACCGCGCCGCCGCCGCGCGGGCCGCGCTCAAGGCGCACCCGGAGTGCGACATCATCCTAAGCGACGACGGCTTGCAACACTACCGTTTGCAACGTGATGCCGAGATCGTCGTCGTGGACGGCGCGCGCCGCTTCGGCAACGGCTGGCTGCTGCCCGCAGGACCGCTGCGCGAACCGGTGTCGCGCCTGCATGAGGCCGATGCGCTGGTCATCAATGGCGGCACGCCGACCGCGCCAGACTTTGGCATGCAACTGCAAGGCACGCGTTTTTTCAACCTGCTGAGCCCGGAGCGCACCTGTGCCGCCAGCGACTTCTCCGGACAGCGCGTACATGCGGTGGCGGGCATCGGCCATCCGCGGCGTTTCTTCTCCCATCTCGCCGCGCTCGGGCTAGATGGCACGACACACCCCTTCCCTGACCACCACCATTACCGCCCTGCGGACCTCGCCTTCGGTGATGCCGACGCGATACTCATGACCGAAAAAGATGCGGTAAAATGCGCCGCATTCGCCACCGAGAAATACTGGGTGCTGCGCGTCGATGCGCAGCTTGATCCCGAGCTGGCGCAACTCATCATCAACAAGGTAACTTCCTGATGGACGCCAAACTGCTTGATATCCTAGTCTGCCCGCTGTGCAAATCGCCGCTGCTCTACCGCAAGGCGGAACAGGAGCTGATCTGCAAGGCCGATCAACTGGCTTATCCGGTCAAGGACGGCATCCCGGTCATGCTGGCCGACGAGGCGCGCGCACTGTCCGCCGAAGAGATCGCCAAGCTCTGATGCCGGATTTCAAGGTCGTCATCCCCGCCCGCTTCGCCTCCACGCGCCTGCCCGGCAAACCCCTGCTGGACATCGCCGGCAAGCCCATGGTCATCCATGTCGCAGCGCGCGCCGTCCAGAGCGGTGCGCAGCAGGTGCTGATCGCCACCGACCACCTGCCCATCGTGGCAGCCGCAAAATCACATGGCTTTGATGCGGTGATGACGCGCGCCGACCACGCCAGCGGCACCGACCGCCTCGCCGAAGTGGCGGCGCAACAAGGCTGGCCAGATGACACCATCGTGGTAAACGTACAAGGCGACGAGCCACTGATCCCGCCGCCGCTCATCCGCACGGTGGCCGCCCATCTGCATGCTCACCCGGAATGCGCCATCGCCACCGCCTGCCATCCGATCCACGATGAAGCATCCATGCGCAATCCCAACATCGTCAAGGCGGTGCTGGACAAACATGGTAACGCGCTGTATTTCAGCCGCGCGCCGATACCCTGGCCGCGCGATGCCTACGCGCGGAATCGACCGCTGCCGGACGACGTGCCGGTACTGCGTCACATCGGCATCTACGCCTACCGCGCCAGCTTCCTGCGCGCATTCGGCGGACTTGCGGCAGCGCCGCTGGAACAAGTCGAAGCGCTGGAACAGCTGCGCGCGTTGTATCATGGCTACAAGATCGGTGTCGCGATCAGCTCCGAAGCCCCCCCCAGTGGAGTGGACACGGAACAGGATCTGCAAGCCGTAAGACAGATTTTTCAGACATACAAAAATCAGGAGGAGCATACATGAGAGTGATCTTGTTAGGCGCGCCCGGCGCAGGGAAAGGCACACAGGCCAATTTCATCAAGGAAAAATTCGGCATCCCGCAGATCTCCACCGGCGACATGCTGCGCGCCGCGGTCAAGGCGGGCACGCCATTGGGACAGGCCGCGAAAAAGGTCATGGATGCAGGCGGCCTGGTTTCCGACGACATCATCATCAACCTGGTCAAGGAACGCATCAAAGAGGCAGACTGCACCAATGGTTTCCTGTTCGACGGCTTTCCTCGCACCATCCCGCAGGCGCAGGCCATGAAGGATGCGGGCATCAAGATCGACTACGTGATGGAAATCGACGTCGCCGACAAGGAAATCATCAACCGCATGAGCGGCCGCCGCGTGCATCTCGCCTCCGGCCGCACCTACCACGTCGTGTTCAATCCGCCCAAGGTGGAAGGCAAGGATGATGTCACCGGAGAAGACCTGGTGCAGCGCCCAGATGACGTGGAAGATACCGTGGTCAAACGCCTCAACGTCTATCATGACCAGACCAAGCCGCTGGTCGAATACTATTCTGCCTGGGCACAATCCAGCGCCGCCGACGCGCCCAAGGTCGTGCATATCCCCGGCGTGGGCGATGTAAATGCCATCCGCGATCAGGTATTCAAGACACTCGGGGCCTGATATGGCAAGCAAGCCGGTATTGACCCTGGAAGACGCCAAGCGCGTCGCTGCGACCGCCGAAGCGGAAGCGCTCAAGAACGGCTGGCGCGTAGTCATCGCCGTGGTGGATGATGGCGGCCACTTGCTGTATCTGCAGCGCAGCCATGAGACCCAATTCGGCAGCGTGGAAACCGCGATGATGAAGGCGCATGCCGCTGTGGCTTTCCAGCGCCCGACCAAGTCGTCCGAAGAAGCCGTGCTGAGCGGGCGGTTGATTCACCTCGCCCTGCCGGGCGTGATCCCGGCGGAAGGCGGCGTGCCGCTGCTGCTGGATGAGGTGATCGTCGGCGGACTGGGAATCAGCGGCGTGCGCTCGGCTCAGGACGGCCAGATCGCCAACGCCGGGGCCGCTGCACTTTAGAAATCCCCGCCGCCCGGCTCAGGCGGGAACCTTGTAGTGCTCCTGCGTCATCAGATCCACGCCGCAAGGCAGCGCCTCGATCCAGTTCAGGAACTCGTTCACCATCTTCTTGCCCTTGAACATGCGGCCATGCTGCGGCACGATCATCTCGACATCCATGGCGCGCACCATGTTCACCCAAAAGCGGCAGATCTTGTTGGAAATCATGTAGCGGCGGTGGAAACCTTCCATATACTGGACATGCGACTGGAAATTCTCCACCGGGGTATCGGCCGCATTGTGCGGCACCAGTGACGCGCCCATATCCCCGCTGAACAGTATCTTGCTGACCGGGTCATAAAACTGGAAATTACCCTCTGAATGCATGAAGTGCGCGGGAATCGCCTTGATGACCGTTTGCCCCAGCGGCAGGCTCATTCCCTCGTCCGGGATACCGACCACTCTGCCCGCAGCATTGCCCACACTGCAAAAGTGCGGCACGAAACGCGCCCACAGCTTGGAGATCATCACCTTGCAGTCGGCATGGATCATCCACTTATTGACGGAGGCAATAATATCGGGATCGGCGTGCGAAGCCAGAATGTAATCCAGGTTCTTCGGCGAAAAATAATTGTGCATCGCCATCAGCAGCCCGTTGTAGGTCATGTTGCCGCCCGGATCCAGCAGCGCGCCATGACCATTGTCAACGATGAGAAACTGGTTTGCCTGCACCGCCTCTCCGGTGGAATCATCCACCAGGTCGTCGAACATCAGGCAAAGGTGTTTGCCGTTATTGAATAATTCGATTGCCATGACATTCCTCCATCACTCTCGACACGGCATCTGCGTGCTGCTTGTCTTACCCCATCGATGATGGGGCCGGTGTGCATGATACACCCCCATGCGGTTCTGCATGCGGCAAAAAAAGCGTAATATGCGCCACGGTAAAATAGTTCATGCACCACATTCGAGGGAGCCCGCGCCATGGCCAAGAAGAACGCGTTCTACGCACAATCCGGCGGCGTTACAGCCGTCATCAATGCATCAGCCTGCGGCGTCATCGAAACCGCCCGCAAACACAAGGACAGGATCGGCAAAGTCTATGCCGGACGCAACGGCATCATCGGAGCGTTGACCGAAGATTTGATCGACACCGGCAAGGAATCGACCAAGGCGATAGCCGCGTTGCGCAACACTCCCTCCGGCGCGTTTGGCTCCTGCCGTTTCAAACTCAAAGGACTGGAAGAGAACAGGCGCGAATACGAGCGCCTGATCGAAGTGTTCAAGGCGCACAACATCGGCTATTTCTTTTACAACGGTGGCGGCGATTCCGCTGACACCTGCTACAAGGTATCGCAACTTTCAGAAAAAATGGGCTATCCGGTGCAGGCCATCCACGTGCCCAAGACCGTGGACAACGACCTGCCCATCACCGACTGCTGCCCCGGCTTTGGCTCGGTCGCCAAGTACATCGCCGTCTCCACGCTGGAAGCCAGCTTCGATGTGCGCTCCATGGCCAAGACCTCAACCAAGGTGTTCGTGCTGGAAGTGATGGGACGCCATGCCGGATGGATCGCCGCCGCAGGCGGCCTGGTCGAGCAGCAAGGCATCCCGGTCGTCATCCTGTTCCCCGAGATCGAATTCGACCAGAAGAAATTCCTCGCCAAGGTAGATGCGCTGGTGAAGAAGCACGGCTATTGCAGCGTGGTGGTATCGGAGGGCTGCCACTACCCGGATGGACGTTTCCTCGCCGAACAGGGTTCGCGCGACGCCTTCGGCCACGCGCAACTGGGTGGTGCAGCGCCGGTCGTCGCCAACATGGTGAAGGAGGCGCTAGGCTACAAGTTCCACTGGGCGGTGGCCGATTACCTGCAACGCGCGGCGCGCCACGTCGCCTCCAAGACCGACGTCGAACATGCGTATGCGCTGGGCAAGGCCGCCGTGGAGCTGGCGCTGAAGGGGCAGAACGCGGTGATGCCCACGGTGGACCGCGTCTCCGACAAGCCCTACAAATGGAAGATCGGCGTCGCCCAGCTCGCCAAGGTCGCCAACGTGGAGAAGTTCATGCCGCGCAACTTCATCACGGCGGACGGCTTCGGCATCACCGACAAGTGCCGCGCCTACCTGACGCCGCTCATCAAGGGCGAGGATTACCCGGCATACAAAGACGGATTGCCGCAGTACGTGCAGTTGAAGAACACCGGGGTTGCCAAGAAGCTTGTCGAGTTCAAGCTGTAATCATCAGGCCGGCGCGACAACGTCGGCTTTTTTAATCAGGGGAAGGGGAACGCTATGTCGAGTGGATTGATGTTTGCCTTGATTTGTTCTGTCGCTGCCATCCTGTATGGCATCCTGTCCATTCGCTGGATCGTAGATCTGCCGACTGGCAACGATAAGATGCGCGGCATCGCCGCAGCGGTGCAGGAAGGTGCGACCGCCTACCTTAATCGGCAATACGCCACCATCGGTGTCGTTGGCGCGGGACTGTTCGTGCTGATCGGCCTATTCCTGTCCTGGAAGACTGCGATCGGCTTCCTAATCGGCGCGCTGCTCTCCGGCGCGGCAGGCTACATCGGCATGAACGTCTCGGTGCGCGCCAATGTACGCACCGCCCAGGCCGCGCATAACGGCCTCAACGCCGCACTGAATGTGGCCTTCAAGGGCGGCGCCATCACCGGACTGCTAGTGGTGGGTCTCGGCTTGCTCGGCGTGGCCGGTTACTATGCCTTCCTCGCCGCCACGGCGACGCCAGATGCGACGACTGCCGCGATTATCGAACCTTTGGTCGGTCTGGGTTTCGGCGGCTCGTTGATTTCCATCTTCGCGCGCCTAGGAGGCGGCATCTTCACCAAGGGTGCCGACGTGGGTGCCGACCTAGTAGGCAAGGTGGAAGCGGGCATCCCCGAGGACGACCCGCGCAACCCCGCCGTGATCGCCGACAACGTGGGCGACAACGTGGGCGACTGCGCCGGCATGGCGGCCGACCTGTTCGAGACCTATGCGGTCACCATCATCGCCACCATGCTGCTGGGCGGTCTGGTGCTGGCCAGCGCAGGGGCGAATGCGGTGATCTACCCGCTGGCGCTGGGCGGTTTCTCCATCATCGCCTCCATCGCTGGCACCTTTTTCGTGCATGCGCGCGAAGGCGGCAAAATCATGAATGCGCTGTACCGCGGGCTGGCCGTGGCCGGCGCGCTGGCGCTGGTCGCGTTCTATCCCATCACCTCCTGGCTGATGGGCAGCAATGGCGTGTACAGCGTGGGTGCGCTGTATGGCGCAGCCGTCGTCGGCCTGGTGCTCACCGCGCTGATGGTGATCATCACCGAATATTACACCGCCACCGAATACGGCCCGGTGCGCCATATCGCGCAAGCCTCCACCACCGGCCACGGCACCAACATCATTGCCGGCCTGGGCGTGTCGATGAAGGCCACCGCCGCCCCGGCGCTGGCCGTGTGCGCCAGCATCTATGCGGCCTACGCCATGGCAGGCCTGTACGGCATCGCCATCGCGGCCACTTCCATGCTGTCCATGACCGGCATCATCGTGGCATTGGATGCCTACGGCCCAATCACCGATAACGCCGGCGGCATCGCCGAGATGTCCGGCCTGCCGGAAGACATACGCAACATCACCGATCCGCTGGATGCCGTGGGCAACACCACCAAGGCCGTGACCAAGGGCTATGCCATCGGCTCGGCGGGACTGGCCGCTTTGGTTCTCTTCGCCGACTACACGCACGCGCTGGAAGCGCACCTGCACCACCCCACCCTGTTCGACCTGTCTGACCACACCGTCATCATCGGCCTGTTCATCGGCGGCCTGGTGCCCTACCTGTTCGGTGCAATGGGCATGGAAGCCGTGGGCCGCGCCGCAGGGGCTGTGGTCGTTGAAGTGCGCCGCCAGTTCAAGGAAATCGCCGGCATCATGGAAGGCAAGGCCAAACCGGAATATGGCACTTGCGTGGACATGCTGACACGTGCCGCGATCAAGGAAATGATCGTGCCCTCGCTGCTGCCTGTGGCCGTACCCATCGTGGTGGGCCTGACGCTGGGGCCGAAGGCGCTGGGCGGCGTGCTGGTCGGCACGATCATCACTGGCATCTTCGTGGCCATCTCCATGACCACCGGCGGCGGTGCCTGGGACAACGCCAAGAAGTACATCGAGGAAGGCAACTACGGCGGCAAGGGTTCGGATGCGCACAAGGCCGCCGTCACTGGCGACACTGTGGGCGACCCTTACAAGGACACCGCCGGGCCCGCCGTGAACCCACTCATCAAGATCATCAACATCGTTGCCTTGCTGATCGTACCGCTGCTGTAGAGCTGCCTGAATGAGGATTCCCGACGTTCAGCTCCGGCTTGCCCGGTGACCAGCCGCTTCATTGCAAATTGGCTGGGCACTCGCCTTGCCATCCTGCTGCTGACCTTGAACAGCGCGCCCATCTTGCTGCTGGGCTGGTTCGTCCATGCCCAGTTGCTCGACAGGATCAGGAGCAAGCGCATCTAAAAACCCTTCCTCCCCCTTGAAATGGAAAGTACCGCCCCCATCAAGCCGCAGTCAGTAACCGGAGAGACTCATGGAACAACAGGAAAACAATACCCAACTCGAACAACAACAGCCCACCGACACCGTCCCTAGTGTGGAAGAAATACTGAAGGAGGCCGAGCG
>JBBIIN010000012.1:0-44449 GCA_037446515.1 Gallionellaceae bacterium
CTGGAGATCATCGACGGCATGGAGATGGACCTCGACCAGCCGCGCTATGCCGACTTCAAATCGCTGCAACTGTATTGCTACCGCGTGGCCTCGGTGGTGGGGCTGCTGTCGGCGGAAATCTTTGGCTATACCGACCGCCAGACGCTGAAATACGCGCACGACCTCGGCATTGCTTTCCAGCTCACCAACATCATCCGCGACGTGGGCGAGGATGCGCGGCGCAACCGCATCTATCTGCCGATGGACGAGCTGCAACAGTTCGGCGTGCGCGAGGCGGATATCCTCGGTTCGCGCGAGACCGAGGGATTCCAGAAACTGATGGCGTTCCAGATCGAACGCGCGCGCCGCTATTACCGGCAAGCATTCGACCACCTGCCCGCTGCCGACCGCAAGGCACAGCGCGCCGGAATCATCATGGCCGAAATCTATCAGGCGGTACTGGATGAGGTGGAGCGTAGCGGCGGTCATGTGTTAAAGGAGCGTATTTCGCTCACGCCACGCTACAAGCTGTGGCTGGCGCTCAAAGCATGGTTCAGGAATTAAAGGTCGGAATTATCGGCGGCGGCTATGCCGGCCTGGCCGCCGCCGTCGAACTCGCGGCGCGCGGCATCCCCGTCACCGTGTTCGAGAGCGCCAAACAACTCGGCGGGCGGGCGCGCGGCGTGCAATACAACGGGATTCAGTTCGACAACGGCCAGCACCTGCTGCTCGGCTGCTACCACGAGACGCTGCGCCTGATAGCTCAGGTCGGCGGCAATATCGAGCAAGACTTCCTGCGCCTGCCGTTGCAACTTGATCTGCACGGTCATTTCTCGTTCAAAGCCCCGCGCCTGCCCGCCCCGCTGCATCTGCTGGTCGCACTACTCAATGCGCAAGGTCTGACTTGGAGTGAACGCATGAAGGCGGCTGGCTTCATGCTCAAACTGAGAAAAGCAAATTTCCGCCTAAACAAACTCCCTCTCCCACCGGGGGAGGGTTGGGGTGGGGGAACAGGCGACACTACTGTCGCACAACTGTTGCGCTGCAATAAGCAAGATTCCGACCTCACCCTCAAGCTGTGGGAACCAATGTGCATCGCCGCATTGAACACGCCCATCCACAAGGCTTCCGTGCAAGTGCTGCTGAACGTGCTGCGCGACGCGTTGAACCGGAAACGCGCCGACAGCGACATGCTGCTGCCGCGCATCGACTTCACCGCGCTGTTCCCGCAACGCGCCGCGCGCTACGTCGCACAGCATGGCGGCAAGGTGCATCTTTCTTGCGGTGTGGACTCCATCACGCCGCATGCAGAAGGTTTCGAGTTGCAGACTGCGCAAGGCGTGCAGCGCTACAGCCACGTCATCTGCGCCACTTCGCCCGGCATCTCCGCCAAATTGCTCGCGCCCCTGCCTGCATTGGAAACCGCCATACGACAGATCGAAGCACTGGAACAGCAGCCCATCTACACCGTGTATCTGCAATACCCCCCATCAGTACAACTCCCCCACCCGATGATCGGGCTGCACCGCCGCATCAGCCAATGGCTGTTCGACAAGGGACACATCGCAAGACAACACGGCCTCATCGCCGCCGTCATCAGTGCGGAAGGACTGCATCAAGATTTGAGCCAGGATGAACTGGCGCAAAAGGTCATCTCGGAATTGCGCGAGGAGTTCGGCATTGAGACAACACCGCAATGGTTCAAGGTCATCGCCGAGAAGCGCGCTACCTTTTGCTGCTCTCCCAGCCTGCAACGCCCCGCAGCACAGACCGCCCTCCCCAATCTGCTGCTGGCTGGAGACTACACGGCGGGCGATTACCCTGCCACGCTGGAAGGCGCGGTGTTGAGTGGTGTGCGTGCGGCACGGCTCTGCCTGCCCGGCCTGAAATAGGCGGCGTTGTCGTAAAAATCCTCGCGCAGGTTGTCCGCCCACCAGCCGGGAATGCCAAGCAAGGGTACCGGCGTAAGCTCGCGCGTGCTGCGGCAATGCTGCGGGTCGTTCCAATAGACGGCCATCATTTCATCCAGCAACACCAGGCGATGCGGCAATGGCCAGCCGAAAAATTCCTGTGGCACCCGCAGCAGCAGCCCTTGCCCGGTCATGCCGATGTATGGCTGCAACGCTTTTTCATACAGACCGTGTCCGAACAGATAGAACCCCATGCCCGTTTGCACCTGCGTCCTGTGCTGCCAGAACAGTTCTTTCCAGCAGAAGCCGCACAGCCGCTGCGCCAGTTCTTCATTGGCATAGGCCACAATCACACCGGATTCGTCGAACAGGGTATTCATATCGCGCACGCTGCCGCGCTGGCTGTCCGCTGCCACGCACCTCTTGCAAAGCGCGTGGTAATGGCGCGCATTGATGGCGGCCTTGGCCTTGGGAAACGTCAGCCATACCAGCGCATTGAACAGGTCATGCCAGTTGTTCTCGCGCGTCGGCACCTCACCCGAAAGGTAACAGCGCGGCTCATATTGCCGCTCAAACGGTAGCTTGCCGCTTTCCTGAGGCACGAAACGCAGCAGATGCGCGCTTTGCGTGGTGACCGGCGGCTGCCGCATTCCAAGCAGGACGTTGCATTTCTGCAAGTCAGGGAAAGCCTCTGCTCGCAGGGGCGCTATCGCTCCCCGCAACGGGGCGAAAGGCAGTCCGTGCAACAGTGCTTCCCTGTCCCATTCCATTTTTCTGGTCATGGGGCGCGAGTGTACGGCAATCAGCGGGACAACACACAAGAAGCGGCTTGTGGTAAGTTCGCGCTGCACAAATGCACGATCCACGCCGGGAGACCGCCATGAACGAACTCGATGCCATCCAGGCCAGCCTTGCCAGCTTCACGCAACGGCTGGATGAAGTCGCCTCGGACCGCTTCAACGAGCTGCGCAAATGCTCGTTCTTCGATCCCATCCCCAGTGAGTGGCTGCAACCCATTTCCCAACTTGCCGAAATCAAGACCTTTGCCCACGGTTATTCGATCACCAGCGAAGGCGATGAAATGGCGGCCTTTTACGTCATCCTGTTCGGCAAGGCAGTTGTCCATGTGCGTGGCGAGCCGGTCGGCCACATCCTGAGTGGCGAATGCATAGGCGAAGGCACTTTTTTCGCGAACGAGAACATTTCGCGTTCAGCCACCGTGCTTGCCGAAGGCGAGGTCATTGCCGCCGAGATCCGCAAGGGCGAGATCGGCCAGTTGAGCGGAGACACCAAGGCTTATATGGACAAGGCGCTGCTGATCGCCCTGTTCAAGAAACTGCAGGGAGCCAACCGCAAACTTGAGGAATTGATGCGGCAACAGCATCCATCCTGAAACTGCGCCCCAGATGAGCATCATCGCAGTCTTCAACCAGAAAGGCGGCGTCGGTAAAACCACCACCGCGCTCAATCTTGCCGCCGCGCTGCTGCGCCAGGGGCGCGAGACTTATGCCATCGACCTCGACCCGCAGGCGCACTTCAGCAACATCAACGGAACTCCGGCCAGATCGGGAGAAGACACACTGCTGAGCCTGTTCCAGCACAACCGCCCTTTGCGCGAACTGCTGCGCGTGTCCGGCAACGGCCTCAAGCTGATCCCGGCGCATGCCGAACTGTCCAAGGTGGATGTGCTGTACGGCAAGGGCTACAACGTAGTGAACAAACTCAACGCCGCCTTGCGCAGTGAACACTTCGGCAATCCACACAACCCGCTCATCATGGATTGCAGCCCGCTGATCGGCGTGCTGTCATTGAATGCCATCTTCGCCTGCGATGGCGTGATCGTGCCCATCTCGGCCGACCACCTGTCCACCCTCGGCGCGATGCAGATCGAGAAAACTCTGGCAGCGCTTGAGCACGTGCTCAAGCGCCGGGTCAAGCGGCGCTACCTGCTCACCCGTTTCGATGGGCGGCGGCGCATGGCGTGGGATGTGCTGAAGCTGGTGGAGGAACACTTCGGGACGGATGTCTGCCGCACGCGCATTTCGGAAAACGTCAGCCTCGCGGAAAGCCCGGCGCAAAATAAAACCGTATTCGAACATGCCCCCGCCAGCCGCGGCGCTCATGATTACAACGAGCTGTTGCAGGAATTGCTGGCGGACGGCTTCATCGAGTAGGAAGTGCAGGCATCATTTCGAGATCATCGTGATGATGTCCTCAACCGAGACCGCCTGCTGGCTCTTGTGATCTTCACACTGCGCGGCATTACAACTGGCAATCTCGCAGTGGCGGTACATCTGGCGCAGTTTCCTCTCCGCATCTTCCTGGCTGCGCGCGGCGATCACCACGCTGACGATGCGCTGCCCATCGCGCGTAACGATGGAAAAATCATACTTCTGCATGGGAGTCCCGCCGGACAGTTCAGCCATGTACCCTCATCCTCCTGGCCTCGTACAGGCAGATGCCGGTGCTGACCGACACGTTCAGGCTCTCCATGCTGCCCTGCATCGGGATGCGCACCAGCTGGTCGCAGGTCTCTTTGGTCAAACGGCGCATGCCCTCTCCTTCCGCCCCCAGCACCCAAGCCACCGCGCCTCGGTGATTCACTTCATGCAGACTGCCCTGCGCCTCGCCATCCATGCCGACCACCCAGATGTCGCGCTCTTTGAGTTCGCGCAGGGTGCGCGCCAGGTTGGTGACGGTGATGTAGGGCACGGTTTCCGCTGCGCCGCAGGCAACCTTTTCCACCGTGGCGTTGATGCCCACGGCGCGGTCCTTAGGGGCAATCACCGCATGCACGCCAAAGGCATCGGCGCTGCGCAGGCAGGCTCCCAGGTTATGCGGATCCTGCACACCGTCCAGCACCAGTAGCAGTGCGGGTTCGGTCAGCGTATCCAGCACGTCGTCCAGATGCTGCACCTTGCGCGAGGCATCCACCCGCGCCACCACGCCCTGATGGCGCGCGTTGCCCGCCATGCCGTCCAGCCGTTTCCCGTCCACCTGGATGATGCGCACACCGTTGCTTTCCGCCAGCTTGAACAGGTCGCGCGCGCGCGGGTCGCGCCGCTGCGTATCGATGTAGAGCTCCTTGATGCTGTCGGGATGCTGGCGCAGCCGCGCCGTAACGGCATGAAAGCCGTGAATGACACGCGATTCAGCCACGATGCTTGCCTCCACGTTTGCCGCCTGACGGTTTCTTCTTGCGCGGCGCGGACTCGCCCCAAGCCCCGGTGTTCAGCGTCTCACCAACGTCTTCTGTCTCTTCCAGCATGAAATCCACTCGCGTGCTCTCCAAGTCCACGCGCACTACCTTCACCCGCACGCGGTCGCCCAGACGGTAACGTTTGCCGGTGCGCTCGCCCAGCATCTGGTGCTTGGCCGCATCGAAATGGAAGTAGTCCGCGCCCAGTTCGGAAACATGCACCAGCCCTTCGATATACAGATCATCCAGCGCCACGAACAGGCCAAAGCCGGTCACCGAGGAGATGCTGCCGGCAAACACGCTGCCCAGATGGTCGCGCATGTAAAAGCATTTCAACCAGGCTTCCACGTCGCGCGTGGCATCGTCGGCGCGGCGTTCCGTCATCGAACAGTGCAAGCCGAGATCGCTCCATTTTTGTTGCGGCTTGTATTGCTTCCCTGCCAACACTGCCTTGATGGCGCGATGCACCAGCAGGTCGGGGTAGCGGCGGATGGGCGAGGTGAAATGCGCATAGGCCTCATAGCCCAAGCCGAAGTGCCCGACATTGTCGGGTTCATACATGGCCTGACGCAGCGAACGCAACATCACGGTTTGCAGCAGCGCCGCATCGGGACGCCCCTTGATTTGCTTGAGCAACTTGGAGTAATCCGCCGCTTGGGGCTCGTCGCCGCCGCCCAGTTGCAGGCCGAATTCCTTGAGAAACTCGCGCACCGCCTCCAGTTTTTCCGGCGTTGGCCCTTCGTGAATGCGGTACAGCACGGGATGTTTGTGCTGCTCCAGAAAATCCGCTGCACAGACGTTGGCAGCCAGCATGCACTCCTCGATCAGCCTGTGCGCGTCGTTGCGCACCACCGGCACGATCTTCTCGATCTTGCCCTGGCCGTTGAAGACCATCTGCGTTTCCACCGTCTCGAAATCGATCGCGCCGCGCTGCTCGCGCGCATGCAGCAGCACCTGGAACAGGCTGTAGAGATGCTGGATGTGCGGCAACACGGCGGCGAACTTGCGTGCATTCTCGCCAGCAGGGTACGCCAGCATGTCGGCCACCTGGGTGTAGGTCAGGCGCGCATGCGAGTACATCACCGATGGATAGAAGCGGTAATTGGCGATCTCGCCCTTGGCACTGATCTGCATGTCGCACACCATGCACAGCCGCTCGACCTGCGGATTGAGCGAGCACAGACCGTTGGACAGCTCTTCCGGCAGCATGGGAATGACACGGCGCGGGAAATACACTGAATTGCCGCGATTCAGCGACTCCATGTCCAGCGCATCACCCGGTTTCACATAGGCGCTCACATCGGCGATGGCCACCACCAGGCGGAAGCCCTTGCCCTTGGGCTCGCAATAAACAGCGTCGTCGAAATCGCGCGCCGTCTCGCCGTCTATGGTCACCAGCGGCAGACTGCGCACATCCTCGCGATCGGCGTAGTCGGCTGGACGCACTTCCGGCACAAAATGTTCGGCCTGAAGCTTCGCATCCTTGGGAAACTCGTTGGGCAGATCGTGCTTGCGCAAGGCGATCTCAATCTCCATGCCGGGATCGGCATAATTGCCCAACACCTCGACGATACGGCCTATCGGCTGCGCATGTTTGGAAGGCTGCTGCAAGATCTCCAGCATCACCACTTGCCCCGCCTTGGCGTCGCCATGCGCTCCCGGCGCCACCAAGATGTCCTGGCTGATGCGGCGGTTCTCGGCCACCACGAACTGGATGCCGTGGTCTTCATACAGCCGCCCAACCACACGCGTGTTGGCATGCTCCAGCACCTCGACGATATGCCCCTCGCGCCGCCCCTTGCGATCCATGCCGGTGATGCGCGCCATCACCGTGTCGCCATGCAGCACCTTGTGCATCTCCTTGGCGGAGAGCACCAGGTCTGCACTGCCGTCTTCCGGGATCAGAAAACCGAACCCGTCGGGATGCCCCTGCACCTTGCCCTTGACCAGGTCGAGCTTATCCACCACGCAGATCGCGCCCTTGCGGTTGCGCATGATCTGACCGTCGCGCTCCATCGCCCGCAGGCGGCGGCCGAACAACTCTTCCTCATGAGCCTTGATGTGCAGCACAGCGCACAGCCCGCTCTCCTCGACCGGCACGCCCTGTTCGGCGAGCAGTTGCAAGATGTATTCGCGGCTGGGCAGCGGATGTTCGTATTGCGCCCGCTCTCGCTCCAGAAACGGATCCAGCTCACGTATGTTTTTTTTCTTTTTCGTCATTGACACATAATCCCATAACAATTAAAGTGCGCACCCTCGAAGCAATGCCCAGGTGGCGGAATTGGTAGACGCACCAGGTTCAGGTCCTGGCGGTGGCAACACTGTGGAGGTTCGAGTCCTCTCCTGGGCACCACAATTTGACGGCTCGCACTAGCGGGCCGTTTCTCTTCATGGCATCCCCGTCCAAATAAAAACACGCACCGTTGCCGCGATGCGTGCCATGCTGTTTTTCTAACATCTCAGGCTCAACCCTTGAAAGGATGCCGCAATACGATGGTCTCATCTCGGTCTGGCCCGGTGGAGACCATATCCACCGGCACTTCGCAGATCTCGGCGATGCGTTCCAGATAGCGGCGCGCCGCCGTCGGCAGGTCTTCGTAGCGTTTGACGCCCACCGTGCTGCTGCTCCAGCCCGGCATATCTTCATAGACGGGCTCGCAACACTCCAGCGATTCCGCCCCGGCGGGCAGGATGTCGCTGAACTTGCCGTCTATCTTGTAGCCGATGCCGATGCGCACTTGCTCCATGCCGTCCATCACATCGAGCTTGGTCACACACAGTCCGGATACGCCGTTGATCTGGATGGAGCGCTTCAGTGCGGCGGCGTCGAACCAGCCGGTGCGGCGCGCCCGCCCGGTGGTGGCGCCGAATTCATGGCCGCGCTTGGCCAACCCCTCGCCGACCGGGTCGCGCTTGTCCACCGCGTCATACAGTTCGGTGGGAAACGGGCCGGAGCCAACACGCGTGGTGTAGGCCTTGGTGATACCCAGTACATAGTGCAGATGCTGCGGGCCGATGCCGCTGCCCGCGCATGCTGCGCCCGAGACGCAGTTACTGGAGGTGACGAAGGGATAAGTGCCATGGTCGATGTCCAAGAGCGTGCCCTGCGCGCCCTCGAACAGCAGGTTCTGCCCGGCCTTGTTCGCCTCATACAGCGCGCGCGGCACGTCCATCACCAGCGGCTCCAGGCGTTCAATCAGCGCCAGCGCATGCTCCATGGTCTGGTTGAAGTCCACGGTATCGGCCTTGAAATAGTTCTTGAGCACGAAATTGTGGTAGTCCAGCACCTCGCCCAGCTTGGCCGCAAAACGCTTGCGGTGGAACATGTCTTGTAAACGGATGGCGCGGCGCGCCACCTTGTCCTCGTAGGCGGGACCGATGCCGCGTCCCGTGGTGCCAATCTTGCCCGCCCCTTTGGCCGCCTCGCGCGCCTTGTCCAAAGCTTCATGGTAGGGCAGTATCAAAGGGCAGGCATCGGACACGCGCAAACGCTCATAGACTTTCACGCCTGCCGCATCGAGCTTGTCCATCTCCTGCAGCAGGGCCTGCGGCGACAACACCACGCCGTTGCCGATGTAGCACATCACGTTGTCGCGCAGGATGCCGGACGGGATCAGGTGCAGCACGGTCTTCTCGCCGCCGATCACCAGCGTATGTCCGGCATTGTGGCCGCCCTGGAAACGCACCACACCCTGCGCATGGTCGGTCAGCCAGTCCACCACCTTGCCTTTGCCCTCATCGCCCCACTGCGTACCGATTACTACAACATTCCTGGACATGATTCTTCCCAATTCAAGGTAAGTGATTTTGCACCGGCACGACAACCCACTTGCCGTCACGCTGCACGAGTTCACGGTCACAATTCAACTCGGACCGGTATTCCGCTTTGCCGAGCAGGTCCATCACCACCGCTTCGCCCTGCTCACGCAAGGCGGCGATGGCCGCGTCCAGCGTTACATCCTGCCGGTGCGGCGCGCATATTGCCTTGGGCGCCTCGCGCTTGGGCAGCAAGCCGTGCAATTGGCGCAGGTCCATGCTAAATCCGGTCGCCGCGCGTGCGCGGCCAAAACTCCTGCCCAGATCATCGTAACGACCGCCCAAGGCGATGGCATCATGGCTGCCCGCATGATAGGCCGCGAACACCATGCCGCTGTGGTAGTGGTAGCCACGCAGCTCGGCCAGATCCACGCCCACGCTGGCCGCCAGCGGCTGCAATTGTTCCGCTGCCTGCTGCAACTGATCCAGCGCAGCGGCGATCTCCGCGCTGGCGGGCAGCACCGCGCGCGCGCGCGCGATGACCTCGATGCCGCCGTAGAGCGTGGGCAGCGCCAGCAGCGCGGTCCGCACCGCTTGCGGCAGGCTGGCCGTCAAGCCGCGCAAGGTCGGCACGTCTTTGTGCTGCAAGGCGCTGAACAGTTCGGTTTCCAGTTCGTGCGGAAACGCAGCGCCGCGCACCAGGGCGCGGAACACACCGACATGGCCAAGATCAAGATGCACCCCTGTTATGCCTGCCAGCGCCAGCGCCTTGAGCATCAGGCGCTGGATCTCCAGATCGCTCTTGATGCCGCTGTGTCCATATAACTCCGCCCCGATCTGCAAGGGCTCGCGCGTACGCATCAATCCGGCCGGCTGCGTATGCAACACGCTGCCGGCATAGCACAGCCGCGCCACGCCTTGCCGGTTGAGCAGGTGGGCATCCATGCGCGCGACCTGCGGAGTGATGTCGGCGCGCAGCGCCAGCGTGCGTCCGCTCAATTGGTCCACCAGTTTGAAGGTGCGCAGGTCCATGTCCACGCTGCCGTTGATGAGCAGCGACTCGGCATATTCCAGCAGGGGGGGCGCCACCAGCTGGTAGCCGGAACGCCGCAACATTTCGAGTATGACCCGGCGCATGTCCTCGATGCGCCATGCTTCGTCGGGCAGCATGTCCTGAATGTATTCGGGCAACAGCCAGTTAGTCTTCATTTGATCCAGTAAATCAGCAACAGGCCGCCCAGCATCAGCGACAACCCGATAAAACGCGCCTGGCCGTCCTGCAACTGTGCAAGGTTGCGCATCATCTCGCGCCAGGCGCGGGGAAACAGGAACGGCGACATCCCCTCCACCACCAGCATCAATGCCAGTGCGGCCAACCAGTCATTCGTCACCATCCGGCTTATTTACCGCCCTTGCTGGGGCTCTTCAAATATTTGAAGAACGACGAGCTGGGATCCAGCACCATCACGTCGCCCTTGTTCCTGAAGGTCTGCTTGTAGGCTTCCAGGCTGCGGTAAAAAGCAAAGAATTCGGAATTGCGACCGAACGCCGAGGCATACAGCGCGCTGGCCTTGGCATCACCCTCGCCCTTGATCCGCTGCGCGTCGCGGTATGCCTGCGCCAGGGTCACCTGCCTCTGCTTGTCCGCATCCGCGCGTATCTTCTCGCTCTCGGCATTGCCGGTGGCGCGCAGTTCATTGGCCACGCGCTTGCGCTCGGCTTCCATGCGGCGATAAACGGAATCGCTGATCTCGGCGGGAAAATCCACGCGCTTCAGGCGCACGTCCAGCACCTCCACGCCGATCTTGCGCGCATCGGCGTCGGTCTTTTCCTGCACAACGCGCATCAGCTCGTCACGCTTGCCTGACACCACCTCATGGATGGTGCGCTTGCCGAACTCCTCGCGCAGCGCGGAATTGACGGTCTGCATCAACCGCGTCTGCGCGCGCATCTCATCTCCGCCCACGCTGACATAATATTGCTTCACATCAGCGATGCGCCACTTGACGAATGAATCCACCAGCACGTTCTTCTTTTCCGCCGTAATGAAACGCTCGGCATCCGGGGAGTCCAGCGTCAGGATGCGCGAATCGAAATAACGCACGTTCTGCACCAGCGGCAACTTGAACTTGATGCCCGGTTCCGTCTCCACGCGCATCACCTCGCCCAGCTGGAACACGATGGCCACCTGGCGCTGGTCCACGATGAACACACTCATGCCCAGCAGAATCAGCGCGACGATGGCGCCCACCAGCACATTTTTCATTTTTGCATCCATCAGCGGGCCTCCCTGTCGCGCCCCAGCGTCATGCGCACCGGGCTGTCTGTGGCTGGCACGGCCTGCTGCTCAAGCGGCTTAGCCGCAGGCTGGGGCATGTCTGCCTGAACCGGATTGGTGCTCTGGATCAGTTTGTCCAGCGGCAGATACAACAGGCTGCCGTTGGCGTTCTTCTGATCCACCAGCACCTTGCTGCTGCTGGTCAGGATCTGCTGCATCATGTCAATGTACATGCGCTCTCGCGTCACCTGCGGCGCCTTCTCATATTCAACCAGAATCTGCTTGAAGCGGCTGGCATCGCCCTCGGCATTGGCCACCACGCTCTGCCGGTAACCTTCAGCCTCCTGCATCAGGCGTGCCGCCGCGCCCTTGGCTTTGGGCACTACGTCGTTGGCATAGGCCTGGCCTTCGTTTTTCTGGCGCTCTCTGTCCTGCCCCGCTTTCACCGCATCGTCGAACGCGGCTTGCACCTGCTCCGGTGGCTGCGCATTCTGCATGGTGACTTTGCTCACCACGATGCCCGATTTGTAACGGTCAAGGATATCCTGCATCAGTTTGGTGGTGGACGCCGCCACCTGCTCACGCCCTTCATACAGCACGAAGTCCATCTTGCTGCGCCCCACCACCTCGCGGATGGAAGTCTCCGCCGCCTGGCGCACGTTCTCGTCCGGCATGCGGTTGTTGAACAGATATTCTCCGGGGTCTTTCAGGAAATACTGCACCGCGAACTGGATGTCGATGATGTTCTCGTCGTCAGTGAGCATCAGCGATTCATTGAGCATCTTGTTCTTCACGCTCTCGCGGTAACCCACCTCCACGGTGCGCACCTGGCTCAGATTGACGATTTCAACCGTCTCGATGGGATAAGGAAAGTGCCAGCGCGGGCCGGCCTCGGTCACTTCCACCTGCTTGCCGAAACGCAGCACCACCCCGCGCTGGCTGGCATCCACGATATAAAAACCGCTGGCAATCCAGATTAGCACGACGATCACCACGATGATGCCGATTCCGCCGCCGAAACCGCCAGCTGCCTTGCCGTCACCGCCCTTGGGCGCACCAGCGCCGGAACGCCCGAACAGCGATTCGATCTTGCGGTTCAGCTTGCGCATCACCTCTTCCAGGTCGGGCGGGCCGCCGCCGTTCTTGTTGCCCCATTGCGGGTCGTTCAATCCCATAGCTCTTTCACTTTTCCATCACACTAATGATCGTTTAGCGGATGCCACTCCTCCGCCTGTTTCTGCGGCGGAGGCACATCGCGCATCGCTGTCAGGGCAGCGCGCAAACCGTCCAGCCCGGCGCCGCTTTTGGCACTCAGATAAATGGCTGCGATATTACCATATTCATCATGCTGCACACCCGGCGCGAGGCTGGTGAGGTCTATCTTGTTATACAGTATGATCTGCGAAATATGCTGCGCGCCAATCTCGGCCAGCACCTTATTTACCTCCGCCACTTGGTCGTCGCGCTCAGCACTGTTCACATCCACCACGTGCAGCAGCAGATCGGCCTGCGCCGTCTCTTCCAGCGTGCTGCGGAACGCCGCCACCAGTCCGTGCGGCAAATGGCGGATGAAGCCGACCGTGTCGGACAGCACCACCTCACGCGCGCCCCCGCCTTCCAGGAAGAGGCGACGCGAAGTGGTGTCCAGCGTGGCAAACAGCTGGTTCGCCGCATACACACTGGCATGGGTCAGGCGATTGAACAGCGTGGATTTTCCCGCATTGGTGTAGCCGACGATGGACACCGACATCACGTTGGAACGGGTACGCGCCTTGCGCTGCACCTCGCGGTGGCGCTTGAGCTGCTGCAGGCGCTCGTTGAGCAGATGCACGCGCCGGTCCAGCTTGCGTCGGTCCAATTCCAGCTGCGTCTCGCCGGGGCCGCGCGCGCCCACCGCATGCTTCTGCTGCCCCATGTCGGCGTTCATACCGACCAGCCGCGTGGACAGGTATTTGAGCTGCGCCAGTTCCACCTGAACCTTGCCCTCGTGGCTCTGCGCGCGCAAGGCAAATATGTCCAAGATCAGCATGGTGCGGTCTATCACGCGGCAGGTGATCTTGGCGGCCAGGTTGCGCATCTGCGCAGGGGACAGGTCGTGGTTGAAGATCACCATCTCCGCCCCGCACTCTGCGACGGTGGCGGCGATCTCGTCCACTTTACCGCTGCCCGCGAAGGTGGCCGCATCCGGGCGCTGGCGCCTGCCTTCGACCAGCGCGAGCGTCCGCACCCCGGCGCTCTCGGCCAGCAGTTTCAATTCTTCCAGGCTTTCCGCGTAATCCGGCGCGCCGAAATCGAGGCTGATCAATACCGCCGTATTGGCGACGCTGGTGGTTTCAGACATCAGTCCGCGTCGAACGGGATGGTAACGGGGCGCGCAGGGACGATGGTGGAAATGGCGTGCTTATAAACCATCTGGGTGACGGTGTTCTTCAACAGCACAACGTATTGGTCGAAGGACTCGACCTGGCCTTGCAGCTTGATGCCATTGACCAGATAGATGGCGACCTGCACATGCTCCTTGCGCAAGGTATTCAGGAACGGGTCTTGTAGTTGTTGCCCTTTGGTACTCATGTTGTCGGCTCTTATCATGGTTGGAACGCCGCCACTCTACTGGAAATCCAAGCGTAGCGAAAGGGCGGCGGCCCGGCAGTCAATCGTCATCCCCTTCATCATCATCCTCGCCGCGCTTGCCCCTGCCCGGCATGCGGACACCGTGCTCCGACCAATCGCCTTTTGCCGCATCCACATGGCAGCCCGCGCAATTGGCCGGACTTTTTATCGACGGATCTTGCCATACCCTGCGCTGCACCTCGTCATGCTCGTGTTTGAACCAGGAAGTGCCACTGATCCTGAGCGATTTCGCTGCATAACGGCGGCCTTGCGCGCCATAGCGTTGCAGGAATCGGCTGATTTCCCTGGCTTCCGCATCCTCCAGCGAGGCATCGGAACCGAAATGCTTGTCCAGTTGCCGCATCAGCCTCCGCCAATCATCTGCGGCCAGCAGCCCCGGCGGATAAGCCAGATGGCAACTGCCGCACTCCTGCTGCCAGACCTTATTGGCCGGGACATTCAACGAACGGCTTTCCGCCCATACCGTCAGGCTCAGACAATACAACAGCACAACGACGATCAATCTCATGCTCATGCTCCGCGTGTATGAGAGTCAGCCATACAGCCTGCGCCCGCGGATACGGGCGCGATGTGCAGCGCGCTGCTCGCTCTCGGTTAGCACGCGCTTCTTCTCGGCGTAAGGATTGCCGCCCGACTTGAATTCGATGCGCAGCGGCGTGCCCTGCAAACGGAACGCCTCGCGGAACACCTTTTCCAGATAACGCTGATAGGTGCCGGACACTTTCTCCAGCGCATTGCCATGAATGACGATCAGCGGTGGGTTGCTGCCGCCCTGGTGGGCATAACGCATCTTGGGGCGGAACGCGCCGGAGCGTGGCGGTTGCTGGCGCTGCACCGCCTCTTCCAGCACGCGCGTCAGCTGCGGGGTGGGAAGTTTGGTCATCGCTGCCGCATAAGCCTGGTTCACCGATTTCAGCAGCGCCTCGACGCCGGTGCCGTTCAGCGCGGAGATGAAGTGATGCTTGGCAAAATCGAGGAAATGCAGCTTGCGCTCGATCTCGATTTTCACCATGTCGCGCTTGTAGTGGTCCAGCCCGTCCCACTTGTTCACCGCCAGCACCAGCGCGCGCCCGGCCTGCAACACGAAGTCGGCCAGGTGCGCATCCTGTTCGGTGATCTGCTCGCTGGCATCCACCACCAGCACCACCACATTGGCATCCTCGATCGCCTGTAGAGTCTTCACCACGGAGAACTTCTCGATGGCCTCGTCTATCTTGCCGCGGCGGCGCACTCCGGCAGTGTCGATGATGGTGTATTGCTTGCCCGCGCGCTCAAAATCGATGTGGATGGAATCGCGCGTGGTACCCGGCTGGTCGAAGGCGATGACGCGCTCCTCGCCCAGGATGGCGTTGACCAATGTGGACTTGCCCACGTTGGGGCGGCCCACGATGGCCAGTTTGGGATGATCGGACTTGGCTTCGTCCTCGGCGTCCGAGGCAGGCAGCTCTTGCAGCGCAAGCTCTATCATCTCGGCCACGTTGTCGCCGTGCGCGGAAGAGATGGGCAGCGGCTCACTCAGCCCCAGCTCGTGGAAATCCGCCGTGGCGCGCGCACGCTGCATGCCCTCGGTCTTGTTCACCAACAGCAGCACCGGCCGACCAGTTTTGCGCAACTGTGTGGCGATGATGCGATCCTGCGGCGTCAGCCCGTCGCGCCCGTCCACGATGAACAACACCAGGTCGGCCTCGTCCACTGCCTGCCGCGTCTGCTTGGCCATTTCGTGCAGGATGCCTTCCTTGGCCACCGGCTCCAGCCCGCCGGTATCCACCACCAGATAGGGGCGTTCGCCTATCCTGCCGCGCCCGTAATGGCGGTCCCGCGTCAACCCCGGCAGGTCGGCCACCAGCGCATCGCGTGTGCGCGTAAGGCGGTTGAACAACGTGGATTTGCCAACGTTGGGACGACCGACGAGGACGAGCGTGGGCAACATTGATCAGTGCACCGCGATGGAATACAAACTGCCGTCGCTGGTTTGCACCAGTGCGCCGTCGCCCAGCATGACCGACGCAGCCAGAATGGCGCTGCCATCGGTGCGCAGACGCGCAGCCAAGCTCCCATCCTCCGCCTTCAACACATGGACATAACCTTCAAAATCCCCCAGCAACAGGCGATCATCCAGCGCATACGCCGCGCTGACGCGGCGACGCAGCAACTGCCCGTTCTTCCACACCGAACCACCCGTGGTTTTGTCCAACGCCAGCACATTGCCCTCAGTGTCGGTCAGGTAAAGCACCTTGCCGGACAGCGCCATTCCCTTGTCGCTGGACAGATCGCGAGTCCACAACGCGCCGCCCTGCACCGCATCGAAACAGGCCAGCCTGCCCTGGAAAGACACCGCACAAGCCTGCGCATCATCCACCGCCGGCTGGCTGGTGATGTCGCTGATACGTTCCAGTTCGGTGTTGCCCCGCGGCTGCGACACACTTGATTCCCAGATGACCGTACCTTTGGTCAGGCCGATCGCAGCCAGCTTGCCGCCCGCGAAGCCGGCATAGACCAGACCATTGCGGATGATCACCCCGGCGGCGCTGCGCACCGCCAGCGGCGGCATCGCGTGCTCGTACAGCCACAGGAGCTTGCCATCCTGCACATCCAACCCGGCAATCTTGCCGTTGCCGCTGCGCACCACCACGATGCCGTCCTCCGCCTTGGGCGCGCTCAATACTTCGCTGGAGACCCGGACCTTCCAGCGCAACTTGCCATCCGCCTCGGCATAGGCGGCCAGCTCGCCCTTGTCGCTGCCCACCAGCACCACCCCCTCGCCCGCGCCGACGCCGCCGGAAATGGTGAAACCCGGCTCGACGCGCCAAACCTGCTTGCCGGTGTCGCGCTCGAAACGGAACAGGTATTTCGCGCTGGCCGCATACACTCCTTCGCGTGTGGCCACCGGGGACAACACGTTGATACCCGCTGCGCCGAGCTGTGCCTGCCAGCGCACCTCGACCGCGGCGGAAGGTTTGAAATCAGCCAGCCTGGCCGGTTCCAGCGCCACCTTGTCACTGCTGCACGCCAACAGGGACAGGGACAACAGCGCCACGCACAGCCGCTTCATCATCATTTTGCGCCGCCCAAGCCATCCAGCTTCAACTGGATCAAATTACGATAACTGCTCTTGGCATCGGTCTTGTCCAGCGCCTGCTGATAGGCCGCGCGCGCATCGGACACCTTACCCATCGCATTCAGCACATCGCCGCGTAAATCCACATACAGGCCGCTAAAAGCTTCCGGATGCGCCGCATCAAGCTGCTTCAACGCCTCGTCGTATTTCTTTTCATCGAGCAGTTCACTCGCCAGCTTCAGGCGCGCGACATCCTGCAAGCCCGCCTCGCCGGCATGCTCGATCACCCATTGCAACTGCACCTTGGCATGCGCCGTATCCTTGGCCTGCAAACTGGCCTGCGCCGCCGTCAGTTGCGCGCGGGCGGCATAGGGGCTGCCCGCGTAACGACTGGCCAGCGCGTCTGCCGCGTCACCGATGCGCTTGGCATCGTTGCTGGCCACCTGTTTCATCACCTCGGCATATAGCTTGGACGCTTCCGCCGCATGCCCGGCCTGATAGCTCTTCCAGAACTGCCAGGCCGCAAAAGCCAGCAGCGCCGCAGTCAGCGCCGCCACCACATAATTGCCATTCTCCTTCCACCATGCCTTGAGGGCATCCACCTGTTCCTGTTCATGCGTGTCGAGCGCTGCCATGTCTTCTTCCTTATCGAGTCAATTCAAAAATCTTCTGCCGCATGCCATCCACACCGATGTGCAGCTGTTCCGCCTCGCGACGCAACACCTTCAGTGTCACCTGCCCCGTCGCCGCCTCGTCGTCGCCGATGATGACGGCACAGGCGGCACCGCTGACATCCGCCTTCTTCATTTGCGACTTGAAACTGCCACCGCCGCAATGCAGCAGCACCTTGATGCCGGCATCGCGCAATTCTTCCGCCACGCGCCAGGCCAAGCCCTGCGCCTGTTCACCCTGATGCACCACATACACATCCAGCGGCGCAGGCGGGTTCTGCATGCCGTCTTCCTGCACCAGCGCCAACAAGCGCTCCACGCCCATAGCAAAACCCATCGCCGGCGCCGGCTTGCCGCCGATCTGCTCGATCAGCCCATCGTAGCGGCCTCCGGCGCAGATGGTGCCCTGCGCCCCCAGCCGCGTGGTCACCCACTCGAACACCGTGCGGTTGTAGTAGTCCAGCCCGCGCACCAGGCGCGGGTTGATCTTATAGGCGATGCCCTGCTGTTTGAGCATGGACTGCACCGATTCAAAATGCTTGATGGCGCCCTCTTCCAATTCGTCCATCAGCTTGGGCGCATCGCCCACCAGCGCCTGCATCGCCGGATTCTTGGTATCAAGGATGCGCAGTGGATTGCTGTACAGGCGGCGCTGCGCGTCGGCATCCAGCACGTCCTTGTGATGTTCGAAATAGGCGATCAACTTGTCGCGGTGGCGCTGGCGCGTAGCGCTGTCGCCCAGGGTGTTCAGTTGCAGCTCCACATCACGCAACCCCAGCTTCTTCCACAGCCGTGCGCACATCACGATTTGTTCCGCATCAATATCCGGCCCGGCGAAGCCCAATGCCTCAACACCGATCTGGTGGAACTGGCGGTAACGCCCCTTCTGCGGGCGCTCGTGGCGGAACATCGGCCCCGAGTACCACAAACGCTGCGGCGCGTTATACAGCAGGTTGTGCTGCAACGCTGCACGCACGCAGGACGCTGTCCCCTCCGGACGCAACGTGAGCTGGTCGCCATTCAGGCTGTCCTCGAAGCTGTACATCTCCTTCTCGACGATGTCCGTCACCTCGCCGATAGCGCGCTTGAACAGCGCGGTTTGCTCCACCAGCGGCATGCGCATGTTGCGGTAGCCGTAGGCTTCCAGCCAATCGCGCACCGCGTCCTCGAACCACAGCCACAGCCCGGCCTCGTCCGGCAGGATGTCGTTCATGCCGCGCACGGCCTGTAAAGTTGGATTGCTCATAGATACCCGCTTTAATTAGGGCGCGGATTATAGCGCAAGCCGTGTGTTCATTCGCGGGCATGGGTGGGGATTCTCGTCAAGCCTGGTCATGTTCGGTTACCCGAAACAGATCGCCTAGTTGTGCCCGCGCATACCAGCCGTTCAGCTCGGCGGCACCATGCCCCTTGCCCCAGGCAGCGATGTCGGCTTCGCTGATGGGCGCGTAAGGGCCGTGTTTGACTTCGAAGATGACCGCACCCATGTCGCGCGACAGCACGGCATGCCAGCCGCCTGCCGGGATCTCGACCACGCTGGTATCCGTGCCCAGCTCTTCCCGTTCGATGACCCGACCGGCGTCGTCGAACATAAGAACAGTGAAACGTCCGCGCAAGGCGGTCAACACTTCCCAAGTATGCGGATGGCGGTGCGGCAGGATCAGGGTATCCGGTTCCATGGCGATGGCAAGGCGCTGGATGGGATCGATGAGTTGGGTATGCAGGTTGTAATTGGCACGCAGTCGCGGCGATTGCCCTGCTTGCTGCGATAATGTGTTTAGATCGTCCTTGTTCAGTTTCTTCATGGCGTCCTCCGTGGGGGTGATTTTCCCATGCTTTGAGCGGGGGAACTCAGGATATAGAATGCCCCCATGTCTCCCCGCGCCATCCAATTTACACGCTCCCTGCTCGCCTGCGCGATACTCCTGTGCAGCAACGTACTGCAAGCACAGGAAGAGGAGACAGCCAAGGCGGAAATGGTATATGAACTCGACCCGTATTATTCCGACGTCGGCTACAACCTTCCGCTGGCCAGCAAGCCCATCCCCACCATAGAGTCAGGCAGCGAGGCCGTCATCTACCGCGAGCTGATCAAGGGCTCACTGATTCCGCGCTATATGCTGCTGGAGGCCAGCATTTATCCGATGCCAATACTCGGCACCTATATCAAGTCGCACGCGCCCGGCTTTTACAAGCAGGCCGACCTCGGCAAGAGCGGCTTCAACCTGATCGAATCGCTTACCGCAGGTTTCCAGGAACCGTGGGCGGTGTCGGCTTTCTTCGGCAACATCGCCAAGATCAAGCGCCCCGGAGATGTGCACCAGAGTGACAACTACGGCTACACCGGATACCTGTTCAGCTTCGGAGGCAAACATATCCGCAACAACGTGCTGATCGAGGACGACTGGTGCGAGCTGGAATGGAAGATCAAGGGACGCATAGACCGCCCGGATGAAAAACTGGACTGGAGCTTCCGCATCGGCGGCAAGTTCAACCGGAACCATGACGTGAACAACGTCACCTTCGTCAGCCTGCACCGCAACAACACCGACCTGCACTCCTCCTATCTCGCCTGGCTTGAGAACACCAACTTCGACTTCCGTCTGCATTTCCTGCAACACGGCGGCAAGCTGGTGCGCTCGGAACTGATCGCTGGAAAGAAGATGCCGCTGAAAGGGAAGGGTTACACGCCGACTCTCAGCATCGGCTTCATCTGGAGCAGCCCGGATGAATATGCCGGCCCGCTGCGGGACACCAACAAGGACAAGCTGACACTGGTGATACGTCCCTCTGTCGAATTCTGAAATTTGATCAGCGCTTCGGCAACGCGAAGTTGATTACCGCTTCGCGTAATTCTTTGCCACATAGTCGTTGACGATGCGGGTGAATTCTTCGGCAATGTTGTCGCCGCGCAGGGTCACCGTCTTCTCGCCGTCCACGTACACCGGGGCGGAGGGGGTTTCGCCGGTGCCGGGCAGGCTGATGCCGATGTTGGCTATCTTGCTCTCGCCGGGGCCATTGACAATGCAGCCCATCACCGCCACGGTCATCTCTTCCACACCGCTGAATTGCTCACGCCATACCGGCATCTGTGCGCGCAGGTAGTTCTGGATATGTTCGGCCAGTTCCTGAAACACGGTGCTGGTGGTACGCCCGCAACCGGGACAGGCCGTAACCATGGGTGTGAAGGAACGCAGCCCCATGGTCTGCAAGATCTCCTGAGCCACCACTATTTCTTCGGTGCGCGAGCCATTCGGTGCAGGCGTCAAGGAAACACGGATGGTGTCGCCGATGCCCTGCTGCAACAGCACAGCCAGCGCGGCGGTGGAAGCAACGATACCCTTGGAACCCATACCCGCTTCGGTAAGACCGAGATGCAGCGCATAGTCGCAACGCCCGGCCAGTTCTTGATACACCGCGATGAGATCCTGCACCTCGCTGACCTTGCACGACAGCACGATGCGGTCGCGCGGCAGGCCGAGTTCCTCGGCACGCTTGGCGCTTTCCAGCGCGGAAACGATGAGCGCCTCGCGCGTAACTTCGCTCACATCCTTGGGTTGCGGCAGTTTGGCATTCTCGTCCATCATGCGCACCACCACAGCCTGGTCCAGACTGCCCCAGTTGACGCCGATGCGCACCGGCTTGCCGTATTGTTTCGCCACCGCGACCATCATGGCGAACTGGTCCTCGCCCTTGCGGTTCTTTCCCACGTTGCCGGGGTTGATGCGGTATTTCGCCAGCGCCTGCGCGCACTCGGAATATTCGGTAAGTAAACGATGGCCGTTGTAGTGGAAGTCGCCGATCAGCGGCACCTTGCAGCCCAGCGCGTCCAGGCGACGGCGGATGTGCGGCACGGCAGCGGCGGCCTCGGAAGTGTTGACAGTGATGCGCACCAGCTCAGAACCGGCCTGCGCCAGTTCATGCACCTGCTTGGTGGTGGCAGTGACATCGGCGGTATCGGTGTTGGTCATGGATTGCACCACGACGGGTGATCCGCCACCAATGGCGATGCCGTCAACAACTACGCGCTGCGTCGCATGACGAGCGATGTGGGAATGACTCATGGCTTACTCCAGCACGAAATTCGCGATACTGTCCTGATTGAAATGGGATAAATCCACTTCCTTGCCGTAGTAATAGATGCGCACGGCGCCAGCCTTGCCGATACTCACCTCATAGGGAGCGCGCTTGCCGCCGCCGATCCATTTCTCACTCCCCGCCGGATTGGTGCGCGATAGCAAGACCTCATCGTTTCTGTCCTTGATCTCCATCCACGATTCTTCCAGGAACACAATGTGGATCGGGCGCTTTCTCAATTGTTCCAGTGCAATCTCAGTCTTGCTCGCCGGATCCACAACGGGCGGCGGCACCGGCTTGGCAGCAGCGGACGCAAGTGCCTTCACTACGGGCTTGGGCGCTTCGACCGAGACACTCTGCACCGGTTTGGGTGCGGGCACAACGGCTGGCGGCGCCTGCACCGCCGACATGACCACCACGGCAGACGCGGCGGGCGCGACTGCGGAAGCGGTTTGCATCTCGGGCAGTTTCACCTCATCCATGACCACCTGCTGCTGTACGGGTTGCCCCTGGTGCAGCCAGACGAAGATGGCCAGCAGGCATGCCACACCCAGCGCGCCGCCGAGCAGATAGGCATTTTTTCTGTTCGTGCTCTGCGTGCGAGGGAATTCCACGCCGCCCGCCTGAACCTCGCTCACATCGCCATGCGCCACGTTCTGCTGAGGCAACGTTGCCAGCAAGTCAGCGGACTCATCCAGGTGCAACATCCTGGCATAGCTGCGCACGAAACCGCGCAGGAAAGCACCTTGCGGCAAGTGTGCGGTGTCCCCCGCCTCCAGCGACTCCACCTGGCGCACACTGAATTTGGTGCGCGCCGCCACATCCGCGACCGTCAACCTCTCCGCCTCGCGCGCAGCGCGCAGGGTCTGGCCGATGGCTGCCCATGCTGCATTGTCCTCACTGGCACCCATTACTGACCCGCCTGCAGGAGTTGCGCCTCGCGCGATTCAGGGAAGCGCTTGCCGAGTTGCAAGGCATAGCTGGCTTCGGAATTGTGGTCACGCATCTTGCGTTCGATGCGCACGGCCAGCCAGAGTTGTTCGGCATTCAACTCCGCTCCTGTTTGCTGGTAACGCAGAAACCAGGATTTTGCTTTCGCGTAATCGCCACCGGCGAAAGCGGCATCGGCCAGCCCGAACAGCGCCTGCGGCATGTCCGGGTGCAGGATCAGGGCGCGTTGAAGATAACTTTCCGCGGCCTTGGCATCCCCCCCCTTGCCAGAACAAATCCCGGCATTGGCATAGGCCAGTTCTGGCGTCGCATACAACGGGTTCTTCAGCGCTTCCTGGAATTGCTGGACAGACTCCTGGTAACGCCCGCGCTGACACAGGAACCAACCAAAGTTGTTGTGCGTGTCAGAATTGCCCGGTTCCAGTTTCAGGCTGCGGCGGAAATCCGCTTCCGCCGCATCGTCCTCATGCAACGCCATGCGGATCAAGCCTCGCACGTTATAGGCTGGCGCGTAGGCATCGTGCGCCAGCAGTGCCACGCCCACTTCCTGCAAGGCCACGGCATACTGCATGCGCTCAAAATAGGAAGCGGCCAGTTCGGTATGCACCTTGGCGCTGTTGATCGCGTGCTGCGCGCCGCTCTCCCCATCATTTCCCGCCGTGGCGCAACCGGCCAGCGTCAGCAGCAATACCCATCGCAAAATCATCATGCGGCCTCCTGCAAACGTATCTGAGTGCGCTTGGTCTTGTCCTGCACTTGCCCGGCCAGTTGCCCGCACGCGGCCGCGATGTCGTCGCCGCGCACCTTGCGGATGGTGGTAACAATGTCGGCCTGCATCAGGATGTCGCGGAAGCGCTTTACCGTGTCCATGTCGGAGCGGCGGTATGGCGCCTGCGGGAACGGGTTGAACGGGATCAGATTGAACTTGCACGGCACGTCGCGCACCAAGCGGGTGAGTTCGCGCGCATCCTGCTCGCGGTCGTTCACGCCGGCCAGCATCACATACTCGAAGGTGACGAAATCGCGCGGCGCCTTCTCCAGATAGCGCTGACAGGCCGCCATCAGTTCATTCAAGGGATATTTCTGGTTGATCGGCACCAGCACGTTGCGCAGCTTGTCGTTGGGCGCATGCAGCGAGATGGCCAACGCCACCGGGCATTCCTCGCGCAAGCGGTCCATCGCCGGGACGATACCGGAGGTGGACACCGTCACGCGGCGGCGCGACAGGCCGTAGGCATGATCGTCCAACATCAGGCGCAGGGCATGCACGGTATTGTCGAAGTTCAACAGCGGCTCGCCCATGCCCATCAGCACCACATTGGTGACTGGCCAATTCCCTTCGGTATTTTTTCCCAACTCATGGTTGGCCCACCACACCTGACCGATGATCTCGGCAGTAGAGAGGTTGCGGTTGAACCCCTGCTTGCCTGTGGAGCAGAACGCGCAATCCAGCGCACATCCGGCCTGTGTCGAAACGCACAGTGTGCCGCGATCTTCCTCGGGGATGAACACGGTTTCCACCGCGTTGCCGGTGCCCACGTCCAGCAGCCACTTGCGCGTGCCGTCGGAGGCGACCTCCTCTCGCATCACCGTGGGGATCTGAATGCAGGCGGTCTGCTTGAGTTTTTCGCGGAGTGACACAGCCAGGTCGCTCATCGCATCGAAATCGGACTCCCCGGCCTTGTACATCCAGCGCAACACCTGTTTGGCGCGGAAGGGCTTCTCGCCGTGCTGTGAGAACCAGACAGTAAGTTGCTCTACATCAAGATCGAGGAGGTTTTGCATCAACGCGAGTGAATGTTCTTCGCGGGAAAGAAGTAAGCAATCTCGATCTTCGCATTGCCGGCGGAGTCGGAGCCATGCACCGCGTTGGCGTCAATGCTGTCGGCGAAGTCGGCGCGGATGGTGCCCTTGTCGGCCTTCTTCGGATCGGTCGCGCCCATCAGGTCACGGTTCTTCTGGATGGCGTTATCGCCTTCCAGCACCTGGATCATGACGGGGCCGGAGATCATGAAGTCCACCAGATCCTTGAAGAAGGGGCGCTCCTTATGCACAGCGTAGAAGCCCTCGGCCTCCTTGCGGGTCAGGTGGCGCATCTGCGCCGCGACGATCTTCAGGCCGTTGCTCTCGAAGCGGGAATATATCTTGCCAATGATGTTCTTGGCGACGGCATCGGGTTTGATGATGGAAAGGGTGCGTTCGACAGCCATTACTTCCTCCAGAATGAAATAGAATCCAAGCGCTTAAAGCGGCGCGCATTCTAACAGGGATTGGGCTGACTGTCCCCGTCCGGGGAAGCGCCGGCGGGAAGTCAGGACGCGCCGAGCATCGCCTTGCCGAACAGGAAACCCTGGGCATAGTCGCATCTACACCACCACATGCCTGCTGTCCAAGCTGACTTGCCGCCGATGTTCGAACTAACACGCAACGCATGCCGCCGTTAGGCTCGTCCGGCCGCCTTGCTTGCGACGGTCAATGTGCAACGCCCTCCTCTCCGGGCATCTGCGGCAAGCGCAGCTCGGTATCCAATTGCAGGCTGGCCAGCGCACTGTTCCCTGGCACAGTCTGGACCGGCGCGAGCGCCACGGGCGGCAACGCCACCACAGGCGCAGGTTCGGCAACGCCCCCGCGCAACAACAGGCCCAGGCCGACGGCCATGAACAGCAATGCCGCAGCGAGCAGGGATGCCAGCCTGACGCGCGACTGGCTCTTGCGCAACTGGCCGAGCAAACTTTCGGTTTCGAACAACGCGTGTTCCTGCGCCAGTTTGGCACGCAAGGAATCGCTCCAACTGAAATCCAGCGCCGCCCTGTCCTGCGCGGTCTTGGCCAACTGCCGCTGCACCGCCTGGCGCTCCTCGTTCGCCTTGAGTGCCACGCGCTCGCACGAGGCACGTTGCCTGGCTTGCTCCGTTGCTCTTTCCTCCGCCGCGAGACGCGCTGCCGCTGCAGCAGTGACTTCTTGTTCTGCTGCTGCGCGGCTGCGTTGTAAATCCCCGATGCGCGCCGCCAGCTCTTCGTTTTGCCTTGCCAGTTCGCACCCTGCCAACGCTTTGACTGCGCGCTCTTGTTGCAGCAGATCGGCCTGCTGCGCGGCATGCTGGAGATTCTGCTGCTCGATCAAGAGTTGTGCCTGCTCGGTCTGAGCCAGTTGTTCAGCGGCGCACCGGGCCTGCTCTGCCGCCGCTGCGCGCTGACGTGCGGCCACCACAGCACGCGCCTCGGTTTGCAGCGCCGCTTTCTCGGCCTGAGCCGCACGTTGCAGTGCGGCAGTCTTTTCCCTGCTCATGTTCAGCGCACGCAGCTCGATCTGTTCCTTCTCGGCTGCCGCCTCGGCCTGCGCCTGAGCCTGCGCCAGCCTGGCCGCCGCGGCTTCCTGCGCACGCACTTCGCGCTCCAGACATTCGTTATCCGCTTCGATGGCGCGCAGTTCGGTATCCATGCGCAAGGTCATCGCTTCGATGGCGCGCTGTTCCGCTTCTGCCCGTTGCCGTGCCGCCGTTTCCAGCTCGCGCTCTGCCGCGGCGCGCTGACGCGACACGGCAGCGAGATGGCGTTCCGTCTCGATGCGCTGCTGCACGCTGGCGGCCTCATCCTGTTCCGCCAGCAACTTCTCTTCCGCAACGCTGCATTCATTCAAGGCTTGCTCCAGCCGGTTCGATGCCGCCGCAAGTAAACCGTTGATGGCTTGCAGCTTGCGCTCCAGCGCCTGCCCGGCGGCTTTTTCTGCTGCCGCGCGCTGTTGCTCCGCCGCGCTCAGGCGCAGTTCCTGCGCGGCCTTGTCCGTAGCCATCTGGGCGGCATATTCCGCCGCGACGCGATGCTGATTGGCTTGATTGACGGCCTCTTGTTCCGCCGCCATCTGGAGATCGATGGCGCGGGCGGCAAGCATCTCCGCTTCGGCCCGTTGCTGCGCCTGCGTGACCAGTTGCTGCTGGGCTTGCAGCCGCCCGGCGGCAGCACGCCTGGCCTGCTCTTCCGCCGCCAGCAGCTCTCTGGCTTCGGCTTCGGCTTGGCGCAACATGGCGTTCGCCTCTTCGCGCTGCTGCGCGGCGCGCTGCTCGGTTTCCACGCGTTCCTGCAGCAAGCGCAGCGCCTCTTGTTCGGACTGAAACGCGTGTTCTGCCGCGATGTGCCGTTCCTGCTCCTGCGCGGCGAGTTGCCGCGCAGTCTCCAGCGTTTTCTTTTCAGCTGCCAGCCGCGCCGCGATCTCCTCCTGCGCCTTTTGCTCCAGTCGCGTACGCTCTTCGACCTGTCCCTTCAGCGCGGCCTCTTCCTGCACCCGCGCCATTGCAGCCCGCTCGGCTTCCAGTTCAGCGGTCGTCCTGGCCTGCATTTCGGCCACTGCCATTGCCTCGCTGCGAACACGCGCCTGCATCGCCTCACGCGCTGCGCTCTCGGCAGACAACTTGGCCTCGAACAACGCCAGCGCCTCTTTTTCTTTTTGCTGTTTTTCCTGCACAGCGGCGGCAAGCATCTGCTCGGCATGCTGTTTGGCCTCGGCAGTCAGCGCGACCGCATGGTCGGCTTCGGCACGCCGTTGCATCTCCTCGCGCAAGGTTTGTTCTGCCACCAGCCGCTGCTCCATGTCAACCTTGGCTTGCTGCTCGGCCTGGATGCGCTCCTGCACGGAACGCGCCAATTGCTGCTCCGCTTCCAGCTTTTGCTGCACGGCGGCGGCCAGTTCGCGCTCCTTTTCCAGCCGCACACGCAATTCGGCCACCAGTCTGCCCTCAGCCTGGTTCCTGTTTTCAATCTGTGCAGCAAGGTTGCCCTCGCTCTGCGCCTTCTCCTGTGCGATGGCGCGCGCCTGTGCCTCGGCGCGGGTGCGCGCCTGCAGCGCGAGTTGCGAATCGATCTCCGCTTCGATGCGCGCGCGCGCGGTCAGGATGGCCTCGGATTCGGCAGGAATGGCGCCATCACGCGAAGAAACCAGGCGTATCTTGTTGAGCGCTGACATGTTCGACCTCGTATGGAACGCCCGGATGGGCACGAGGCTAAGGTATCAGGCACGCTGCAAGGGCAAGCGGGAAATAGGCGGGGAAAACCGCCCTATTTAGGGCGGCAGGCCTTCAAACAGCTCTGGGGCTTACTCCCACTCGATGGTGGCGGGCGGTTTGCCGGAGATGTCGTACACCACGCGGTTGATGCCGCGCACTTCGTTGATGATGCGGTTGGAGACCTTGCCCAGCAATTCATAAGGCAGGTGCGCCCAGTGCGCGGTCATGAAATCGCTGGTCACAACGGCACGCAGCGACACCACCCATTCGTAGGTACGGCCATCGCCCATCACGCCGACGGACTTCACCGGCAGGAACACGGTAAACGCCTGCGAGGTCTTGTCGTACCAGCTCTTGCCATCGCTATCCTTCGTCGCGCGCAGTTCTTCGATGAAGATGGCATCGGCGCGGCGCAACAGCTCGGCATATTCACGCTTCACTTCACCCAGGATGCGCACGCCCAGGCCGGGGCCGGGGAAGGGATGGCGGTAGACCATGTCGGCAGGCAAGCCCAGCGCCACGCCGAGTTCGCGCACTTCGTCCTTGAACAGTTCGCGCAACGGCTCCAGCAGTTTGAGGTGCATGGATTCCGGCAGGCCGCCGACGTTGTGGTGCGACTTGATGGTGTGCGCCTTCTTGTTCTTGGAACCGGCGGATTCGATCACGTCCGGGTAGATGGTGCCCTGCGCCAGCCACTTCGCGCTCTTGAGCTTGGCCGATTCGCGCTGGAACACCTCGACGAATTCGCGCCCGATGATCTTGCGCTTCTGCTCGGGGTCGGAAACGCCCGCGAGGTGCTTCATGAATTCTTCGCTGGCATCCACATGCACGATCTTCATGTGCATGTTCTTGCCGAAGGTCTCCATCACCTGTGCGCCTTCGTTCAGGCGCAGCAGGCCGTTGTCCACGAACACGCAGGTGAGCTGGTCGCCTATGGCGCGATGGATGAGTGTCGCCGCCACCGAGGAATCCACGCCGCCGGACAAGCCGAGGATGACCTCCTCGCTGCCGACCTGCGCGCGGATTTTCTCGACTGCTTCGGCGATATAGTCCGGCATGTTCCAGTCCTGGCCGCAGCCGCAGATGTCGTGCACGAAGCGGCCAATGATGGCCTTGCCCTGATGCGTGTGGGTCACCTCGGGATGAAACTGCACCGCATAGAAACGGCGCGACTCGTCCGCCATCGCCGCGAACGGCGTGGCTGCGTTGGAGGCGATGGCGCTGAAACCCGGCGGCAGTGCCGTTACCTTGTCGCCGTGGCTCATCCACACATCGAGCAGGCCGTGGCCTGCCGCGTTGCTCTTGTCCTGGATGCCGTCGAACAGCTTGGAATGGCCGTGCGCGCGCACCTCGGCATAGCCGAACTCGCGTACCTTGCCCGACTCCACCTTGCCGCCCAGTTGCGCCGCCATGGTCTGCATGCCGTAGCAGATGCCGAACACCGGCACGCCCAGCTCGAACACCACCTGCGGTGCTTTCGGCGTTTCGTCTTCGTACACCGAGTTCGGGCCACCCGACAGGATGATGCCGGTAGGAGCAAAGGCACGGATTTCCGCCTCGCTCATGTCCCACGGATGCAGCTCGCAATAGACATGCGTCTCGCGCACGCGGCGTGCAATCAACTGGGTGTACTGGGAACCGAAATCGAGGATGAGTATCTTTTTGTGGGACATGGCATGGAAAGGCCCGCTTGCGCGGGCCCGAGAGACGTTAATCGATGTGGTAGTTCGGTGCTTCCTTGGTGATCTGCACGTCGTGCACGTGCGACTCGCGGATGCCTGCGGAGGTGATCTCGACGAACTCGGCCTTGGCATGCACGGTAGGGATGTCCGGGCAGCCCAGATAGCCCATGCTGGAACGCATGCCGCCCATCAACTGGTGGATCACCGCCAGCACGCTGCCCTTGTAGGGTACGCGGCCTTCCACGCCTTCCGGCACCAGCTTGTCCTGATTGGCTTCGTTGTCTTGGAAATAGCGGTCGCTGGAGCCTTGCTGCATCGCCCCCAGGCTGCCCATGCCGCGATAGGATTTGTAGGAGCGCCCCTGGAACAGTTCGATCTCGCCCGGTGCTTCCTCGGTGCCTGCGAACAGGCCGCCCAGCATCACCGCATGCGCGCCCGCCGCAATAGCCTTGGCGATGTCGCCGGAGAAACGCACCCCGCCGTCGGCGATCAACGGCACATCGGTATCCGCAAGCGCATCCGCCACCATCTGGATGGCAGTGATCTGCGGCACGCCCACCCCCGCCACCATGCGCGTGGTGCAGATGGAACCGGGGCCGATGCCGACTTTCACACCGTCCGCACCATGATCCACCAAAGCACGCGCAGCGGCTGCGGTGGCAATGTTGCCGCCGACCACATCGACCTTGGGGAAATTCCTTTTGACCCATTGCACGCGCGAAAGCACGCCCTGCGAATGGCCGTGCGCGGTATCCACCACGATCACATCCGCCCCCGCCTCGACCAGCAGTTCCACGCGCTCTTCGGTGCCTTCACCGACACCCACTGCGGCGCCGGCGCGCAAACGCCCCAGCTCGTCCTTGCAGGCCAGCGGATGCTCGGTAGCCTTGAGGATGTCCTTGACCGTGATCAGACCGCATAGCTCAAATGCATCGTTGACCACCAGCACGCGCTCGATGCGGTGCTTGTGCATCAGGCTGCGCGCCTCATCGCGGCTGGCGTTCTCCCTGACGGTGATGAGCCGCTCCTTCGGGGTCATGATGTTGGCGATGGACTGGTCGAGATTGCTCTCGAAACGCAAATCGCGGTTGGTGACGATGCCCACCACCTTCTTGCCCTGCAACACCGGCAGGCCGGAAATCCTGTGCTGGCTGGTCAGATTGAGCACATCGCGCACGGTCATGTCCGGGGCGATGCTGATGGGATCCTTCACCACACCGCTCTCGAAGCGCTTCACCTTGGCGACCTGCGCCGCCTGCGCCTTGGACGGCATGTTCTTGTGCACGATGCCGATGCCGCCTTCCTGAGCCAGGGCGATTGCCAGGCGCGCTTCGGTGACCGTGTCCATGGCAGCGGACAGCAGCGGAATGTTCAGGTTGATGTTGCGGGTGATCCGGGTGCGCAGGCTGACATCGCGCGGCAGGATATTGGAATGCGCCGGCAGCAACAGCACATCGTCGAACGTGAGGGCTTTTTTAATCACACGCATGGAATCTTCCTCTCCAAAGCGCGCATTATATCAACAACCACCGTCCTGCTAACCACCTTGTGATCGCTTGCTGCTCATCACATAAATGACGTGTTCGAAAAACACCTCACACCAACTCTGATCACTGCCTTTCAGCGCCAGCAACAGCTTGTTGACTTCGCCAACCGGCCAGGACGGATTGAATCGCACCAACATGTCGAGGGCATAATGGGATAACAGCGCCTGTATTTTCTCGCCGCGCCGTTTGATCTCCGCCAGCATCAGCGCCAGATCCTTGTCCGAATCTATCTCTGCGGTAAGATTCCCGTAGGGTTTGGGGTTCTGACGGGTATATTCGATAAAATGGGACAGCACTTGAAAAAACTCGCCCTGGTTGTTTTGCGTGACCTCGTCGCCCAGCATGTATGGAAACACCGAAAGTTCCAGCCAATAATAGTTCAGCTTGGGATTGCGCCACTTGCTGATCCCGACATATCCCCCGCGTGCGCTGGCGCGCTGCACGCAATCATCAAGGATCATTCTGTCCGACGCACGCGACACCAGATCGGCATCTTTCAGCACCTCCGGCCTGACGAGGAAGAAATCGGGGAAGCTCCCCGCCATTCCCCCAGTGTTGGTGTGCGAGCGGTAGTATGAACGCAGCAGCTTCAGCACCGCATCGCGGTTGGTATCAACCCGCAGGAATTGCAGATTGCCCTCAGGCAGATTCTTTCGATGTGCCATCTTTACTCCTCCTCAGTTCGTCCGGCATGTATTTGGTTTATTCGGGCAAGCCCGGCCAGTTCGAAACGGCGTCTATGATAAATTGACGCGCGATAAAATAATAGGTAGTTTGCTGCCGTCGCCTGAAGGGAGAACGCCATGAGATACATCGTCCTCGTAACCACGCTGTTGCTGTATGGCCTGGCAGCCCATGCGGAACCGCGCCGCTGGATAGATGCCGATGGCAGGGTGCAGTATTCCGACACACCGCCCGCCGGCGTCAGCAGCGAACCAGTGCCCTCCATCGCCAGCAAGGATGCATCCAGCACGACGACCGCCGCGCCCGCCAGGAACTATATCCAGCGCGAGGCAGACCTGAAGCGGGCAAAACTTGAAAAAGAGGAAGCATCCAGCCAAAAAGCCCAGGAGAATGTCCAGGCCGAGGAAAGGAAACATAATTGCGAAACGGCAAGGCAGAACCTGCGCGCGCTGGAGGATGGCGGTCGCATTGCCACGTATGACGCCAATGGTGAGCGCGTTATCCTGGATGACGATGCGCGTGTGCAGCGCCTGGAAGACGCGCGCAAGACCATCAGCGCCAACTGCAATTAGGCGGCAACCGCCGCCTTACCGCCGCTGTCTTCGCGCAGCCGCAGGGCTTCCTCGATATCCACCGACACCACCTTGGAGACACCGCGCTCCTGCATGGTCACACCGACCAACTGCTGCGCCATCTCCATGGTGATCTTGTTGTGGCTAATGAACACGAACTGGGTTTTTTCCGACATCTTCTGGATTAGCTTGCCCAGCCGTTCGGTGTTGCTGTCATCCAGCGGAGCATCCACTTCGTCCAGCACGCAGAACGGCGCCGGGTTGAGCTGGAACATGGAAAACACCAGCGCGATGGCGGTGAGCGCCTTTTCGCCGCCGGACAGCAGATGGATGGAGGCATTCTTCTTGCCCGGCGGATGCGCCATCACCTGCACGCCGCTGTCCAGTATCTCTTCGCCGGTCAATACCAGACATGCCTCGCCGCCGCCGAACAGCACCGGGAACATCTCCGCCAAGTGGTGGTTCACCTCGTTGTAGGTGCTCATCAGCAAGTCGCGTGATTCCTTGTCAATACGGCGGATGGCTTCTTCTAGGGTCGTGATCGCCTCGTTCAGATCCTTGGCCTGCGCGTCCAGGAAGGCCTTGCGCTCTTGCGCGGTCTGCAATTCCTCCAGTGCGGCCAGGTTCACTGCGCCCAGCGCGACAATTTCATTGTCCAGACGCACCAGCTCGTGCTGCAGGCCGCCCGTCTTGGCCCCTTCAATCAATGGCAGCAGCGTGGCCTCATCCACCCCGTTAAGCTGTTCCGCCCATTGTTCGAATTGCAGCCGCGCTTCCTGCTCCTTCAGCGTAATCTCGCTCACCTTCTCGCGCAGAGGATGCAGCTTCTGCTCACAGGACAGGCGTTCCTGCTCCATACGGTTCAGGCTGACCGTTGCGCTCTCCAGCGCATTGCGCGCTTCGGCCAGCGCCTGCTCGCGCGCCTGCCGCTGTTGCAAGGCATGCTGCAGTGCCTGTTGCGCATCACTGTCCCTCATGCCTGCCTGCTCGTTGCGGCTGTGTACCAGTGCTTCTTCCTGTTGCGCCAGTGTGGCGGTGTTGTGCTGCATGTTCTGCCCGATGTCCGCCAACTTGTCGTGGCAGGTCTTGGCGAAGAAACGCGCCTCCTGCAACTCGTGCTGCGCGCGCTGGGAGCGTTCGCGCACCTCGCGAAGCGCTGTCTCCAGCGCAGCGGCCTGGTGCCTGGCCTGGTCGCTCTCCGCCTGCTGCGCCAACATGCGTTCGCGCTGGATCGCCATACGGTCGGCCACTTCCTGCAACTGGCGTTGCTCGCCATTCGCACGCTCCTGCAACTCTGCCAGTTCCGCCGCAATCTGGGTGCCGCGTTCCTGGCTGCGTTCGTTCGCCTGCGTCAGCTTCAATATCTGCATCTGCGCCTGGTGCTGATGCTGTTGCAGCGCGGATGATTCGTTGCGCAACGAGCCCATGCGTCCCTCGGTGGCGGCATGCGCTTCTTCAGTCTGAGCCAGCTCCGCCTTGCCCTGCTCCAAGGCACTGGCGCGCCGCGCCGCCTCTTGCTGCAATTGCTCGATCTCGCGCTGGCGCGCCAGGATGCCATGCACCTGGCTGTCGGGCGCATGGAACAGCACGCTGTGCGCGCCGACCAGATGTCCTTGCGGCGTTACCAGCCATGCACCCGCCGCAAGCCCGCCGCGCGCGCGCAACGCTTCTTCCAGACTGGCTGCCGCATACACCCCGGTCAGCCAGTCAGCCACCACCGTGGTGGCCTTGCCGTCTTGGCAGCGCACATAGTTTGCCAGCGGGGTCAGCCCCGCCTGGACAGTGTCCACACTTTTCGGTGCGGGCTCCGCGGCATATACGGCCAGTTTCGCCGGGGGGACATCGCCCCAGGCATTGACATCTTCCAGACGGGACAAGGCCAGCGCATTGATGCGCTCGCGCAGCACCGCTTCCAGCGCATCCTCCCACCCCTGCTCGATACGCAGGGATTGCCACAAGCGCGGCGCCCCATCGAGCCGGTGCTGCACCAGCCAAGTTTTCAGGTTCTTGTCGTTGTCGAGCTGGGTTTGGAGTTGTTTCAGCGCATTCAAGCGCGCCTCAACCTGACCCAGTTGGCGCTCCAGTTCCTGCAGCGCGTTGCGTGCCTCGCGCCGAGCCGCGTCGGCCAGCGGCAATTGCTGTTGCAAGGCGGCCAGTTGCGCCTGCTGCGCCGCATGCTCCGTCTGCATGGCGGCCAGTTGCGCCTGCGCTTGCGCCAGCCCCTCGACATCCGGCTGCGGCAGGTTGTCCCGCTCCAGCATCAGGCGCGAGCGACGGTTGTCCAGTTGCTGCACGTTGCCCTGAATATGGCCGCGCTGTGTCTCGGCCAGTTGCAGTTGCTGCTGGGTCAGCAGCAGTTCGCGCTGCACGGTGTTGTAGCGTTCCTGCGCCACGCGTGCCGATTCTTCAGCCTGCGGCAGATGCATGGCTTCCGCCGCCGCGCGTTCCTCGCATACGCCGACGCGCACACCGGCATCCTGCTGCTGCTGTTGCCAATGCGTCAGCAGGGTCTTCAAACCCTGCAACTGCGCCTTCTGCTGCGCAATCTGGCGTTCGCCGTTCTGAATCTGCTGGGACAGCCGGTTGCGCTGCTCGGCCAGGAAAGTGATCTGCTGTTCCAGCCGCGCCACTTCGGCATTGCTTGCATAGAGCTCCCCCTGCCTGGCATGCAGCGCATCGGCAAGCGCGAAATGCTCGCTGCGCGCTCCCTCCAATTTGCTTTCCACCTCGCGCAGGCGTGCTGTCTCAGCTTCCAGATCGTTCTTCGTCTTCTCCGCCTGTTGCGCATAACGCGCACGGCGCGCTTCGGCTTCCTGCTTGTTCACCAGCCACAACAGGCGCTGCGTGGTCTCGCGCAGCGCCTCTAGCGCACGGTAAGTTTTGGCCACCTCGGCCTGTTCTGATAGGTGCTTGATCTGTTTTTCCAGCTCCTGCTGGATGTCATAGACGCGCGCCAGGTTGTCGCGCGTGTCGCCCAAGCGCAATTCTGTCTCGCGGCGACGTTCGCGGTACTTCGACACGCCTGCCGCCTCTTCCAGGAACACGCGCAATTCTTCCGGTTTAGCCTCGATGATGCGCGAGATCATGCCCTGCTCGATGATGGCATAGGCGCGCGCGCCGACGCCGGTGCCGAGGAAGATGTCAGTGATGTCCTTGCGGCGCACCGCTTGGCCGTTGATGTAATAGCTGGAGTCGCCGTCGCGCTGCAACACGCGCTTGATGGAGATCTCGGCATAACTGGACCACTGTCCGCCCACTTTGCCCAGTGAGTTGTCGAACACCAGTTCCACGCTGGCGCGCGCCACCGGCTTGCGGTTGCCGGAGCCGTTGAAGATCACGTCCTGCATGGATTCGCCGCGCAAGGCCGAGGCGCGCGATTCGCCCAGCACCCAGCGCAGCGCGTCGATGACGTTGGACTTGCCGCAGCCGTTGGGCCCGACGATGCCCACCATCTGCCCGGGCAGGGCGATGTGCGTGGGATCAACGAAGGACTTGAAGCCGGCGAGCTTGATGTGGCTGAGACGCAATTTACGTACAGGCAGACGTTATAATGCGGCGCATTCTAACCCAAGCCGGACACCTCACCAAATGAGCATACGCCCCAGCAAGACACTGGAAACTTTCCCCAATCCGCAGCCCCGCCGCGACTACCATATCCACATGGAGATACCGGAATTCACCTGCCTCTGCCCCAAGACGGGACAGCCGGATTTCGCCACACTGATCCTCGATTACATCGCCGATGAGCAGTGCGTGGAACTGAAGAGCCTGAAGCTGTACATCTGGTCGTTCCGCGACGAGGGCCATTTCCACGAGGACGTCACCAACCGCATCCTCGACGACCTGATCGCCGCAACACAGCCGCGCTTCATGCGCCTGACCGCGCAGTTCTACGTACGCGGCGGCATCTTCACCAATGTGGTAGCGGAACACCGCAAGCCGGGCTGGCAACACGCGCCGCGTGTCGAGCTGGCGCAGTTCAACACGCAATCCAACACGCGCGGCTGAAACCCCGATGGAATACCGCATCCTGGGCAGCAGCGACCTGAAGGTATCCGCCCTGAGTCTGGGCACGATGACCTTCGGCGAGCAGAACAGCGAGGCCGAGGCGCATGCGCAGCTCGACTACGCCGTGTCGCGCGGCGTCAACCTCATTGACACTGCCGAGATGTATCCCGTACCGCCGCGCGGCGAGACCGTGCACCGCACCGAAAGCTACATCGGCAGCTGGCTCAACAGGCAACCGCGCGAACGGCTCATCATCGCCAGCAAGATCGCCGGGCCGGGGCGCGGCTTCGGCTGGATACGCAATGGCCCGCGCATCACGCGCGAGCATATCCAGGCCGCCATAGACGGCAGCCTGCGCCGCCTGCAAACCGATTACCTCGACCTGTACCAGATCCACTGGCCCGACCGCTATGTGCCCATGTTCGGACAGAGCAGCTACGACATCACCCAGGAGCACGATAGCACGCCCATTGCCGAACAGCTTCAGGCATTCGGCGAAATGGTGCAGGCGGGCAAGGTGCGTTACCTCGGGCTGTCCAACGAAACACCGTGGGGCGTGATGCAGTTCGTGCGCTGCACGGAACAGCTCGGCCTGCCGCACATCGTCTCGGTGCAGAACGCCTACAGCCTGCTGAATCGCACCTTCGAGAGCGGCCTGTCCGAAGTCTGCCGCCATGCCGGCATCGGCCTGCTCGCTTACAGCCCGCTGGCCTTCGGCTGGCTGAGCGGAAAATACCTCGACGACCCGCAGTCACAGGGGCGCATCACGCTGTTCCCGCGCTTCGGACAGCGCTATGCCAAGACCAACGTCCCCGACGCCACGCGGGAATATATGCACATCGCGCGGCAGGCGGGGCTCTCACCGGCCCACCTGGCGCTGGCTTTTGCGCGCACGCGCTGGTTCACCGCCAGCGTCATCCTGGGAGCGACGTCGCTGGCGCAACTGAAGGAGAACCTGGACAGCGCCGCCATCACGCTGACGCCGGAGGTGCTGGCGCAAATCGAAGCCGTACAGCAGCGCTACCCCAATCCGGCTCCCTGACCCAGATCAGGCGGACGTTCTGACCTCGATGCCCAAGGCACGGATGCGCGCGGCGTATGCTTCCAGCTGCGGTGCGGGCAGCGCCGACAGCCGCAGCGCCTCGGCCTGCATGGAAGGCCGCGCCAGCCCATACAGCAGCACACCGCGCGGCGGGATGCCATCGCGCATCAGCCCGCCCAAGAACTCCAGGTAATCGTCCTCATCCGTCCGTCCGGGCGCAACGCCGTCCAGCGCGAACCAGCAAGTTTGCAGCCAAGTGTTGGGACAGCAGGCAATGGCCGCAGCATGGTTGCGCCGCACGCTGTCCAGCGTCGTGCGCGTGTCGTTCACCAATGCCATGCCGCGTTCGCTGGCGCGATCCAGCTTGAACCAGACCTCGCCGTCGCACTCTGCCATGCGGCGCAGGCCGCGCTGCACCTCATCGCGCTGCATCAGGCTGCCATTGGTGATGAGCAGCAGTTTCAGCCCGGCGGGCTTGTGGCGCGCTATAAGTTCCACCACTGCGGCAAACTCTTTCGCGCTGGTCGGCTCGCCGTTGCCGGAAAGTGCGATGTCGGTGATGCGGCGTGCTGCAGGAGGCACGCGCTGCATGAATTCGCCATGCTGCAAGTCGTTCAGGAAACCCGTAAGTTCGGTTTCGAGCAAGGCCAGGTCAACCGGCGGCGCGGCCCCCCGCTTGAGCTCCGGCACCTGGCAATAGATGCAGCGCCAGTTGCAGGCGTTGTTGGTATTGAGGTTGATGCCGATGGAAACGCCGCCCGCGCGGCGCGAGACGACCGGATAGACATAGCGCAGTCCGGCGCTGTCGCGGCTGTGATTCGTAACGCTCAGGGTTTTGCCACTCAAGATTTCATCAACGGCAGATACCTCGCCGGATCGACCGGCTTGCCCAGCTTGCGGATTTCGAAATGCAGCTTGACCTGATCGGCATCGCTGCTGCCCATCTCGGCGATCTTTTGCCCCTTGCTGACGTTCTGCCCTTCTTTCACCAGCAGGCGGTCGTTGTGGGCATAGGCGCTGAGATAGACGCTGTTGTGCTTGATGATGATGAGCTTGCCGTAGCCGCGCAGGCCGCTGCCGCTATACACCACCTTGCCGGAGGCGCTGGCCACCACTGCCTGCCCCTTCTTGCCAGCGATATCCACGCCCTTGCGGTTCGCGCTTTCCGCAAACCCGGCGATCACCTTGCCATTGGTCGGCATGCCCCATTCCTGCGCTTCCGGATCGCCCTCATCTTTTCCCAAGGACATCGCTTTCGGTTTGGCGGCAACTGCCACGGGCGCTTCGCTTGCAGGCGCAGGTGCGGAATCTTCCTGCATGCGTTCGGCTTGCGCCAGCGCCTGCTCCGAATAGATCAACCGTCCCACTTTGGGCTGGCTCTTGATGCCACCGAGCCTGGCCGGAACAGGCGCCGCAGCCTGCTGCGTCTCCTGCTTGGGCGGCACGGGTTCCGCAACGGGGACCTGCAATCGCAACTGCTGCCCGATCTTGATCGCAGCCGGGTCATGCAGCTTGTTCAGTGCGGCGACCTCGCGGTAATCCAACCCATGCTGGAAGGCGATGCTATACAGCGTGTCGCCCTTTTGCACCACGTAGATCATACCAACCGTTTCGGGTGTGGAAGGCGCGGATTTCTGCCCGGCTGCCGCAGTCCTGCCCTGCACTCCATATTCGACGATGGGAGCTCTCTTGTTGGTCGGCTGCGGCGTACCGCACGCCGCCAGCAGCGCAACAAAAAACATGAGCAGGCAAGCGGAAAACAGCTTGTTCATGGAAAATAAAACACGGATTGCGGTCATGCTTTCCCCATCAGCAAAGGTACGAATCTCACGGCGTCCAGGCGCGTCTCGCGGTATCCGCTGGTGTCGCGCTCGATCAGGTACAGGTATTGCTCCTGCGTCCCGACCGGCAGCACTATTCTACCACCGACGGCAAGCTGCTCTTTCAGCGCGGCGGAGAGCGCGGGCGCGGCGCAGGCCATGATGATGCCATCGAAGGGCGCGCCCTCGCTCAACCCCGCCGCACCATCGCCATAGCGCACACTGACGTTGCGTATCTTCAACTCGCGCAGCAGCTTCCTGGCGCGCTCGTACAGCGGCTGGATACGCTCGACGGTATAGACCTCCTTAGCCACCTGTGCCAGCACCGCCGCCTGGTAACCGCAGCCGGTGCCGACCTCCAGCACGCGGCCCAACGGCTTGCCGTTACGCAACACCTCGATCATGCGCGCCACGATGTAAGGCTGCGAGATGGTCTGGCCGTAGCCTATGGGCAGCGACACGTCGTCATACGCGCGGCTGGCCAGCGCCTCTTCGATGAAAAGATGGCGCGGCACGCTGTTCATCGCCGCCAGCACGGTCTCGTCGGTAATGCCTTCCGCGCGCAGGCGTTCGATCAGGCGGCCACGGGTACGCGCCGAGGTCATGCCTATGCCTGCGTGCAGCGTGTTCATCGCCCCCCCGCCAGCCAGGAACGCACCGCATCCATCTGCGCATATTGCGTCAGATCGATCTGCAACGGCGTGACGGAGACGCGCCCCTGCGCCACCACAGAAAAATCCGTGCCCTCACCCGCATCCTGCGCCTTGCCGGCGGCGCCCACCCAGTACACCGGCTGACCATGCGGATTGCTGCTCTTGATCACCGGCTCGGCCTTGTGGCGCTTGCCCAGCCGCGTGACCTGCATGCCTTGCAGTTGTTCATAGGGCACGTCGGGCACGTTCACATTGAGTAGCCAAGGCTGCGGCTCGACCTCGCGCATGAAACGCTGCACCAGTTCCACCGCCACCTTGCCCGCCGTGTCGTAATGCACGGGATCATGCTTCGCCATCGAGACGGCGATGGACGGGATGCCCAGCAGGAAGCCTTCGGTCGCGGCAGCCACGGTGCCGGAATAGATGGTGTCGTCGCCCATGTTCGCGCCGGAATTGATGCCGGACACCACCATGTCCGGCTGCGTATCCAGCATGCCGGTCACGGCCAGATGCACGCAATCGGTGGGCGTACCATCCACATAGTAGAAGCCGCTGGCGGCGCGGCGCAGATTGAGCGGGCGGTTCAGCGTGAGCGAGTTGGAAGCACCCGAACGGTCACGCTCCGGCGCCACCACGGTCACCTCGGCGAGGGCGGCAAGATGCTGCGCCAGGCAGGCCAGCCCCGGCGCGAAGTAGCCATCGTCGTTGGAAATCAGAATGCGCATCAAGTGTTCTGCACGACGATCTTGGGAAAAGCCGCGCTGTGGTCCTGCGCCATCTCCGCAATCTTCACCGCCACGCGGCGCGCGATCTGGCGGTATGCCCTGGCGACATTGCCGCCGGGGTCGGCGACCACGGTGGGCTGGCCGGAATCAGCCTGCTCGCGGATATGGATGTCCAGCGGCAGCGAGCCCAGCAGTTCCGTGCCGTAGTCGGCGCACATCTTCGCGCCGCCGCCCTCGCCGAAGATATGCTCCTCGTGGCCGCATTTCGAGCAGATGTGCGTGCTCATGTTCTCGACGATGCCGATGATCTTCACATCGACCTTCTCGAACATCTTGAGCCCCTTGCGTGCATCCATCAACGCGATGTCCTGCGGCGTGGTGACGATCACCGCCCCGGTCACCGGTACCTTCTGCGCCAGTGTGAGCTGGATGTCGCCGGTGCCCGGTGGCAGGTCGATCACCAGATAATCCAGGTTGTCCCAGCGTGTCTGGCGCAGCAACTGATCCAGCGCCTGCGTGGCCATCGGCCCACGCCAGATCATGGGCGCATCATCGCCTTCGATCATGAAGCCGATGGACATGGCCTGCAGGCCATGCCCCTGCATGGGCTCCATGGATTGACCATCCTTGGACACGGGGCGACCAGTGATGCCGAGCATGGTCGGTTGCGAAGGCCCGTAGATGTCGGCATCCAGCATGCCCACGCGCGCGCCCTCGGCGGCCAACGCCAGCGCCAGATTCACCGCCGTGGTGCTCTTGCCGACACCGCCCTTGCCGCTGGCCACAGCGATGATGTTCTTCACGCCCTCCACCAGCTTCACGCCGCGCTGCACCGCGTGCGGCACCACTTTGCTGCTGACATTGGCCTCGATCTTGCCCGCGCCGGGCAGCGCTTTGCGCAAATGTTCTTCCACCAGCGCCTTGATCTCGCCCCATACGCTTTGCGCCGGATAGCCGAGCAGGATGTCCAGCGACAGGTCGCTGCCGCTGATCTTGATGTTTTTCACGGATTTGCCGCTGACGAAATCCTTTTTCGTGTTGGGATCGACTAGCCCCTTCAGGGCTTGCTGCACATCGGTTTCTGCAAAGCTCATATACGACTCCTGATTGATGAGTCGCGGATTTTACTTGAGATGCGCCTCTTTAGGGCTTTAGTCATGGCACGTGCAGGGACATGCCGCCTTTACACACCCGTATACTCTGGCTTAAATTCAGGCCATGCGTAACCTGATGCCCTTATTGTTCGTTCTCCTGCTAATTGCCTGCGGCTCGGAGCCTGTCAGGCAGAATCCCGTTTCCGACGGACAGATGAATGACTTGGTGATGTATGCGATGAGCCTGGCCGACACGCCCTACCGCTACGGCGGGACCGGCGCGAATGGCGGTTTCGATTGCAGCGGCTTCGTCGGCCACGTCTATCGCCACGAGCTGAACATCTCGCTGCCGCGCACCAGCCGCGAGATCAGCCGCGTCGGCGAACCGCTGCACCAGAGCGAATTGCAACCGGGCGATCTGGTGTTCTACAACACTCTGCGCCAGCCGTTCTCACATGTCGGGATCTACATCGGCGAAGGCAAGTTCGTGCATTCCCCGCGCAGCGGCGAGCACATCCGCGTGGAGCAGATGCAGCTCGACTACTGGCGCAACCGCTATAACGGCGCACGCCGCATTCATTATTGATATTGAGGCCTGGCCGCCTTGACCGCTTGCGCCAGTTGGTGCACCGACATCGCGTAGAAGCTGCTGGTGTTGTAGCGCATGATGACATCGAAGTTTCCGAACGCCAGCCAGTATTGCTTGCCCTTTTCCAGCGTCAGATCGAGCAGCCAGGCGGGCGGCTGTTGCCCATCAAGCGGCGTCAGCGGCGTCACGCACGCATCCACCTTCCACGCCAGCACCGGTCGCGTCTCGACCGGATTGCCCAGGCGTTTGTCGTCGGCAACCTGCGCCTCCAGCGCCACCGGTTCACCGCTGCGCCAGCCATAGTGGCGGAAATAGTTGGCCACGCTGCCGATGGCGTCCTCCGGTTCGCGCATGATGTCTATCTTGCCGTTACCGTTGAAATCCACGCCGTATTTGCGCAAGTTGCCCGGCATAAACTGCGGCATGCCCAGCGCGCCGGCATACGATGATTGCACGCCCAGCACGTTGAAATCCTGCTCGCGCGCCAGCAGCAAATATTGCTCCAGTTCCAGGCGAAAGAAATCGGCGCGACGCGGATAGGCGAAGGCCAGTGTGGTCAGCGCGTCCAGCGCGCGGTATTTGCCCATGTTCTTGCCGTACAACGTCTCCACCCCGATGATGCCGACGATGTACTCCTGCGGCACGCCGTATTGCCGCTCCGCGCGCTGCAAAGCCGCGGCATGTTTCTTCCAAAAGCGCACGCCGCCTTCAATGCGCTCCGGGTTGATGAAATTGGCACGGTATTCCGACCAGGGTTTCAGCGTGGCCGGTTTGCTGATGGACTCGATGACATCAGGCCTGTAGTCGGCGCGGCGGAAGGCTCGCGCCAGTTCCTCTCGCTTGAACTGGTGCTTCGCCACCATCTCGTCGATGAAGGCCGGGATGCCGGGCAGGTCGGCGGCCTGGGCCGCGGTAACGCAAAGCAGCAATGCAAGCATGGGCAGTATCTTCATGGCGCGCGCATTCTACTCGACAGCATGCTGCCCCACTGTTAAATTTCGCCCGTCATTCATCCGTTACGTCCACTTCAAAATCATGGAAAAAAACACCCAACACCATCGTCTCATCATTCTTGGCTCCGGCCCTGCCGGATACACCGCTGCGGTTTATGCCGCGCGCGCCAACCTCAATCCGGTACTGATCACCGGCATGGCACAGGGCGGCCAGCTGATGACCACCACCGAAGTGGATAACTGGCCCGCCGATGCCAACGGTGTACAGGGGCCGGAGCTGATGCGGCGCTTCCAGCAGCATGCCGAGCGCTTCAACACGCAGATCCTCTTCGACCACATCCACACCGCGAAGCTACAACAGAAACCATTCACGCTGATCGGCGATAGCGGCACTTATACTTGCGATGCCCTCATCATCGCCACCGGCGCATCCGCGCAATACCTCGGTCTGCCCTCCGAGCAAGCGTTCATGGGCAAGGGCGTGTCCGGCTGCGCCACCTGCGACGGTTTCTTCTACCGCAACAAACCGGTGGCCGTGGTCGGTGGCGGCAACACCGCCGTGGAAGAAGCGCTCTATCTCGCCAACATCGCCAGCCACGTCACGCTCATCCACCGCCGCGACAGCTTCCGCGCCGAGCGCATCATGGTGGACCACCTGATGGAGAGGGTGAAGGAAGGCAAAATCACTTTACAGTTACATCAGGTGCTGGACGAGGTGCTGGGTGATGATTCCGGCGTGACCGGCGCGCGCCTGAAGAACGTGCTGAACGGCAGCACGCAGGACATCAAGGTGGACGGCGTGTTCATCGCTATCGGCCACAAGCCCAACACCGATATCTTTGCCGGACAACTGGAGATGGACAACGGTTACATCGTCACGCGTGGCGGCAACAAAGGCAACGCCACGGCGACCGGCATCGCGGGCGTGTTCGCCGCCGGCGACGTGCAGGACCAAATCTACCGCCAGGCCTGCACTTCTGCCGCGACAGGATGCATGGCGGCATTGGATGCGGACAAGTACCTGCAATCTCTCGGCTGATGCAGGATAAGCCGGAACAGGATGACGACTTGTTCCGGCAGGCGCTGGTCGGCGTCACACCGCTCAAACCCTCCGATCGCAAAGCTCCCTCTCCCGCCCCGCGCAAGTCGCCTACGCGCAGAGACATCGCTCCATCCCTGGTCACCGCGCCGCTGTCCGACCACGGCGCAGGTGACGTTGCGCTCACCGAATACTTGCGCGACGGCCTGAACCGCATGAAGCTGCGCAAGCTGCGGCGCGGAACTTGGCCGGTGCAGGATGTACTCGACCTGCACGGTCTCAATCTGGACAATGCCAGAAAACTATTGGCTGGATTCCTGCATCAGGCGCTGCAACGTGGCTTGCGCTGCGTCAACATCATCCACGGCAAAGGCTGGCGCAGCGAGGGGCGCGAAGGAATATTGAAAGTGCATGCCCGCCACTGGCTGACCCAGCACCCGCATGTGCTGGCTTTCTGCGAAGCACCGTCGGACGCGGGCGGCGGCGGTGCAGTGCTCGTCCTGCTGGGAACGCAGGACAGGGATTGATCACA
>JBBIIN010000013.1:0-40576 GCA_037446515.1 Gallionellaceae bacterium
AAAGGCATCTGCCGAGCCAGCATCAGCACCAGCGCCTCGAACAACAGGGTGAAGCAAGAATAGCCGCAGAGCTTGAGGGCAGTGGTGAGATGCGAAGTCCGCAACCTATTGAAAATTAAGCCACACTGCGCGGGGTTTGTGGAAAAAGAAAAGGACTCAGAGAATGTCTGAGTCCTTAATATTGGTGGAGGTGGGGGGGATTGAACCCCCGTCCGCAAGCCCTCTACAGGCAGTTCTACATACTTAGTCTGGCTATTTAATCTAATCCGGCAGACGCCAACCGACGGGCTGCTGACGGACGAGCCACCTTAATTTTAGCTTCGTGCAAAGTAGCCCTGCACGACACGATTCCGTGTAAATGACCTCACTCATCTCAGGCTTGCGCCATCGAGCCCCTGCACGGACACTAGGGTGTGAGGTCCGGCCTTAGGCGGCCAGAGCGTACTTTTCGTCGTTTGCGACTATTTGGTTTCCAGCTGATTTACGAGGTGGCGGGTCCTCGGTATGCCCTGCACTGCTTTGCAACCCACGTCGAAGCCAAGTCACCCCCGGTTTGGTTTGTTACTCGGCGGGGCGCATTGTAGCAGAGGTTCCTAGGCTTTGCCGGTTTGCATGTGACGCGCGAAATGGCGGTCGGCCTTGGCGACATGCGCGGAGAACCAATCCAGCAGGAGCAGTGCAGTGCGGTAGGCCAGATAGCGCACATCTTCCGTATGGCCGGGGGAGCGCTGCTGGAGGTCACGGAAATGGCGGATGAAGTGTTGGTGCTCCCGCATATGTGCTTCGCGGAAAGGGTAGTTGCGCTCGCGCATGATTTGTTCTTCGATGGGGAACAGGCGGGCGGCATGGTTTTCGAGTGTGGCATAGATGCCGATACAGCTATCGCAGGTGTTGGTTGCTATCTTGGCGATGAGAGCATCCAGTTGCTGCATCAGTGCGCGATGCGCGCGGTCGAGGTCGTCTATACCGGTTTGGTATTCCGAACCCCAGGCCAAGCCACTTTGCAGTTCGCCAGTGCTCAGGTGTTGTCCGCCTGACTGATGATCGCGGCAACGCTGCCGGTATATCTGCGCGGGGAAGTCGTCTGGGGCGATGGTCAGACATTGTTCGATCAGGTGCAGCGACTGGCCGATGTCTTTCATGTGGTAACAGGCCACGGCCTGTTCGAACATGGCACGGGTCTGCTGCTTGGTGGCGCACAGCGGGGCGGGGTCGTTGTTGAAAACTTCGTAAAGGGACAGTGGTTGATGCTTGCCCTTGACTCGTACGCGGTCGAGGAAACGGATGTGGTAGCGCTCCGGATCGGCCAGGTCATACAGTGTGTTGTGGCTGATGATGAGCGGGACATTGTAAGTCTTGGTCGCTTCTTCCAGCCTTGCCGCCAAGTTCACTGCGTCGCCGATGACAGTGCTGTCCATGCGGTTGACGCCACCCACCGTGCCTATCATCACTCTGCCCGTGTTGAGGCCGATGCCGATGCGGATGGGCTGGTAGCTGGCCCGCTTGCGGCCAGCGTTGTAATAGATCAGTCTTTCCAGCATGGCGATGGCGCCGTTGAGCGCGTCGTCCGCGCTGTGCTCGAAAAGCGCCATGATGGCGTCGCCGATGTATTTGTCGATGATGCCATTGTGCCTGCTGATGACCGGCTCCATCTGGCTAAGGTAGGAGTTGATGAACTCGAAGTTTTCAGCGGGTGTCATGGACTCGGACAGGGGCGTGAAATCGCGGATGTCCGAAAACAGGATGGTCATTTTGCGTTCCACCTGGTCGCCCAGCTTTACATCCAGCACGCTCTTGGCATGCAGCAGGTTCAAGAGCTGGTGCGGGATGAGTCTGCTGTAGGCCGCCTCTGTCTGTTGTAGCAATGCCAGCGCCTGCTGGTGGGCGATGATGACCTTGTGCAAGATTTCCTGGATGCCGTCCTGGGACTGTGGATCGAGCGGGGCTTTGCTGTCGGGCTGGGACGCCATGTTCTTATGGGAGCAAGCGATGGCCGGATGATACGCCATTCAGCGCGTCAGGAAACTGACCAGCGCGAAGGGGGTTGGCACGCTGCCTGCCGCAGGCCAGTGGTCTGTCCCCGCAGGATCGATATAGCCATAAGAGGCGATGACGCCAGGCATGCCGGCGGCTTGTGCGGCTTCCATGTCGCGCAGGTCGTCGCCGAGGTAAAGGCAACGCGACGCTTCCACTCCCATCAAGTCCGCCGCATGCAGCAAGGACATGGGGTGCGGCTTGGCGTGCTTGCAGGTGTCGCCGCTCACCAGGCATGCCGCGCGTCTGGCATAGCCCAGTTTCTCCATCAGCGGCACGGTGTAGCGGTGCGGCTTGTTGGTGACGATGCCCCAGGGCAGATCGCGTACTTCCAGCTCGGCCACCAGCGCGGCCATGCCGGGGAATAGCCGGGTTTGATCGCAGATGTGTGATTCATAGTATTGCAGGAAAAATTCGCGCGCTTCTTCGTACCCGGGCGCGTCCGGGGTGATACCCAGCCCCAGTTTGAGTAGGCCGGGCGAGCCATGCGAGGCCTGGGTACGGATGGCGGCGATGGGCAGTGGCGGGATACCGCGTTGCTGCAACACATGGTTCAAGGCTGCGCCCAGGTCGGGGGCGGTATCGGCGAAGGTGCCGTCAAGATCGAACAGGACGGCATCAACCACGCTGGCAGGCCATCAGGTAATTGATGTCGGTGTCGCGGCCCAGCGCGTAGGTCTTGTCCAGCGGGTTGTAGCTCATGCCGCTTACATCGTTCACGCCCAGACCCGCATCGCGGCACCATTGCGCCAGTTCGGAGGGTTTGATGAACTTGGCGTAGTCGTGCGTGCCGCGCGGCAGCATGTTCAGCACATATTCCGCGCCGATGATGGCGAACAAATAGGATTTCGGGTTGCGGTTGAGGGTGGAGAAGAACACATGGCCGCCGGGCTTGACCAGCGCGGCACAGGCGTGCACGACCGCCGCAGGGTCGGGCACATGCTCCAGCATCTCCATGCAGGTCACCACGTCATAGTAAGCAGGGCGTTCGGCGGCCAGCGTTTCCACCACCACCTTGCGGTATTCCACCTGCTTGCCGCTTTCCAGCAGGTGAAGCTTGGCCACTTGCAGGGATTTGTCGGCAAGGTCGATGCCGGTCACTGTGGCGCCCGCGCCCGCCAGCGCTTCGCTCAGGATGCCGCCGCCGCATCCTACGTCCAGTACCGTCTTGCCGACCAGCGGGACAATACCTGCGACATAATCCAAGCGCAGCGGGTTAATGTCGTGCAGCGGTTTGAATTCGCTGTTCGGGTCCCACCATTTGTGGGCGAGCTGCGAGAATTTTTCCAGTTCGACGGGATCGGCGTTGGTCATGATGTTAGGCTGAGAGAAATTGGAGAGCGGAAAATGTAGCAAAACTGCAGATAATAAAAAAGGGCTATCAATAGCGAAGGGGGGAAGACATGGGTAGATGTTCCAAAGCTTTCTTAGTTGCTTGCGCATGTCTGCATGCGATGCCGGACGTCATGGCGGAGCCGGCCGGCCTGTATACCCGCGAGGGGAAAGAACTTGGCATAGCGTCCTTTTCCTACAACTATGAAGAGCCGACCTTAGGGGTCACCATCGCCGGGGACAAGCTGGGGGCGGACTATGCCGGGACGATGGCGTTGAACGATACATGGTTTTTCCGCGACGACCTGCGTTTCGCGTACGGCAAGGCGGATTACAACGGGAGCGGTTTTCAGGCAGGCTTGCCGGACTGGTATTACGAATTTCGGGGCTTGGTGAGCCGGGATTTCCGGATGCACGATTTTGTACTGTCGCCTTTTATCGGCTTCGGCTATCGCTATCTGTTCGATGATGCGCGTGGAATGAGCAACACCGGTGCAGCGGGGTATCGCCGCGAAAGCAATTATTTCTACGTGCCGCTGGGGCTGACGCACCGCATGGGGTTGCAGTATGAAGCGGTGATGTCCACCACGCTCGAATTCGATTACCTGTTGTGGGGAGAGCAGGTGTCGCGTCTTTCCGACTTGGTCGGGTTCAACGGGGTGGCTGGAGCTTCGGATACTACCAACCGGCAGAACAGCGGCTACGGCCTGCGCTTGAGCATGATTTATGAGGCGGGTGATTTAAGCTTCGGGCCGTTCCTGAATTACTGGAACATCGCTGCGTCGGAAGTGACCTCACAGGTGATGACGGATGCCATGGGGTCTGCGCTGGTTTTTCTGAGAGAGCCCAAGAACAAGACCGCCGAATACGGCATGCGTTTGGCCTTCCGCTTCTGAATCCCATCCTGCCCTTGGCTGGTCGGCAAGCGCAGGGGGTGTGCTAGAATGCGACCTTTGATTCACTGCCCCGCTGGCAGTTTGCTGGGCTTACATAATTAGGTCGCTCATGGAACAACAATTCGCCAAAGAAACCCTGCCCGTCAGCCTCGAAGAGGAGATGCGCAAGTCCTATCTGGACTATGCGATGAGTGTGATCGTGGGCCGTGCGCTGCCCGATGTGCGCGACGGCCTGAAGCCGGTGCACCGCCGTGTGCTGTTTGCCATGAGCGAACTCAACAACGATTGGAACCGCGCTTACAAGAAATCGGCGCGTATCGTCGGTGATGTAATCGGTAAATACCACCCGCATGGGGACACGGCGGTGTACGACACCATCGTGCGTATGGCGCAGGATTTTTCGCTGCGCTACACGCTGGTGGACGGACAAGGCAACTTCGGTTCGGTGGACGGCGACAATGCGGCGGCGATGCGTTATACCGAGATCCGTATGGCCAGGATCGCGCATGAGCTGTTGGCCGACATTGACAAGGAGACGGTGGATTTCGGCCCGAACTACGACGGTTCCGAGCAGGAGCCGCTAGTGTTCCCGACGCGCATCCCCAACCTGCTCATCAATGGTTCATCCGGCATCGCGGTGGGTATGGCGACCAATATCCCGCCACACAACTTGTCGGAAGTGATCGATGCCTGTCTGGCGCTGCTGCGTAATCCAGACATGGACATCGAGCAGTTGATCGAGTTGGTGCCTGCACCAGACTTCCCCACTGCGGGCTTTATCTACGGTCTGGCCGGGGTGAAAGAAGGGTATCGCACTGGTCGCGGCCGCGTGGTGATGCGCGCGCGCACCCACTTCGAGGATATTGGCAAGGGCGATCGTCAAACCATCATCATCGATGAGTTGCCGTATCAGGTGAACAAGGCCAACCTGCTGATGAAGATCGGCGAGATGGTGCGCGAGAAGACGCTGGAAGGCATCTCCGAGATCCGCGACGAATCGGACAAGTCCGGCATGCGCGCGGTGATCGAACTGAAGCGCGGCGAGAATGCCGACGTGGTGCTGAACAAGCTGTACAAGACCACGCAGATGCAGGATAGCTTCGGCATCAACATGGTCGCCATTGTTGATGGTCAACCCAAGTTGTGCAACCTGAAGGATGTCATCGAAGCCTTCCTGCGTCATCGCCGCGAGGTGGTGACTCGCCGCACCATCTTCGAATTGCGCAAGGCACGCGAGCGCGGTCACATCCTGGAAGGCCTGGCGGTCGCATTGTCCAACGTGGACGAGATCATCGCGCTCATCAAAGCCGCGCCGACGCCGGCGGATGCGAAGCGCGAGCTTATGGCGCGTGCATGGCGTTCCTCTCTGGTGGAGGATATGTTAAGCCGCGTGAGCGATGCGTCGCGTCCGGAGGGGCTGTCGCCGGAATTCGGACTGGTGAAGAGCAGGGGCTATTTCCTGTCCGATGCCCAGTCCCAGGCTATCCTGGAGCTGCGCTTGCAGCGCCTGACCGGGCTGGAGCAGGACAAGATCGTGGGCGAATACCGCGAGGTGATGGACAAGATCACCGATCTGCTCGACATCCTGGCCAAACCGGCACGCGTGACACAGATCATCGGCGAAGAATTGATCGCCATCCGTTCTCAGTTCGGCGACAAACGCCGTAGCGAGATCGTTATGCATACCCAGGATCTTTCCATGGAAGACCTGATCGCGCCGGAGGATGTGGTGGTGACCATGTCACACGGCGGCTACATGAAGGCGCAGAAGCTGGACGAGTACCGCGCGCAGAAGCGCGGCGGGCGCGGCAAGCAGGCTACGGCGACCAAGGAAGACGATTTCATCGACAACCTGTTCATCGCCAACACGCACGACTACATCCTGTGCTTCTCCAACCGTGGCCGCTGCTACTGGCTCAAGGTCTATGAGGTGCCGCAGGGTACGCGCATTTCGCGCGGCAAGCCCATCGTCAATTTGCTGCCGCTGGAGTCGAACGAGAAGATCAATGCCATCTTGCCGGTGAAGCAGTTCCGCGAGGACCGCTACGTGTTTTTTGCCACCACCGAAGGTACGGTGAAAAAGACCCCGCTGTCCGATTTTGCCAATCCGCGCGCCAAGGGCATCATCGCCATCAATCTGGACGAAGAGGACTTCCTGGTCGGTGTGGCGTTGACCGACGGCCAGCATGATGTGATGCTGTTCTCCAACGAAGGCAAGGCCGTGCGTTTTGACGAGAACGACGTGCGCTCCATGGGGCGCGCTACACGCGGTGTGCGAGGCATGAACCTGGCCAAGGGCGGCAAGGTGATTGCGCTGCTGGTAGCCGAGAATGAACAGCAGAGCGTACTCACCGCGACAGAGAACGGTTATGGGAAACGCACGTCGATCGCCGAATACACGCGCCACGGGCGCGGCACGCAGGGCATGATCGCCATCCAGACCACCGAGCGCAACGGCAAGGTGGTGGCTGCCACGCTGGTGCATCCGGAAGACGAGATCATGCTGATCGGTACCAACGGCGTGCTGATCCGCACCCGCGTCAAGGAGATCCGCGAGATGAGCCGCGCCACGCAGGGTGTCACGCTGATGAACCTGGGAGAGGGCGACAAATTGGCCGGGTTGAGCCGCATCGCAGAGACCGAGGAAGATTCCGAATAATCATTGGGAGGACGCAACATGACCATCTACAACTTTAGTGCAGGACCCGCCGTGTTGCCCAAGGCCGTGTTGCAGCAGGCACAGGCCGAACTGCCGGACTGGCACGGCAGCGGCATGTCGGTGATGGAGATGTCGCATCGCGGCAAGGAATACATGGGCATCCACGCCCAAGCAGAAGCCGACCTGCGCGAATTGATGGGCGTTCCCTCCAACTACAAGGTGCTTTTCCTGCAAGGCGGCGCGCACCTGCAATTTTCCATGATCCCGCTGAACATGTTGCGTGGCAAGGCGTCCGCCGACTATGTGAACACCGGCGAATGGTCAAAGAAGGCCATAGGTGAAGCGAAGAAGTTCTGCAACGTGAACGTCGTCGCCGACAACAAGGACAGGAACTGCACCTATGTGCCGGACTTCAAGACTTGGGAGTTGGACAAGCATGCGGCCTATCTGCATTACACACCGAATGAAACCATAGGCGGTGTCGAGTTCAACTGGATTCCCGAAACGGGCGATGTACCGCTGGTGGCGGACATGTCGTCCAACATCCTGTCGCGTCCGGTGGATGTGTCCAGATTCGGCCTGATCTACGCAGGGGCGCAGAAGAACATCGGCCCGGCGGGTGTCACCGTGGTGATCGTGCGCGAGGACTTGGTCGGCCATGCCGATGCACGCCTGCCGACCATGCTCGATTACAAGATTCACGCCGACAACGAATCCATGTACAACACGCCGCCCACCTATGGCATCTACATGGCCGGGCTGGTGTTCCAGTGGCTTAAGAAGAACGGCGGCATCGCGGCGATGGAGCGGCACAACATCGCCAAGGCCAAGGTGTTGTACGACGCCATCGACGCCAGCGCGGGTTTCTATAACTGTCCGGTGGCCAAGGCGGACCGCTCGCGCATGAACGTGCCGTTCACGCTGAAGGAGGCTAACCTTGACGGCGACTTCCTTAAGCAGGCGGACGCGCGCGGCCTGCTGCAACTGAAGGGACATCGCTCCGTCGGCGGCATGCGTGCCTCGATTTATAACGCCATGCCATTGGCGGGTGTGCAGGCATTGGCCGATTTTATGGACGAGTTCGCCAAAAAGCATGGCTAAGACTTTCCGGGTTCTCGCGCTCAACAAGATCTCGCCGGCCGGCCTGAAGCGCCTGCCTGCCGGGCGCTATATCACAGGCAGCGACATCCCCCATCCGGATGCCATCTTGGTACGTTCGCAGGACATGCATACGATGGACATCCCGCAAAGCGTGCTGGCCATCGCGCGCGCCGGTGCGGGCACCAACAATGTGCCGGTGAAAGCGATGAGCGCGCGCGGCGTGCCAGTGTTCAATGCGCCGGGTGCAAACGCCAACGCAGTGAAGGAACTGGTCATTACCGGCATGTTGCTGGCCGCGCGCAACATCCTGCCCGCCGTGCGCTTCGTGGCGGGCTTGCACGGCGACGAGGCCGCCATGCACAAGCAGGTCGAGGACGGCAAAAAATACTACGCCGGTACCGAATTGCGCGGGCGCACGCTGGGCATCATCGGCCTGGGTGCAATCGGGCGTCTGGTGGCGGATGCGGCGCTCGGTCTCGGCATGAGGGTCATAGGCTACGATCCCGAGATCACTGTGGAGGCGGCGTGGAGCCTGTCCTCCCAGGTAAAGAAGGCGCACAGCGTGGAAGATCTGCTCAAGCACAGCGATTTCGTCACCCTGCATGTGCCTTTGCTGGAGGCGACGCGCAACCTGATCGATGACAAGCGCGTGGCTGCGATGAAGGCGGGCGCGGTACTGCTGAATTTTGCGCGCGACGGCATCGTCAGCGAAGACGCGGTACTGGCTGGGCTGGCCAGCAAACACCTGCGCGGTTATGTGTGTGATTTCCCGACCCCAAAAGTGCAGGGCAATGAGGGCGTGATTGCCTTGCCGCATCTGGGCGCATCCACCGAAGAGGCGGAAGAGAACTGCGCCGTGATGGTGGCCGAGCAACTGCGTGATTACCTGGAGCACGGCAACGTCAGCAACACCGTGAACTTCCCCAATGTGGCGATGCCGCGCGAATCGTCCTACCGCCTGGCCATCGCCAATACCAACGTGCCTAACATGCTGGGGCAAATATCGTCCACGCTGGCGGGGGCGGGCATCAATATCCACAACATGATGAACAAATCGCGCGGCGAGATGGCCTATACGCTGGTGGACACCGATACCGTAGTGCCCGAGGTGCTGCGGGCGCAGATCGCCGCCATCACCGGCGTGCTGATGGTGCGCGCCTTGCCGCTGGAGCAGGACGAGTGAGCGGGAACCTCAAACAATTCCGCGCGCAGATAGACTGCATTGACGATGAACTGCTGCGCTTGTTCAATGAACGCGCCAATCTGGCGCAGCAGATCGGCCATGCCAAGGGCGCAAGTGCCGTGCTGCGTCCCGAGCGCGAGGCGCAGGTATTGCAGCGCATGATGGATGCCAATGCCGGGCCGCTCTCCAGGGAAGGCGTCGCGGTGTTGTTCACTGAGATTATGTCGCAATGCCGCTCATTGGAGGCCCCGCTGCGCGTGGCTTATCTCGGACCGCACGGCACCTTCAGCGAGGCGGCGGTGTTCCAGCGCTTCGGCCAGGCCACCGAAGGCTTGTCCGCCGAATCGATTGATGATGTGTTCACGGCGGTGGAGAGCGGTGCGGCCAGCTACGGCATGGTGCCGGTGGAGAATTCCACCGAAGGCGCAGTGGGGCGCACGCTCGACCTGTTGCTGGCCAGCAACCTGAAGATTTGCGGCGAAGTGCTGTTGCAGGTGCATCAATGCCTGCTGTCGAACGAAAACGATCTGTCGGTGATCCGCCGCGTGTATTCTCATCCGCAATCGTTCGGGCAGTGCCAGGAATGGCTACACGCGCATCTGCCGCAAGCCGAACGCATCACGGCTTCCAGTAATGCCGATGCCGCGCGCATGGCGGCGGGGGAATCCTTCGCGGCGGCCGTGGCGGGGGAAAGGGCGGCCGTGCATTACCACCTCAAACTACTGGCAAAGAACATCGAAGACGATGCGCGCAACACCACCCGCTTCCTGCTTGTCGGCAAACAAGCGGTCGCTGCTTCCGGAAAGGACAAGACCTCGCTGGCGATGTCGGCGGCGAACCGTCCCGGCGCGATGCATGACCTGCTCACGCCATTCGCACAGAACGGTGTCTCCATGACCAAGCTGGAATCGCGCCCCTCCCGCACCGGGCTGTGGGAATACGTGTTTTATGTCGATATTGAAGGCCATCAGTCGGATGCCAAAGTGGCGGCTGCGCTGGCACAACTCAAGCAGATCGCCGCCTTCGTCAAGGTGCTGGGGTCTTACCCGGCAGCCATCTAAAAGGTTTCATCAAGCAAGGTATCAAATGAATTACTGTGATCTGGCTCCTTCCTATATCCGCGCCATCGCGCCCTATCAGCCCGGCAAGCCCATCTCCGAGCTGGAGCGTGAGCTGGGCATCACCGGCATCGTCAAGCTGGCCTCGAACGAGAACCCGCTGGGAGCGAGTCCGGCGGCCGTCGCGGCCATGCAGGAGGCGATCAAGACCATTGCCCTGTATCCCGATGGCAATGGCTTCGAACTGAAGGACGCGCTGGTGAAGCGTTACGGCGTGGCGCACACCAACTTGGTGTTGGGCAATGGCAGCAACGACTTGCTGGAATTGGCGGCACGCGCCTTCCTGACTGTGGGCGACAAGGGGGTGTACTCGGCGCATGCCTTTGCGGTGTATGCGCTGGCGACGCAGGCGGTAGGTGCGACCGGCATCAGCGTGCCCGCGATCAACTTCGGCCACGACCTGCCAGCGATGGCGCAGGCCGCAAAGGACAACCAGGCCAGGATCGTGTTCATCGCCAACCCGAACAACCCGACGGGCACCTTCCTGAGCGCGGAAGATTTGCTGGCGTTCATGCGAGTGTTGCCTGCCGACATATTGGTGGTGCTGGACGAGGCTTACAACGAATATCTGCCGGAAGATAAGCGATACGATTCGGTCGCATGGCTGAAAGATTTTCCCAACCTCATCATCTCGCGCACCTTCTCCAAGGCTTTTGGGCTGGCCGGTTTGCGTGTGGGATATGCGCTGGCGCATGAGCAGGTGACCGACATGATGAATCGCGTGCGCCAACCATTCAATGTGAACAGCGTGGCGCAGGCAGCGGCGGTGGCGGCACTGCGCGACACCTTCTTTGTGAAACGCACCTTCGAGCTGAACCTGCGCGGCATGCAGCAGATCACCGAAGGGTTGAGCAAACTGGGGCTGGAATACATCCCGTCGTTCGGTAATTTTGTGGCGTTCCGTATCGGCGGCGCGACGGCGATGTATCGGCGTTTGCTGGAACTGGGCGTGATCGTGCGCCCGATAGCGAATTACGACATGGCCGACTGGCTGCGCGTCAGCATCGGTCTGGAAAGTGAGAATGCGAAATTTTTGACTGCCTTGAAGCAGGCGATTGGAGACGAAAAATGATTATCGTGATGGAAAACGGTTCCACCGAGCAGCAGATTGGTGCGGTGGTGAAAAAGCTGGAAACGGCAGGGCTGAAGGCCAATATCTCGCGTGGCGTGGAACGCACTGTGATCGGCGCCATCGGCGACGAGCGCAAGCTGGATGCGGACATGTTCACTTCGCTGCCGGGCGTGGAGAACGCGATGCACATCGCCAAGCAGTACAAGATCGTGTCGCGTGAATCGCACAAGGCGAACACCGTGGTGGACATCACCGGGGTGCCGTTGGGCGGCAACCCGATCCAGATCATTGCCGGTCCATGCTCGGTGGAAACGCAGGAGCAGATGGACTTGTCCGCGAAGTTCGTGAAGGAAGCCGGTTGCCGCCTGATGCGCGGCGGTGCGTTCAAGCCGCGCACCAGTCCCTACACCTTCCAGGGCAAGGGCGTGGAAGGGTTGGAGATGTTCCGCAAGGCAGCGGACAAGTTCAAGCTCCCCATCGTTACCGAGCTGATGGATGCGCGCCAACTCGACGCCTTCCTTGAATACGACGTAGACGTGATCCAGATTGGCACACGCAACATGCAGAATTTCGACCTGCTGAAGGAAGTCGGACGCGTCAACAAGCCGGTCATCCTCAAGCGCGGCATGTCGGCCACCATCAGCGAATGGCTAATGGCGGCGGAATACATCGCGGCGGGTGGCAACCACAACATCATCTTCTGCGAACGCGGCATCCGCACCTTCGAGACCTACTACCGCAACGTGTTGGACGTGACCGCCATCCCGGTGCTCAAGAAGGAGACCCATCTGCCGGTGATCGTCGATCCTTCGCACGCGGGCGGCAAGGCGTGGATGGTGGCGGCGCTGTCGCAAGCCGCCATCGCGGCAGGCGCGGACGGCCTGCTGGTCGAGATGCATCCGAATCCGTGCGAAGCCTGGTGTGATGCTGATCAGGCGCTGACCCCGGACGAACTGAAGAAACTGATGGGCACGCTCTCTGCGATCGCCGGGGTGATCGGGCGCACGCTGTAAGGTATGCAACCGCCCTTCCAAAAAGTCGTCATCTTCGGTGTCGGGCTGATCGGCGGCTCGTTCGCACTGGCGCTGAAGAAGGCCGGAGCGGCGGGCGAAGTGGTTGGCTTCGGGCGCAGTCGGGCGACGCTGGAGCAGGCCAGGCGACTCGGCATCCTCGACCGCATCGGCAGCGATGAAGCGGCGGAAGTGCGCGACACGGACATCGTTCTGCTGGCCACACCGGTGGCGCAGATGGCCGACATCTTCAGGCGAATCGCCCCGCATCTTGGCAGCGGCGCCCTCGTCATCGATGGCGGCAGCACCAAGGGTGATGTGGTCGCTGCAGCGCGAGTTTGTCTGGGCAGCAAACTGGCGCAGTTCGTGCCCGCCCACCCCATCGCAGGGGCAGAAAAGAGCGGCCCGCAAGCGGCGCATGCCGAGCTGTATCGCGGCAAGCGCGTGGTGCTGACGCCACTGGACGAGAACTCTCCGGAGGCCGTGGCACGCGTTCGTCAGGCTTGGGTGCTGTGCGGAGCGAACGTCTCCGAACTCACACCGCAAGAACACGACGAGGTGTTCGCTGCGGTGAGCCATCTGCCGCATTTGTTGTCATTCGCCTTGGTGCATGACATCGCGCAACGCGATAACCGCGAGCAGTTGTTATCCTTCGCCGCCAGCGGCTTCCGCGACTTCACCCGCATCGCCGCCAGCTCGCCCGAGATGTGGCGCGACATCTGTTTGGCCAACCGCGAAGCGCTGTTGCGCGAAGTGCGGCGTTACGCCGACGAGCTTTATGTAGTGCATCAGGCGTTACAGGACAACGATGCTGCCAGGCTGGAGGAGATATTCAGCCTGGCGCGCGAGGTGCGCGGCGCCTGGACTCAGAAATAACTTTTTCATTTCCCCTTTATGGCCCAACTCGAATTCCTCGATCTTCCTCCGTTGATGTCTGCACGCGGTACGGTGCGCCTGCCCGGCTCCAAGAGCATCTCCAACCGCGTGCTGCTGCTGGCGGCGTTGTCGCAAGGCGTGGCCGTGGTGCGTGATCTGCTCAAGTCGGACGATACCGACCGTATGCTGGATGCCTTGCAGATATTGGGCGTGGGCGTGGAGTCGCTGGGTGGAAATGCTTATCGCGTGAGCGGTTGCGGCGGCAACTTTCCGGTGAAGGAAGCGAAACTATTTTTGGGCAATGCGGGTACCGCCTTCCGGCCATTGACTGCTGCGCTGGCACTGTCCGGCGGCAACTACGAACTGTCCGGCGTACCACGCATGCACGAGCGACCCATAGCCGACTTGGTGAATGCCCTGCGCCAACTGGGCGCGAACATCGAATATCTTGGCAATGAGGGATTTCCTCCGTTGCGTATCAAACCAGCCCAACTCGCCGGCGATACAGTGCAGGTGCGCGGAGACGTGTCCAGCCAGTTTCTCACCGGCCTGCTGATGGCCTTGCCGCTCACCGGGCGCAGTGTGGTGGTGGAAGTGGTGGGGGAGCTGATCTCTAAGCCTTACATAGAGATCACGCTGGCGATGATGCAGCGTTTCGGTGTCAAGGTTGAAAGGCAGGAGTGGCAACGCTTCGTGGTGTTCGGCGGTCAGCGCTACCAGAGTCCGCGAGAGGTATTCGTGGAGGGCGATGCTTCATCGGCTTCCTATTTTCTCGCTGCCGGAGCGATTGGAGGGGGGGCGCTGCGCGTGGAAGGCGTGGGCCGCGACAGCGTGCAGGGCGATGTGCGTTTCGCCGAAGCGCTCGCCAAGATGGGCGCGCGCATTGAGACGGGGCCGAACTGGATGAGCGCGTCCGGCCCTCAGGACGGCAAGCTGCAAGCCATCACGCTCGATTGCAACCACATCCCCGATGCCGCGATGACGCTGGCCGTGGCGGCGCTGTTTGCCGACGGCACGACCACGCTGCGCAACATCGCCAGCTGGCGCGTGAAGGAGACTGACCGCATTCATGCGATGGCGACGGAGTTGCGCAAGGTCGGCGCGACAGTGGAGGAAGGCAGGGATTACATCCGCATCACGCCGCCCACGCAGATCAAGCATGCTGCGATAGACACCTATGATGACCACCGCATGGCCATGTGTTTCTCGCTGGCGGCGTTCGGCGCGGAGGGCATGCGCATCAACGATCCCGGCTGTGTCGCCAAGACCTTCCCCGACTATTTCGCCGAGTTCGCCAGGGTGACGCAGGCGGTGCCGGTCATCGCCATTGACGGCCCCTCGGCTTCGGGCAAGGGCACGGTGGCGCAGCGCGTGGCCGAGGCGCTGGGTATGCATTACCTGGATAGCGGTGCGCTGTACCGCCTGCTGGGGTTGGCCGCACAACGCCATGCGGTGGCGCTGGACGACGAGGCCGGGTTGGCCGCGTTGGCGGGCAGGGTGGATATCCGCTTCGAGCGCGGCGATACCTGGCTGGATGGCGTGAAGGTCGGTGATGAGTTGCGCACCGAAGAGGTGGGTTCGGCTGCGTCCAAGGTGGCTGCCTTGCCCAAGGTGCGCGCCGCCTTGCTGGACAAGCAGCGCGCTTTCCGCCAAGCGCCGGGACTGCTGGCCGATGGCCGCGACATGGCCTCGGTGGTATTCCCGGATGCGGTGTGCAAGATATTCCTGACCGCCTCCGCCGCGGCGCGCGCGGAACGCCGATATAAGCAGTTGAAAGAAAAAGGGATGGATGCTAGTATGCGCGCCCTTTTGCAAGATATACAGGCGCGTGACGAGCGGGATTCCCAGCGTAGCGTGGCTCCCCTGCAACAGGCGGAAGGCGCAAGTCTGCTGGATACGACGCAGTTGAACATCGAGCAGGCCGTCAACGAGGTGTTGGCGCGCTACCAATCGTTGCTCAACAGGTGACGCGCAGTATGGCCCCGAGGCGAGCCCTTCGCTCCGGGTTGACTAACTAACTCCCGTGCAGTTTGCGGGACACTCTAAGGTATATCGAAATGACCGCTGTAGCCGAAATGGAAAGTTTTGCTTCCCTCTTTGAAGAAAGCCTGAACCGCAAGGAAATGCGCGCAGGTGAATTGATCACTGCCCAGGTCGTTCGCGTCGAGCAGAACGTGGTGGTGGTGAATGCCGGACTGAAGTCCGAAAGTTTCATTCCCGTTGAAGAATTCAAGGACGCCCAGGGTAATGTCGAGGTCAAGGCCGGTGATTTCACCACCGTTGCCATCGAATCGCTGGAGAACGGCTATGGCGAAACGCGCCTGTCGCGCGAAAAGGCCAAACGTTTGGCTGCCTGGCTGGATCTGGAGCAGGCCATGGAAGAAGGCCGCATTGTCGAAGGTTTCGTGAGCGGCAAGGTCAAGGGCGGCCTGACCGCCATGGTGAACGGCATCCGCGCTTTCCTGCCCGGCTCGCTGGTGGACATCCGTCCGGTCAAGGACACTACGCCGTATGAGAACAAGACCATGGAGCTCAAGGTCATCAAACTTGATCGCAAGCGCAACAACGTGGTGGTGTCGCGCCGCGCCGTGCTGGAAGCTTCCCAGGGTGCAGACCGCGAATCCCTGCTGGAGAATCTGAAGGAAGGCGCAGTGGTCAAGGGCATCGTCAAGAACATCACCGACTATGGCGCATTCGTGGATTTGGGCGGCATCGACGGCCTGCTGCACATTACCGACCTGGCCTGGCGCCGCGTCAAGCACCCGTCCGAGGTGTTGTCCGTGGGTGACGAGGTCGAGGCCAAGGTGCTCAAGTTCGACCAGGAAAAGAACCGCGTTTCGCTGGGCATCAAGCAGATGGGCGACGATCCGTGGAACGGTCTGGGTCGCCGCTATCCGGCTGGTACCCGTTTGTTCGGCAAGGTGACCAACCTGACCGATTACGGCGCATTCGTCGAGATCGAGCAGGGTATCGAAGGCTTGGTACACGTCTCCGAGATGGACTGGACCAACAAGAACGTGCATCCGACCAAGGTGGTAGCCTTGGGCGATGAAGTGGAAGTGATGATTCTCGAAATTGACGAGCAGCGCCGCCGCATCTCCCTAGGCATGAAGCAGTGCAAGTCCAACCCCTGGGATGACTTCGCCGCCAACCACCAGAAGGGCGACAAGGTGAAGGGCGTAATCAAGTCCATCACCGATTTCGGCGTGTTTATCGGCCTGGATGGCGGCATCGACGGTCTGGTGCACTTGTCCGACCTGTCCTGGAACATCCCCGGCGAAGAAGCCGTGCGCAACTACAAGAAGGGCGACGAGCTAGAAGCCGTGGTGCTGGCCATTGACGTGGAGCGCGAGCGCATTTCCCTGGGCGTGAAACAACTGGAAGGTGACCCCTTCGGCGGTTACGTCTCCGGCCATGACAAGGGTGCCGTCGTTACCGGCACGGTGAAATCACTGGATGCCAAGGGCGCCGTGATCCAGCTGGAAGGCGATGTAGAAGCCTACCTGAAGGCCTCTGAAGTCTCCGCAGACCGTGTGGAAGACATCCGCAACCACCTGAAGGAAGGCGACAGCGTCAAGGCCATCATCATCAACGTGGACCGCAAGAACCGCGGCATCAACCTGTCCATCAAGGCGCTGGACAAGGCCGATACGGCGGCTGCCATGCAGAAGTTCGCCGCCGAAAATACCAGCGCCTCGGGCACCACCAATCTGGGCGCATTGTTGAAGGCCAAGATGGACTCCAGCAAGGCTGACGCGTAACGCAGGGAGGCGGCTGGTCATGACCCGATCCGATCTGATTGCCAAGCTGGCGGAGCGTCATCCCCAGCTGCTCGGCAAGGATGCCGAGCTGGCCGTGAAGGTGATACTGGACAGCATGTCGTCCACCTTGTCCAAAGGTGGACGCATCGAGATCCGCGGCTTCGGCAGTTTTGCGCTGAACTTCCGTCCACCGCGCTTGGGGCGCAACCCCAAGTCTGGTGACAAGGTGCAGGTGCCGGCCAAGTATGTGCCGCACTTCAAGGCTGGCAAGGAGCTGCGCGAACGGGTGGATTACCCGCAACCCTGAGATGTGCAAGCAAGGCGAGATTGGCGGACATCGCAAGATGTGCCGCCAATCTTTTTTCCGTTCGTGCTATCTTTGCGCCCCATGTTAAACGGCGATATGTGAGATGCAATATCTGGTCTGGTTGTGGCGCACCCTGCTGTTCTTTGCCCTGCTCGGTTTTGCGGTGAAGAACGATCAGCCTGTCACCTTGCGTTATTTCTTCGCTTACCAGTGGGATACCTCGCTGGTGCTGGCGTTGTTGTGCTTCTTTGCCGCAGGCGTGGTGGCCGGCATCCTGGCCGTGCTGGGGGTTCTGCTGCGCCAGCGGCGCGAGCTGGCCGCGCTCAGGCGCGCAGCGAAATTGCGCGAGCAGCAGCAAGCCACCGCAACGCAGCCTTTTCCCGTGCAACCGTCCTGAAGCCGCCGATACATGGAATTCGAACCCTGGATGCTGCTGGTCTTTCCCCTGTTCTTCGGCATGGGCTGGCTGGCCGCGCGCATCGACATCAAGGAGTTGCTGACCGAGTCCAGCGCCTTGCCGCGCTCGTATTTCCAGGGGCTGAACTTCCTGCTCAACGAGCAGCAGGACCAGGCCATCGAAGCTTTCATCGAAGTGGTCAAGGTTGATCCGCAGACGGTCGAGCTGCACTTCGCGCTGGGCAGCCTATTCCGCCGCCGTGGCGAGGTGGATCGCGCCATCCGCATGCACCTCAATCTGGTCGAGCGCGCCGATCTGGAAGAGGACAAAAAACAGCAGGCATTGTTTGAACTGGCGCAGGACTACCTGAAGGCGGGCATCCTGGACCGCGCCGAGGCGGCATTCCTCAACCTGCAAGCCTCGCCTTACGGAAAAGAGGCGCTCCAATTCCTGCTGGAAATCTACCAGAAAGAGAAAGACTGGCTGAAGGCGATCGATATCACCCAACGGTTGGCCGCGTTGACCGGTACATCGCATGGCAACCTGGCGGCCTTCTTCTATTGCGAACTGGCGTCCAGCGAACTGGCGCAGAAACAAACAGAGTCCGCCGTGGTGCATCTGGAGCAGGCATTGCATGTCCATGCGCAAGCGGTGCGCGCTACCATCATGCTGGGCGACATCACGCTGGCGGCGGGGCGTCTCGCGGAGGCGATCGAGATATGGAAACGGGTCGAGCAGCAGGATGCGCAATACCTGCCGCTCGTTGCCGAGCGCTTGCTCAAGGCCTATGCGCAAAGCGGCGGTGAAGAAGCCGGGGAGGCGCTGTTGCAAGGCTATCTGCAAAAATACCCGTCGCTCGATCTGATGAATGTATTGTTCGAGACGGTGGTGCGGCGCGAGGGGGCGGAGGCGGCCTATCTGATGGTGCGCAATGAACTGAAGCGCAACCCCACCCTGCTGGGCCTGGATAAGCTGCTGGAGGCACAATTGCTCAAGATGAGCGGGGATCGCCGCGGGGATGTGGAACTGGTCAAGTCGCTCATCCATAACCGGACGCGCGGACTGGCCATGTACCGCTGCAAACATTGCGGCTTCAAGGCGCGCCAGTTCTATTGGCATTGCCCGGCTTGCCACAGCTGGGAAAGCTATTCGCCGAAACGCAGTGAAGAGAACGGGATGGTGATATGACTGGCGATCCGAAGATCATCGTTGCGCTTGATTACCCGCAGGCAGACCCGGCACTGGCGCTGGCGGAACGTCTGGAGCCTGCGCTGTGCCATCTCAAGGTCGGCAAGGAATTGTTCACCGCAGCCGGTCCGCAACTGGTGGAGCGTTTGCAGCAGCGCGGCTTCGCGGTGTTCCTCGATCTCAAGTTCCACGATATCCCCAACACCACGGCGCAAGCCTGCAAGGCGGCGGCATCATTGGGCGTGTGGATGGTGAACGTGCATGCACTGGGCGGACGCCGCATGATGGAGGCTGCACGCGAGGCGCTGGCGAACGTGATGCACCGACCCAGGCTGATCGCCGTCACCGTGCTTACCAGCATGGGGCAGGAAGATCTGGCGGGCATCGGTATCAGCGCTAGCCCGGCCGAGATGGTGGCGCGCCTGGCGCAACTGGCGCAGGGCAGCGGATTGGACGGCGTGGTGTGTTCTGCACAGGAAGCACCGCTGTTACGCAGACTATGCGGCAACGACTTTCTGCTGGTCACCCCGGGCATACGCCCTGCGGCTGCGGCGGCCAACGACCAGACCCGCATCATGACGCCGCGCGCCGCGCTGCAAGCGGGTTCCAGCCACTTGGTCATCGGTCGCCCCATCACGCAAGCGCCAGATCCGTTGCGGGCGCTGCAGTCCATCATTGTAGAGACGGGAGGTGCGGCATGAAGCTGCCATCGTTCGACAAGGCGCGTGTGCTGGTGGTCGGCGACGTGATGCTGGACCGTTACTGGTTCGGCGATGTGACGCGCATCTCGCCGGAAGCGCCGGTGCCGGTGCTGAAGGTCAGCCGTGTGGACGAGCGTCCCGGCGGCGCGGCCAACGTGACGCGCAATATCACCGAGCTGGGTGCGCACTGCACGCTGCTGTCAGTGGTCGGCGCGGACGAGGCGGGCGATTGCCTGCAACGGCTGCTGGCCGGGCAGGGCAAGATAGAGGCCTTGCTTTATCGCGACGACAGCATTGCCACCATCGTCAAGCTGCGCGCCGTGGCGCGTCAGCAGCAGTTGCTGCGCATAGATTTCGAGACGCCACCCAGCCATGAGGTGTTGCAGGCCAAGCTGGCCGATTTCCATGCCAAGCTGGCGCTGTGCGATGTGGTTGTACTGTCGGACTACGGCAAGGGGGGGCTGACCCATATCGCCGAGATGATCCGTGCCGCACGCGCGGCGGGTAAGCCGGTGCTGGTGGATCCCAAGGGCGACGACTACGAGCGTTACCGTGGCGCGACTTTGCTGACGCCGAACCGCAGCGAGTTGCGCGATGTGGCGGGTGGCTGGAAGGATGAGCAGGAGTTGCGCGGCAAGGCCGAGCAGTTGCGCCACCAGCTGGGGCTGGATGCGTTGCTGGTGACGCGCAGCGAGGAAGGCATGACGCTGTTCCGCGCGCAGGAAGTGCTGCACGAGCCGACGCAGGCGCGCGAGGTGTTCGACGTGAGCGGTGCCGGGGACACCGTCATCGCCACGTTGGCGGTGATGCTGGCCAGCGGTGCGGACCTGCCGGATGCGATGCGCATCGCCAACCGCGCGGCGGGTATCGTGGTCGGCAAGTTGGGCACGGCGGTGGTGAGCCGCGCAGAAATTCTGGAAGACATGAAAGGCTGAACATGTACTACGTCGTTACCGGAGCCGCAGGCTTCATCGGATCAAACATCGTCAAGGCGCTGAACGGGCGCGGCGAGACCAACATCATCGCCGTGGACAACCTGAAGAAGGCCGACAAGTTCCGCAACCTCACCGATTGCGAGATCGCCGATTATCTGGACAAGGAAGATTTCATCGAGCGCCTGCGCGAAGGCGATTTCGACGGGGTGCTGGCCGCAGTGCTGCACGAAGGCGCGTGCTCCGACACCATGGAGACCGATGGCCGCTACATGATGGAGAACAACTACCGCTATACCCAAGACATGCTGGATTACTGCCAGGGCGAGGAGGTGCCGTTCCTGTATGCCTCGTCCGCTTCGGTGTATGGCGGTGGCGGCGTGTTCAAGGAAAGCCGCGAATGCGAGTCGCCGCTCAACGTCTATGCCTATTCCAAATTCCTGTTCGACCAGGTGGTGCGCCGCCACTGGGCCAACCGTTCCTCGCAGATCGTCGGGCTGCGCTATTTCAACGTGTATGGCGCGCGCGAGCAGCACAAGGGGCGCATGGCCTCGGTCGCGTTCCATTTCTTCAACCAGTATCGCGAACAGGGCCATGTGAAGCTGTTCGAGGGCTGCGACGGCTACGCCAACGGCGGCCAACTGCGCGATTTCGTTTCGGTGGAAGATGTGGTCAAGGTCAACATGTTCTTCCTCGATCATCCCGGCAAATCAGGCATCTTCAATCTGGGCACGGGCCGTGCGCAGAGTTTCAATGACGTGGCCGTGGCCACCGTCAACACCTTGCGCGCAGACCAGGGCGAGGCCGCGCTGACGCTGGAGCAGATGCAACAGCAGCAGATCATCCGTTACATCCCGTTCCCGGATGCGCTACGCGGCAAATACCAGAGCTATACCCAAGCCGACATGACCGCGCTGCGCGAGATCGGTTACGCTGAACCGTTCCTCACGGTGGAGCAAGGCACAGCGCGCTATGTGCAGCATTTGCTGGGCCAGTCAACCTGAGCAGGACTGGCTCGTTCTAACCGGGCGACTTGTGTCGTCATTTATCGAGAAAGGGAGTGCTATGAAAAAGTTTCTGTTGGTACTGATTACGTTCTTTGCATGCAGCTTCGGCGCGCTGGCAGCAGTCAACCTGAACACCGCTACGCTGGAAGAGCTGGATGGCGTGAAGGGCATCGGCCCGGCCAAGGCGCAGGCGATCATCGATTACCGCAAAGCCAACGGTCCGTTCAAGAGCGTGGACGACCTGAAGAACGTCAAAGGTTTTGGCGACAAGACCGTGGCCAAGCTGCGCGGCGAAGTGACGGTAGATGGCGCTTCCGCCAAGGCTGACAAAAAAGCCGACAAGCAGGACAAGAAAGAAGACAACAAGGCCGGCAAGAAAGCCGACAAGTCCAAGGAAGCAGTGAAGGATGAAAAGCCCGCTGACAAGGCTGACAAGAAGGCGGAGAAGAAGACCAAGGCTGAAAAGAAAGCCGAGAAGAAGGCCGCCAAGGCAGAGAAAGCCAAGGACAAGAAGGCTGAAAAGCCGGATGCCGCACGCAAGTAATTTCAGCCGCTGTACACCGACCCGCCGCGCAGCACCGGCGGGTTTTTTTATTGCCTTCGATTCCCTGGGGAACCTCTGATTAAGTTCGCCATGTGGGACTTAATCAGAGGTTCCTTAGAGCCTGTGCTTTCAAACTTATGTTTATCGGTTTGTTCGCCAGCGCGGGGAAACCGGATAAACTGTGCCTGCCCGAATCGACCTTCAAGGAAAAGACATGAGTCGCCATGCAGACAATTCCCTTTCCATCGGCCACACGCCGCTGGTCAAACTGAACCGCATCGCCGATGGCGCGCAGGCGACCATCCTCGCCAAGATCGAGGGGCGTAATCCTGCGTACTCGGTGAAGGATCGTATCGGCGTGGCCATGATCGACGATGCGACGAAGAAGGGGCTGCTCGGACCCGGCAAGGAGATCGTCGAGCCCACCAGCGGTAATACCGGCATCGCGCTGGCCTTCGTCGCGGCGGCGCGTGGCATCCCGCTCACGCTCACCATGCCGGAGACCATGAGCATAGAACGGCGCAAGCTGCTGCTGGCCTACGGTGTAAAACTGGTGTTGACCGAAGGCGCCAAAGGCATGAGCGGCGCAGTGGCCAAGGCCAAAGAGATTGCTGCGTCCAATCTTAAATACGTGTTGCTGCAACAGTTCGAGAACCCGGCCAACGCGGCCATCCATGAGGCTACCACCGGCCCCGAAGTGTGGAACGACACTGAGGGCAAGGTGGATATCTTCGTGGCAGGCGTGGGCACCGGCGGCACTATCACCGGCGTGTCGCGCTACATCAAAAACACCCAGGGCAAGGCTATCTGCTCGATCGCGGTGGAACCGGCGGCCAGCCCCGTCCTGACGCAGAAACGCGCCGGCCAGGAGCTTAAGCCCGCGCCTCACAAGATACAGGGTATAGGCGCGGGCTTCGTGCCCGGTGTGTTGGATCTGTCGCTGGTGGACGACATCGAAACGGTGAGTAACGAAGAGGCCGTGGAATATGCGCGCCGCCTGGCACGTGAGGAAGGTATCCTCTCCGGCATTTCCAGTGGCGCGGCGGTGGTGGCGGCGGTGCGCCATGCGCGGAAACCGGAGAATGCGGGCAAGACCATCGTGGTCGTGCTACCGGATTCCGGTGAACGCTATCTCAGCTCCATCCTGTTCGAAGGCATGTTCGACGCATCCGGCATCGCCCTCTGAATCTGGCAGTGCAAAAGCGAACGCCAGCATTTATCATGCTGGCGTTTTTATTTTTCCAGAACGGTATATGTACAAGACACTTGATGACTATGTTGGCAATACGCCGCTGGTGCAACTCAAACGCCTTCCGGGCAATACGTCCAACGTCATCCTGGCCAAGCTGGAAGGCAATAATCCGGCGGGCTCGGTGAAGGACCGGCCGGCGCTGTCGATGATCCGCTGCGCCGAAAAACGGGGCGACATCAAGCCGGGCGACACACTGATCGAAGCGACCAGCGGCAACACCGGCATCGCGCTGGCGATGGCGGCGGCGATGCGTGGCTACAAGATGATTCTGGTGATGCCGGAGAACCAGAGCATGGAACGGCGCCAGACCATGCGCGCGTTCGGCGCCGAGCTGGTGCTGACGCCGAAGGAAGGCAGCATGGAACTGGCGCGCGATACGGCAGAAAAGCTGCGTGATGAAGGCCGCGGCGTCATCCTCGATCAGTTCGCCAATCCCGATAATCCGCTGGCGCATTACGAAGGGACTGCGCCCGAGATCTGGCGTGATACGCAGGGAAGGATCACCCACTTCGTCAGTAGCATGGGCACTACCGGCACCATCATGGGCTGTTCGCGCTATTTCAAGGAACGGAATCCCACCATCCAGATCGTCGGCGCGCAGCCGGAAGAGGGGGCGCAGATTCCTGGCATCCGTAAATGGCCGCAAGCGTATCTGCCAAAAATCTACAGCCCGCACAACATCGACCGCATCGAATATGTTGGGCAACAAGAAGCGGAAGAGATGACGCGCCGTCTCGCCCGCGAAGAGGGCATCTTTTGCGGTATTTCCTCTGGTGGTGCCTTGAGTATTGCCCTGCGGATCTCGCAAACGGTCCAGAACGCCACCATCGTGTTCATCGTGTGTGACCGCGGCGACCGCTACCTCTCCACCGGCGTTTTCCCGGCATGAAAAAGGCATCCCGGGGGATGCCTTGACTGGCACCCGTGGCAACCCGATCAGAAATGGTGATTGACGCCGAGCGTGAATGATTTGTTGGCGGTAAGTTGCTCGCCATTGACGTTCTGCGACAGCGGCAATTGCAGCAAACCGTACAGGTTAGTGCCGGGAACGACGGCGAAACTGATGCCAGGTGTCAGATACAGGAATTTCCCGCCCGTGGAAGTGCCGGGCACGCCAGAGGCATCGGCTGCTGCCGCAGTGCCGCTGTCCTGCGCGTTGGCCTGATAATTGAGTTGCAACAGGGCGCTGGTACTGCTGCCCAGCGCATAACGCATCCCCGCATCGAGATTGATCTGGTTGCCTGGCTTGAAGTCGGCGAGGTGGTTGACCGAGGTTTGCAGCGTGGCCTGCGCGAAATAACTCAAGGCATCACCGTGCGCGCCCTGTTGCCAAAATACGCCGAGGATCAGGTCGGTGCTGCCGTTGCCGGGTTGCAGCGATACTTCACCCGGAATCGCGCCCTGATCGTTGGTGATATCTTTTTTGCCGGTTGCCAATTTCAGCCCAGCCTTGATACCAAGCCCGCTGATGTCATCCAGTGGGAAGCGATAACGACCGACGACTCGCAAGTCGCCGAGGGCTTTCGCATCGAAAGCTTCCACCACCGGAGAGACGGGGTTGGCGAGGGTGTGTTTGTGCGTGCGCATCACATAAGGCAGTTGCACGGAGATGCCGACGCGCTCATCCAGCGTGTAATCGAAAGTGGCGCTGAACAGACGGTTGTCAGTATACAGATTTTCAACTTCACTGCCCGCTGTCAACGCCGGGTCGGTTGGATTTGGAGGCGTTAGCTTGTTGCTGCCGGTGCGCAGTTGGTCCAGCCTCGCGCTGCTGAAGCGCAGATCCAGACTCAATCCTGGTCGACTGGGACTGTGTTCATCCCAATGGGTGTTGATGGAACATAGCGCACTACCACAACTGGCGCTTGCCTGCGTGGCATATAACAGGCCAATTGCAGCCAGCATGACAAAAATGCTTCGCATGAGATACTCCTCAGATTATTTGTTTGGGGTGCCAGATTGTATTGAATGTGCCGAAGCTGAACCTGCGGCATTTTGTCGCACTCGGTGCGACAGCTATTCGCGGGTGGCGACGCGCGGTTTTGACAGCGCCGGGTTCTGTGCGAAATAGCGCTTGATGCCGCCCAGCACGGCGCGCGCCATCTTTTCCTGATAGACATCGTCCTTCAGATGTTTTTCTTCAGCCGGGTTGCTGATGAAGGCTGTCTCCACCAGGATGGAGGGGGTATCCGGCGATTTCAGCACGGCGAATCCAGCCTGTTCCACATGGCCGCGGTGCAGGTTGTTGATGTGACCGACTTCATTGAGTACGTGCTTGGCCAGTTTCAGGCTGTCGCTGATGGTGGCGGTCTGCGACAGGTCGAGCAGCGTGCGCGCCAGATAGGGGTCTTTCACCGCGAGGTTCACACCGCCGATGAGGTCAGCCTCATTTTCTTTCTTGGCCAGCCAGCGCGCGCTGGCGCTGGTGGCGCCGCGTTCGGACAGGGCGAACACGGAAGAACCATGTGCGTACGGCTTGGGGAATGCATCGGCATGGATGGAGACGAACAGGTCGGCGCGTGCCCTGCGCGCTTTTTCCACGCGACCGCCCAGCGGGATGAAATAGTCGCCGTCACGGATCAGCACGGCGCGCATGCCGGGCGTTTGGTCGATCTGCTCTTTTAGTTTGCGCGCGATGGCCAGCGTCACATTTTTTTCCCGCGTGCCGTGGCGGCCACGCGCACCGGGGTCTTCGCCGCCATGCCCCGCATCCACCGCGATGATGAGCAGGCGGTTGCTCAGTTCCTGGCGCATCTGGGACTTGGGTGGCGGCGGCGGGAGGGCGTGTTCATCCGACAAGGCGGCGCTGGGTTTGAGTTCGACGGCTGTGCTTTCCGTGCTGCTCGTTGCGGCGGGCGTGCTTTCCGCCAGTTTGCGCTCCGCCTGCTGGGCCAGCGCCATCAGCGGGTCGGCAGCCACCAGCGGATACACATCCAGCACCAGCCGGTGGCCGTATTCGCCGACAGGCTCCAGGTTGAACAGCTGCGGTTTGGCTTCGGTCTTCAGATCGAGCACCAGCCGCACGACCCCAGGCTTGAAACGCCCGACGCGCATGCCCTGAATGTAAGGATCGTCCTTGCCGATCTTGTCGGCGAGGTCGCTCAAGGTGCTGTTGATTTCCACATCCTCCAGGTCGATCACCAGGCGTTCAGGGTTCTTGATACTGAACAGGGTGTGGCGGATGGGCTGTTTCGATTCCAGCGTCAGCCGCGTGTAGTCCTCGGCGGGCCAGATGCGTGCCGAGCTGATGGTGGTGGCCGCGTGGGCGGCGGGCAGCCAGCACAGGCAGGCGGCGAGGATCAGGCGGGCAGCGAATTCAAACATTGGTGTCCCGCATCGGTGTAGGCGTGCAGCGCGATCTCGCGCCCGTTTTGCGGAGTGGCAAAGGTGAGACTGATATCCGCGGGGGGCAACAATCCTGTGGCCTGTTCCGGCCACTCCACCAGGCAAATGTTGCGTCCGTCGAATTCATCACGAAAACCGGAACCCTCCCATTCTTCGGCATCGCGGAAGCGATACAGATCGAAGTGGCGCAAGTGTAACCCGCCAGCTTCGTAGCGCTCAACCAGCGTATAGGTCGGGCTTTTCACGCGGCCCGCATAGCCCAAGGCATGCAGCAGGCCGCGCACTAGCGTGGTCTTGCCCGCGCCGAGGTTGCCACGCAGGTAGATTACCAGCCCCGGCTGCAACGCTTGGGCGAGACGCGCTGCAAATGCCTGCGTGGCGGCCTCATCGGGCAGGAGGATTGGGCTATCATTCGGCGCATGCAAAACGGCATACCTCAAGTGGATTACGGCAAGCTCGCCGCGCAGATCAAGCAGTGGGGCAAGGCGCTCGGCTTCCAGTCGGTCGGCATCAGCGGCACCGTGCTGGGCGAGGCGGAAGCGTACTTGCTGCGATGGCTGGCAGACGGTTGCCACGGCGCGATGGATTATATGGCAAAACATGGTGCCAAACGCGCGCGCCCGGTCGAATTGGTGCCGGGTACCTTGCGCGTCATCTCGCTGCGCATGAACTACTGGCCACAGCAGGCGAGGGCGGCGGATGAAGTACTGGCCGATTCGCAACGAGCCTATGTCTCGCGTTATGCATTGGGCCGCGATTACCACAAGGTCATCCGTAACCGTCTGGAGAAACTGGCGCAACAGATTCACGCTGCGGCGCCGCAGGCGGAATGCCGCGTATTCACCGATTCGGCGCCGGTGCTGGAAGTGGAGCTGGCGCAGCGCGCCCATCTCGGCTGGCGCGGCAAGCACACCTTGCTGCTTACGCGCGAACAGGGTTCCTATTTTTTCCTGGGCGAGATTTTTATCAACCTGCCTTTGCCGACAGATGCACCGCATGACAACCATTGCGGCACCTGCCATGCATGCATGGACATTTGCCCCACGCAGGCCATCACCGCGCCTTATCGCGTGGATGCGCGCCGCTGCATTTCCTATCTCACCATCGAACTCAAAGACAGCATCCCGGAGGAGCTGCGCCCGCTGATCGGCAACCGCATCTACGGCTGTGACGATTGCCAACTGACCTGCCCATGGAATCGCTTTGCGCAAGCGGCCAGTGAGCCCGATTTCGCCGTACGCAACGGGTTGGATGACGCCACCCTGGCAGAGCTGTTCACCTGGAGTGAGCCGGCATTCAAGGCGCGGCTGGCAGGCAGTGCCATCTATCGCATCGGGCACGAACAATGGCTGCGTAACATCGCCGTCGCACTGGGCAATGCGCCCACCAGCCCATCCGTCATCGCCGCCTTGCAGGCACGCCGCGAGAGTTCATCCCCTTTGGTGCGTGAACATGTGCAGTGGGCGCTGCAACGGCATGGTGCAGGCTGAGTTCCTGGACAAGGCTGCTCCTTGACAATTTGTGCCGCTCCAATAAAATGCGCGCCTCTTTCGGGTCGTTAGCTCAGTTGGTAGAGCAGCGGACTCTTAATCCGTTGGTCGAGTGTTCGAATCACTCACGACCCACCAACAGAACAAAAGGTCAGGCTGATGCTTGGCCTTTTGTGCTATCTGGCTGTGTCATTTTTGTGCTGTTGAGCAAGTTGGTTACTTTTCCGAGTGTTCCAAGGGATGGGGCTGGATTAGATGTGTCTTCCTTCTGACCATCCTTTAGCTATCCCAGCCACCGAGTTTATTAAATCGCTGTATCCATTGCTTCATTCCTTTGCTACAATGCATGCCGTTTTCAGATGGGCCTCGAGCCCGTTTTTTATTTGTGGGGTCGGATATGGACGTGGCGAAGCTGGTGGAGCGGACGCTGGCCGGCATGGGTTACGAACTGGTCGATCTGGAGGTGTCCGGGCGCGGTTTGATACGCGTGTTCATGGACAAGCCGGACGGCATCACGGTGGACGATTGTGAGCGCGTCAGCAACCATCTGGTGCGCCTGTTTACCGTGGAGGGTGTGGATTATGAACGCCTCGAGGTCTCGTCTCCTGGTCTTGATCGGGTGTTGAAGAAGGAAGCCGATTTCGTGCGGTTTGCCGGAAGCAAGGCGCAAATCAAGCTGCGCATGCCGATGGAAGGCCGCAAGAATTTCGTCGGTATCCTGGGTGAGACTAAGGACGGTGTGGTGCAGTTGGATATGGAAAACAATTCGGTCGCCATCGAATTGTCGAATGTGGATAAGGCACGTTTGGTGCCGGTCTTTTGAAGCAGTTGGAGAAAGCGATGAGTCGTGAAGTTCTGTTGTTGGTGGATGCCTTGGCGCGCGAGAAGAACGTGGACAAGGAGATCGTATTTGGTGCGCTGGAATCGGCGCTGGCCTCGGCGACCAAGAAACGTTTCCTGGATGAGGAAGCGGATGTGCGCGTGAGCATCGACCGCCAGAGCGGCGAATATGAATCCTTCCGCCGCTGGCAGGTAATGGACGACGAGACCTTCGAGACGCCCGAGCTACATATCAAGCTGGAAGAGGCGCAGAAGCGCGCCCCGCAGATCCAGTTGGAAGAGTTTATCGAGGAGCCGCTGGAGAACATCGACTTCGGTCGCATCGGCGCGCAGGCGGCCAAGCAGGTGATCTTCCAGAAGATCCGCGACGCGGAGCGCGAGCAGATACTGGCCGATTTCATGGAGCGCGGCGAGCATCTGGTTTCCGGCACCATCAAGCGTATAGAGCGCGGCAACGCCATTGTCGAGTTCGGCAAGATCGAAGCTCTTCTGCCACGTGACCAGATGGTCCCGAAGGAGAACCTGCGCGTGGGCGATCGTGTGCGCGCCTATCTGCTTCGCGTGGACCGCACCGTGCGCGGTCCGCAGATTATCCTGTCGCGCGTCACCACCGAGTTCCTGAAGAAGCTGTTCGAACTGGAAGTGCCTGAGATCGAGGAGGGCATCCTGGAGATCGTCAGTGCCTCGCGCGACCCTGGTTCGCGCGCCAAAATTGCGGTGCGCACCCATGACCAGCGTCTCGATCCCATCGGAACCTGCGTCGGCATGCGCGGCTCGCGCGTGCAGGCGGTCACCACAGAGCTGGCCGGCGAGCGCGTGGACATCATCCTGTGGTCGGACGACCCCGCTACCTTCGTTATCAACGCCTTGGCGCCGGCCGAAGTCAGCAGCATTGTGGTGGACGAAGAAAAACACAGTATGGACGTGGTGGTGGAAGAAGAGAATCTGGCGCAAGCCATCGGTCGCGGCGGCCAGAACGTGCGCCTGGCTTCCGAGCTGACCGGCTGGGAGATCAATCTGATGTCAGTGGAGCAGTCGGCCGAAAAGAGCGAGGCCGAGTTTGCCAAGGTGCGCGGCCTGTTTGTGAACAAGCTGGATGTGGACGAGGAGGTTGCCGACATCCTAGTGCAGGAAGGTTTCAATACGCTGGAAGAAGTGGCCTATGTGCCGCTGGAAGAGATGCTGGAGATCGAGGCGTTCGACGAGGCCACAGTGAACGAGCTGCGCAGCCGCGCGCGCAACGCGTTGCTGACCGCCGCCATCGCCAATGAGGAGCAGGTTGAGCACAACATCGAAGACTTGCTGAAGATCGACGGGATGGATGAGGAGACGGCGCGCACGCTTGCGGGCAAGGGAGTCGGCACGCAGGAGCAACTGGCCGACCTGGATGGCGACGAGTTGGTGGAACTGACAGGTATGGATATGGCGCGCGCCAACCAGCTGATCATGACGGCGCGCGCGCCCTGGTTCAAATAAGTGAACGTATTGTCCAAAGGACAGAAGGAATGCAATGCCAAAAATGAATGTCGCTCAATTCGCCGGGGAATTAGGATTGCCGGTCGAACTGCTATTGGAACAGTTGCAGGCGGCAGGCGTCACCAAGCAGAAAGACGTTGATCCTGTCTCCGAACAGGACAAGTCCAGGCTGCTCGAACACCTGCGCAGCGCGCACGGCGCGAGCAAAAGCAAGATCACGGTGACCCGCCGCGAGACCACGGCGATCAAGAAAGCGGACGCTACCGGCAAGTCGCGCACCATCCAGGTGGAGGTGCGCAAGAAGCGCACCATTGCGCCACCAACCGAACAGTCTGTGAAAAAAACTGAACAGCCTGCCGAGACGGCGGTGGCGAAAGCTGCCATCCTGGACGAACAGGAAAAAAAGGTGCGCGAGGAAGAAGCACGCCTGCAGGCCGAACTGGCGGCGCGCCAAGCGGCCGAACTGGAAGCCAAGCAGGCGCGTAGCAAGCGCAAGGTGGTGGCTGAACTCAGGCCGGAGCCGGCGGCGGAAGAGAAGCCCGCAGCGGCTCCCGCAGCAGCGGCGGAAGCGCCAGAAGGGACGATACACAAGCCCACGCTCCGGCCTGGTGACAAAGTGCCCAAGCCTGGCAAGAAGACCGAGAAAACTGCGGACAAGGACAGTCCGTGGGACGAGGCTGGTCACAAGAAGCGTCCAGCTTCGCGTAGTGTGGATACGCGTGGAGGCATTGCACGCGTGCCCGGCGGCATGGCGCGCGCGCCGCGCCATGACAAGCACGCCAAGGCCGATGCGGCACAGCACGCATTCTCCATGCCGACCGAAAAGATTGTGCAGGAGGTGACGGTTCCCGAGACCATCACCGTGGCCGAACTGGCGCAGAAGATGTCGATCAAGGCGGTGGAAATCATCAAGGTCTTGATGAAGATGGGTTCCATGGTGACCATCAACCAGGCACTGGATCAGGAGACTGCGATGATCGTGGTCGAGGAGATGGGGCATAAGGCGGTGGCTGCCAAGCCGGACGATCCAGATGCTTTCCTGGCGGAAGAGGCCGAGCATTCGGATGCCGTGTTGGAGCCGCGTGCGCCAGTAGTGACCGTGATGGGCCACGTGGACCACGGCAAGACCTCGTTGCTGGATTATATCCGCCGTACCCGCGTCGCCTCGGGCGAGGCAGGCGGCATCACGCAGCATATCGGCGCTTATCATGTGGATACCCCGCGCGGCATGATCACCTTCCTCGACACGCCCGGCCACGAAGCGTTCACCGCCATGCGTGCACGCGGCGCGCAGGCGACAGACATCGTGGTGCTGGTCTGCGCGGCGGACGACGGTGTGATGCCGCAGACCAAGGAAGCCATCCATCATGCCAAGGCGGCGAATGTGCCCATCGTGGTGGCGGTGACCAAGATAGACAAACCGGAAGCGAATGCGGAACGTGTGCGCCAGGAATTGGTGCAGGAAGGCGTGGTGCCGGAAGACTGGGGCGGCGACGCGATGTTCGTAGAAGTGTCTGCCAAGACCGGACAGGGCATCGATCAATTGCTGGAAGGTATCCTGTTGCAGGCCGAGGTGCTGGAGCTGAAGGCACCGAAGAACACTAGTGCCAAGGGCGTGGTGGTGGAAGCGCGTCTGGATAAAGGTAAGGGCGCCGTGGCGACCATGCTGGTGCAGTCCGGCACGTTGAAGCGCGGCGACGCCATCCTGGTTGGCTCGGTGTCGGGGCGCGTGCGCGCCATGCTGGACGAGAACGGCAAGGTAGTGAACGAAGCCGGTCCTTCCATCCCGGTCGAGATACAGGGGTTGTCTGAGGTGCCGAGCGCAGGCGCCGATTTTCTGGTGCTGGCCGACGAGAAGAAGGCGCGAGAGATCGCGCTGTTCCGCCAGGGCAAGTTCCGCGATGTGAAACTGGCCAAGCAGCAGGCTGCCAAGCTGGAGAACATGTTCGAACAGATGACGGAGGGCGAAGTGCGCACCTTGTCGCTGATTGTGAAGGCCGATGTGCAGGGTTCCGTCGAAGCCATCGCGGGCGCGTTGGAAAAACTTTCCACGCCCGAGGTCAAGGTGCACCTGATCCACAGCGGCGTCGGCGCGATCAGCGAGTCCGATATCAATCTGGCGCTGGCTTCCAAGGCGATCGTCATCGGTTTCAACTCGCGTGCCGATGCGGCTGCACGCCGTTTGGCCGAGTCGTCAGGCGTGGACATCCGCTACTACAACATCATCTATGCGATGGTGGATGAGATCAAGGCTGCACTGTCCGGCATGCTGGCACCGGAGAAGAAGGAGAGCGTCATCGGCATGGTCGAGATACGCCAGGTGTTCCATATCTCCAAGGTGGGCACAGTGGCGGGCTGTTATGTCACCGAAGGCATGGTCAAGCGCGGCTCCAGTGTGCGCGTGCTGCGCAACAATGTGGTCATCCATACCGGCGAGCTGGACTCGCTCAAGCGCTTCAAGGATGACGTGAAAGAGGTTAAGTCCAATTTTGAATGTGGACTCTCGCTGAAAGGCTACAACGACCTTGAGGTCGGTGACCAGCTGGAAGTGTTCGAGATCGTTGAAGTGGCACGGGTGCTGTAGATGTCGAAAGACTTTGCGCGTACCGACCGTATCGCCGAGCAGATCCAGCGCGAACTGGCCGAGCTGATCCGGCTGGAAGTGAAGGATCCGCGTGTGCACCAGGTTACGCTGACAGGCGTCGAGGTCACGCGCGACCATGCTCATGCCAAGGTGTTCTATACCTCGCTGGAGGGCGGCAGCGCAGCCCTGCAGCAGGGACTTGAGCGGGCCGCCGGTTTCCTGCGCAGCCAGTTGGCGCATGCCATGAAGCTGCGCATCACGCCGCAATTGCACTTCGTCTATGACGCCTCCATCGAGCGTGGCGCGCATCTGTCGCAGTTGATTGACCAAGCAGTCGCCAGTGACAAAAAAGTCTGAGCAATACCGGCGCATCACCCGTCCGCTGGACGGCGTGCTGCTGCTCGACAAGCCGCTGGAGCTGAGTTCCAACACCGCCTTGCAGAAGGCGCGCCGTTTGTTCAAGGCCGAGAAGGCCGGGCACACCGGCACGCTCGACCCGCTGGCCACCGGCCTGCTGCCTATCTGCTTTGGAGAGGCCACCAAGTTTACTACTTCCTTGCTGGAGGCCGACAAGCGCTATCTTGCCACGCTCAAGCTGGGGTTGCGCACCAGCACGGGCGATGCCGAAGGTGAGGTGATCGAAACTCGTCCGGTCGCGGTGAGCGCCGCGCAGGCGCGGGCTGCGATGCAGGGCTTCCTGGGCGAGATACAGCAGCTTCCGCCCATGTATAGCGCGCTCAAACATCAGGGCAGGCCTCTGTACGAATACATCCGCAAGGGGGAAACCGTCGAGCGCACGCCGCGCGCGGTGCATATCCGTGAGTTTGAGTTGTTGCGTCTGAATAGCGACGAACTGGAGTTCAGCGTGTTGTGCAGCAAGGGTACATATGTACGCACTCTGGGCGAAGACTTGGGGGAGAAACTGGGCTGCGGCGGCCACCTGATCGCTTTGCGTCGTACCGGCATCGGCGAATTCGGTGTGGGAAACGCCTCTCGCCTGGAACAATTGGAAACATTGGATGACGTGCAACGCGATGCCTGTTTGCTGCCGCTGGATAGCCTCGTGCAGAATTTGCCGCGGCTGGAACTGGAGCCGGCTTTGGCGCAGCGGCTGGCGCAGGGGCAGCGCTTGGCCATGACGGATGGACTGCCCGACGGTAAGCGCCGCCTGTATGTGGACGGATGCTTCATCGGACTGGGGGATATGGTCGGGGGGCGGTTGGCACCGGAGCGGCTTCTGTCCGGCATCGCCAGGTCGGTGGCGCAGCGTGAAGCGACTTGTTCGGGCGGCGCTTAATGGGGTAGAATGATGCACTTTTTGAAGAAGAGAGATACTTAAAATGGCTATTACTGTTGCACAAAAATCGCAAATTGTGGCTGATTACCAGCGTGCCAAGGGCGATACCGGCTCCCCCGAAGTTCAGGTTGCGCTGATGACCGCGCGCATCAATTATCTGACCGATCATTTCAAGGAGCACAACAAGGATCACCACTCCCGCCGCGGCCTGCTGCGCCTAGTGAGTCGGCGCCGCAAGTTGCTCGACTACCTGAAGGGCAAGAACGAGGATGGTTACAAAGCGCTCATCAAACGCCTCGATTTGCGCAAGTAAACAAGTTATCCAAGCGGGTCGCGAAGGCGGCCCGCTTCGTTTTGGATGTCGTTTCCGCAAGCCGGTCACTCGACCAGGCGTACAACATTGGAGAGAATTATCTTGAGTCACTATAAAAAAACACTGAGCTACGGCAAACATCAACTGACACTCGAGACCGGCGAGATTGCGCGCCAGGCCAGCGGCGCGGTGATGGTCAGCCTAGACGACACCGTGGTGCTGGTCACTGTGGTCGGGCAGAAGAAAGCCAAGCCGGAGCAGGATTTCTTTCCGCTGACCGTGGACTATCAGGAGCGCACCTACGCTGCAGGCAAGATTCCCGGCGGCTTCTTCAAGCGTGAAGGACGTCCCAGCGAAAAGGAGATACTCACCTCGCGCCTGATTGACCGTCCGCTGCGTCCGCTGTTTCCGGAAGGTTTCTACAACGAAGTGCAGATCGTGGCGACCGTGCTGTCCTCCGATCCGCAGATCGATTCCGACATCCCATCCATGATCGGTGCCTCCGCTGCGCTGGCCATCTCCGGCATCCCGTTCGACGGCCCCATTGGTGCCGCGCGCGTGGGCTACGCCAACGGCCAGTACCTGCTGAACCCGACCAAGGACGAGCTGGTGACCTCGCAGATGGATCTGGTGGTGGCGGGTACCGCACGCGCGGTGCTGATGGTCGAATCCGAGGCACAGCAGCTGCCGGAAGACGTGATGCTGGGTGCCGTGGTGTTCGGCCACGAGCAGATGCAGAAAGTCATCAACGCCATCAACGAAATGGCCGAAGCCGTGGGCAATGACGACTGGGACTGGGAACCCGCGCCGAAGAATGAAGCGCTAATTGCGCACATTAACGAACTGGCCGAAGCTGACCTGAAGGCTGCCTATGCCGTGCGCCAGAAGCAGGCGCGTGTGCAGCAGGTGGATACGATCCGCGCAAAGACCCTCGAAGCGCTCGCGGCGCAGCCCGAGTTCGCGGAGGTGTCGAAGAACCAGCTCGGCGAGCTGTTTGGCGCACTGGAAGCCAAGATCGTGCGCGGCCAGATCCTGAACGGCGAGCCGCGCATCGATGGCCGCGACACGCGCACCGTGCGCCCCATCACCATCCGTACCGGCGTGCTGCCGCGCACCCACGGTTCCGTGCTGTTCACGCGCGGCGAGACTCAGGCGCTGGCGGTGGCGACCCTCGGTTCCATGCGCGACGCGCAGATCATCGACGCCTTGCAGGGCGAGTATTCCGACCGCTTCATGCTGCACTACAACTTTCCGCCGTACTCCACCGGCGAGACCGGTCGCGTGGGCACGCCCAAGCGCCGCGAGATCGGCCACGGTCGTCTGGCCAAGCGCGCGCTGGTAGCAGTGCTGCCGGGTGAAGACGAGTTCGGTTATGCCGTGCGCGTGGTGTCCGAGATCATGGAATCCAACGGCTCCAGCTCCATGGCTTCCGTTTGTGGGGGCTGTCTGTCGCTCATGGATGCTGGCGTGCCGCTCAAGGCGCATGTGGCCGGTATCGCCATGGGCCTGATCAAGGACGGCGGTCGTTTCGCAGTGCTGACCGACATCCTGGGTGACGAGGACCACCTGGGCGACATGGACTTCAAGGTGGCAGGTACCGAGAATGGCATCACTGCGTTGCAGATGGATATCAAGATTAACGGCATCACCAAGGAGATCATGCAGGTCGCTTTGAGCCAGGCCAAGGAAGGCCGCATGCACATCCTCGGCATCATGAAGCAGGCGATGCCGTCCGTGCGTCCGGAAGTCTCCGATTTTGCGCCGCGCATGATCAAGATGAAGATCAATCCGGACAAGATCCGCGACGTGATCGGCAAGGGCGGTGCAGTGATCCGTGCGCTGACCGAAGAGACCGGCACCACCATCGACATCGACGACGACGGCAACATCACCATCGCCTGCGTGAGCGGCGAAGCTGGTGAACTGGCCAAGAAGCGCATCGAAGATATCGTGGCTGAAGTCGAAGTCGGCAAGATCTACGAAGGCCCGGTGGTCAAGTTGCTGGACTTCGGGGCACTGGTCAACATCCTGCCCGGCAAGGACGGTCTGCTGCACATCTCGCAGATCTCGCACGAGCGCATCGCCAATGTGGCCGATCACCTGAAGGAAGGCCAGGTGGTAAAGGTCAAGGTGTTGGAAGTGGACGACAAGGGACGCATGAAGCTGTCCATGAAGGCGCTATTGCCCAAGGCCGAAGCCGCACCGGCCGCCGAGTAAGCTTGGCCGCTTTGAAACCAGCCCCGCTCTGCGGGGCTTTTTCTTGCCATGAAGAAAGTTTTGCAGTCCAATCCTGCGCCATGAAGCTGTCACCTTTCACCTTCGCGCAAACCTTGACCGCAACCTTGCCCGCCGGCATGCCGGGACTGTTCAATCCGTGGGCGGATAGCTGTCCGCACGATGCGGCGGGCAATGGCCCGCAAGCCAGATTGCAACGGTTGGCGATGCATCTGGATTGCGAGCCCCAGTTCATCCTTGCGGGCGAAGCGCCCGGCTATCAGGGGTGCCGTTACAGCGGCATCGCTTTCACCAGCGAACGGCTGTTGTGTGAGGGAGCCATTCCGCGCATTCCCGCCCTGCCGCAGCGCCTTTCTACGCGTTACCTGCCGTTTTCAGAACCGTCCGCCACCATCGTGTGGAAGACACTGTATCGGCTCGGCATTGCCGAGCGCAGTATCCTGTGGAATGCGATGCAATTGCATCCGTATCGCGCCGACAAGTTGTGGTCTAACCGTACGCCCACGCCGCAAGAGATCCGGCTGGGTGCGCCCGCCATGCACCTGCTGATCGAGGCATTCCCGCATGCGCGAGTGGTGGCGGTGGGCAAGAAAGCGGAAGGACTATTAAACGAGATGGGCGTGCGCGTTGCCGGGGCGGTGCGCCATCCGGCCAATGGTGGCGCGACCGAGTTCTCCAGTGGCTTGCAGGCACTGCTGCACAAATGACGGATGCCTTTGACACCAAGTCTTTTCTCGCCGGACTGCCGTTGCAGCCTGGTGTCTATCGCATGCTTGATGCGGCAGGGCAGGTGCTGTATGTGGGCAAGGCCAGCAAATTGAAGAATCGCGTCTCGTCCTATTTCCAGAAGGGTAACCTGTCGCCACGCATCCAGTTGATGGTGTCGCACATCGCACGCATCGAGGTGACGGTGACGCGAACCGAGGCGGAGGCGCTGCTGCTGGAGAACAACCTCATCAAGACGCTCAAGCCGCGCTACAACATCCTGTTCCGCGACGACAAGTCTTATCCCTACATTGTGCTGACCGGCAGTCCGTCGCCGCGCCTGACCTACTATCGCGGCGCAACCGACCGGAGCAACCAGTATTTCGGGCCGTATCCCAACGCGCAGGCAGCGAAGGAGAGCATCAACCTGCTGCAAAAGGTGTTCAAGCTGCGCACCTGTGAGGAGGGCGTGTTCAACAACCGCACGCGGCCCTGTCTGCTGTATCAGATCCACCGTTGCAGCGCGCCCTGCGTCGGTCTCATCAGTGCGGCAGACTATGCCGCCGACGTGCGCCATGCGGCCTTGCTGTTGCAGGGAAAGCATGACGAGGTGGAGCAGAAGCTGCGCGCCGAGATGGAGCAGGCGGCGGAGCGGATGGAATACGAACATGCCGCCGCGCTGCGCGACCAGATTCAGGCCCTGCGCACGGTGCAGCAGCGTCAGTTCGTGGAGAGCGGACGCGACACCGATGCCGACATCATCGCGGTGGTCGAGGCCGAGGGCGCGCTGTGCCTGAACCTGGCGATGGTGCGCGGCGGGCGGCACCTGGGCGACAAGCCGTTCTTTCCGCACAACGTGCAAGGGCAGGACGGTGTTGAGGTGCTGGAGGCGTTCATCGCGCAGCATTATCTGGAGCGCAGCGTACCACCGCTGATTGTCACCAACCTTGAGGTGCAGGACGAGGCCCTGGAGCAACTGCTGTCCGAACAGGCCGGGCACAAGGTGCAGCTGCGTCATGCCGTGACCGGCGAGCGCCGGCAGTGGCTGGAGATGGCGCAGGCCAATGCGCTGCTGGCACTGAAACAGCAGGCAGGCCTGCAGGCGGGGCAGGCGCTGCGGCTGGAGGCGTTGCGTCATGCGCTGGCTTTGCCCGACCTGAAGCGCATCGAATGTTTTGACATCAGCCATACCATGGGCGAAGCGACGGTGGCTTCCTGCGTGGTGTATGACGACTTGGCGATCCGACCGCAGGAATACCGCCGCTACAACATCTCCGGCATTACCCCCGGCGACGATTACGCCGCGATGAAACAGGCCCTGCAACGGCGCTACCAGAAGTTGCAGCAGGGCGAGGGTAAGCGTCCTGATCTGGTGCTGATCGACGGCGGCGCGGGGCAACTGGCGATGGCAGTGGAGGTGATGAGTGAGTATGGCCTGTCCGACATCGCACTCCTTGGCGTGGCGAAAGGCGTGGAGCGCAAGCCGGGTTTGGAGCAATTGTTGCGTCCCGGTGCGGAAAAGCCGCTACAATTGATGCCCGACAGTCACGCCCTGCATCTGATCCAGCAGGTGCGCGACGAAGCGCACCGCTTCGCTATCAGCGGTCACCGGGTCAAGCGCGGCAAGGCGCGCACCGCATCCGTATTGGAAGAGATAGAGGGGGTGGGAGAGAAACGCCGCCGCAGCTTATTGACCCATTTTGGTGGGCTGAAAGGTGTGCAACAGGCCGGCATCGAAGAACTGGCGCGGGTGGAGGGCATCAGCCCCGCGCTCGCAGGAAAAATTTACCAGCAACTGCATAACTAAACCGATTGCCGCGAAATTTATCAGTAACTGCCTTCATAAAGAAAGTCGTTCAACCATGCGTCTCAACATCCCGAATCTGGTGACCTGGTTCAGGATTATTCTTATCCCCGTTTTCATCGGCGTGTTCTACCTCTCCGACGAGACGATCAGCTTGCATTACAAGCATGTGGTCAGCACCTCGGTGTTCTGGCTGGCTTCGGTGTCCGACTGGCTGGATGGTTATCTTGCGCGCAAACTGGACCAGAGCTCGGCCTTCGGCGCTTTCCTCGATCCGGTGGCGGACAAACTGATGGTTGCCGCCGCGTTGATCCTGCTGGTGCATCAGGGGCATGTGGATTCCATCATCGCCTTCATCATCATCGGGCGCGAGATCACCATCTCGGCGCTGCGCGAGTGGATGGCGCAACTGGGGGCGGGCAAGAACGTCGCCGTTTCCATGCTGGGCAAGATCAAGACTACTTTTCAGATGCTGGCCATCATGTTCCTGCTTTACCAGGAGCCATGGCTGGGACTGCCCTCGCCCTTGGTGGGTACCGTGCTGATCTATCTGGCGGCGATCCTGACGCTATGGTCCATGGTGTATTACCTGATGCTGGCGATGCCACAGATGTCTGGAAAATCCGGCAAGTAAAATTGATTTTTGTGGTTCGGTCTGTATAATGGCGCGCCTTCGGGGTGTAGCGTAGCCTGGTAGCGCGCCTGCTTTGGGAGCAGGATGTCGGGAGTTCGAATCTCTCCACCCCGACCAGGATATTCAATGACTTATCAAGTTATCAACAGGTGGGGTTCTGGAATTAAATTAGAAGAACTTCTAATACTCAGACCCTAGGGGGCAGCGAAAGCAATATCTCGGATATTGGGGTTTCCCGCTGTTTAATGTAAATGTTGGTCGTTTCTTCGGAAGCATGAGCAAGCCCAACACTTAGCTGATCTTTACGATATCCGGTCTTGATCGCGTCTGTTGCAGCCTTCGCACGGATTCCTTTGACTGTCATTCCCTGTACGCCTGCACGCTTACATGCACGGGAAAGTGCGGAGCGTATTCCTGAGGCTGTGTACGGCACCGTGAATTTCACTGCCGCCGAACAATCCCTCATCACCGCCATGCTCCCCT
>JBBIIN010000014.1:0-40419 GCA_037446515.1 Gallionellaceae bacterium
TGATCATTCTGGTGGCTCGGGGCGGAATCGAACCACCGACACGCGGATTTTCAATCCGCTGCTCTACCAACTGAGCTACCGAGCCGTTGTTTTCCGTTCAAGAGAAACAGAACAGCGAAAACGAAGGCGCGCATTGTAACGGCAAGCGCCTCCGCGGGCAACTGCATAGGTGTTTAACCCCACATCACCTGCAAATAGCGCTCCATTGCGTGGCTGATTTTGGTGATGCAGTGTTTTCTGGGGGGCATGTGGATGCTATCTCATCCCCATAATTTCTGGAGAATGGTTAGTGCAATATTGGCTGATGAAATCCGAACCTGCCGATTGCAGCATAGACGACCTGGCTGCGATGAAAGGGCAAACGGTGGCGTGGTACGGCGTACGCAACTATCAGGCGCGCAACTTCATGCGCGACCAGATGCAGATCGGCGACGGCGTGCTGTTCTATCACTCCAACTGCAAGGAACCGGGCATCGCGGGCATCGCCAAGGTGAGCAGCACAGCCTATCCGGACGCGACGCAGTTCGACCGGAAGAGCAAATATTTCGATGCAAAGGCCACGCAAGAGACCCCGCGCTGGGTCAATGTGAACGTAACGCTGGTGAAAAAGATCGAGCTCGTTACGCTGGACGAATTGCGCCGCCATGCCGAACTGGAGCACATGCGCACCTTGCAACGCGGCAACCGCTTGTCCATCACGCCGCTCGATCCGGCGGAGTGGCGCTTCATTACCACCCGACTGGTGCGTGATTGATGGAGTGGCAACTCGCCTATCTGATGTTGGGTGCTGTCGCGGGCTTCCTCGGCGGGCTGTTCGGCATCGGCGGCGGCACTCTGCTGGTTCCGGTGTTCCTGTGGTTGTTCGAAGCGCAGGCCTTCCCCGCCGCCCATGCGATGCATCTGGCGCTGGGCACCAGCATGGCCACGATCCTGTTCACTTCGCTCGCCAGCCTGCACAAGCACCATCAGCATGGCGCGGTGGACTGGCAGGTGGTGCGCCGCATCACCCCCGGCATCCTGTTCGGCACGGCGCTCGGCGCGTTTTCGGCCGCGCTGATCCCGCCGCATTTCCTGATCGTCTTCTTTGCCTGCTTCGTGTATTTCGCCGCCGCGCAGATTCTGTTCGACATCAAACCGCACGCCGGACGCGAGCTGCCACAAACAGCGGGAATGAGTGCCTTCGGCACATTCGCAGGCTGGCTCAGTAGCTTGGTCTCCATCGGCGGCGGCACGGTGGTCATCCCTTTTCTGGTGTGGTGCAACGTACCCCTGAAACGGGCCATCGGCACTTCTTCCGCCATCGGCTTCCCCATCGCGCTCGGCGGCACGTTAGGCTACATCGCCATCGGCCTGTCCGCCAGCGCCCTGCCTGCGCCGCATCTGGGCTTCATCTGCCTGCCCGCCCTGTTGTGGGCCGCGCTCGCCAGCATCATCTCCGCACCGCTGGGCGCAAGAACTGCGCATCGCCTAGAAGGTTCCTCCCTGCGCAAACTGTTCGCCTTGCTGCTGCTGGCTTTGGCCACACGGATGATATTGAAAGTATTCTGACCAGCACCCAATCAGGCATAATTGCGCCAGACCAACGCAGGGAGCGCACCATGTTGAAACAGCTGTTCCGCACCAAACCCGTCTCCGACGACTCGCACCAAAGCGAACTGAAAAAATGTCTCACTGCCTTTGATCTGACCCTGCTCGGCATCGGCGCCATCATCGGCACCGGCATCTTCGTGCTCACCGGCATCGCCGCCGCCAACCAGTCCGGGCCAGCCGTCGTCATTTCCTTTGTCATTTCCGGCATTGCCTGCGCCTTTGCCGCGCTGGCTTATGCCGAACTCGCCGCCGCCGTAGGCGGCTGCGGCAGCGCTTACGGCTACAGCTACGTGGCTTTCGGCGAGATTGTGGCCTGGGTCATCGGCTGGATCTTGCTGCTGGAATACAGCGTGTCGGTGGCGGCGGTCGCCAATGGTTGGTCCGGCTATTTCAATCATGCGCTGGAAGCGATGGGCATGGGGCTACCGGAAGCGCTCACCAAATCGCCGGAACTGGGCGGCATCATCAACCTGCCCGCTGCAGCTATCATCCTGATCCTGATGTGGCTGCTGATCATCGGCGTCAAGCAGAGCGCGCAGCTCAATACCGCGATGGTGTTCGTCAAAGTGCTGACCATCACCGTGTTCGTCGGCATCGCGGCTTTCAATGTGCATCCGGAAAACTGGCATCCGTTCATGCCCTTCGGCTGGTTCCATACCCTGCCCGACGGCAAGACAGCCGGCGTGCTAGCTGGCGCGTCGCTGGTGTTCTTCGCTTATGTCGGCTTCGACGCCGTTTCCACGGCGGTGGAAGAAGCCAAGGATCCGCAGCGCGACGTGCCTATCGGCATCATCGCCTCACTCGGCTTCTGCACGGTGATCTACATCATCGTCTCCGGCCTGCTCACCGGCATCGTGTCCTACCGCGAGCTGGGTGTCTCCTCGCCGGTCGCCCATGCGCTACAACTGCTGGGATACAACTGGGCCTCGGCGCTGGTATCCACCGGCGTCATCGCCGGACTCACCACCGTCATGCTGGTGCTGTACTACGGCCTGACCCGCATCATCTTGGCCATGTCGCGCGACGGTCTGGTATCGCCCTTCCTGTCCAAAGTGAACTCCGGCACACAAACGCCCGTGCGCGTCATCGTCATCACCGGCGTCATCATGTCCATCGCCGCAGGCTTGCTGCCGCTCGGCGTACTGGCCGAATTGGTCAACATCGGCACGCTGGCCGCCTTCGTGCTGGTCTGCCTGGGTGTAATCGTGCTGCGCATTCGCCTGCCGCACCTGCACCGCCCGTTCAAGAATCCGCTCAATCCCCTGTTCCCTCTGCTGGGCATGTTTTCCTGCGGCGGATTGATGGCCTTCCTGCCTGCGCAGACCTGGCTGCGCTTCACGGTCTGGCTGTCCATCGGCCTGATCGTGTATTTCACCTACTCCATCCGCCACAGCAAGCTGGCGAAATAGCGGCTTTCAGGGCAACAAAAAAGCCGGCTTGCGCCGGCTTTTCAATCGATAAGCCCGGAATTACTTGGCCAAGCCTAGAACGAATTTAACCAGTTCCTTGATGTCGGCTTGCTTGGTGCCAGCCGGGTCGTTGGCGGGCATGGGCATGGAACCCCAAACGCCAGCACCACCCTTGGACACCTTGGTCACCAGCTTGGCTTCTGCGCCAGCATCACCCTTGTACTTCTTGGACACGTCCATCCAAGCCGGTCCAACCACCTTTTTGTCAATGGCGTGGCAAGCGGTGCAGTTGTTCTTCTTGGCCAAAGGAGGCATGTCGGTTGCCATTGCGGAACCAGCAACCATCAGACCAGCAGCGGCAATCATGCTTACAACGATAGATTTCATGTTCTCTCCATTTTTAGGTTTGACTACATTCACAACGAGCGGAGTATTGACCCCGCCCGCATTCTAAACAACCCCGCATGATTTGCAACCCTAAGCGGTGAGCCAAGAACGCAGGTTTGTCGCAATCAGTTGACCGGATTAAGGTAAGTTCAGGATAAACCTGACCAAAGTTGTGCGCTCCTCTTCAGTCGCCTGTGTTTGCGGCGGCATGGCCATACTGCCCCACACCCCGCCGCCACCTTTGCCTATCTTGACGACCAGCCGGGCCTGCGCGCCGTTATCTCCGCGATATTTGGCCGCCACCTCTTTCCAGGCTGGGCCGACAATTTTTGAGTTTACAGAATGGCAGGCAAAACAGTTGCGTTTTTTCGCCAATGCCAGTGCATCGGCTTCCGCAACAGCGGGCTGCGCCGGTATGGATACAGGTGATTCGGGCTTGGGTGCCGGTGCGGCGGCAGCTACAGGGCCAGAGGAATTAGCTGGGGTGCTTGCCGACACCTTGGCAGGCTCTTGGGTTGAGCTTGCCGGAGCGGATTTGTGCGCGGGCGCTTCAGTTGTTTTCGCTGCAACGGGCGCGGGCGCTGCGGCTACGGCAGAAACCGCAGGAAAGGCCTTGACTTGGGCCGGATCCACCACTGGTGCAGAAGTATTTTGTTGCGCTGTATCTGGTTGGCATCCCTGCAAGGCCAACACTCCCAACATCCAGAATCCGCCTTTCATCCCTCGCCCCTTTCCTCACTCTGCTCCAGCCAGTTCAACATATACGCCCATTGTTCCAGTTCACGTTGTACCAGCGAAGGCGGCAGATCGAACAGCGCCTTGCCTTCGAACGCGGCATTCACATACAACTGCGCCTCGCGCAAATAGGCCAGCACCGGGAAATCCAGCCCCTTCAGGAACTGCTCCAGCGTGAGTGCCGCGCGCGTACGCGGATCCATGCGCATGCCGACCACGCCGATGAATATCTTGCCTTTGCGCACCGATTTTTCGTGGTGCAGCGCCTCCAGAAAATCGCGGCTGGCCTGGATGTCGAACGCCGAAGGTGCGATGGGCACGACCACCCGGTGCACCAGCTTCAGCGCATGGTCGAGGTTCTTGCCATGCAGCCCGGCGGGAGAGTCGATCACCAGCCAGTCCAGCGGAGAACCATGTTCACTTCCCGGCTGCATCAGTTCAATGCTCGGCAACTCCATGGGGCGGCCAGACAGCCATTGCGTCGCCGACTTCTGCCGGTCCAGATCAAGGATCGCCACGCGCTGCCCGCGCGAGGCGAGGTAGCCCGCGATGTTAGTGGAAAGCGTAGTCTTGCCGCTGCCGCCTTTGGGATTCGCAATCAGGATCGCTTTCATGCAACTACCCCCTTAACGGTTGGTGATGTCGGTCATTTCTCCACTTGCGACACGTCGCGCACCGCGCCCTTGTCGGCGCTGGTCACCATCGCGGCGTAGGCGCGCAACGCCGCCGACACCTTGCGCGGACGCTCGCCAGCGGGCCTCCATGCCTGCTTGCCTTTCGCTTCCATCGCCGCACGGCGTTGCGCCAGTACTGCATCGGGAATATTCAAGTTGATGGTACGTCCGGGGATGTCGATCTCTATCGTGTCGCCTTCTTCCACTAGGGCTATCGCGCCGCCGCCGGCCGCTTCCGGAGAAACATGGCCAATGCTCAAACCCGAGGTGCCGCCGGAGAAGCGACCGTCAGTGAGCAGCGCACAGGCCTTGCCCAGCCCTTTCGATTTCAGGTAGGAGGTCGGATACAGCATCTCCTGCATGCCGGGGCCACCGCGCGGGCCTTCGTAGCGAATCACCACCACGTCGCCCGCGACGATCTTGTCTTCCAAGATGCCGTGCACCGCCGCATCCTGGCTCTCGAACACGCGCGCGCGTCCGGTGAATTTCAGGATGTGTTCGTCCACCCCCGCCGTCTTCACAACACAACCGTCCAGCGCAATGTTGCCGTGCAGCACGGCCAGACCGCCATCCTGCGAGAACGCATGCGCCTGGTCGCGGATGCAGCCTTTAGCACGATCCGCATCCAGCCCGGGATAGAGCATGGATTGTGAAAAGGCAATCGTGGTAGCAATGCCGCCGGGGGCGGCGCGGTAGAACTTCTTCACACTCTCATCTTGCGTCTGCGCGATGTCCCATTGCTTCAACGCAGCGCGCAAGGTCTTGCTATGCACCGTGCCTGCCTCGCCATGCAACAACCCGGCGCGGTCCAGTTCACCCAATATCGCCATGATGCCGCCCGCACGGTGCACGTCTTCCATGTGATATTCGCTGGATGGCGCGACCTTGCACAGCGTCGGCACCTTGAGCGAGAGACGGTCCATGTCCTTCATGGTGAAGTCCACGCCGGCCTCGCGCGCGATGGCGAGCAGGTGCAGCACGGTGTTGGTCGAGCCGCCCATGGCGATGTCCAGCGCCATCGCGTTCTCGAAGGCATTGAAGGTGGCGATGCTGCGCGGCAGCACGGTGGCGTCGTCCTGCTCGTAATAACGCTTGCACAGCTCGACGATCAATCGGCCTGCGCGCAGGAACAATTCCTTGCGCTCGGCGTGCGTGGCCACCAGCGAACCGTTGCCGGGCAGTGAAAAACCTAGCGCCTCGGTCAGGCAGTTCATGGAGTTGGCGGTGAACATGCCGGAGCAGGAACCGCAGGTGGGGCAGGCGGAACGCTCGATGGCCTCCACCTCTTCGTTGCTCACGCGGCTATCGGCGGCGGCGACCATGGCATCCACCAAATCCAGCCCCTTCACCTTGCCCTGCCAGTTAACCTTGCCCGCTTCCATCGGTCCGCCGGAGACAAACACCACCGGGATGTTCAGGCGCATCGCGGCCATCAGCATGCCGGGCGTGATCTTGTCGCAGTTGGAGATGCACACCAACGCGTCGGCGCAGTGGGCATTGACCATGTATTCCACCGAGTCGGCGATCAGGTCTCGCGACGGCAGCGAATACAGCATGCCGTCGTGGCCCATGGCGATGCCGTCGTCGATGGCGATGGTGTTGAATTCCTTGGCGATGCCGCCCGCCTTCTCGATCTCGCGCGCCACCAGTTGCCCCATGTTGTGCAGGTGCACATGGCCGGGCACGAACTGGGTGAAGGAATTGGCAATCGCGATGATGGGCTTGCCGAAGTCGCCCTCGGTCATGCCGGTGGCGCGCCACAAGGAACGCGCGCCGGCCATGTTGCGGCCATGGGTGGAGGTGCGGGAACGGTATTGAGGCATGATGTCTCTCTCAGGCAACGTATAATCGGAGCTTTGATTCTAACTCAATCATCTTATGCTCGTTCATCCACAATTCGACCCCGTCGCCATTCATCTGGGCCCGTTCGGCATCCACTGGTATGGCCTGATGTACCTGTTGGGTTTCGTGGTGTTCATGTGGCTGGGACGGATGCGCCTGCGCAAGTTGGAACTATCCGGTTGGGACAATAAGTTCCTCGACGATCTGCTATTCTATGGCGTGCTGGGCGTGGTGCTGGGCGGACGGCTGGGCGAGGTGCTGTTTTACAACCCCGACTATTACTTTGCGCACCCGCTGAAGATATTCGCGGTGTGGGAAGGCGGCATGTCGTTCCACGGCGGCTTCCTCGGCGTATTAGTAGCAATGGTGTTGTTCGCGCACCAGCGCAATATCGAATGGCTGGCGCTAATGGATTTCATCGCGCCGCTGGTGCCGCCGGGCCTGGCCTTCGGACGTCTCGGCAATTTCATCAACGGCGAACTGTGGGGACGCCCGACTGACTTGCCTTGGGGCATGGCGTTCCCGCAGGTGGACGAAGTGCCGCGCCACCCCTCGCAACTGTACGAGTTCGCGCTGGAAGGGGTTGCACTGTTCGCACTGTTGTGGCTGTATTCGCGCAAGCCGCGCCCGGTTGGCGCGGTGTCCGGCCTGTTCCTGATCGGCTATGGCAGCTTCCGCTTCATCGGCGAGTTCGCGCGCAATCCTGATGACGGCATCTTTGGTTACATGACCTTGGGTGTGAGCATGGGACAGTGGCTGAGCCTGCCGATGGTGCTGGCGGGCATCGCGCTGATGGTGTGGACGCACCGCCGCCATCGGGGAGCGGCACAATGAGGGGCGTGTTTCTTTGCGTGCTTCTGGCGTGGGCACAAATTGCGTGGGGCGCCTCGCCCAAGTGGAAAGAGTGCTCTGAGCAACAGAACGAGGCCGAGCGTCTGGCCTGTTACGACCATCTGAGCGGGGCGCATTATTCCCAACGCTCCTTCCTGACGCGCGCTTGGGACCTGGATGGGAACGGCAACCCGGATAATCAAGGGGTGCGGCGGCTGGAACCCTACCGCAAAAACTATATGCTGTTCCAGCATATCAATCACATCAACAAAACGCCCGCTTCGCCCGCGCCGCAACATACAATCCTGCTGCCTTACAACTACCAATCTTCCGAGCTGAAGTTCCAGTTCAGCGCCAAATCGGAGTTTGGCAGCTTTCGCGACACCGACTTTCTGGCATTAAAGAATTTCCGCTTATGGGCTGCCTATACGCAACAGTCCTATTGGCAATTGTTCAATGGCGCGGAGTCTTCGCCGTTCCGCGAAACCAATTACGAGCCGGAACTCATCGGCACTTTCGGTACGGGCAATGCGAGCGGCTGGAAACTGCTCAACATCGGCCTGGCGCATCAATCCAATGGCAAGCCCAACCCGGATTCGCGCAGCTGGAACCGCCTGTATCTCCAAGGCGGCTGGGAATGGGATGATTTCTACCTGATGGGGCGCGGCTGGTGGCGCATCCCGGAGCCGCCTTCGCGGGACGACAATCCGGACATCACCCGCTACATCGGCCTAGCGGAAGTAGCCGGACACTGGTCGCCCGACAGCGAGGACGAGGTGATGCTGCTGTTGCGCAGCAACCTGAACCTCGGCTATCCGCGCGGCTACCTGGAGCTCAACTGGTCCACGCCTTTCCGCCTGTGGCACATGTCGCGGCTCAGCCTACAATTTTCGTCCGGTTACGGCAGCAGCCTGATCGATTACAACCATAGCCAGACCGCTTTTGGCATGGGGCTGACCTTCCGCGAATGGTAGCGCGTTGACACCCCAGACACCCTCGCCGATACTCCGCGCATCGCATTAATCAAGACGGTTCTTCTTGGACGACTATTCACTAGGGACGCTGTTCGTCGCGCTGCTCATCATCCTGATCTGCTCGGGGTTCTTTTCCGCCGCCGAAACCAGCATGATGGCGATCAACCGTTATCGCCTGAACCACCTAGTGCGCAAAGGTAACAACAGCGCCAAACTGACCGCGCGCCTGCTTGCCAAGACCGACAAGCTGCTGGGTTCCATCCTGCTCGGCAACACACTGCTGAATGTGGCTGCCGCAACATTGGCGGAGATCGCCGTGCTGCGACTGTTCGGCCATGACAACAGTTCAGCCGTATTGATCGGCTCGCTGACCATTACTTTCATGATTCTGATATTCAGCGAGATCATGCCCAAGGTCATCGCCGCCAGCCATGCCGAGCGTGTGGCTTTGCCTTCCAGCTATGTTTTGGCGCTTATCATCAAATTGTTCTACCCCGTGGTGTTTGTCGCCACCACGCTGGTACGCGGCATGCTGTGGCTGGCGGGCATCAAGATGCAGGCCGACCTCAGCCACCACAAGTTGAGTCTGGAGGAACTGCGCTCGCTGGTGCTGGAAGCCGAAAACTTCCTGCCGCGCAAACACCAGCGCATGTTGCTGAACCTGGTGGATCTGGAGCGCATCACCGTGAACGACGTGATGGTGCCGCGCAACCAGATCGAGGCGCTGAACATTGACGCCGAACCGGCAGAATTGCGCCAGCAAATCATCACTTGCCATCACACCCTGCTGCCCGTCTATGCGGGAACACCCGGCAACATGCTTGGCACGCTGCACATCAAACGCGTGCTGCCGCTGTTGCAGGAAGAGAAGCTGGAGATCGCACAGTTGCGCGACAGCCTGCAGGATGCCTATTTCATTCCGTCGAACACACCTCTGCTCAACCAATTGCAACAATTCCAGGAGCGCCATGCACGTATGGGGCTGGTAGTGGATGAATATGGCGAGCTGTTGGGGCTGGTCACGCTGGAAAATATCCTAGAAGAGATCGTCGGCGATTTCACCACGCAGTCTCCGGCGCAGACTGGCAAGTTCCTGCGCCAGGACGATGGCAGCCTATTGCTCGAAGGAGGCGCCAGCCTGCGCGAGCTGAATCGCAAGCTCGGGCTACATCTGCCGGCAAGCGAGGCCAAAACCTTGAACGGTCTGATCCTCGAATATCTGCAGGACATCCCCGAAGCGGGCACCAGCCTGAAGATTGGCGACTATCCCATCGAGATCATCCAGACACAGGATCGCGCCGTCAGAGTCGCCAGAGTGTTTCCACCGCGACCGGTAATGGCGAAAACCGAATCGCCGCTTTGACAAAGGCAACAAAGCCATGCATCATGCAAAAAGCCTTTATAATCTGGTAAGTCTGCGTCAATATTCACGCGCATTGGAAAGTCGGGTGAGGCTATTTTCGAATCGAGGTGAGGCATACGATGGCTACCCCAAAATCAGATAAGCCCAAGGAGTTCCTCTACACTTGGGAAGGCAAGGACAAAGCCGGCAAACCCATAAAGGGCGATATGCGCGCTCCGGGCGAGGCCAGTGTTTCCGCCCATCTGCGCCGTCAAGGCATTCAAGTCAGCAAGATCAAGAAGAGCAAGACCGGTGGCGGTTCTGTAACCGAAAAGGACATCACCCTGTTCACCCGCCAACTTGCCACCATGCTGAAATCCGGCGTGCCGCTGTTGCAGGCTTTCGACATAGTCGGCAAAGGGCATGACAATCCGGCAGTGTCCGCACTGCTGCTGTCCATCAAGACCGACGTGGAAACCGGTAGCAGCCTGGAGCAGGCCTTCCGCAAGTTCCCGTTGTATTTCGATGAACTCTATTGCAACCTGATCGGCGCGGGTGAGGCGGCGGGTATCCTGGATAGCCTGCTCGACCGTTTGGCCACCTACAAGGAAAAGATCCAGGCAATCAAGAGCAAGATCAAATCTGCGCTGTTCTACCCTATCTCCATCATCGTCATCGCCTTTGTCATCACCGCCGTCATCATGATCTTTGTGATCCCGGCATTCAAGGAGCTGTTCAAGAATTTCGGTGCCGACCTGCCAGGCCCCACACTGGTAGTGATGGGCATCTCTGATTTCTTCGTGGCTTGGTGGTGGGCCATCTTCGGCATCGTCGGCGGCAGCGTCTATGGCTTCTTTTATGCGTGGAAACGCAACAAGACCATGCAGCGCCGCATGGATCAGCTGATGCTCAAGATTCCGGTGTTCGGCCCACTGGTGCGCAAGGCCACCATCGCACGCTGGACTCGCACGCTGTCCACTATGTTCGCCGCCGGCGTGCCGTTGGTGGAAGCGTTTGATTCGGTGGCCGGCGCGGCAGGTAATGCCGTGTACTTCGACGCCACCAAGCAGATTCAGCGCGAGGTCACTGCAGGCACCAGCCTGAACGGCGCCATGACCAATTCCAACGTATTCCCGAACATGGTATTACAAATGGTTGCCATCGGCGAGGAATCCGGTTCCATAGACGCCATGCTGTCCAAGGTGGCCGACTTCTATGAAGCCGAAGTGGATGATGCGGTCGAAGCACTATCTAGCCTGATGGAGCCAGTCATTATGGTCGTGCTGGGCACGCTGATCGGCGGCATGGTGGTCGCCATGTACCTGCCAATCTTCAAGATGGGCCAAGCGGTCGGCTGATCTCGCCACACCTTAAAGGCGCGGCATTGCCGCGCCTTTTTTGTATCTCTAACAATGTACGTCACATGAGCGAACTCTCTCAAATCTTTCAAGCCTCGCCATTCGTCTTTGCCCTATGCGCCGGCGTGCTAGGCTTGATCGTCGGTAGCTTCCTGAATGTCGTCATCCATCGCCTGCCCAAGATGATGGAGCGCGAATGGCATAGCCAATGTGCCGAATTGCGGGGACAAACGCCGGAGCCGCTGCCGCGCTATAACTTGCTCGTGCCGCGTTCGGCCTGTCCCAGCTGCGGTCATATGATAGGCGCGCTGGAGAACATCCCCGTCCTGAGTTATTTGTTCCTGCGCGGAAAATGTAAAGGCTGCGGCGTCCCTATCCCTGCACGCTATCCTATCGTGGAATTGTTGTCAGGCCTGCTGAGCGCCTATGCCGCCTGGCATTTCGGCTACGGCCTGGCCGCCGTGACCGCGCTGGGTTTTATCTGGGTGCTCATCGTGCTGACGTTCATCGACTTCGACACCCAGTTGCTGCCGGACAGCCTCACGTTGCCGCTGCTCTGGCTCGGCCTGTTGTGCAACCTGAATGGCCTCTACACTACGCTGCCGAATGCCGTCATCGGTGTCATGGCGGGTTATCTGCTGCTATGGGGCGTGTACTGGCTGTTCAAGCTGACCACCGGCAAGGAAGGCATGGGATACGGCGATTTCAAACTGCTCGCTGCACTGGGCGCCTGGATGGGCTGGCAGATGCTGCCGCTCATCATCCTGCTCTCCTCCGCCGTCGGGGCGATCATTGGTATCTCGCTCATTCTGTTCGCCAAGCATGGCCGCAACATCCCCATCCCCTTCGGCCCCTACCTCGCAGGAGGTGGGCTGATCGCACTGCTGTGGGGGCAACCCATGACCCAGAGTTATCTGCAACTCCTCGCACCGTGAGCCATCCCTGCCACGGACTGACGGGCGGCATCGGTAGCGGCAAAAGCACGGCAGCACAGCTCTTCGCAGACTTGGGTGCCCGCATCGTCGATACCGATCTGATTTCCCACGAATTGACTGCGCCGGGCGGCGCGGCAATGTCGGCGCTGCGCGAGCATTTCGGTGCGGACTATGTGAATGCACAGGGGGGACTGGAGCGCGCAAAAATGCGTACGCTGGTGTTCTGCAATGCTGCCGCCAAGCAGCGTTTGGAAGCCATTTTGCATCCGCTCATTTACCGGCAAGCCCGCGAACGGGCGGAGGCCGCCACCGATGCTTCTTACACGCTGGTGGTAGTGCCGCTGCTGTTCGAGAGCGGACGTTACCACGACTGGCTGCACCGTGTGATTGTGCTGGATTGCCCGGAGGAGGAACAGGTAGAGCGCACCCGGCAGCGCAGCGGCCTCGGCGAAGCGCAGGTGCGCGCCATCATGGCGCAGCAAATCGACCGCACCCATCGCATCGAATTGGCCGATGACATCCTGCACAACGACGGCAGTCTGGAAGATTTGCGCCGGCAAGTGGATGCCTTGCACAAGCGCTTGATGATGTTGTGAAAACAGATTGACGCGACCATGCGCTGTCTATATCTTTCGCACCCGAAGTTCCCCAACCAGCCTGCAAGGTACATGTGATCAGCTACGAGTTTCCTCTCAACGAACGGGTGCGCACCATGCTGCGCCTGGAGGATCTCTTTCTGCGCATTTCACGCTTCATTGAGGGCAGTGCCAGCGCCGACCATCATGCAGCATTGAGCGTGCTGTTCGAGATACTCGAGGTCGCGAGCCGCGCCGATTTGAAATCCGAGCTATTGCAAGAACTGGAACGACAGAAAAAACTTCTCAATGCCCTGCACAACAACCCGCAGATATCCGAAGACGCGCTGGATACGGTGCTGGGAGAGATCGAGCAAGACAGCACGCGCCTGTTGGAAATGAGCGGCAAGATCGGCCAGCATCTGCGCGACAACGAGTGGCTGATGGGCATCAAGCAGCGCACCTGCATCCCCGGTGGCGTTTGCGAGTTCGACCTCCCTTCCTATCATTACTGGCAATATCAGAACGACACGGTACGCCGCACCGACCTCAATGCATGGGTCGCGCCGTTGCTGCCATTGCGGGATGCCATTGCCATGCTGCTCAAGCTGCTGCGGGAAAGCGGCAAACTGCATCATTTCGTGGCGCATCAGGGCACATTCCAGCAGATGCAAGGGGGGCGCGTCGCGCAGATGCTGCGCCTTTCCCTAGCCGATGACCTGCCTTGCATCCCGGAGATCAGTGCCAACAAATACGCATTGAACATCCGCTTCATCCAGGCCAACTATAGCGCCAAGACCGCGTTGTTCGAGCAGGACATAGCATTCGACCTAACCTTCTGCTCCCTACAATGAGCAAGTCACCCGTCGTAACCTGCCCCACCTGCGGCAAAGAACATGTATGGGACAGCCACAACCGTTATCGCCCGTTTTGCAGCGAACGTTGCAAACTCATCGACTTGGGAAAGTGGGCGAAAGAAGAATATCGCGTGGAAGTGCGCGAGAGCGAATTCCCTCAAGAGCCCCCGCACGAAGGCTGAAACGGGGATTCCGGTTTCATTGCGAAGCTGAGACAAGGCGGCAAGGAGTATGCGACGCAAGCAGTGCATGAAGCACGATTAGGAGCATGCAAGGCAGCCAACGCCGTATGGACGATGCAATGGAAGTGGAATCACCAGGCCTGACGCAGCAATGCAATGCCGTGCGCACCGTGCTGCCAGGCGGTTTGCATGCTATCTGGCAACAATCCGCCCAGCGCATACACCGGCATCGAACAGCCCACTCCGATCTCGGCGAACTTCTCCCAGCCCAGCGTCGGGCCACCTGGATGCGACAGCGTCGGCAGCACCGGCGACAGCAAGGCGAGGTCACAGCCCAATGCCTCGGCACGGCGCAGTTCTTCCGCGTTGTGGCATGAAGCCCCGCACCACGCCAGCTTGGGACGCCCGGGTAACTCGGCGACTTGCTTGGCGGTGAGCTGCACCCCGTGCGCCCCCACTTCCTGCGCCAGTTCGACATCGGTATTGACGATCAACTGCGCACCATATGGCCGCATCAACAGCAGCATGCGCAGCGCCAGCTGACGCAACTCATCGTGCGACAACCGCTTCTCGCGCAACTGCACCAGCTGCAAGCCCTCATCCAGCTTGGTTTGCAAGCGCCCCAGGAAAGTCTCTTTGCCCAGCTCCGCCACATTGCTGATGGCATACAAGACAGGCAATGACAGCGCACGCAACACCGGCGCGTTGGCGGGCAACATCGGTGACACCGAAGTCAGTTCCCTCTCCCCCTGGGAGAGGGCTGGGGTGAGTGAGTCCTGCCAAGCGAATTGCTGCCCCTCATGCGCATGCAACTCGCCAGTCCATTCCGTCACGCGGAAGAAATTCAGCCGCACCGTCGCATGCGGATAAGTGAACACCCGCGTGATCCACGGATAAAACGTCACCACCGTGACGCCCAACTCCTCGCGCAGCTCGCGCGCCAAGGCATGCTGCGCCGTCTCGCCCGGCTCCACCTTGCCGCCGGGAAATTCCCAATAGCCCGCCCAAATTTTGTCGGCAGGGCGCTGCGCCAGAAGGAAAGAGCCGTCTGGTTTTTGCAGCACGGCGGCGGCGACTTCAATCGCTTTCATGCTGTCCGCACCAATCTCTTGCAAACTGACACGCCACCCGTCCGCTGCGCGAGCCGCGCTGGATGGCCCATTGCAGGGCTTCGCGGCGCGCCTCCTCGTCAAAAGGCAAACCACCCAGTTGCCGCACCCAGTAGGCGGCGATGGCAAGATATTCATCCTGCGAAAAGGGGTAGAACGATACCCACAGGCCGAAGCGTTCTGAGAGGGATATTTTCTCTTCCACGCCTTCGGCGGGATGCACTTCCTCGCCCGCGTGCCGCGTGGCCAGGTTCTCCTGCATGTATTCCGGCATCAGGTGGCGGCGGTTGGAAGTGGCGTAGATCAGCAAGTTGTCCGACAGTGCGACGATGGAGCCATCCAGCGCGGCCTTGAGCGCCTGATAGCCCGGCTCTTGATCGTTGAAAGAGAGGTCGTCGCAATAGAGGATGAAACGCTCGGGGCACCCGCCCACCAGCTCGATGATCTCGGGCAAGTCGGCCATGCCTTCCTTGCCGATCTCGATGAGGCGCAGCCCGTGCGGCGCGAACTCGTGCAACAGCGCCTTCACCAGTGAGGATTTGCCGGTGCCGCGTGCACCGGTAAGCAGCACGTTGTTGGCGGGCTTCTTTTGCACGAATTGGCGCGTGTTCTGCACCACTCGCTGCTTCTGCTCGGCTATGTCCTGCAGGTCGGCCAGCGTGATCCGGTGCAGGTGATGCACTGCATGCAGCGCACCGTGCCCGTTGCGACGTTGCCAGCGAAAAGCGACAGCGGCAGACCCGTCAGGCAAGGAGGAGGGCGGGGATAACAACTGCTCCAGACGATCGAGCAGGCCTTGTGCCCGCCCGATCAGATCAGCTTCGATAGCTGGCATTGATCTTCACGTAATCGTACGAGAAATCGCAGGTCCACAGCGTGGCACTTGCCACACCGCGATCCAGCACGACGCGGATGGTAATATCGCTCTGCTTCATCACGAGCGCGCCATCTTCTTCCTCATAGCTCGCCGCGCGCCCGCCATGCTCGGCGACCAAAACATCATCCAGATAAACACGCAGCGTTGCGACATCCAGATCGCTCACTCCCGCATAGCCGATGGCGGCAAGAATGCGACCGAGGTTGGGGTCGGAAGCGAAAAACGCGGTTTTGACCAGTGGCGAATGCGCTATGGCATAACCGACCTTGCGGCACTCGGCTTCATCGCGCCCGCCCTCAATCTTGATGGTGATGAATTTGGTGGCGCCTTCACCATCGCGCACGATGGCTTGCGCCAACATGATGGCAACCTCGGTGATGGCGGTCTGCATCGCGGTGCGTTCGGCGTCGTTGATCTGTACAGCACTCTTGCCGGTGGCGATCAGCATCAGCGCATCGTTGGTGGAGGTATCGCCGTCCACGGTGATGCAGTTGAACGACTTGTTCGCGGCCTCGCGCACCATCTGTTGCAGCATGGGCTGCGCGATGGCCGCGTCGGTGGCGATATAGCCAAGCATGGTGGCCATATTGGGGTGAATCATGCCAGAACCTTTGGAAATACCGGTGACGGTGACGGTCTTGCCGTTGATCCGCACCTGCTTGCTCACCGCCTTGGCGACGATGTCAGTAGTCATAATGGCATGCGCCGCGTCATACCAATTGTCCACCTTGAGGTTGGCGATGGCCTGGGGCAAGCCCGCCACGATCTTGTCCACGGGCAAGGGTTCCATGATGACCCCGGTGGAGAACGGCAGCACCTGCTCGGACGCACAGCCCAATAATTTCGCCAGCGCAGCACAGGTAGTGCGAGCCGTCGCCATTCCCTGCTCGCCGGTACCGGCGTTGGCATTGCCGGTGTTCACAACCAGCGCGCGGGTGTCTTTGCCCGCTGCCAGGTGTTCCTTGGCCACCGTGACCGGCGCGGCGCAAAAGCGATTGGTGGTGAATACGCCCGCCACCGTCGCACCTTCATCCAGCCGGATGACCATTAGATCCTTGCGGTTGGCGCGCCTGATGCCCGCCTCGGCGATACCCAAGAAAACGCCGCTGACCGGCAACAGTTCAGCGGCGACAGGTGCAGAGAGGTTGACCGGCATATTTAGAAACGCCCCCCGGTCTTATATAAATAATTAGACATTTCCACCGACTGCGCATTCATGCGCCGCACGATGCCATGCACATGACGCACAATGCCGCGCATCACGTAATAGACGATAGCGGGTTGGGTATTGAGCAGCGATTCGAACTTCGCACGCTCCAGCAACAACACCTTGCAGTCGGACTTGGCAACGATGGTGGCGCTGATTTGCGACACGTTGCCGCCAACAAAGGTGATGACGCCGGCCAGATCGCCCGGCTGCAACAGGTGGAAGGTGGCTTGTTCTCCGCCCACATTGGCGGTCGCCTCCACTTCGCCGCTGGCCAGCACGATCAGCGAATTTTTCAGGCGTTCTTCACCGGGGCGCAGCAAGTTTTGCCCCGCCTTGTATTCCACCACCTCAAACAAACGCCCCAGCATTTCGATCTCGGCGTCGCGCAACTCTTCGGCCAGCGTCGAATTATGCAAGGTCTTCAGGATCAGCTCATCGGTCGGCATCGTGGTCTCCCCTCAGGTTGATGATTCAATTCAATTTGCCGTGGCACTGCTTGTACTTCTTACCCGAACCGCACGGGCAGGGATCGTTGCGCCCCACCTTTTCCCCGCTGCGCACGAACGGCTTGTGTTCCGCTTCCGCTGTGTTGCCGGAAGCCAGCGCCTCCTCATAGTCGGCGTGATGATACTGCACATTTTCCGGTGCGTGTGGCGCTTCCGCAACGTCCACATCCGCCTCGTTACGTATCTGCACATTCATCAGGATCTGCGTCACATCGCGCTTCACAGCCTCCAACATGAGGGCGAACAGCTCGAACGCTTCGCGCTTGTATTCCTGCTTGGGATTCTTCTGCGCGTAGCCGCGCAGGTGGATGCCCTGGCGCAAATGGTCCAGCGCCGCCAAGTGCTCGCGCCAGTGCTGGTCCAAGCTTTGCAGCATGATGATGCGCTCGTAGCCGCGTATCACCTCGCCGCTGACTTGCACCAACTTATCCTGATATTGCTGCCCCGCCGCCGCGATGATGCGGTCGAGCAGCCCCTGCTGATCCAGTTGTTTGTCCTGCTCCATCCACCGCACCAGCGGCAAATGCAGCTGGAATTCGGCGGCCAGTTTCTTTTCCAGCCCCGACACGTCCCACTGTTCTTCCATGCTGCCCGGGGGCAGGTGCTCGTTGAACATGTCGGCCAACACCCCGTCGCGCATGGCGGTGATGGTCTCGCTGATGTCGGCGCTTTCCAGCAATTCACTGCGCTGCTGGTAGATCACCTTGCGCTGGTCGTTGGCAACATCGTCGTATTCCAGGATCTGCTTGCGCATGTCGAAGTTGCGCGCCTCGACCTTGCGCTGTGCATTCTCGATGGCGCGCGTCACCCAGCTGTGTTCGATAGCCTCCCCTTCCGGCAGCTTGAAGCGCTGCATGATCGCGGCCACGCGATCGGAAGCGAAGATGCGCAACAGTGGATCTTCCAGCGACAGGTAAAAACGGCTGGAGCCCGGATCGCCCTGGCGACCGGAACGCCCGCGCAACTGGTTGTCCACGCGGCGCGATTCATGCCGCTCGGTACCGATGATATGCAGGCCGCCTGCCTGCAGCACATGTTCATGCAGAGATCGCCATTCCGAACGCAGCTTCTCGATGCACTGGTTGCGCGCAGCATCGTCCAGCGTCGCATCAGCCTGCAACTGCTCGATCTGTTTCTCGACATTCCCGCCCAACACGATATCGGTGCCGCGGCCCGCCATGTTGGTGGCGATGGTAATCATTTTCGGTCGGCCGGCCTGCGCCACAATCTCGGCTTCGCGCGCATGCTGCTTGGCATTGAGCACCTGATGCGGCAATTTGACCTTGTCCAGCAGGCTGGATAGCAATTCGGAAGTCTCGATGGAGGTGGTGCCCACCAGCACGGGCTGGCCGCGCTCGTAGCAATCACGCACATCGGCGATGACAGCAGCATATTTCTCCTGCGCGCTGAGGTACACCTTATCCATCATGTCCTTGCGGATGGTAGGCCGGTGCGGCGGGATGATGACCGTTTCCAGGTTGTAGATGGACTGGAACTCGAACGCCTCGGTGTCTGCCGTGCCGGTCATGCCGGACAGACGGTGATACATGCGGAAATAGTTCTGGAAGGTGATCGATGCCAGCGTCTGATTCTCTTTCTGAATCACCACGCCCTCCTTGGCTTCCACGGCCTGGTGCAAGCCGTCCGACCAGCGGCGACCCGCCATCAGGCGACCGGTGAACTCGTCCACGATGACCACTTCGCCGTTCTGCACCACGTAATGCTGGTCGCGCAGGTACAGGTTATGCGCTCGCAGGGCAGCATACAGATGGTGGATCAGCGTGATGTTGGCCGGATCGTACAAGCTGCCGTCCGGCGGCAGCATTCCCGTCTGCGCCAGCAGCCTCTCGGCATGTTCATGCCCGGATTCGCTCAGCAATATCTGGTGGTTCTTTTCATCCACATGGTAGTCACCAGGCGCGTTCTCATCGGCCTGCCGCGTCAATTGCGGCGCCAGTTTGTTCATTGCCTGATAAACATCCAGGCTGTCTTCCGCCTGACCGGAAATGATCAACGGGGTGCGCGCCTCGTCGATCAGAATGGAATCGACCTCGTCCACAATAGCGAAATTCAAGCCGCGCTGGAACCGCTCGCCCGCTTCCGCCGCCATGTTGTCTCGCAGGTAATCAAAGCCGAACTCGTTATTGGTACCGTAAGTAATGTCGGCGGCATAGGCCGCCTGTTTGTCCGCATGCTCCATGCTGGTCAGGATGACGCCGACGGACAAACCGAGGAAACGATATAGACGCCCCATCCACTCGGCATCGCGCTGAGCGAGGTAGTCGTTCACTGTCACCACATGCACGCCCTTGCAGGACAGGGCATTCAGATAAGCGGGGAGGGTTGCCATCAGCGTCTTGCCTTCGCCGGTGCGCATTTCGGCAATCTTGCCGTAATGCAGCGCCATGCCGCCAATCAGTTGCACATCGAAGTGGCGCATGTTCAGCACCCGCTTGCCCGCCTCGCGCACCACTGCGAATGCCTCCGGTAGCAGCGCATCCAGCCCGGCTCCCTGCTGCACACGCTGCTTGAACTCTTCGGTCTTGGCGCGCAGTGCCTCATCGGACAATGCGGCCACACCTGCCTCCAGCGCATTGATGCGCGCCACGGTCTGGCGATATTGTTTGAGCAGGCGGTCGTTGCGGCTACCGAACACGGATTTCAACAAGTTGGAGATCATGCTGTTATTTTCTTTGACTGCTGTTACAAACAAATAAAAAAGGGTGAGGCATACACCTCACCCTGTCGCCCAGGCCGCTGCATCAGCTGGCTGCTTTTTGCAGAAAGCGCACCGGGTTCTGGGCCGTGCCTTTGTACCTTACTTCAAAATGCAGGTGGTTGCCCGTGGAACGACCCGTACTCCCGACCCTGGCGATCTCGCGCCCGCGTCGCACCACCTCGCCGACCTTGACCAGCAACTTCGAACAATGCGCATAACGCGTGATGATCTCATTACCGTGATCAATTTCTACCATATTACCATACTGGGGATGGGTATCCGCGAACACCACCACCCCGCCTGCCGAGGCATAGATCGGCGTGCCCTCCGGCACCATGTAATCCACCCCCTCATGCATCGCATTCTGCCCGGTGAACGGATCAATGCGCCAGCCGAAATTCGATGAATACCAGCCCGTGGTGATCGGCGCCACCGAGGGCAGCCTCTTTTTGTCGAGCTTATTCTGTTGCAGGAGGGTCTCCAAGGCGATCAACTTGTCTCCCCGGTCATTCAGCAGGGTATCCAATGCCGTCATCTGCTGCGTCATGGACTCCAGCGTCACCTCGCTTTGCTGTGGCAACGGTACATAGGGTCCCCCTTGTGCGGGGAGTTCCCCGAAAGAGAACTCATTCGGCTTCATGCCGCTCAATTTGGCCAGCCGTGCACCCAAACCGTCCAGACGCTGCAATTGCGCCTGCATCTGCCCCAGACGCATCGCCATCGCATCCAGGCTCTGGCGCAGAAACACCTGCTGTTTTTGCTGCTCCGCCTCCTGGGCCTTGGCCAGCCAATCGCGCAATTCATTGCTGATTGAGCCAGGCTGGAAGCGCACAATGGCATATTGCGCGCTCAACACCGCCGCGACAAATAGCCCAAGCGCCACGAACCCAAGCAGCAGCAAGTGCCTTCCGGTCAAGGTCAAACTGCGCGCTTTGGCAAAGCGATTTGAGACTAAAATGATATCCATTGAGTATCCCCTTCAATTCCCGGACGCCCCATGCCGCAACGTCTTGGCATCTTCCTGAACGCAAGTCCGCAATTCGCGGCCTTGTCGCAGCAAATGCGGCAACTTGCCGCACTGGAGCAACTTTACCAGCAAGTCGCTCCGCCCCCGTTGCGTGCGGTTAGCCATGTGATGCTACTGCATGGACGCACCCTGATCATCGCTGCCGATAACGGCGCCATCGCTGCCAAACTGCGCCAACTCAGCGCCGATTTGATTTCTTCATTGCGAACAAGGGGATGCGAGGTTACTGGAATTCAAATCAAGGTGCAAGTCCGTGCCCAGACAGCTGTTCCCCGCCCGCCCCAGCGCAAGCTGGGCAAAGCAGCCAGGCACAGCCTGGAAGATTTGGCGGCCCGCCTGCCCGAAGGACCGCTGAGAACGTCGCTGCACCGATTGCTCAAACGCTCGGCTTAAGAAGGCACAGCAGACTCCAGAGATTCTTCAGACCAGCACGCGCCAAGCCATCAGGCCATAGCGTTCCAACAAGTACAGCACACCAAAAACCAGCAGCAAAAACACGATAAAGCGAACCACCTGCCAAGCGAATCGCAGGTAACGCTCATCACGGGTGCACAGATAGAAGGTGAAGGTTGCCGCAACCAGAAGGGTGGCCAGCAACAACACCAGACGGATCAACACAGCATCAGGTCAGGCAGCTTGCAACTGCATGCGCAGGAAATCGGGCGCCTCTTCCGGTTTGTCGAACGTGGCAAATTCCCAGGCGGATTCATCCGCCAGTAGTGTGCGACAGAGGGCATTGTTCAAGGCATGGCCGGATTTGTATCCCGAGAACGCCCCGATCAGGGGATGGCCCAGCAGGTAGAGGTCGCCTATCGCGTCCAACACCTTGTGCTTGACGAATTCATCCTCGAAACGCAGGCCATCGGGGTTGATGACGCGGTACTCGTCCATCACGATGGCATTGTCCAGATTGCCGCCCAGCGCCAACCCCTGGGCGCGCATGTTCTCCACGTCCTGCATGAAACCGAAGGTGCGCGCACGACTCACTTCCTTGATATAGGAATGTTCGCCCAGATCCACCACCACGTTTTGTTTGGTGTTGGCAAACACCGGATGTGCAAAGTTGATGGTGAAACTCAGCTTGTAGCCGTTGTAAGGCTCGAAGCGCACCCACTTATCGCCCTCGCGCACTTCGATCGCCTTCTTGATGCGAATGAACTTCTTGGCAGCAGCCTGCTGCACCAGACCGGCCGATTGCAGCAGAAAGATGAAAGTGCCTGCACTGCCATCCATGATGGGCAACTCGGCGCTGGTCAGGTCGATGATGGCATTATCTATCCCCAAACCGGCCAAGGCCGACATCAGATGCTCCACGGTAGCGACGCGCGCGCCTTTGCTCTCCAGACAAGTGGAGAGTCGCGTGTCATGCACGGCGTGTGCCTCGGCGCGGATCTCGACGGGATGCGGCAGATCAACACGGCGAAATACAATGCCAGTATTGATCGCGGCAGGATGCAAAGTCAGATAGACCTTCTCCCCTGTGTGCAGGCCGACGCCAGTCGCCTGCACCGTCGTCTTCAATGTTCGCTGCTTGACCATGTGCTATTGCCTAACAAATCGGGTGCGGATTTTAACACAGGGCATCAGGCCGCCCCAAGCCCGCCATCCAGCCACAGCACCTGCCGGTCAGTCAGCCTGCTTGCGCAGGAACGACGGAATCTCCAGCGGATCCATGCCCGATTGCCGCATCGCCTCGACCGCCGCCTGATGACGCCCCGTGCGCATCACAGCAGGCATCTCCAGCGCGTCGTAATTCACCATCGGCGCGTCGTGTGTGCCCGTGCGCAACTGGCTCTGCGGCACTAGCACCGGCTTGGCCTGTTGCGCACGCACCGCGCCCAGCCCGGTCGCCACGATAGTCACGCGCAACTCGTCGCCCATCGCCTCGTCAAATACGGAACCGACGATCACCGTCGCTTCGGAAGCGGCGAACTGGAAACAGTTCATCACCTCATGGAACTCTTCGATCGTGATGTCGCTGCTGGAAGTGATGTTGACCAGCACGCCGCGCGCACCGGTCAGATCGACGTCCTCCAGCAACGGACTGGCGATAGCCTGCTCGGCCGCGCGCTGAGCGCGTCCCTCGCCCGCTGCCGAAGCCGACCCCATCATCGCCATGCCATTCTCCGACATCACCGTGCACACGTCGGCGAAATCCACATTGATCATACCGGGCACATTAATGACTTCGGCAATGCCGGCCACCGCACCGTGCAAGACGCCATTTGACGCCCTGTAGGCTGCGGGCATCGTGGTTTTGCCGCCCAGCACCTCCATCAGCTTCGCATTCGGCACGATGATGAGCGAATCGACAAAAGCGCCCAGCTCTTCGATGCCTTTTTGCGCCAGCGACATGCGCTTGCCCTCGAATAAAAATGGCTTGGTGACTACCGCCACCGTGAGAATGCCCATTTCCTTGGCCACCTGCGCCACAATGGGCGCCGCGCCGGTGCCGGTGCCACCGCCCATGCCTGCGGTAATGAACACCATGTTCGCGCCTCCTATCATTTCGGCGATGCGCTCCCGGTCTTCTTCGGCGGCGGCCTGTCCCACCTCGGGTCGCGCGCCCGCGCCCAGGCCTTTGGTCAGATTGGCCCCAATCTGCAACTGCTTGGCGGCCTTGCTGCGCTTGAGCGCCTGCGCATCGGTGTTGATGGCGATGAACTCGACGCCCTGCACCCCCTGCTCGATCATGTGATCGATCGCATTGCCACCGCAACCTCCCACGCCCACCACCTTGATCACCGCACCTTGCGGTTGTGCATCCAACAGTTCGAAAGCCATCTTAGTTCTCCTTAAAAGTTGCCAAAGTTTGATACGAAATCCCTGCCCTGCACCGCCGTTAAAAATTGCCCTTGAACCAGTCCTTCATCTTTTCCAGCACATCCTTGAACGAGCCCGAGTTCACGCGCGACACCTCGTCACGCTGATACCGCTCCAGCCCGTAGGTCAGCAGGCCCACGCCGGTGGCGTAACGCGGCGTCTTGACCACCGCCGACAGCCCACCAATGTTGCGCGGCAACCCCAGCCGTACGGGCAGGTGGAAGATTTCTTCGCCCAGCTCGACCATGCCCTGCATAGCGCTGCTGCCGCCAGTAATGACGATGCCGGACGACAGAAGGTCTTCGAAGCCGCTGCGGCGCAACTCGGTCTGCACCAGCGAATACAGCTCCTCCACGCGCGGCTCGATCACTTCCGCCAGCGTCTGCCTCGACAACATGCGCGAACTGCGCTCACCCACCCCGGGCACCTCGATTGGCGCATCGTTGGCCAGTTGGCGCAAGGCGCAGCCGTATTTGATCTTGATGTCTTCGGCATCTTTGGTCGGCGTGCGCAGCGCCATCGCGATGTCGTTGGTGATCTGGTCGCCCGCGATGGGGATCACTGCGGTGTGGCGGATCGCGCCGTTGGTGAAGATCGCCACATCGGTGGTGCCGCCGCCGATGTCGATCAGGCACACGCCCAACTCCTTCTCGTCGTCGGCCAGCACCGCCTTGCTCGACGCCAGCGGCTGCAGGATCATCTCGTCCACCTCCAGCCCGCAGCGATGGATGCACTTCAGGATGTTCTGCACGGCGGACACTGCCCCGGTGACGATATGCACCTCCACTTCCAGACGCATGCCGCTCATGCCCAGCGGCTTCTTGATGCCCTCCTGTCCGTCGATGCTGAATTCCTGTTCGAGGATGTGCAGGATTTGCTGGTCGCCCGGCAGGCTGATCGAACTGGCCGTCTCGATAGCGCGCACCACGTCAGTGTGCGCCACCTCCTTGTCCTTGATTTTGATCATGCCGTGCGCGTTGGAGCTGCGGATATGGCCGCCGGCGATGCCGGTGTAGACATGGCGTATCTTGCAGTCCGCCATCAGTTCCGCCTCCTGCAGGGCCTGCTGGATGGCGCTGACCGTGGCGTCGATGTTCACCACCATGCCCTTCTTCATGCCGGAAGATTGGTGCATGCCGGCACCGATCACCTCCAGCGTGCCTTCCGGCGTCACCTCGGCCACGATGCAGGCGATCTTGGATGTGCCGATGTCCAGCCCCACCACCAGATTCTTATTCTCTTTGCTCATTGCTTACTCCTCATGCCGCTCATACTTCGCTGCCCGGCAAATAGGCGGCAAAGCCATCCCGGTAACGCAGATCCACGCGCTGCGCCATCCTCGCCCCACCGTCCAGACTGGATGGATACACCTGCACGAAACGCTGTAAACGCGCCCTCATCTCCTCGCGCCCCAGTTCCAGCACCATGCCGCCCTCCAGCCGCACCTGCCAGGCGTAACGCGGCGACAGGCTGATCTGTGCGATGCGCTGTTGCATCGGTCGCAGCACTTCACTCCAGTCCGCATACATCTGTGCCACCTGCCGCGAGGCATCCGGCTGCCCCATGAACGCCGGCAGGGCTTCGTCCGTCCGCGCGGTGAACACTTCGCCGTATGTGTTCACCAGCGCCACGCCGTTCCAGCGTGCCAGCGCCACCTGCTCTTCGATCTCCACGCGCAAGCCCCACGGGAACTTGCGCCGCACACTCACCTTGCGCACCCAGGGCAACCGCTCGAACGCCTGTCGCGTACGATCGAGATCGACCGTGAAGAAATTGCCGTTCACCTGTTCGCGCACCGTTTTCTGCAACAGCTCCGCCTCCACCCTGCGCGGCGTAGAGGCCAGCTCCACTGTGCGCAGCGGAAATACCGGCAGGTGCAGCGCATAGCGCGCCGCGTAATACAACGCCAATACCGCGCCAAGAAGGAACAGCGCATTGGCGAGGGTGCGCAGCAAAGAGGCGTTATCCCACATGTGCCCCCTCCAGAATCTGCACCACCAGCTGCTCGAAACTGATGCCTGCCTGCCGCGCCGCCATCGGCACCAGGCTGTGGTCAGTCATGCCAGGCGAGGTGTTGATCTCCAGCAGATAGGGCTTGCCGTCCTCGCCGCGCAGGAAGTCCACGCGCCCCCACCCCTGACCGCCGATCAGATCAAACGCCTGCAATGCAAGGCGCTGCATCTCGGCTTCCTCGTCCGCACCCAAACCGCACGGGCACAAATAGCGCGTATCGTCGCGCAGGTATTTGGCTTCGTAGTCATAAAACTCGTTGGCCGGCTCAATCTTGATAGCCGGCAACGCGCGCCCGTTGAGGATCGCCACCGTGTATTCGCCGCCGCCCATGAAACTCTCCACGATCACCACGCGGTCATGTCTGGCCGCTTCGGCATACGCGGCAGGGATATTCTCCACCGCCACCACCTTGGTCACGCCCACGCTGGAACCTTCGCTTGCCGGTTTCACGAACAGCGGCAGGTCGAGGTGGTCGGCCAGCGCGTTCCAGTCCGTGGGCTGGGTCAGCGCCTCGTATTCGGGGATGGGCAGGCCCGCCGCCTGCCACACCAGTTTGGTGCGCCATTTGTCCATACCGATGGCCGAGCCCATCACGCCGCTACCGGTATAAGGGATGCCCATCAGCTCCAGCGCGCCCTGCACCGTGCCATCCTCGCCATAGCGCCCGTGCAGCGCGATGAACACGCGGTCATAACCTGCATCCTTCAGCTCGTGCAGGTCACGTTGCGCCGGGTCGAAAGCGTGCGCATCCACGCCGCTCCTCTGCAATGCCGCCAGCACCGCCGCGCCGCTCTTCAGCGACACCTCGCGTTCAGCCGATTTGCCACCGAACAACACCGCCACTTTTCCGAAATTCTTCACTGCGCCCTTTCTCCCACTATCCTCACTTCAGGCTGCAACGCGATGCCCGTTTGCCGCAGCACCGTGCTCCGCACCTCATTAATCAAGCCCTCGATATCCGCCGCCGTCGCAGTGCCGGTATTCACGATGAAGTTGGCATGCTTCTCCGATACCTGCGCACCACCGCTGCGCTTGCCTTTCAATCCGCACTGCTCGATCAGCTTGGCCGCATGCTGTCCCGTCGGATTACGGAACACCGAGCCGGCGTTTGGCTGCTGCAAGGGCTGACTGGCACTGCGCTTCTCCATCAATCCCTTGATCGCCTGCCGCGCCGCTTCCGCATCACCCTGCTCGAACTTCAGCCAGGCGCCCACGAAAAACTCTTCGTTCTGCTGGCGCAGCGCGACGTGGCGATAGCCTATGTCGTATTCCTGCGGGATGCGTTCGATCAGCTTTCCTCCGCGCGTCAGCACCTGCACGCGCTGCACCTTCTGCCATGTCTCGCCGCCGTAGCAGCCAGCATTCATCGCCAGCATGCCGCCCAATGTGCCGGGGATGCCGACGCAGAATTCGGCACCGCACAAGCCTTGCGCGGCCACGAAGCGCGCCAGTTTGGCGCCAGCCACACCGGCCTGCGCATACACCAGCTCCCCGTCCATGCGCAATTCGGTGAGCGCGCCCACCATCAACAGCACCGTGCCGCAATAGCCGCCGTCGCGCACCAGCAGGTTGCTGCCCAGCCCCACTGCCAGCAGCGGTTCCTCCTGCGACACACTGCGCAGAAAAGCCTGCAGGTCGGCCAGGTCGGCTGGGCGGTACATACGCTGTGCCGCACCGCCTGCGCGCCAGCTCACATGACGCGACATGGGTTCATCGTGGATCATCTCTCCGCGCAATCCCTCAGCCCTGAATTGTGTCGGTTCGTTCATGTTCATTTTTGCGCCAGCTGTCTCACCCGCGAGGGGTAGGCCGGTGGGTGCCGGAGTCTTCGCTTCCACCCATCCGCACCACCAAGTTGGGCACGCCGCCGATAGAACCCGCGCCCATGGTCAGCACCACGTCGCCATCCTGCGCCATTTGCATGATGGTGTGCGGCATGTCGGCGATGTTCTCCACGAACACCGCATTGCTCTGCCCCGCCACGCGCAGGGCATGCATCAGCGAACGCCCGTCGGCCGCCACGATGGGCTGCTCCCCTGCCGCATACACATCCGCCAGCGCCAGCGCATCCACCCCGCTCAGCACCTTCACGAAATCCTCGAACAGGTCGCGCGTGCGCGTGTAGCGGTGCGGCTGGAACGCCAGCAGCAGACGCCTGCCAGGGAAGGCGCCGCGCACTGCCGCCAGTGTCGCCTTCATCTCCACGGGATGATGCCCATAGTCATCGAGCAGCGTGAACGTGCCGCCCGTGGGCAGCGCAATCTCGCCGTAGCGCTGCATGCGCCGCCCCACGCCCTGGAACTCGGCCAGCGCATCAGCGATGGCCTGCGGAGCGACACCCACTTCCAGGCCGATGGCGATGGCTGCCAGCGCGTTCAGCACGTTGTGCTCGCCCGCCAGATTGAGCGTGACATCGATATCCAATGGCTTGCCATCGAACTGGCATTTCTCGTCGTGGCGGCATTGCGCGGTGAAGTGCATCCGCCCCCCTTCGTGGCGCACGTTCAGCGCGCGGACCTGCGCATCCTCGCTGAAGCCGTAGGTCGTCACAGGCTTGCTGATGCGCGGCAGGATGCCGCGAATGTTGGGATCGTCCACGCACAGCATGGCGCGCCCGTAGAACGGCAGGCGCTCGATGAAATCCACGAAGGCCTGTTTCAGTTTGTTGAAATCGTGGCCGTAGGTCTCCATGTGGTCGGCATCAATGTTGGTGACCACCGCCAGGATGGGGGTGAGGTAGAGGAAAGAGGCGTCGGACTCGTCCGCCTCGGCCACGATGTATTCGCCGGTGCCCAGCCGCGCGTTCGCACCACTGCTGTTCAGCCTGCCGCCGATGACGAAGGTCGGGTCATAACCGCCCTTTGCCAGCACGCTGGTCACCAGCGAGGTGGTGGTGGTCTTGCCGTGCGTGCCGGCGATGGCGATGCCCTGGCGCAAGCGCATCAGCTCGGCCAGCATCACCGCGCGTGGCACGATGGGGATGCGCTGCTCGCGCGCGGCCACGACTTCGGGGTTGTTTGCCTTTACCGCAGTGGAGGTCACCACGGCATCGGCATCCCCCAGGTTTTTCGCACCATGCCCGACATGCACGGTTGCGCCCAACGCTTGCAAACGCTGGGTCACGGCGTTGTCGGCCAGATCGGAGCCGCTCACCTGAAAGCCGAGGTTGAGCAGCACTTCGGCGATGCCGTTCATGCCCGAACCACCGATGCCGACAAAGTGGATGTGCTTGACCTTATGTTTCATATTCGCCTCATCCCGCCAAATCCATACATACCTGCGCCACCTGCCGTGCCGCATCCGGTTTCGCCAGCTTGCGCGCCGCCTGTGCCATCGCCAGCAATTTTTCCCGGCTTAATTCGCTCAACAGTCGCGCCAGCTTGTCCGCGTTCAGCTCCGTTTGTGGCAACAGCAGCGCCGCACCGCGTTCAGAAAGAAAGCGTGCGTTATGCGTTTGGTGGTCGTCCACCGCAAAGGGGAACGGCACCAGCACGCTGGCCACGCCCGCCGCCGCCAGCTCGGCAATGGTCAATGCGCCTGCGCGGCAGATCACCACATCGGCCTGCGCATACTGCTGCGCCATGTCGTCGAGGAATGCACGGATGTCGGCCTGCACGCCCGCTGTCGCATACAGCTTCTGCACGGTCTCGAAATGTTTCTTGCCGGCCTGGTGCAGCACGTATGGACGCTCGTTCTCCGCCATCAACGCCAGCGCCTTGGGCAGCGCCTCGTTCAGCGCCTGCGCCCCCAGACTGCCGCCCACTACCAGCACCTTCAATCCTCCGTTACGTCCGGCAAAACGCGCCCGGGGTTCCGGTATCGCAGCGATGTCGGCGCGCACCGGGTTGCCGCACCAGAGTGTGTTCTTCAACACATCGGGGAAACCGCTCAACACGCGCGTCGCCAGTTTTGCCAGCAGCTTGTTGCTCAGCCCTGCAATGGAGTTCTGTTCATGGATAACCAAGGGACGGCGCAACATTGCCGCCATCAACCCGCCCGGCATGGAGATGTAGCCGCCCATGCCCAGCATCACATCGGGGCGGTGGCGGAAGACCGCGTCCGCACTCTGCCACAGGGCCCGCAGCAAGGTGAACGGCAACGCCAGCAGGCGCAGCACGCCTTTGCCGCGCACGCCGGAAAAGTTCACCCATGCCACGGAGTAGCCATGCTTGGGCACCAGTTCCGCTTCCATGCTGTTGGGCGCACCCAGCCACACGATGTTCCAGCCCTGCGCCCGCAAGGCATCAGCCACCGCAAGGCCGGGGAAAATGTGCCCGCCCGTGCCGCCTGCCATGATGAGGATCGTGCGATTGCTCATATTGGCAACCCCCTAGCCACCCTTCTATTCTCGTAGTCGATCCTCAACAGCACTGCCACCGCCACCAGATTCACCACGATGCCGCTGCCGCCGAAACTGAGGAAGGGCAGGGTCAGCCCCTTGGTTGGCAGCACCCCCATGTTGACGCCGATGTTGATCATGGCCTGCACGCCTATCCATACCGCAATACCTTGCGCCGCCAGCGCCGCGAACAGGCGGTCGGACATCGCCGCTTGGCGCCCGACGGCGAAAGCACGCACGATGAGCAAACCGAACAGCACGATGACTGCCGCGACGCCGAACAAGCCCAGCTCTTCCGCGATTACCGCCAGCAGGAAATCGGTGTGCGCTTCCGGCAGGTAGAACAGTTTTTCCACACTCGCCCCCAGTCCCACGCCCAGCCATTCGCCGCGACCGAACGCGATCAAGGCGTGGCTCAACTGGTAGCCCTTGCCATAGGGATCGGACCACGGGTCCATGAAACCGATCACGCGCTGCATGCGGTACTCGGAAGAAAAGATCAGCGCCGCGAACAGTAACGGCAGCGCCACCACCAGGCTGGCAAAAACCTTCAGGTTGAAGCCGCCCAGCCAGAGCGTGCATAACGCGATCGCCATGATGACGCCGAACGCACCCATGTCCGGCTCCATCAGCAACAGGCCGCCGACCAGCCCGATCGCGCCGAACATGGGCAGGAAGGGGCGCAGCAGATGGTCCTTCACCGCGCCCTTGCGCACCGCATAGTCGGCGGCATACAGCACTGCAAACAGCTTCATCAGCTCGGACGGTTGCAGGTTGATGATGACCAGCGACAGCCAGCGGCGGCTGCCATTGACCGACTTGCCCACTCCCGGAACAAGCACCAGCATCAGCAGCAACACGCCGAACAGGAACAGCCAGGGCGCCAGCCGCTGCCACGACTCGGTGGGCACCTGGAACGCGAACACCGCGAAGATCAATCCGATCACGATGAAGATGCCGTGGCGCACCAGGTAATAGCTCGCCTGATAGCCGGTGAACTTACCCGCTTCCGCCGTTGCCACGGAGGCTGAATAGACCATCACCAGACCGATGGCGAGCAACGCGGCGACCACCCACACCAGCAGCTCGTCGTATTCCGCGACGACCTGTCGGCGCGGCGCGTTCAGCGTGGCGCTCAGCATGATGCCTCCTGCCGCTTCACCGCCGCAATGAACGCTTCCGCGCGATGCAGGTAGTTGCGGTACATATCGAAGCTGGCGCAGGCAGGCGACATCAACACCGCATCTCCGCGTTGCGCGTTGGCGGCAGAGAGCTCCACCGCCTCATCCATGTCGTGCGCCTTGAACAGCGGCCTGCCGCAACCCGCGATGGCACGTTCGATGAGGGGGGCATCGCGACCGATCAGCACCACGGCGCGCGCATGCTGCGCCACCGCGTTCTTAAGCGGTGAGAAATCCTGCCCCTTGCCGTCCCCGCCGAGGATGACGATGGCCGGGCGGCCCAAGCCTTTCAGCGCGGCCTCGGTCGCACCGACGTTGGTACCCTTGGAGTCGTCGTAGTAGGTGACGCCATTCACCTCGGCCACTTTCTCGACGCGGTGCGGCAATCCCCTGAACTTGCGCAGGGCCGCCAACAGCGGCGGCAGCGGCAGGTTCAGCGCACGGCACAGCGCCAGCGCGGCCAGCGCGTTCGCCACGTTGTGCAGGCCGCTCACTTGCAACTCGTCGGCACGCATGATCTTTTGCTTGCCCTGCACCAGCCAGATGCTTGCGCCTTCCCGCGTGATGCCCCAATCGTTGCCGCCCACAGGCGCATCCAGCCCGAAGCTCACTTGCTGCCGTCCTTTGCGCCCCATCGCCATGCTGCGCGCATCGTCGCGGTTCAACACTTGCACACCCTGCCCCTGGAAGATGCGCGCCTTGGCTGCCGCATAAGCCTCCATGCTGCCGCCGTAACGGTCAAGATGGTCTTCACTCACATTGAGCACGGCTGCCGCATCGGCTTGCAAGCTGTAGGTCGTCTCGAGCTGGAAACTGGATAGCTCCAGCACCCACACTTGCGGCTGTTGCTTGCGCTCGCGCAAGGCATCCAGCACTGCAGGCGAGATGTTGCCCGCCACCTGCGCATCCAGCCCGGCCTCCTGGCACATCGCACCGATCATGCTGGTCGTTGTCGTCTTGCCGTTGGCGCCAGTGATGGCGATGACTTTGCTGTTGCGCCGGTAGTCGCGCGTGTTGAGCAATTGTGCCAGCAGTTCGACATCGCCTTCGACCGGAATGCCGCGCGCAATGGCGCGCCGCACGAAAGGTTCGGCAAGCGGCACGCCGGGGCTGATGGCGATGCGGTCCACGCCTTGCAACAGCTCCGCGCTGAACGGGCCGCAATGCACCTCGGCCTGCGGCAGCTCTCTGCGTAGCGTGACAATACCCGGCGCTTCCAGACGGCTGTCGGCGAAACGCAATTTCGCACCTTGCGCGTTGAGATAGCGTGCAAGCGACAACCCGGTCTCGCCGAGACCGAGGATCAATATCTGTTTGTCGCGCAGCGATGTCATCTCAGTTTCAGCGTTGACAATCCGATGAGCACCAGCAACATGGTGATGATCCAAAAACGAACGACAACTTGGGTTTCCTTCCAGCCCTTCTGCTCGAAGTGGTGGTGCAGCGGTGCCATCAGCAGGATGCGCCTGCCGGTGCCGTATTTCTTTTTGGTGTATTTGAAATAGCTGACCTGCACCATCACCGATACCGCCTCGACCACGAACACGCCGCCCATGATGAACAACACCAGCTCCTGGCGGATGATGACGGCCACCGCGCCCAGCGCCGCGCCCAGCGCCAATGCGCCGACGTCGCCCATGAATACTTCCGCCGGATAGGCGTTGAACCAAAGGAAGGCCAGGCCGGAACCGGCAATGGCGGCACAGAACACCGCCAGTTCGCCCGCACCGGGAATGGACGGTTCGCCCAGATATTTGGAGAATTCGGCATGGCCCGCGACATAGGCAAAGATCGCCAGCGCGCTGGCTACCATTACAGTCGGCATGATGGCCAAACCATCCAGGCCGTCGGTCAGGTTCACTGCATTGCTGCTACCCACGATGACCAGATAGACCAGCACGATGAAGCCGATGCTCCCCAGCGGGATCACCACGCTCTTGAAGAACGGCACGATGAGCTCGGTCTGCGCGGGCAGCGTGGCGTGTTGCAACAGATAGAATCCCGCCGCCAGTGCGATCAGCGACTGCCAGAACATCTTGTCACGCGCGGACAGGCCGTCGGGATTGCGGTGCACCACCTTGCGATAATCGTCCACCCAGCCGATGGCTCCCACGCCCAAAGTCGTCAACAGCACCACCCAGACATAGGCATTGTGCAGGTCGCCCCACAGCAAAGTGGTGATGGCCACCGACATCAGGATCAGCGCGCCGCCCATGGTGGGCGTGCCCGCCTTCACCAGGTGCGTCTGCGGGCCATCGGTACGCACCGCCTGGCCGATCTTCATTGCGGTCAGTTTGCGTATGGTCCATGGCCCCAGCACGAAAGAGATGATGAGCGCGGTCATTGCCGCCAGCACCGCACGCAGCGTGATGTAATCGAACACATGGAAAGCGCGAATATCCTGGGCCAGCCATTGGGCTAGTGTGAGCAGCATGTTTCCTCCTGTTGCGCCGCGCATGCCTGCACAACGCGTTCCATTTTCATGAAGCGGGAGCCCTTTACCAGCACGGTGGTCTGCGCATCCAGTTCCTGCACCAGCGTTTGCAGCAACCCTTCGATTGCAGCGTAGTACTGCGCGCCCACGCCGAACTCCTGCACCGCCTGCCGGCTCAACTCACCCAGCGCCAACAGGCGCTCGATGCCCAACTCACGCGCGGCGCAGCCGATCTCGCGATGGAACTGCGCGGCGTTCTCGCCCAATTCGCCCATGTCCCCCAACACGAAGATGCGCTTGCCCTGCACCTGCGCCAGCACTTCCAGCGCGGCATGCATGGAAGCGGGATTGGCGTTGTAGGTGTCATCGATCAAGGTGGCGCCCTGCAAGGCTTGCTTGCGCTGCAAGCGCCCGGCCACGCCGCCGAATCTTTCCAGCCCGGCGGCGATGGCCTGCAACGGCACGTGCAACGCCAGTGCCAGCGCGGTGGCTGCCAGCGCGTTGCGCGCATTGTGCTCGCCCGGCACCTGCAAACCGATGCGCACTTCACCCGCCGGGGTGCGCAACTGCAATTCCCCACCGTAGCCTTGCGCACGCCAGCTGCCGCGCACTGCTGCAGCCGCGTGCTCCAGGCCGAAATCCACAATGCGATGCGGATCCGCCAGCGCGCGCCACAATCCGGCATGCGTATCGTCGGCATTGATGACCGCGATGCCGCCCTCTTTCAGTCCGGCAAATATCTCGCCCTTGGCGCGCGCCACGCCTTCCACCGAACCCAGGCCCTGCAGGTGCGCGCCGCTGGCATTGTTGATGAGCGCCACGTCGGGCTGCGCTAGGCGCGTGAGGTATGCAATCTCGCCGGAATGGTTCATGCCCATCTCGATGACCGCATAGCGATGTTGCGCGCGCAGCTTAAGCAGCGTGAGCGGCATACCGATGTCGTTGTTGAGGTTGCCCTGCGTGTAAAGCACCGCATCGTGACTCCCCGCGTGTCCGCGCAGAATCTCGGTGAGCATTTCCTTCACCGTGGTCTTGCCGTTGCTGCCGGTGATGGCCGCCAGCGGTACAGTGAACTGCCTGCGCCAGTTGGCGGCCAGTTGGCCCAGCGCCACGCGCGTGTCCTGCACGTACAGTACACAGGAGGCGGGCGCTAGGGTGCGAGCCAGCGCTTCCTCGCTTGCCGCGTTCACCACGGCAGCCACCGCCCCCGCCTTCAGCGCATCGGGCACAAACTGCGCGCCATCGAACTTCTCGCCCTTGAGCGCGATGAACAGGTCACCCGCCTTGATGCTGCGGGTGTCCGTGCATACCCCCATGAAACGCGGCTCCCCCCCCATGCGGCGGCCATCGAGCAGGCCGGTGATTTGTGACAGCGTCATCATGTCGGCCAGCGCTCCCCCGGCGTCCACATGCTCAGCGCGCGCTGGGCGATCTCGCTATCGCTGAACGGATGTCTCACTCCGCCGACCTCCTGGTAATCCTCGTGTCCCTTGCCCGCGATGAGCACGCTGTCGCGTGGCTGTGCGGCGGCGATCGCGCGCTGGATGGCGTGCGCCCTATCCTCGATCACCTGATGCTCACCGTCCATGCCGACGACGATGGCCGAGATAATGTCGTGGGGCGCTTCGCTGCGCGGATTGTCGCTGGTGACGATACTCAGGTCGGCAAAACGGCTGGCCACCCTGCCCATCATCGGGCGCTTGCCGCGGTCGCGGTCGCCGCCGCAGCCGAACACGCAAATGACCCGTCCGCCCGATGGGACAGTCACCTCGCGCAGAGTCAGCAGCACCTTTTCCAGCGCGTCCGGGGTATGTGCGTAATCCACCACCACGGTGGGTTTGTCGCATCCACCCAGCATCTGCATTCGTCCCGGCACGGCTTTCTGTACAGCCAGTTCACGTACTGCGGCATCCAGTTCAATCCCGCTGACCAGCAGTGCCGCCAGCGCGCCCAGCAGGTTGGACGCATTGAAACGTCCCAGCAGCCTGCTTTGCAGCTTCGCAGCCCCCCAGCTGGTACGCAGGCGCAGTGTCAGGCCATGCGCATCCATCTGCTCCAGGCTGCCATGCACCATGCGTATCCCCAGCCGCTCGGCCAGTTCGAGCGCCTCGTCGCCCAAGCCGTAGCCGATCACCTCTGCCGCCCCATCCTGCAAGTCTTGCGCCAGCTCGGCACCGAATGCATCGTCTAGGTTGAGTAGGGCATATTTAAGATGCGTCCAGTCGAACAGCCGGCGCTTGGCCGCAGCATAGCTTTCCATGTCGCCGTGATAATCGAGATGGTCGCGCGTCAGATTAGTAAGTATTGCAACATCGAAGTTCACGCCATTGACGCGCCCTTGCGCCAGCGCATGGGATGACACTTCCATCACCGCCGCCTGCGCTCCCTGTTGCAGGTAGGTGGCCAGCAAGCCATGCAGCAACAGCGCATCGGGCGTGGTGTTCGCCGTTTCCGCCAGCGCGCCGGGGAAACCATTGCCCAGCGTGCCCAGCAGCGCACTCTTGCGCCCCAGCGCGCTCAGCGCCCTGGCCAGCCAATGACTGCACGAGGTCTTGCCGTTGGTGCCGGTCACACCGAGCATCCACAGTTCGCGCGAAGGCTGGCCATAAACTTGATCGGCGATCACTCCCGCGCGATGGCGCAGGTCGCGCACCGCCAGGTTTGGCAACTGCCATGCTCCGTCCCAGTGGAAATCCAGCGCGTCCCAGATCACCGCATTGGCGCCGTTGGCGATGGCTTGCGCGATATAGCGGCGGCCATCGGCCTGTGCTCCGGGGTAGGCGACAAAAGTGTCACCCGGCTGCACGGCGCGGCTGTCGGATACCAGGCGCGCGATGTTGACGCCCAGCGCATTCAATTCACCCAGAGAGAAGCCGCTCATACCGCCTCCTCCACGATGGCGGCAGGCGCCTGGATCACGTTGTCCAGCGGCGCGTCGCACGGCACCTCCAGCGCACGCAGCGCAGCGCCCATCACATTGCTGAACGCGGGTGCCGCCACCTGCCCGCCGTAATATTCCTTGCCGGACGGCTCATCCACCATGACCGCCACGATCAGGCGTGGATTGGAGGCGGGCGCCATACCGACAAAAGAGGCCACATAGCGATCCACATAATGGCCGTTCTGCAATTTATGCGCGGTACCTGTCTTGCCTGCCACGCGATAACCGGCCACCTGCGCCAGCGGCGCAGTGCCGCCCGGCTGCACCACCAACTCCAGCATGCCGCGCACCGCCTTCGCCGTCGCTTCAGAAAAGACCTTGGCGCCCGGCGTGGGCACTTCCTGCTTCAGCAGTGTGACAGGCTTCAATTCGCCATCATTGGCGAAGACGGTGTAGGCACGCGCCAGCTGCAACAGATTGACCGAGATGCCGTTGCCATAAGACATGGTCGCTTGCTCGATAGGCCGCCAGTTTTTGAAATCGCGCAGGCGTCCGGTCGCTTCGCCCGGGAAGTCGCTGCCCGTCGGCGCGCCAAAACCGCTCTCGCTCAGGCTGTGCCAGAAAGCCTGCGGCGGCAGCGTAAGGGCCATCTTGGCCGCGCCGACGTTGCTCGATTTCTGGATCACTTGCGAGACTGTCAGCGCGTGCTCTGGATGAGTGTCATGAATCTTGCGCCCGCCGACGGTGAGCACGCCGTTCTCGGTGTTGATGAGCGTATCCGGTTTGAATTTCCCTGCCTCCAGCACGGCAGCCACGGTGAACGGCTTCATGGTGGAGCCGGGTTCGAACAGGTCTGTCACCGCGCGGTTACGCATCACGCCCGATGCAGGGCGGCCACGACTGTTCGGGTTATAGGCTGGCCAGTTGGCCAGCGCCAGCACTTCTCCGCTCTTTGCATCCAGCACCACGATGGAACCGGATTTGGCCTGGTGCTGCTCCACCACCTGCTTGATCTCGCGGAAAGCCAAGAACTGCAACTTGCTGTCTATGCTCAGGGCCACTTCGCCGCCCTCCTTGGGCGCGCGCAGACTGGCAACGTCCTCGACGATATGTCCGCGGCGGTCCTTGATGACTTGTTGGCTGCCCGGCTTGCCCCCCAGCCTGGCTTGCATGGCAAGCTCTATGCCTTCACGGCCATTGTCGTCCACGTCGGTGAATCCCAGCAGATGTGCGGTGACCTCACCGCCCGGATAGTAACGGCGGTATTCGCGGCGCATCGCCACGCCTGGAATAGCCAGCAGGGCGACCTGCCTGGCCTGCTCCGGCGGCAGCTGGCGCTTCAGATAGACGAAATCGCGCGAGGTGTCGAACAGGCGCCGACGCACTTCCGCCTCGTCCATTCCCAACGCCTGCGCCAGCTGGCGCACTTGTTTGGGCATCGCCTCCACATCCGGCGGACTAGCCCATACCGATTCGGCCAGCGCGCTGACCGCCAGAGGGTCGCCGTTGCGATCCACAATCATGCCGCGGTGCGCTGGAACCTCGATCACCCGACCGTAACGCGCATCGCCTTTTTGCTGCAAGAAGTCATTGTGTATGCCCTGCAAATAGACCGCGCGCGCCAGCAGCGCGCACATGCCGCCCAGCAACAGAACAAACAGCAAACGCGAGCGCCAGGCCGGCAAAGCGATCTGCGATGAGGTTTGCGGCAAATGCGCATAATTCATGGCTGCCCCTCCGCAACATCCCCCATGCGGATATAACGGGTACGTTCCCCCTGCGGCATGTTCATCTGCAACTGCTGACGGGCGAGGCGCTCCACCCGCGCCGGCATCACCAGCGTACTTTGTTCGAGTTGCAGTTTGCGCCACGCCTCGTCCATCTGTTGCGCCAAGTCCTTTTCGTTTTGCAATTCCACAAACAATTTGCGCGCCTTGTGCTGGGATGTCACCACTCCCAACGCACACGCGACCAGCACAACCAAGAGCAATGCATTGACCCTAACCACAGGCTGCTCCGGTGCGCTCTGCTATCCGCAATACCGCGCTGCGTGCACGCGGATTCGCCGCCACTTCTGCTGCTGATGCATAAATCGGCTTGCCCACCAGCCGCAATTTCCCCTGCGGCAGGTCCGCTGCACGTATGGGCACGTTCTTCGGCAACTTGTCGCCCTGCGCCATGTCGCGCATGAACTGCTTGACCATACGATCTTCCAGCGAATGGAAACTGATCACGGCCATGCGCCCGCCCACCTTCAGAACATCCACGCATTGCGGCAACACGTTCTCGAGTTCTTCGAGCTCGCGGTTGAGATGAATCCGTACAGCCTGAAAGGTGCGCGTAGCCGGGTTCTTGCCTGGCTCGCGTGTGCGTACGCTCTGCGCGACGATGTCGGCAAGCTGCTTCGTGCTGCGAATTTCTCGTTCCTGGCGCGCAGCAACAATCGCCCTTGCAATCTGCCGAGCAAACCGTTCTTCGCCGTAATCACGTATCACCTCCGCCAGTTCGTCCTCGCCCACATCAGCCAGCCATTCCGCAGCTGTCCGCCCCCTGCTGGTGTCCATGCGCATATCCAGCGGCGCATCGAAACGAAAACTGAATCCGCGCTGCTCATCATCCAGTTGCGGCGACGACACACCGAGGTCGAGCAGCACGCCATCCACCCTGTTTATCGCCAGCTCGTGCAACGCAGCCGTCATCTGCTCAAAGCCTCGATGCAGCAGCGTGAAACGCCTATCGTGTATCACCCGGCCCGCCGCGATTGCCGCGAGATCCTTATCGAATGCAAGCAGGCGACCGTCCGTTCCCAACCTATCCAGGATCAAACGGCTATGCCCGCCGCGCCCGAACGTGCCATCGACATAGACACCATTCGACTTCACCTGCAACGCATCGACCGCCTCGTTCAGCAGCACCGTCGCGTGCGCCAACGCGCCACTCACAAAGTGAAACCTTCCAACTCCGGCGGCAAATTGTTGTCCGCAAACGCAGTCATTTTTTCGTACTGGGCTTGCCAGCGCGCCTCATCCCACAGCTCGAACTTGTTGCCCTGCCCGACCAGCATCACGCGCTTGTCGAGCTTGGCGTATTCACGCAAGGTCGCCGAGATCAGCACGCGCCCCGCCGCATCCATCGTCACATCTTCCGCATGACCAACCAGAAAGCGCTGCAAAGCGCGTATGCGGGGATTGAAGGCAGAAAGTTGCATCAACTTCTCGCGTATGGGCTGCCATTCGGGGTGCGGGTAGAGCAGCAGGCAGCCGTCCGCATCGGCGGTCAGCACCAACTGTCCGGCGCAATGCGCCAGCAGCATGTCGCGATACCGCGTCGGTATCGTCAACCGACCTTTGCCATCAAGATTGAACTGTGCCGCCCCCTGAAACATGGAATCCTCTCACCCCCATTTATTCCCACTTTCCACCACTGTTTCCCACTATATTGAAAATATTGGGTAGGGTCAAGCGAGAAATCAGGATTTTTCTTTACAGGACAAGGAGTTATGGCGATTTGTTAATGCCATATAAATATGCTTAAAAAGCAATGGATTGCACAAACAAGCTAAAGTTGTTTGTGACGAGGCGGTGAAGGCGGCTAGTTAAGGGCGCTTCT
>JBBIIN010000015.1:0-39042 GCA_037446515.1 Gallionellaceae bacterium
GAAGTTGCTAGAAGACCATCTCAAATCCTTGGTCGATACAAAGTTGGTTTCAGCAGTATGAAATAAAATTATAGCTTCGTGCATAGGCTTCAATCTATCCAGAGGAAGCGGGTGTGCCCGGTCGCCCAGCTGGGCGTGAAATAATCTCGGTCTAAGTTGATTTGACATTAAATCAATATTTATCTAATATGAACTCATGCAGACCAACTTCAAACGTCCGTTCGCCCAGTACATCAAGAAGGCTCACAAACCGCTGCGGCTAGCGATCGAAGATGAAGTGGAGGTAGTGTGCGAGACGCCGGAGATTGGCGAACTCAAGGTGGGCGACTTGGCTGGCATTCGGGTTCACAAGTTCCGGTTCAACCGGCAGGAGTATCTGATGGCCTACCGACCACCCTCCAAAGATGCACCCGTAGAATTTCTGATCATTGATTTCTATCAAGTCGGCTCACACGAGAATTTCTACGACGAACTGAAGCAGTATTTACGGCACGAGAAAAGTCCAGGAGAAACACGATGAACCATATCCTAAGCGCCGATGATCTCTACACAGAAATGAAGCGGATGCCGACAACCGAGCGGGTTCGTTTTTTTTCCTTACTAACCAATAGCGCCTTCCGTGAAGACGACTTCACCCATGAGCAGGTGTTTGGTGAGACACATCAGGAACCATTCTCCGCTTGGGAGGCCGCAGAATACTTGGAGGTATCAATTCCAACCCTGCGCCGCTACGTGCAATCGGGAAAGCTGATGCCCAGTCATACCGTCGGTCGCAATCAAATGTTCTCTGCCCAATCCTTGCGTGCTTTCAAGCGAAATCGCAAAGGCCAGGCATGACTCTCCCAGCATCAATTTGTAAGACTGGGGAGCCGGTTCAATTCCCAAATGCGCAATTGAACCGGCGTTCGCAAGCACTCTACCAGCGATGATGTTTCCTGATAGAATCGTTGCCAGATAAGGGGTTTCGTAAGTTTTTGCGGCAATCCGCAGCGGCTAGAACGCGTTGGGAGAATTGCCGCAGACATTAGGCGTTACCCCACCACCAATAACACATCCAAGCAAGTCCAAGGATGCACACAAACCCGCACAGTTAAAGGCTTTGCGGTTTTTTTTGTTGTCTGATGAAGCGCAGTAACCGGTGTTTTCAGTCACTGCGTGAAAAGGAGTTGCTGCAATGGCACGAAACCTTATTTCAAATAAAAAAACTCCAGCATAAGCTGGAGTTTTTTTATTTGAAGGTGCGGATATTGTGCTTAGTTGCTCTTGAACAACTGGATCACCATCCATGCTGCAAATACCAAGGCGATTGCTGCGGTACCCAAAGCGCTGATCGTTGCGATGAAAGACATGTTCACTTACCTCCTTAAAGTTATGTTTGAACAAACCCATAGAACTGCCGGGGAGAATCCTAACACAATTTTTCAAAGGTAATAGATGGGCAATGGCAATACCCCAGCGCCTTGCTTGGAGAAAGCGCCGGGTTTTGCCAAGGAATGAGGTGTTCCCTGGTTTGGGAAGATTAACTTACTTGGTCTTGAAAACTTGCGTCACCATGAAGATGGAGAAGCCAATAAAAATGGTGACAGTCAGGATTGCGGAAAAAGTTGCGATGAATGACATTTGTTGCGTCTCCCTGTTGGTTAATAAAATTCAACGACCGCGTTAGTAGTTGACTAAAGCTTTGTGCATTATATGAGTGATTTAGTTGGGCAATCACACATTATTCATAAGGCTTAGATAGTTAGGGGTACTCACTGGATATCCCGTGTTTGTGGGGGTTACGGTTTAACATGGCACCATGAAAAAAAGAAAACTCTACATCAAAACTTATGGCTGCCAGATGAACGAGTACGACTCGGACAAGATGGCAGATGTATTGCATGCTTGTGATGATTTATCGCAGGCGGATTCTCCGGAAGAGGCAGATATCATCCTGTTCAACACATGCTCCATCCGCGAAAAGGCCGAGAACAAGGTGTTTTCCGACTTGGGGCGCGTACGTGAATTGAAACAGGCCAACCCGAACCTGCTGATAGGGGTGGGCGGCTGCGTGGCGAGCCAGGAGGGTGAGGCTATCGTCAAGCGCGCGCCTTATGTCGATCTGGTGTTCGGGCCGCAGACATTGCACCGCTTGCCACAGCTCATTGCGGCGCGGCGCGAGACCGGCAAGCCGCAAGTGGACATCAGCTTTCCCGAGATTGAAAAATTCGACCACTTGCCTGCGGCGCAGACCACGCACGGCACGGCATTCGTCTCCGTGATGGAGGGGTGCAGCAAATACTGCACATTTTGCGTGGTGCCCTATACGCGTGGAGAGGAGGTGTCGCGCCCGTTCGCCGATGTGATGCGCGAGGTGGAGAGCCTTGCTGAGCAGGGCGTGGGCGAAATCACCCTGTTGGGGCAGAACGTGAACGCTTATCAGGGGGAGACCGTAGAGGGCGACACGGTCGATTTTGCTTTCCTATTGCAGGCTGTGGCCGCGCTGCCCAAGGTGCAGCGTTTGCGCTATACCACTTCGCACCCGCGTGAGATGACGCAACGCCTGATTAATGTATATGCCAGCACGCCCAAACTGGCCGGTCATTTGCATCTGCCGGTGCAATCGGGTTCTGATCGCATCCTGGCTGCGATGAAGCGCGGCTATACCGCGCTGGAATACAAATCCGTGGTGCGCAGATTGCGCGCCGCGCGCCCCGATATCTCCATCTCGTCCGACTTCATCGTCGGTTTTCCAGGCGAAACCGAAGCCGATTTCGAGGCGACCATGAAGCTCATCGCTGATGTTGAATTCGATGCCAGCTTCAGTTTCGTATTCAGCGCGCGCCCCGGCACGCCGGCTGCCGAGATGGCGGACGACACGCCGGAGGAGGTCAAACTGGCACGTTTGCATCGCTTGCAGGCGCGCATCAATGCGCTGGAGCAGCGCTACAGTGAGGCGATGGTCGGTACGGTGCAGCGCGTGGTGGTGGAGAGCGTCTCCCGCAAGAATGCGGGTGAGCTGGCCGGGCGCACCGAGAATAACCGCGTGGTGAATTTTGTGGGTTCGCCCGGCATGCTGGGGCGTTATGTGGATGTGCGCATCACCGCGGTGTCCAACCACACTCTGCGCGGTGAGGCGGTATGAACGAGCGCATGGACATCTCTTTCGAGCCGGTGGACAACGCGCGTTTGGCCAGGCTGTGCGGCGCGTTCGACGAGAACCTGCGCCAGATCGAAACCGCGCTGGAGGTGAACATCGTGCGGCGTGGCGAGCGCTTCACCATCGTCGGCGCGCAGGCGGGCCTGGCGCGCACGGTGCTGGAGCGCTTCTATCTGGAGGCGAAGCACGACATCACCCTGGAGCGCTTGCAGCTGGGCTTGATCGAATGCATGAGGCACGACCTACCGGATGCGGATAGCGAATCGGTGCCGCTGCTGATGACGCGCAAGGCCGAGGTGCGTGGCCGCACCGTGCGCCAGAACGAATATCTGCAAGCGATCCAGGCGCACGACATCACCTTCGGCGTCGGCCCTGCGGGTACCGGCAAGACTTATCTCGCGGTGGCCTCGGCGGTGGATGCGCTGGAGCGCGAGGCGGTGAAGCGGCTGGTGCTGGTGCGTCCGGCGGTAGAGGCGGGCGAGCGGCTGGGCTTCCTGCCTGGCGACCTGGCGCAAAAGGTTGATCCCTACTTGCGTCCGCTGTATGACGCGCTGTATGACCTGATGGGACTGGACAAAGTCGCCAAGGCGTTCGAGCGCGGCGTGATCGAGATCGCACCGCTGGCCTATATGCGCGGGCGCACGCTGAACCATGCGTTCATCATTCTCGACGAGGCGCAGAACACCACGCCCGAGCAGATGAAGATGTTCCTTACCCGCATCGGTTTCGGCAGCAAGGCGGTCATCACCGGCGACGTAACGCAGATTGACCTGGCGCGCGGGCAGAGGAGCGGGCTCAATGATGCGCGCCTAGTGTTGAATGGCGTGCGCGGCATCGCCTTCCAGGATTTTTTGGCGGAAGACGTGGTGCGCCATCCCCTAGTGCAGAAGATCGTTTCTGCCTACGAGAAGCACGAGCAGCAGAAGCCATGATGGGCGCGCATAAACTGTCGCTGTCGGTGCAATACGCCAGCAATGCGAAGAGATTGCCCGCACGGCCGCAATTCCGCCGCTGGGTAAAGGCAGCGCTGGAACAGGATGTACAGATTGTGTTGCGCATCGTCGATGAGATCGAGGGACGCGCACTGAATGCAAGCTATCGGGGCAAGGACTATGCGACCAACGTGCTAACTTTCGTGTACGACGACACTTCGCCGCTGTATGGGGATGTGGTCATCTGCGCGCCAGTGGTGGCGCGCGAGGCGAAGGAGCAGGGCAAGGATTTGTTCGCGCACTATGCGCATCTCACCTTGCATGCCGTATTGCACCTGCAAGGTTACGACCACGAAAAGAAAAAGGACGCGGAAAAGATGGAGGCGCGCGAAACTGCGCTGATGTACAAATTACGGTATCCTGCGCCCTACCTTGTTACGGAACACACGCAGTAATGGATTCAGACAGTAGTAGCAGCCAAAAGCCCACCTTGCTGGAGCGGCTCTCCAACCTGTTGTTGCGCGAGCCGGAAGACCGCGAACAACTCATCGCCTTGTTGTACAGTGCCTACGAGCACAATCTGATGGATGCCGATGCGCTGTCCATGATGGAGGGGGTCATCCAGGTGTCCGAGCGCCAGGTGCGCGAGATCATGATCCCGCGTGCCCAGATGGATGTCATAGACATCAGCCAGCCGCCGGAGCAGTTCATTGCCTATGTCATTGAGACCGCGCACTCGCGCTTTCCCGTCGTTGATGGCGACAAGGACAATATTATCGGCATCCTATTGGCCAAGGATCTGTTGCGTTATTACGCCGGTGAGGAGTTCGAGGTGCGTGACATGCTGCGTCCCGCCGTGTTTGTGCCGGAATCGAAGCGCCTGAATGTGCTGCTGCGCGATTTTCGCAGCAACCACAACCATCTGGCGCTGGTGGTGGACGAATATGGCGGTGTATGCGGCATGGCCACTATCGAGGACGTGTTGGAGCAGATTGTTGGCGACATTGCTGACGAATACGATTTTGACGAGGACGAAGACAACATCGTGCGCGAGGATGCGGAGCATTGGCGCATCAAGGCCGATACCGAGATTGACGATTTCAACGAAGCGTTGGGGGCCGAATTCGGCGACGACGAGTTCGATACCGTCGGTGGTCTGGTGCTCAAATCCGCGGGACACCTGCCCAAGCGCGGCGAGATCGTCCAGGCTGGAGAGTGGCAGTTCACCGTGCTGCACGCGGACAGCCGCAGACTGTATTCCTTGCGGGTCGAGCGCACGCTGGTGAAGAGCGGAAGCTGAACTTCCGCATCCCGCTTCAGAACTGCTCATTCTCCCGCAGGTAGCGCCACTGCCCCATCGGCAGTTTCCCTAGATTCACCTTGCCGATGCGCACGCGCTTGAGGCCGGTCACTTTCAGGCCCACCAGTTCGCACATGCGGCGGATCTGGCGTTTCTTGCCTTCCTTGAGGATGAATTTCAACTGGTCATCGTTCTGCCAGATCACCTGGGCGGGTTTGAGTTTCTTGCCGTCGAGCGAGAGGCCATAGTTGAGTTTGGTCAGGCCATCCGGCCCGATACGGCCAGAGACGCGTACCAGGTATTCTTTTTCGATGTCGGAATCCTCGGCGATGAGTTGTTTGGCGATGCGGCCATCCTGGGTGAGCACCAGTAGTCCGGTGGAATCGATGTCCAGCCGTCCGGCGGGGACGAGGCTCTTCAGGTGGCGCGGTTCGAAGCGCTGCGGCGAGGGGTCGAGTTTCCAGTGCTTGTCCGGTTTTACCAGCACCACGGCGGGTTGGTAGCCGTCCTCGGCCTGTCCTGAGACATAGCCGACGGGCTTGTGCAGGATTACCGTTACCTGGCTTTGTTGCTGCGCTTGCGCAGCGCGCTTCAGCGTGATCTGTTGCGTGGGCAATATTTTACTGCCGAGTTCGCTCACCACCTCGCCATCCACCAGCACCCAGCCGCGCGCGATGTAATCGTCCGCTTCGCGGCGCGAGCACAGGCCTTGTTCGGACATCAGTTTCGAGAGGCGGATCTTTTCCATGTTTAACCCAGTGCTGGGAACAGGCCGCGCACGCCGCCCGCGATGAATTCCACCGCGATGGCAGCCAGCAACAGGCCCATCAGCCGCGTGAAGATGCTGCTGCCGATGTGGCCCAGACGCACCGAGATCCATGGCGCGATGAGGAAGGTCAGCCACACGGTCAGGCTGAGCAACGCGACGATGAGCGCCAGCGCCGAGTAGTGTCCAGCGCCGCTCCCCTTGTGCGCATCGAGGATCACCGTGCTGATCGCGCCCGGCCCGGCCAGCAGCGGTGTGGAAAGCGGCACGACCGCAACCGACGTGGTGGCATCACCATCCGGATTGTCCGGTGACTGCTTGGGTTTGTCGCCGATCAGCATGTTGACGGACATCAACAACAGCAGGATACCGCCCGCCGTGCGGAAGGAATGGATGCTGATGCCGAAGAAGTTGAGGATCGCCTCCCCCAGCAGCAAGGCGGCGAGCAGGATGAGCAGTACGGTGAGCGAGGCTATGCGCCCGACGCGTTCACGTTTTTGGATCGGCATGCCGGCGGTGAACGCGATGATGATGGGGATGATGCCAACCGGATCAATGATGGCGAACAGGCTGATGAATATCTTGGTGTACTCGGTGAAATCCAGCATGTGGGGGCTTCCATAATCGGGCGGCGCGAAGTTACACCGTATAATGCGGCGAATCAAATCGTATTCTTCCCGCCGTGAATAAATTCCTCCCCTCTCCCTATCTGATCGCCGTGGTTGCAGGCGCAGGTGCGGTTCCGGGCTTCGCCCCCTTCGGGATTTTTCCATTGCCCGTGCTGTCGCTTGCCGTGCTGTTCTGGCTATGGAGCCGGGCAGAGCGCCCCGCGCAGGCGGCCTGGCTGGGCTTCGCGTTCGGCATGGGCTTGTTCTGCGCGGGCGTGGGCTGGATCTATGTTGCGCTGCACGAATACGGTTACATGCATCCCATCCTAGCTGGGCTGGCCACTGTGGCCTTCGCCGCAGTGAATGCGGCACTCCCTGCCGCAGCCGGATATGCGCGGGCGAAGTGGGCGCAACGCTTCCCGTTCGCTCTGAGTTCCGCGCAAGGCGCGGAGTATCGAAGGGGTGAGCGAGGAATGCTGGCCGCGAACGGAATTCAAATCCTGCTCATCATGCCTGCCCTGTGGACGCTGTCTGAGTGGCTGCGCGGCCTGTTGTTCACCGGCTTCCCCTGGCTTGCGCTGGGCTACTCGCAAGTCCCGCTCAGTCCGTTGGCTGGATATGCTTCGATATTCGGCGTGTATGGCGTCTCGCTGGCCGTGGTGGTCAGCGCCGCATTGCTGCTGGTGTTGTGGCAGTTGCGCCGGAGCGCCCCGGGCAAGATGGCGCTGGGGGTGTTGCTGCTGTTGTGGGGAGCGGGGGCTGTGCTGCGCGGCATCGAGTGGACGCAGCCACAGGGAGAGCAGTTCAAGGTCAGCCTGTTGCAGGGCAACATCGCGCAGGAGATGAAATTCGATGAGGGCATGCTGGTCGGCATTCTGGAAACCTACCGCCGTCTGGCGCTGGAGAGCGACGCGCGGCTGACCATCCTGCCGGAGACCGCCGTGCCGTTGCTGCGTGAGAACGTGCCGGAAACCTACCACTTGAGATTGCAGGAGCATGCGCGCAAGAACGGGGGCGACATCCTGATCGGCGCGTTCGAGAAAGAAGCGGGGCGCTACTACAACAGCGTCTATACGCTGGGCACTTCGGACAGCCAGCACTACCGCAAGGCGCACCTGGTGCCTTTCGGAGAATTCATTCCCTCCGGCTTCGGCTGGATCGTGCATGACGTGCTCGACATTCCCATGGGTGACCTGGCCAGCGGCGGTGCGCAGCAGGCCCCGCTGCATGTCGCCGGGCAGCAGGTCGCAGTCAACATCTGCTACGAAGATGCCTTCGGCGAAGAGATCATCCGCGCCTTGCCGCAAGCCACCCTGCTGGTGAACGTGACCAACGATGCCTGGTATGGCGACTCGCATGCCGCCATGCAGCACAACCAGCTCTCGCAGATGCGCGCGCTGGAAACCGGTCGCATGCTGCTGCGCGCCACCAACACCGGCGTCACCTCCGTCATCGGCACGGACGGCCATGTGCAGGCCGCGTTGCCGCAGCACGAGGAAGGTGTGCTCACCGCGCAAGTGCAGGGCTACGCTGGCAGCACGCCTTATGTGAGATGGGGCAATGCGGCAGTGCTGGTATTGGCTGCTGTGATGCTCAGTGTCGCATGGCGACTGAGAAAATCGGCGGGGGGTTGATTTACCCGCGTATGCCGTTAAACTTTGCCCGACCAAGTGCCAAAAGGTGCAAGCCATGAATACAGCAGAAAAGATTTTTGAAGAAGTACGCGTATTGCCCGAAGTGCAAGCGCGTGAAGTGCTCGATTTCGTCGGTTATCTCAAGGCGAAAACTGCCGGGCACGATACGACATCAATTGCGGACATGAGCGGATTTGATCGTTTCGGTGCGGTTTATGACGGGCGATTCAATCGGGACGAGAGCCATGACCGCCAAGGTCTTCGCTGATACCAACATCGTTCTCTACACCATCGGGCAGGATGCGCATAAGGCATCCATCGCCCGTCGCATCATCGCGGCACATCCCAATGTCAGCACGCAAGTCATCAATGAAGCCACCAGCATCTGTTTGCGCAAATTGGGTTTCACCCGCGAACAGGCTTATGTCTTTGCTGAAGAGATCATGCGCCGCACCCAAGTGCTGCCAGTGGACGAACTCGTCACACGCAAGAGTGCCGAGCTTGCTATTCGTTACCAACTTTCCAACTGGGATGCACTAATCGTATCGGCAGCAGTGCTTGCCGGGTGCGAGACGCTTTACTCGGAAGACTTGCAACACGGGCAAGTGATTGAAGGATTAACCGTAGAAAACCCGTTTCGCAGTGCAGTTTAAGCATAGTGGGGCACTATGACTTGGTGTTGTTATCTTCTGCAATGCGCCGACGGCACACTCTACTGCGGCATCACCAACGACCTCGACAAACGCCTCGCCGCACACAACGCGGGCGACGGCGCCAAATACACGCGCAGCCGTTTGCCGGTGCGACTGGTGTATCAAGAATTGTGTGCCGACCGTTCTGCCGCTTCAAAGCGAGAGCGTGAGATCAAAGAAATGAAGCGCTGCGAAAAAGTGCAGTTGTGCGCGAGCGGATCAACGAGTTGATTTGGCAGGTTTGCCGGAAACCTTTTCTTCTGCCGGGAACGCTTTGGCAAAAGTCTGGATGACTTCCCGCACAATCTTGCGTTGCGGTGCGGGTACGCTATTTGAAGGAGGAGGGGTTGCCCGCTTTCTACTACCCCGATTTCCTAGTGCGCACGGCGAACAAAATTTATCTGGTGGAAACCAAGGCGCAAGGCCAGCTCAACCATCCCAACGTACAGCGCAAATTGAAAGCTGCGACCGCATGGTGTGAGCGCATCAACGGGCTGGATGCGGTGCAGCGCTCCGGAAGGGAGTGGAGTTACGTGCTGCTGGGTGAGGCGGCCTTCTACGAATGGCGCGACAAGGGCGGACGCATGGCGGAAATGCTGGAGTTCGCGCGGGTAAGGCTGACCGGTTCAGCGGCGCAAGGCCGATTAATATAAATCTGCTCAAGTTCGGCAGGCGTATTGTGATTCATTGGCATGCGGCCAGTCTGTTGGGAGGACCGGGGTATCCCGGCCCGGCCCCCAGTTATTTGCGGGTATAAACGATCTGCTTGGTATGACGTATTTGCTGCCGTGCAGCAGCTTTAGTGTGCCTGCGATCGCGCCGTGCGCCTGCATCTGGCTGGTGCGCAGGGATGACGCAGTGGGCCTAAACCCGTAAAATGCGCGCCTTCGTACATTTTGCCGGGCATCCCCCATGAGTACCCCAGGTTCAAGACCTACCTTTCAACAAGTCATCCTGACGTTGCAGAATTTTTGGGACAAGCAGGGCTGTGCCTTGCTGCAACCCTACGATATTGAGGTCGGCGCAGGCACCTTTCACACTGCCACCTTTCTGCGCGCCATCGGTCCCGAGCCGTGGAAGGCGGCCTATGTGCAACCTTCGCGCCGTCCTAAGGACGGGCGCTACGGCGAGAATCCCAACCGTTTGCAGCATTACTACCAGTATCAGGTTGCGCTCAAGCCGTCGCCGGACAACATCCAGGAGTTGTATCTGGACAGTTTGCGCGCGCTGGGCATAGACACCGCCGAGCATGACATTCGCTTCGTCGAGGACGACTGGGAGTCGCCCACGCTGGGCGCGTGGGGGCTGGGCTGGGAGGTGTGGCTGGACGGCATGGAGGTGACGCAGTTCACCTATTTCCAGGAAGTTGGTTCGTTGGTCTGCAAGCCGGTGCTGGGCGAAATCACTTATGGTCTGGAGCGTCTGGCGATGTATCTGCAAGGTGTGGAGAACGTGTATGACCTGGTGTGGGCGAAGAACGGCGATACGGTGGTGACCTATGGCGACGTGTATCACCAGAACGAAGTCGAGCAGTCGAAATATAACTTCGAGCATTCCAATGTCGAGATGCTGTTCCGCCATTTCAACGAATACGAGAGCGAAGCCAAGCGCCTGATCGAAACTGGCCTGGTGTTGCCCGGTTTCGAGATGGTGATGAAGTGCTCGCACAGCTTCAATCTGCTGGATGCGCGCGGCGCCATCTCGGTGACCGAGCGTGCGGCCTACATTGGCCGGGTGCGCACCTTGTCGCGCGCCGTGGCGCAAGCCTATTACGATGCGCGCGAGAAACTGGGGTTCCCCATGGTCAGGAACGGGGGGGCGCAGTGATGAGCGAACAGATGAAACAGACTCTGCTGATCGAGTTGCTCACGGAAGAGTTACCGCCCAAGGCGCTGGAGAAACTCTCCACCACTTTCTCCAACGAAGTGTTCGTCGCGCTGAAGGAACAGGCGCTGGTGGGCGAGGATAGCGTACTCACCCCTTACGCTACGCCGCGTCGCCTGGCGCTTGCCATCACCCACGTCAGCGCGCAGCAGCCGGACCGCATCGTCGAGCGCAAAGGTCCGGCAGTGAGCGTGGGGCTGGATGCCGAGGGCAGGCCGACCAAGGCGCTGGAAGGTTTCATGCGCTCTGCGGGGACGACCTTCGAGCAACTGCAAAAGGTGGGCGAGGGCAAGGCGGAATACTTCGTGGCGCGCATCGAGCAGAAAGGCCGCGCGCTGGATGACTATCTGCCGGACATTGTGGCGCAGGCGCTGAAGAAGCTGCCGGTGCCCAAGCTGATGCGCTGGGGTGATACCGAGCACCAGTTCGTGCGCCCGGTGCACGGGCTGGTGCTGCTGCATGGCAGCCGCGTCATCGTGGCCGAGGTGCTGGGCTTGAGCAGCGGTAACGTGACCAGCGGTCATCGCTTCCTGTGCAGTGAGCGGGTGACCATCGCGCATGCCGACGATTACGAGGCGACGCTGGCGCAGCAGGGGCGCGTGGTGGTCAGTTTCGCGGCGCGGCGCGAGACCATTGCCGCGCGCCTGGACCAGTTGGCGGAGGACAGCCGCGCGGTGTGGATAGGTCACGCCAATTTCGATCTAGCCAAGTTGCTGAGCATGTCCAATGAAGAGCGCAGCCTGCTTTCCACGCTGCTGGATGAAGTGACCGCGCTGGTGGAATGGCCGGCGGTCTATGTTGGCGAGTTCGAGCCGGAATTCCTCGAAGTGCCGCAGGAATGCCTGATCCTCACCATGCAGCAGAACCAGAAATATTTCCCGTTGCTGGACAGCCACGGCAAGCTGCTGAACAAGTTTCTCATCGTGTCCAACATGGAGGTGGTCGATCCGCGTCATATCATAGACGGCAACCAGCGCGTGGTGCGCCCGCGCCTGGCCGATGCGCGTTTCTTCTTCAACCAGGACCGCAAGCAGCCGCTGGCGTCGCGCGTGGAGAAGCTGGGGGGCGTGGTCTATCACAACAAGCTGGGGTCGCAGTTGCAGCGCGTGGAACGCATCACCGCGCTGGCCGTCGTCATCGCACGCCTGCTGGGAGCGGACAAAGCCGATGCGGAGCGGGCGGCGCGCCTGAGCAAGGCCGACCTGCTCACCGACATGGTGGGCGAATTCCCCGAGTTGCAGGGCATCATCGGCCGTTATTATGCGCTGCATGACGGTGAAAAGGCCGAAGTGGCGAGTGCCATCGAAGCGCACTACCACCCGCGCTTCGCCGGCGACACCTTGCCGCAGGGTGCGCTGGCCTGTGCCGTGGCGCTGGCCGACAAGCTGGAGACCATCGTTGGTATCTACGGCGTGGGGCAGGTGCCGACGGGCGACAAGGATCCCTTCGGTTTGCGTCGTCAGGCGCTGGGCATTCTGCGCATCCTGATCGAGACGCCGCTGGACTTGAATCTGGGGGCTCTGCTCAAGGCGGCGGCAGCCAACTTTCCGGCGGGCATGCTGAGTGCCACGGTGGCGGCAGATGTCGAAGAGTTCATGCTGGAGCGCCTGCGCGGCTATCTGCGCGAGCGCGGCTTCGACGCGGCGCATGTCGAGGCGGTGCTGGCCGTGCTCGATGGCAGGCTGCATGAGGCCTTGCCGCGCCTGCAGGGCGTGCGCGCCTTCGCCGCGCTGGCGGCGGCGAAGGACCTGGCGGCGGCGAACAAGCGGGTGCAGAACATCATGCGCAAGAATCGCGAGGAGCTGGGCGATATTTCTGGCGCGCTGGTCAAGGTCGAGTTGCTGAAGGATGCAGCGGAACGCGAACTGCATCAGGCGATGCAGGACATTACGCCGATGGCGCGCAGCTATTTCGAGCGCGGCGATTACAGCAATAACCTGAAGGCGCTCGTCACGCTCAAGCCGTTCATCGACGATTTCTTCGACAAGGTGATGGTGATGGCGGAAGACAAAACGCTGCGCCTGAACCGCGCTGTGTTGCTGCAACAACTGGGGCGCATGATGAATCAGTCAGCGGACATCTCCAGGCTCGCCGCATGAAACTCGTCATTCTCGACCGCGACGGCGTCATCAATCATGACTCCGACCAGTTCATCAAAAACCCCGAGGAATGGCAGCCCATCCCGGGCAGCCTGGAAGCCATCGCGCGGTTGAACCAGGCAGGTTATCGCGTGGTGGTGGCGACCAACCAGTCCGGTATAGGCCGCGGGCTATTCGACATGCCCACGCTGAACGCCATCCACGACAAGCTGCACAAATCGCTGGCGCAGGTCGGTGGACGCATCGATGCGATCTTTTTTTGTCCGCATACCAGCGAATCGAATTGTGCTTGCCGCAAACCCAGGGGCGGCATGCTGGAAGAGATCGCCGCGCGTTACGGGATCAGCCTGAAGGGCGTGCCGGCGGTGGGTGATTCGCTGCGCGATCTGGAGGCGGCGGCGCGCTTGGGCGCGCAGCCCTATCTGGTGCTCACCGGCAAGGGCGCAAAGACGCAGGCTAAGGGCGGCTTGCCGCAAGGAACTTTGATCTATCCCGACTTGGCGGCGGTGGTTGGGGTGCTGGTATGACCCTGATCCGTTCCATCCTCTTCGCGGTCGCGCAAACGCTCTTCACCTTGTTGTATGCCCTGTTGTCTCCCGTGATTTTCCTGTTCGGGCAACACACGCGCCATAAACTGTTGTCAGGGTTTGCGCCCGGCATGTTGTGGCTGCTCAAGGTGATCTGCGGCATCCGCATGGAAGTGCGCGGTATCGAGAACATTCCGGCGCAGCCTTGTGTGGTGTTGAGTAAACACCAGTCGGCTTGGGAGACCCTGGCATTGCAGGTGGTGCTGCCTCCGCATTGCTGGGTGGCCAAGCGCGAGTTGCTGTGGATACCGTTCTTCGGCTGGCTGCTGGCGTTGTCCAGTCCAATCGCGCTGGACCGCAGCAAAGGCAAGGAATCCATGCGCCAGTTGCTGGAGAAGGGCAAGCAAAAACTGGCGCATGGTTTCAGTGTGGTGATCTTTCCCGAAGGCACGCGCATCCCGTTCGGCCAGCGCGGCAAGTACAAGATCGGCGGCGCGCTGCTAGCGGAACATAGCGGCGCAGACGTGTTGCCGGTGGCGCACAACGCGGGCAAGTTCTGGGGGCGCAACGCCTTCGTCAAGCAGCCCGGTACGGTGACGATGGTGATCGGTCAGCCCATCGTCACTACAGGCCTCAAGGCTGATGAGATCAATCGCCTGACCGAAGAATGGATCGAAGGCGAGATGGAGCGCCTCTGATGTTCCAGGTGCTGCGCGCCAAGGTCCCGCCCCCGCTGGTCGAGCAGCGCACCTTGGAGTTTTCCGGCAAGCGCATCAGCTACACCCTCAAGCGCAGCAGCAAGCGGCGCAGCATCGGCCTGCGCATAGACGAGCGCGGGCTCACGGTCAGCATGCCGCTGCGCGCCTCGGAAAGATGGCTGCACAGCGTGCTGCTGGAAAAAGCGGATTGGGTAGTGGCGAAACTCGATGACTGGCAGCGCCGCAAACCGGCGCCGCAACAATGGCATGACGGCGCGGTATTGCCGTTCCGCGGCGAGCAGTTCACGCTGCGCGTGATCCTCAGCCTGTTCGAAACCCCGCCGCAACTGCATGGCGATACGCTGCTCGTGCATGTGCGCGATGCGGCGCAGGCAGAAGCGGCAGTGTTGCAATGGTACCGGGTCGAGGCGCAGCGGGTGTTCGACGAATGCGTGGCGTACTTCGCGCCGTTGATGCAGGTCGCGCCGCAGGCAGTGAAGCTGACCTCGGCCACCACGCAATGGGGCAGTTGCACTGTGCAGGGCGTGGTGCGCCTCAACTGGCAGCTGGTGCGGATGCCGCTGCACCTGATCGACTACGTGGTGGTGCACGAACTGGCGCACCTGGTCGAGATGAACCATTCGGCGGCGTTCTGGCGCGTGGTGGAAAGCGTCTGTCCGGATTACCGTCAGTGCCGCGCGGAACTGCGGCAATGCGGCATCGCCGAATAAGGGTTAGAACGTTAGCGTTTCACCGCTTTCGGTGCGCACCAGTTCGCCGAGCTTGGCATACAGTTCACAGCCGTCGCGCTGGCTGATCCACTGACCATCGCGATAGGCGAAGTGGAACCCGCCTGAGCGGGCGGCCAGCCAGACCTCCTGGTTGGGCGTATGGCGGTTGACGATGATCTTTGCGCCGTTCTCGAACTCCAGCTCCAGCACAGCACCGCTGCGGTTGCAGTCTATGGTTGCGTCAGCCCCATCGGCCGTCTGCTCGATGCGTGTAAAGACGCTGTCTGCCAACCGGGTGAAATCACTTTCAAGCATATAATCCGCCATCTTTAAATTTAAGGGAGCGCGATATGCGCGTGCTGGGCATTATGTTGCTGATGGCGTTGCTGATGCAAGGTTGTGGGCGCAAGGGGCCGCTTTACTTGCCGGCACCGTCCATCTCCGCGCAAACCACGCCAGATCAACCGGAGCAGAACAGGAAACCATGAGCCATCATTTCGAATACCAGCATGACCAATTGTTCGCCGAACAGGTGCCCCTCGCCGCGGTGGCAGAACAGCACGGCACGCCCTGCTATGTCTATTCGCGCGCTGCGCTGACTGAGGGCTACCGCCAGTTTGCCGATGCCTTCCAAGGGCGCGACCATCTCATCTGTTATGCGGTGAAGGCCAACTCCAACCTGGCCATCCTCAACCTGTTCGCCCGCCTGGGGGCGGGGTTCGACATCGTTTCCGGCGGCGAATTGCAGCGTGTGCTCGCCGCAGGCGGCGCGGCGGACAAGGTGGTGTTCTCCGGTGTGGGCAAGACCGCAGCCGAGATGCGTCAGGCGCTGGAGGCGGGGATCTTGTGTTTCAATGTAGAATCGACGCCTGAACTGGAGCGGCTGAACGCAGTGGCCGGCAGCCTGGGCAAGATCGCCCCCGTCAGCCTGCGCGTGAATCCGGATGTGGATGCCAAGACCCATCCCTATATTTCCACCGGCCTCAAGCAAAACAAGTTCGGCGTCGCTTACACCGAGGCGATGGAGCTGTACCGCAAAGCGGCGGCCATGCTGCATGTGCGCGTGACCGGCATCGATTGCCACATCGGTTCGCAACTGACTGAGGTCAGTCCGTTCATCGCCGCGGCGGAGAAGGTGCTGGCGCTGGTGGATCAGCTTCGTGCCGCAGGCATCGTACTGCATCACATCGACCTAGGCGGCGGGCTGGGCATCCGTTATGACGACGAGACGCCGCCCTCGATCGCTGCCTACGCGCAGGCGCTGTTGCGCGCACTGCAGGGGCGCACGGAGAAGCTCATCGTGGAGCCGGGGCGGGTGCTGGTCGGTAATGCCGGGGTATTGCTGACGCGCATCGAATATCTCAAGCATGGCGAGGAAAAGAATTTCGCCATCGTGGATGCCGCGATGAACGACCTCATGCGTCCTGCCCTGTACAATGCCTTTCATGCCATTCAGCCGGTGCGGAAAGAAAACGCGGCAGAGCAGGCGTATGAGGTGGTCGGGCCAGTCTGTGAGACCGGCGACTTCCTCGGACATGCCCGCAGTTTGCGGGTTTCGGCGGGGGATGTGCTGGCGGTGCTGTCGACTGGAGCCTATGGCATGAGCATGAGTTCCAATTACAACACGCGGCCGCGCGCTGCCGAGATCATGGTGGATGGCGCGCAGATTCATGTCATCCGCGAGCGTGAAAGCGTGTCTCAGTTGTTCGCATCGGAGCATGTCCTGCGCTGACTTTTTTTGCGCAAAGATGCATAAATCTGTTGCGCAAAAAAAATGTTCACGCATAGAATGCAGCCACCGTGCGTGTTGGGAGGTTGCAAGCAGCAGCAAGGCGCATTGGGAGTGCAGTGGTTGCACGAAAGAAATGCATGGTGAGTCCATCAAACTTGAATAAGGAATGAACATGGCAACTGCAAATACCAAAGCAAAAAGCACCACGACCAAAAAAACCGCCGTCAAGAAGCCTGCTGCCAAAAAACCCGCAGCCAAGAAAGCAGTTGCAGCGAAGAAGCCTGCCGTGAAGAAGGCGGCGGCCAAGAAACCGGTCGCTAAAAAGACGGCAGCAAAAAAAACCGCAGCCAAAAAAGCAGCGGGGAAAGGTATTCTCGGCGCCTGAGCTGTTGTTGGGGCAGGCGCCGAGTATGCGTTCTGCCCTTTACCGCTCTGTGTGGGATGGTTTCCCTTCCAAAGAGGGCAATGCCGGGGCTTCTGTGCGCCTCAGCGTATGAGGAAGATGGTGGCCAAGCCCAGGAAAATGAAGAAGCCGCCGCTATCGGTGATGGCGGTGAGCATGACGCTGGAGCCGATTGCCGGATCGCGTCCGAGTTTCTGCATCAGCAACGGGATGCCTATACCGACCAGTGCTCCCAGGATTAGGTTGAGCAGCATAGCGCTGGTCATTACTAGGCCGAGCGGGATGCTGTGATACAGGAAATAGGCGAACAGCCCGGCAATCCCTCCCCAGACCAGGCCATTCAGTCCGCTGATGGCGAGTTCCTTCAGCATCAGGCGGCGCGAGTTGCCATGCGTGATCTGGCCAAGCGCGAGTGAGCGGATGATGAGGGTGGTGGTCTGGTTGCCCGAGTTGCCGGCGATGCCCGCGACGATGGGCATCAGCGTGGCGAGCGCCACGAACTTTTCGATGGTGCCCTCGAATCCGCCGATCACACGCGAAGCAAAAAAAGCTGTACACAGGTTCAACGCCAGCCATGCCCAGCGGTTTTGCGCCGATTTCCACACCGAGGCGAACAGGTCTTCCTCTTCGCGCAGGCCGGCCTGGTTCAGCAAGTCAGATTCAGATTGCGCGCGGATGAAATCCAGCGCCACGTTCACTGTCACGCGACCAACCAGCTTGCCATCTTCGTCCACCACTGCCGCGGAGACCAGATCGTAGCGTTCGAATGACTGCGCGGCTTGGTGCGCATTGGCGTCGGGATGCAGGGTCACCGTATCGGTGAGCATCAGCGTGCCGACTACGACCTCCGGTTCGTTTACCACGATCAGGTTGATGGGTAGCGCGCCCAGAAAGCGGTCGTCGCGGTCCACCACGAACACCTGGTCGGTATGGTCGGGCAACTCGTCGAAACGCCGCAAGTAGCGCGATACCGTTTCCAGCGTTACGTCGTCGCGCACATGCACCATGTTGAAGTCCATCAACGCGCCGACCGAATCTTCGGGATAAGACATCGCCGCGCGCAACTGCTCGCGCTCCTCGATGGACAGCGATTTGAATACGTCGCGCATCACATGCTGCGGCAGGTCGGGGGCGAGGTCGGCGATCTCGTCGGTGTCGAGCTGCTCGGTGGCTTCCACCAGCTCATCGCGGCTCATGGTGGCGATCAGCGATTCGCGCACCGCATCCGACACCTCAATCAGAATCTCGCCGTCCCGTCCCGCCTTCACCAGATCCCAGACCTGCAGGCGCTGTTCGATGGGTAGCGCTTCCAGGATGTAGGCGATATCCGCCGGATGCAGCTCGTCCAGTTTTTCGCGCAATTCCGCGAGATGACGCTTGTGCAGCATCTTGTCGAGCAATTCGTGGCGTTCGTCGCGCGGCAGTTCCTGGTTGTGCGCCACTTTTTCTACCAATGTCTGTTTCTCCAGCAAGTGTTGCACTTGGCGGAGATGTTCCTGCACGTTTTCGGTGTAATGGTGTTCGAGGTTTTCGTTCATGGCCGCACCCTGGTCATCGGCGCGTATTGTAAGGAAAAAGCAGCGGGCGCGTCAGGGGATGTCGGCATCCGGCATGCGTTCCAGGATGACCAGGGTGCGCGCCAGCATACCGCGCGCTTCGCGGTGGCGGTCGTAGTACCGCGGGTTGGGGACCATGGCGGCGAGGCGCGCCGCCTGTTCCGGGGAAAGTTGCGCGGCGCTGGCGCCAAAATAATGCCGCGCCGCCGCCTCGGCGCCGAATACGCCATCGCCCCATTCGATCACGTTCAGGTAGATTTCGAAGATACGCTGCTTGTCCATCACCGCCTCCAGCATCAGCGTGATGGCCGCCTCTTCCGCCTTGCGCCAGGGCGTGCGCTTGGTGGAGAGGAACAAGTTTTTGGCCAGTTGCTGGCTGATGGTGGAGCCGCCCGCCACGATGCGGCCCTTCTTGCGGTTTTTCTCGTAGGCCTTCTGGATGCCTTCCCAGTCGAAGCCTTCGTGATCCACGAACTTCGCATCCTCGGCCACGATCAGCGCGCGCTTCAGGTTGCCGGATATTTTCGCGTAATCTACCCACCGGTATTGCAGCTCGGCGTCGGGGTTGCGGTCCTGCATGAGCTCCAGACGGTCTTCCATGAAGGCGCTGGTCGCCGGATTGAACTTGATCCACCAGCACACATGCGCGAATAGCCACAACTGGTACAGCACCAGCAGGAGCAATAGCCAGAGCAGGACGCGCCAGAACAGGCCCCCGATGCGTTTCATGTGCGCAAGGCGGTGAGCACGGGGCGCGTGTCGGGGCGAACTTTGCGCCACAGGTCGAAGGCCATGGCTGCCTGTTCAACCAGCATGCCCAGGCCGTCAGCGACGACGGCTGCGCCGTGCAGACGGGCAAAGGCCATGAACGGAGTCTCACGTCCGTACATCATGTCGTAAGCCAGTGCGCCAGGTTTGAACAGGCCGTCGGGCAGCGGCGGCAGTTCGTCGCGCAGGCCGCTGGAGGTCGCGTTGATGACGATGTCATAGCTGCGGCCCGGCAGATCCTCGTAGCGGCGGGTTCGCACCGAGCAGGGGCCTTCGAATTCCTTCACCAGCGCCCGAGCCTTTTCCATGTTGCGGTTGGCCACCTCGATGCTGACCCCGGCGTTGAACAACGGCCACATCACGCCGGCTGCCGCGCCGCCCGCGCCGAGCAGCAACACGTCCTTCCACATCATGTTTATGCCGAGGTTCCGCTGGATGTCTAGCACCAGCCCGGGGCCGTCGGTGTTGGTGCCAAGTATCTTGCCATCCCGGAAAATCAGCGTGTTCACGGCTTTCGCATCCAGCGCGCGCTGCCCCAACTCATCGCACAAGCGGTATGCATCGAACTTGAATGGAACGGTGATATTGCAGCCTTTGTATCCCTCGTCGCGCAGGCGCTGTACTGTGGCTGTAAAGCCATCCAGCGGTGCTTCAATGGCTTCGTAGGTCATATCCTGGCCAGTCTGTTCGGCGAACAGGCGGTGGATCAGCGGCGATTTGCTGTGCGAGATGGGGTTGCCGATGACGGCGTAACGGTCGGTCATGCTGTGGCTGGCATTGGGTGAAAACGGCGCAGATTATAACTTGGCGCGCTTCAGCATGGCCGATGCGGCCAACCCCGATGCGGCCATGACCCATACGATGGCCGCGCCCGCCGGGAGGTCGAACCACGCCGACAGCAACAGGCCGAGCGCATACCCGGCAATCCCGATCGTGAAAGCCGCCGGATAACGCCAGTGTTTCATCCGGTGTGTCGCCAGTGCGGGCACGATCAGGCTGGCGAACACCAGATAGACGCCAACCAATTGCACCGATGCGGTGACGGCGAGCGCGAACAGCGCATAGAAACCCAGGCTGCCGAAACGCGTGGCGAGCGGACGCAAGGCAGCCAGCAGCAGGGCTGTGGCAATCGCAGTGACCATGAGCTGTCTATTCGACACCCACAGGATCTGGCCCACCAGCAGATCCTTCAGGTGTTCGCCTGCATGCACATCGCGGCTCATCAATAGGATGCCGCCACTCGCGGCCAGCACGAACAGCATGCCGATGCTGGCTTCCTGCACCTGCGGCAAGCGGCGTTCGGTGTAGGCAAGCAGTGTAGCCCCGAGCAGCGCGCTGAATGCGGCCATGCCTTGCACAAAGACTGGATGTTCCGCATAGCCAGACAAGCCGGCAATGATGACACCAAGCCCGGCGATCTGCGCAATCGCCAGGTCGGCGAAGATGATGCCGCGCTGCAGGACCTTCATGCCGAGCGGCACATGGGTCGCCAGCACCAGCAGGCCAGCGGCAAACGCGGGAAGGAAGAGGCTGATGTCGAAGGCAGACGAATTCATTGCGCGCTCCCCTGGGCCAGCGCATCCAGCAGCCGCGCGATGGTGACATCGAACAGGCCGAACAGGTCGTTGGCACGGTCGCTGCCTCCCACCGAGAAAGGCAGCACCACTTGGGGGAGATGGGCGCGCTCGGACATCCAGGTTGAGGCGCGGCCATCGTTGTAAGTGGCACGCAGGATCATTCGCGCCGGATGCTGCTGCAATATGGCGAGTACTTGCGCCAGATGGTTCGCGCCCGGTTCCATGCCCGGCTTGGGTTCCAGTGTGGCCACCTCTTTCAATCCCAGCCAGCTCTCCAGATAGGGGAAGCCTTGGTGCTGCACCACGATGGGTATTCCCTTCAGTGGTGCAGCCTGGCGTTCCCATCTGGCGATGGCCGCACGCCAGCGGCTGTCGAATGAAGCAAGGCGTTGCCGGTATTCCTTGGCGTTCGCTGGGTCGAGTTGCATGAGCCGTTTGGCGAGTGCATCCGCGACCGGCAGGAAGTTGCGCGCGTCGGTCTGGATATGGGGATTGCCCAGCGCGTGCATGTCGCCTTCGCCACGATCCAGGCGCGACGGCACTTCCTGCATGGTCACGTAGTGCGCAGCCTCGAAATAACCGGCTTGGCCGGGTTGCACGCGGGCATTGCCCGCTTCGCGCAACACCAGCGGCAACCAGGCCATCTCCAGTTCTGCGCCGGTGCAGACCGCCAGATCGGCGCGCCGCGCCCGGGCGATCAGACTGGGGCGCGCCTCGATGCGATGTGGATCCTGCAAGGCCGTGGTGGCGGTGTAAAGACTGGCTTCCGGCGCGAGCTCCTGTGTCAGCGCGGCCCATTCCGGTTCACAGGCGAACACATTGAGAGCGGCCTGTGCGAGGTTGCAGCAGGCAAGCAAAAAAAATGTGAAGAGGGTTTTGTGCATACGGTTCTCCTAATAGCGATGCGCGCCGTGTGCGCCCATGCTCATGATGTATTGCAGGAATAGCTGATGGTCGGGCTGCCCTTTACGCGACAGATCGCGCGCGAATTGCAGGCGCAGGCGGGAGAATTCGCTCGGACTCCAGTCCGCCATCAGCGTGGTGCGGGACGGCTGGTAGCCATAGTCGCTGATGACATTGCCCGCATTGCGCGCGCCCACTTGTGCCACACCCGGTTCCAGTCGGTCGTAGCGCCCGCCAATGCGCCAGCGCGGCATGAATTGATACACGCCCTGCACATACCAGCCGTTTTGGGTGTTGGCATAGCGGTCGGTGATGTTTGCCCCTGCCGGGGCCGTGTCATAGCTAAGCAGCCCGTCTTCCCTGCGGCGGAAATATTCAGCCTGCACTTTCAGATAGCGCTCGCGCAGGTTGCCGTTGGGGGCATATTTCCACACGGCATCCAGCCCTGCGGTCTGGCTGTTCCCACTGAAAGCGTCGCTCACGCCGCCGGGCGTGTTGCGCCGGTCCGGCACATTGTTGCTGGCTCGCGCTGTGGCGTGCGTGCTATGCCAGGAGAGTCCGGCGCGCCAGCTGTGTTCGATGCCAATATCATCCCCGATGTGGGCGAACAGAACACCCTCGCCGCCCCCGTTCTTTGCCCGATCCGTGCCGGGGAAACCGCGCCCTTTGCCCGTCTCGCCGCCCAGTTCGATGAATGTATCGGTCGGAGCCAGCCATTTGAATTGCAGGCCGTCCTCGCCCAACTGGTTTCCCCACAGCACCGCATAGACCAGCGGCGGGTCGCTGAAGTCCCAGGCGTGAGCATGCACCTCATTGAGATAGCCCAGACTGGAGAAGAATCGTCCGAACCTGAGATTCATGCCGTCTTCCAAGGAGGTGGTCTGGACGTAAGCATTTTCCACGCTGACGCCGCCGGCAGGATCAAGGGCCAGCGTGGCCTCTCCGCGGAACTGCGGGTCAATATTGGCGGAAATACCCATCTCCGATTCGCCGAGATTGAAGCCCTGTCCGTGGCCGGGGTTGGGATTCATGACAAAACCCGTGACCGGCACCGACGCATCCTGTTGCAGATTGCCGTAGGTGCCGGATAGGATCAGTGAGAAGGCCGGGTTGAAAGCGGTCTCGGGATTGCCGGATTCAGCCCCCCCTTGTGCAGGAAAGGCAAGCAGCAGCGCAAGCGCCGCCGCGTTGATCAGTTTGTACATCGTGGACTCCTGAAAAGCAGTGAGCCGCACTTGGCGTGCGGGGACTATGGCTTTCAGGCGCTCACGGGCGGTGCGCGTGCCGCGAAGGCGGCCAAGAATCGAGAGGGGATGGAAGCGATACAGCCAGTGGCAGTCGGCCCGGTCTGCAAGCCAAAATCGAATTGCACCTCGCCACCGGGGATGGCGCCTGCGAAATGCGCATAGGCGTCGCACAGCTCGCATGACTCGTGCGGCAGCGATTGGTCTTGTTTTTGTTCTGCCAGCACATGCGAAATGCCATGCGCCATTCCGCCCAGTTGCGTGAAAAACAGGGCGATGACCAGCAGCAGGCGGAGGGATGGCGAATTCAACATGCGCCGATTCTAACTGCGGCCAGGCTGCATTCCAAGTACGCAGTGCGCATGTCCTCCCGTGGTTCTTGGTGTGGACTGAATCGGGGGCGATTCAATGCCCTATGCGAGCACCTGATTCAGTTCGGTCAAAGAGCGCACCACGTGGTGCGAGGCGAAGTTCACTTCCTCGCGCAGCAATTTTTGTGCGGTGTTGCGGTCGTTCGCATCATAGGCTTTGAAGAAGGCATCGACTGCGCTGTGGAAATGCATGTGGTGATTGCGTAGTTTGCGGATGCCCTCGCTATCGCTTGCGAAGGTCGATTCTTGCAACCATTTGCACAGTGGACACTGGTCATCATGTCCAAGCAGGCCGGCATAGGCAGGCTTGTTTGAGGTGCCAGCGAGATATTGTTGTAGCGAGGTTTTGAGCTGGATATGCGAGTTGACGACTTCCATGATATCAAGTTCGTTCTTGAGACTGGTTTTTTGCGTTTCCGTCAGGCCATACACTTGTGCCAAAGCCTGCTTGACAAGCTTCAGGGATACGATGACCAGAAGACCGGATACAACGCTGGTCACCAGCAACTGGTCTGCGCTGACGTTGCCGCGCAGAAGCAGAAACAGTTCGGCGCCGACACACAGGATGATCGCGGTGTTGATAAACGTGGAGAGTGCATTCATGGGCTATCCTCCATGCAAATGAATGGGACATGAAACAGGTTGATAACGACTGCCGACGCAGGCGCACGTTAATCGGATAAAGGGATGGCCGCAATATGCCAAACGGCCTATATATTCGGCCCAAAAGGTATATATCTTTCAGGGGGCTGCGGAAGCGCTCGATAACCGGCCATCAAGCCGGTTTCATTCTGATTCAAGCTGGTCGTGGGTGGTGAACGTCCAAGTGCGGGTGATGCTGAGGATGTCGGTTTCCTTGCGGATGTCCGGCGGAAACGGAGCGTAGGGCGCGGCGAGCTTGACGATGCGCATCGCTGCGGCATCGAGCAGGCGCTGGCCGGAGGAGCGGTTGATTTCCACGCTGTCCACGCTGCCGTCGGCTTTCAGCGAAACGGTGAGGGTGAGGCTGCCGTAGATTCTCTGCCTCCGCGCTTCTGCGGGGTAGTTCAGGTTGCCGATGCGTTCCACCTTGCTGCGCCAGTCTTCCACATATTGCGCATAGCGGTATTCCTGGGTGCGCGCACCGATGAATTTGCGCTTGGGAAGCTTTTCATAGAACGAAAGGTTCTTGTCGATCTCGGCTTCCAGCCGCGCGATCTCCAGCGCGCGCTGCACCAGATCACGGCCTTCCTGCGTGCTGCTAGTCTGCTGCGGGGTGTCCTTGGCCTGTTCGATGCTGTAGTTGCTCTTGGCCTGGGTGAGCAGGCGTTTGACTTCACGCTCCAGCGTTTTTACGCGCTGGGTGACTTGTTCTGGCTGGAGGTGTGCGTTGTTGCCCAGCACGGGGAAAGGGGTGCTGGCGCGGCGTTCATCGGTGGTGTTGCCGCCGCCGTCGAGGTTGTGCTGCGCGTAGGCCTTGGCCTGATTGGGCCGCAAGCGCGACTTGCTGTTGACCAGGGTAACTTCCAGCGGCTCCAGTTTCTTGCCGAGTTTGCTCATGTCCGGCAGGGTGAAGGTGATGCCGAACAGCACGAACAGGTGCAGGGCGAGCGAGAAGGCAGAAGCGACAGGCAACCGCGTGCGGGTGAGCAGCTTGCCAGCCAGATCGAGGTTCATGGCAAATCTTGCGCGGGCGCGAGATAGCGCGCCTCGAAGTTCAGGCTGAGCAGGTCAATGGCGCCGATTTCCAGCATCACCGGCGAGTCGGACGGCAAATCTGGCAGCGAGGGGACGCGGCCAACCAGCGGAAGGTTGGCAATCCTCACCAGGTTCTCGCGTAGCACGATGGCGGAGGTCTGCGTTACGTTTTCCTGTTGCAGCCAGCGCAGGCACCAGTAGCGCTCCATGTTGCGCTGGAATTCACTATAGGCGGTGTAGGCGGCGTCGAAATCGCGCAGCACCGAGTACAGCCGCGTGTCGTTTCTGGCATAGACGGGCGCTTCGCCGCGTAGCACGCCCAGGATCTGGCGCTGGTTGACGAGGTCCACATAGCGGCGCAGCGGCGAGCTGGACCAGGCGTAGTGGCTCACGCCCAGGCCTTGGTGCGGCGCGGCCGCCGTGCTCATCTTCACCTTGCCGTTGTTCTGCGTGCGGTAGATGCCGGCCACGCCGTGGTCGTCCAGCAGCTTGCCCCAGGTGCTGTTGGCTAGGATCATCAATTCCGACACCACCTTGTCGATGGGCGAGCCGCGCTGACGCAGGCCGATAGTGATGTGGCCGCCTTCGACATGGAAAGTGTAGTCCACTTGCTGCGTGCCGTTGTCCGAGGGTTTGCCGCGCGCGGCTTCCAGCTTCTGCGCGAAGTCCCACAACAGTTTGAGTTCTGGTGCGTGGGCATAATCGAGCTTGCCCGCGGCCAGCGTCTCCGCGTTGAACAGCGGCTCCAGCGTGTCATGGCGCAGGTTGGCGGCGATGTGCACGCGCTCGATGCGGCTCTCGCTGCCGACGATGTCCAACGCCGCGTCCACTTCCACATACAGCGACAGCGCCGGGCAGATGTTGTCCGCCGCCAGCGTGAATGCCTGCACCACGTTGTCTGGAAGCATGGTGATCTTGCCGCCCGGCATATAGACGGTGGACATGCGCTGCATGGCGATGCGGTCGAGTTCCGAACCGGGCGCGATGCCGAGCGCGGGCGCCGCGATGTGGACGCCGATACGCCAGTGGCCGTTGTGCAATTCCTCGACCGAGAAGGCGTCATCAATCTCGGTGGTCGAGGCATCGTCTATGCTGAAGGCCGCCACTGCCGTCAGCGGCAGTTCGGGGGACGCTTCTGCGGTGACAACGGGGAAGTCGGCGCCTTTGGGAAAGTTCTCGAACAGGAACTTGTTCAGATGATAATCGTGCGGGGACGGCAGCGCGCCGCAACGTTGCAGCAGATGCATGGCAGAGAGGTGTGTGGCGGCGCAGGCGGCTTCCAGCGCCTTGACCTCGATGGTGTTGCGATCCGGCTGGTACAGCAACATGGACAGCCTGGCGCTGAACTCTTCAGGTAATTGGAAGGCGCAGAGCTGTTCGGTGTAGCGCGCCTGCTGTTCGGCTTGCAGGCGTTTCTTTTCCACGCTGGCCAGCGCGGCCTTGAGCGCGTCCGCCGGGGCGGCCTTGTAGCGGCCCTTGCCTTTCTTGTAGAAATGCATGGGCGAGCCGTGCAGTCGCATCAATGCCCCTGCGGCTTCGATGGGCGTAGGCGCATGGCCGAAATATTCCTGCGCTAGCGCACCGAACTCGAATTCATCCGGCGGCGAGGCTTCCCACAGGAAATCGATGTCTATGCCGGCGGCCACCTGTTCCGCCTGCGCCATGAACTCGGACAGGGTCGGCTGGGCAAAACGCAACATGACGTTGGCTGCCTTGATCTTGCTGCGCTTGCCGTGGGTGTTCTCGACCTGCAGGGAGGTGGTGTTGTCGGCGAGGATGCTGCCGACCTTGAAACCACCGTCTTCTTCGTAAAAAATATTCATGGGGTGAGGCTGAAAAAATTGCGGCGGATTATACCTTGCCTGTTTGGCAGAACTTTGCGCGTGCTAATCTGTCAACCTGCGGCCCGCAGATCCGGGGGCGCATTTCAACCACTACAGGAGAGTAGCAATGAAGATTTCCTTGACCTTGGCTGTGGCAGGCAGCCTGTTCTGCGCCGTGCCTTTGGCGCAAGCCTGCGATGTGCCGCCTCACGGCGCGATGGACGGCATGCATTTGCAGGAGATGGACCAGAACGGCGATGGCGCGGTCAGCAAGCAGGAATTCGACGCCTTCCACGACAAGCACTTTCAGGAGCTGGACGCCAATCACGACGGCAAGATCACGCGCGAAGAAATGCAGGCGCTGCATGAGCAGCGCATGGAGCACCGCAAAGACCAGTTCAACAAGCGTTTCGACGAAGTGGACATCAACCATGATGGCGCATTGAGCCGCGACGAGGCGCAGATCGGCATGCCGGGATTATTCGCACATTTCGATGAGATCGACTCCAACAAGGACGACAAGATCACCAAGGAGGAGGTGGTCTCCAGCATGCAGAAGATGCACCAGAAGATGCAGGAAAAGGTGCACCACAAACAGGACGGCAAGAAACCGCAGGCGCAATAAGGCGGCAGTGGAAATGAAAGAGGCCGGCAGATACCGGCCTCTTTGCTTTGCGGCAGGCTGCTAATTACTTGGTGGACAGGACGTACGCCACCATCGCCTTGATTTCGTCGTCGCTGATCTTGGCGGAAGCTGGGGGCATGGCCATGGAACCCCAGTTGCCCTTGCCACCCTTGCGCACTTTGGTCGCCAGCTTGTCAGCGGCCGTGGCATCGCCGGCATACTTTCCGGCAATGGCTTTGAGCGCCGGGCCGACAGTCTTTTTATCCATCTGGTGGCAGGTGGTGCAATTGTTCTTCTTCATCAGGGCGGCGCCGTCATCGGCCAGAACCGGTGCCGACAGCACCAGGCCGGCAGTCAGCATCAATGCGTGTTGAACTTTCATGATTCACTCCTTACTTGGGTTAACGAAACATCTGGGCGCATTCTACCCCCACGGCAGCGCGATGCGCGAGGGGTCATTCCGCAATGACCTAGTATTTGGGTCAACTCTGCACGCAGTGTTACCATGCGCGCGGAAAATTTTGGCAGGGAACAATCATGGCAGGACATAGTAAATGGGCAAACATCCAGCACCGCAAAGGTCGTCAGGACGCCAAGCGCGGCAAGATATTCACGCGCCTCATCAAGGAAATCACCGTGGCGGCCAAGCTGGGCGGCAGCGATCCGGACACCAACCCGCGCCTGCGCCTGGCGATGGAGAAGGCCTATGACAACAACATGCCCAAGGACAACGTCGAGCGCGCCATCAAGCGCGGCGCGGGTGAGCTGGAAGGCGTGGATTACATGGAGCTGCGCTATGAGGGCTACGGCATCAACGGCGCGGCGGTGATGGTGGATTGCCTGACCGACAACAAGACGCGCACCGTGGCCGACGTGCGCCATGCCTTTACCAAGTATGGCGGCAACCTTGGCACCGATGGCTCCGTCTCCTTCCTGTTCAAGCATTGCGGCCAGATGATCTTCGCGCCGGGCACCGACGAGAACGCCCTGATGGAGGTGGCGCTCGATGCGGGCGCGGAGGACATCGTCAGCAACGACGATGGCAGCATCGACATCATCACCGCACCCCACGATTTCGTGGTGGTGAAGCAGCGTCTGGAGGCGGCCAGCTTCAAACCGGAGATGGCGGAAGTGACCATGAAGCCGCAGAACGAAATCAGCTTCACTGGTGAAGATGCGGTAAGGATGCAGAAACTGCTGGATGCGCTGGAAGACCTCGACGATGTGCAGGAGGTCTATACCAACGCCTCCATCGAAGGCTGATGCGCATTCTCGGCATCGACCCCGGCCTGCGCAGCACCGGGTTTGGGGTTCTTGATAAGGAAGGCCAGAAGCTGCATTACGTTGCCAGCGGCTGCATCAAAACCCCGCAGGATGGCCTGCCTCAGCGCTTGAAGGTGATCCTCGCATCGCTGGCCGAGGTGATCGCGCAGCACCGACCGCAGCAGGCGGCCATTGAGAAAGTTTTCGTGAACATCAATCCGCAGTCCACCCTGTTGCTTGGGCAGGCGCGCGGCGCGGCCATCTGTGCTGCGGTGACGGCGGATCTGCCGGTGGCGGAATACACCGCGTTGCAGGTGAAACAGGCGGTGGTCGGCAACGGTCATGCCGACAAGGAGCAGGTGCAGGCCATGGTGCAACGCTTGCTGAACCTGTCCGGCACGCCCAGTCCGGATGCGGCGGATGCGCTGGCCTGCGCTATCTGCCATGCGCATGGCGGCATGGGGCTGGGAGCATTGCAGACCAGCGGGTTACGGGTGAGGAAGGGTAGGCTGGGATGAATCAACAGCTGGAACCGACGCTGGAGCTGTTTGCAAATCCGGTCGCACGCTATTTCGCGGCGACGCGCCCGGCGTTTCTGGGTGCGAGCCTGATGGCGGGGTTGATCGGACTGGCAAGCGCCTGGCACGACAGTTTGGCTATCAACGGTTTCATGGCAGTAGCCACCACGCTGTTCGCCTTGCTGGCGCATGCCGGCATCAATGTGCTGAATGATTACTACGATGCCCTGAACGGCACCGACGCGCGTAACACGGCGCGCATCTTCCCCTTCACGGGTGGCAGCCGCTTCATCCAGAACGGCGTGCTGACGCTGGTGCAGACACGCAATTTCGGTTTCATACTGATGGCGTGCGTGGCGATCGCGGGGCTGTGGTTGATGGCGCATTCCGCACCGCAATTGCTATATGTTGGGCTGGCTGGTTTGTTCATCGGATGGGCGTATTCCGCGCCACCGCTGAAGTTGAACAGCCGAGGGCTGGGAGAGCTGTGCGTGGCGGCGGGGTTTCTGGCCATCACCGTGGGCTGCGATTTCGTGCAGCGCAAAGGCTTTGCGGCCATGCCTTTCGTCGCCGGGCTGTCGTATGCCTTGCTGGTAACCAATCTGCTTTATATCAACCAGTTCCCGGATCGTACGGCCGACATGGCGGCGGGCAAGTTGCACTGGGTGGCGCGACTGCAAGTGCAACAGGCGCGCTGGGGCTACCCGCTGATTGCGGCAGTGGCCTACCTGTGGCTGCCGCTGGCGGTGGTGGTGGGAGTATTGCCGCTGATGAGCCTGCTGGGTATGCTCGCGGCGCCGCTGAGCTGGCGCGCTACGCGGCAATTGCTGCGCCATGCACAGCAGCCGCAACAACTGGTTGACGCCATCCGCCAGACCATTGCCGCGATGCTGGTGCATGGGGCTTTGCTTTCAATGGGTTTGATCCTGGGATAAGAGAATGATCGGAAGACTGGCTGGAACGCTGCTGGAAAAGAATCCGCCGCAGATTTTGCTCGATGTGCAGGGCGTGGGTTACGAGGTGGATGTGCCGATGAGCACCTTCTATAACCTGCCGGTGGCGGGCGAGAAGGTGGTGTTGCATACGCAGCTCATCGTGCGTGAGGATGCGCACCTGCTGTTCGGCTTTCTGACGCTGGAAGAGCGCGGCACCTTCCGCCAATTGCTCAAGATCAGCGGCGTCGGCCCCAAGATGGCGCTCTCCGTGTTGTCCGGTCTCTCCATCGCCGACTTGGCTGCGGCGGTGGTGAGCAAGGACGCAGCACGATTGACCAAGATCCCCGGCGTGGGCAAGAAGACCGCCGAACGTTTGCTGCTGGAACTGCAAGGAAAATTCGCCACGGCGGCGGGTGCCGTACCCGGTGGCGCGGTGCAACCGTCTGCGGGCAACGATATCGTCAATGCTTTGCTGGCTTTGGGCTACAACGAGAAAGAGGCGGAGTGGGCAGTGCGTCAGTTGCCGCAAGAGGCGGGCGTGTCGGAAGGCATCCGCCAGGCGCTTAAACTATTATCCAAACCCTGACTGGCCGGAGCCAATGCGCGATGATCGAAACGCTGACCCTGATTACCCTGAGCATCATCCTTCTGGTGCTGTTCCGTCCCGGCAAGACACCGCCACTGGCTCGTCCCCTGGTCATCGAACGTGTCGGTCAATACCGCATGGAACTGGCGCCCATGCTCAATCTGGCGCAGCCGTTCATCGAGCGCATAGGCAAGCGCATGCAGGAAAGTGCTGTCACGCTGGCAGAGGGCGGGCGATGCGTGTTCGAGGTGCGCGATAAACAGGTGATGCCCAGGGGTGGCGATCACTATGTGCTGGTCATCGAACGCAAACAGGGGCTGTGGAATTTTGCGGCGTTGCCGCCACAAGACGGCCAGGCTGCGCCGTGCGGCACGGTGACACGCCCGCTGGCCGATTTGGTGCAGGAGGTGGCCTCGGGTATGGGCATTACAGTCAGCTATAAATTTGAATCATGATCCAGAACGACGATCTTTCCGCATCGCGCCTCATCTCCGCCGTGCCCGCCTCGCCGCAGGAAGAGGCGCTGGAGCGGGCGCTGCGTCCCAAGCAGCTCGACGAATACGTGGGACAGGAGAAGATACGCGGCCAGCTGGAGATCTTCATCCATGCCGCGAAGAAGCGCAGCGAGCCGCTCGACCACGTGCTGCTGTTCGGCCCGCCCGGTCTGGGCAAGACCACGCTGGCGCAGATCATCGCGCGCGAGATGGGCGTGAACATCCGCCATACTTCCGGCCCGGTGCTGGAACGCGCGGGCGACCTCGCCGCGCTGCTGACCAATCTCGAACCGCACGACGTGCTGTTCATCGACGAGATCCATCGATTGTCGCCGGTGGTGGAGGAAATCCTCTATCCGGCACTAGAGGATTACCAGATCGACATCATGATAGGCGAAGGTCCGGCGGCGCGTTCGGTCAAACTCGACCTGCCGCCGTTCACGCTGGTGGGCGCGACCACTAGAGCCGGCATGCTGACCAATCCGCTGCGTGACCGTTTCGGGATCGTTGCGCGGTTGGAGTTCTATACGCCGCAGGAGTTGCAGCGCATCGTGTTGCGTTCCTCGCGTCTGCTGGAGATGGCTCTCTCGGAGGATGGCGCGCTGGAGATCGCCCATCGTTCGCGTGGCACGCCGCGCATCGCCAACCGTCTGCTGCGCCGCGTGCGCGACTATGCCGACGTGAAGGCATCCGGTGATGCCAGCCGCGAGGTGGCGGATGCCGCGCTGACCATGCTGGACGTGGATGCGCGTGGGCTGGACGTGATGGACCGCAAGCTGTTGCAAACCGTGATCGAGAAATTCATGGGCGGGCCGGTGGGCGTGGACAACCTCGCTGCCGCCATCGGCGAAGAGCGCGACACCATCGAGGATGTGCTGGAGCCTTACCTGATCCAGCAGGGCTATCTGCAGCGCACGCCGCGCGGACGCATCGCCACGGCCAATGCCTACCGGCACTTCGGGCTGGCACAGCCGCGCAGTGGCAATAGCAAGGAATTGTGGGATGAGTAATGCGATGCGGACTCAAGACCGTTGCGAGCAGGGCGAGGTGCAAGGCGCGGCGCAACGAGCGACGACACATACCGTGGGTGGTAGGGGAGGAAGCGAGTGAGTACGCAACACCGCAGATCGTCCGCGCAGCAGGTCTTTTCCATGGCCGTGCGCGTGTACTACCAGGACACCGACGCCGGCGGCGTGGTCTATCACGCCAATTATGTGAATTTTATGGAGCGCGCGCGCACCGAGTGGTTGCGCACCTTCGGCTACAGCAACGCTGGCATGATGAAAGAGCTGGGCGTGATGTTCGTGGTGCGTTCGCTCAAACTGGACTATCTGCGGCCCGCGCTGCTGGACGATCTGCTGACGGTGACGGCGCAGATCAAGGACATCGGGCGCAGCAGGGTGACCTTGACACAGACTCTCACGCGCGGGGATGTGCTGCTCACCGAGGGCGAGGTGCACCTGGTGTGCGTGGACGTGCAGACCTTCAAGCCGGTGAGTGTGCCTGAGGTGCTGCGTAAACAATGGGATTGAGCTTATGAACCTGATGCAGGATTTGTCGTTCTTTCACCTGATTGCCAATGCCAGCCTGCTGGTGCAGATCGTGATGGGTTTGCTGCTGCTGGTGTCGCTGATGTCGTGGTGGTACATCTTCATTAAGCTGTTTGCGGTGCGGGCGGCAGTGAAGCAGACGCGGGAGTTCGAGGATGCGTTCTGGAGCAATCCGAATCTGGTGGATTTGTACCGGCAATCCGGCGATACGCTGCGCCATGATCAGGGCGCGCTGGAGCGCATCTTTGCCGCCGGTTTCGCCGAGTTCGTCAAGCTGAGGAAGGCACACGGCGTGGACAGCGCGGCAGTGATGGAGGGCACGCGCCGTGCGATGAAGGCGCGTTTCCAGCGCGAGATGGACGATCTGGAATCGCACCTCTCTTTCCTCGCCACGGTCGGGTCGGTCAGTCCCTATGTCGGCTTGCTGGGCACAGTGTGGGGCATCATGAATGCGTTCCGCGGGCTGTCCAACGTGGGGCAGGCGACGCTGGCGCATGTCGCTCCCGGCATCGCCGAGGCGCTGGTGGCGACGGCTATGGGTCTGTTCGCCGCCATCCCCGCAGTGGTGGCCTACAACCGTTATGTGCATGACGTGAACCGCCTCTCCTCGCGTTTCGAGAGCTTCATCGAGGAGTTTTCCAACGTGTTGCAGAGGCAGCCCTGATGCAGCGGCGCGTCGCCCACCGCCCGATGGCGCAGATCAACGTCGTGCCCTACATCGACGTGATGCTGGTGCTGTTGGTGATCTTCATGATCACCGCGCCGCTGATGAATCCAGGACAGATCGACCTGCCCAGTGTTGGTCAGTCGCTGGCACCGCCCGTTGCGCCGCTCGAAGTCATCATCAAGAAGGATACATCGCTGTCCTTGCGCGACCACGGCAAGGGTGAGCAGGAGCTGTCGGTCTCGCGCGACCAGTTGGCGGCGCTGCTCAAACAGAAGCTGGCAGGGAATCCCGATCAATCCGTGGTGATCTCTGCTGACAGGAAAGTGCGCTATGAAGAGGTCGTCAACGTGATGGATCTGTTGCAGCAACAGCACGTCCGCAAGGTTGGCCTGCTGACCAAGACGCGATGAGCCATGCGTTGAGTCGGCAGGATCCTTACCGATGGCCGGCGGGCGCGCTGGCGCTGGCGGTGCATGCGGCCTTTTTTGTGTTGCTGGTGTTCGGAGTGCGTTGGCAATCGCAGCCGCCGGAGAACTTTTCTGTGGAACTGTGGAATGCGCTGCCGAGCGTCGAGACGATTGCACCTCCGAACCCCGTTGTGGTGGCGCCTCCCCCCCAAAATCCTGCGGCGAAATCCGAGCTGCCTCCTGCGCATAAAACGGAGATCCAGTTGCGCGAGAAGAAGGCGGTCAAGGATGAACCCAGGAAGCCCTCGGCAGCCGAAGTCAGGGCGCGCCGCGAGGAGCAGGAGAAACGCCAGCTGGAAGAGTATGTCGAGAAACGCAGGCAGACAGAACAGGCCAGGGTGCGCGCCGAGAACGATGCTGCCACGGCAGCCGAGCTGGGGCGTTATCAGGACATGATACGCAGCAAGATACGTCGCAACATCGTGATGCCGCCCGATGTGCCGGCAAGTGCGGTGGCCGAGTTCCAGGTGACGCTGTTGCCGGGTGGCATGGTCATGGATGCGGTGCTACTCAAGAGCAGCGGCAACACGGCCTACGACAATGCTGCCGAGCGCGCCATCTACAAGGCGCAACCGCTACCTCTGCCGGCCGATGCCGGCTTGCAGAAGATGTTCCGGGATTTGCATCTCACCGTCAGACCGTAAGAGGAAACGCAATGTATCGCTGCTTATTGTTTTGCCTGCTTTGTTCCGTGCTCCCTGCACGCGCCGAGCTGGATATCGAGATCACCGGCGCCGGTGAACACCAGACACCGGTCGCGGTGGTGCGCTTTGGCGGCGAGGATGCGTCGTCGCACAACATCAGCAGCGTGGTGGCCAACGATCTGATGCGTACCGGGCTGTTCCATCTGATCGATGCGCAGGGCAAGGCGCCGCACGAGCCGGGTGACGTGAAATATGCCGAATGGAGCGGGGTCGAGGCCTTGGTCATGGGCAGCATCAAGCAACAGGAAGGCGGCAATGTCATCGTCAAGTTTCGTTTGCTCGACATGGTGCGGCGCACCGAACTGCTTTCGCAGGTGTTGATGACCAAGAGCGACCAGGTGCGCGCCATCGCGCACCGCATCGCGGACATGACCTACGAGCGGCTGACCGGCAGCCCGGGAGTGTTCAGTACCCGCATCGCTTATGTGAACCGCGACAAGGGCAGCTATCGCCTGGTGGTGGCCGATAGCGATGGCTATGGCGAACAGGCTTTGCTCACTTCGTCAGACCCCATCATGTCGCCCGCCTGGTCGCCGGACGGCAGGCAGATCGCCTATGTCAGCTTCGAGCAACAGCGTGCGATGGTCTATATCCAGTCCTTGAGCAGCAGGCAGCGCATGTTGCTGGCGGAATTCCCCGGTAGCAACAGTGCGCCCGCCTGGTCACCGGATGGCAAGCGGCTGGCGCTGGTGCTGACACGCGACGGCAGCTCCCAGATATACACAGTGAATGCGGATGGCAGCGGCTTGAAGCGCGTTACCTATAGCGGGGTGATTGATACCGAGCCAGTCTTTTCACCGGATGGAAAATCGTTGCTGTTCACCTCGGACCGGGGCGGCAGTGCACAGATCTACCGGGTTGGGGCGGAAGGAGGCGAGGCCGAGCGCCTGACTTTCGAGGGGAGCAGCAATTTTTCGCCGCGTTACAGTCCGGACGGGAAAAGTTTCGTCTGCGCGCATTTCGATGGCGGCAGGTTCTACATCGCGACCCAGGATTTCGAGAGCAAACAGATGCAGGTGCTGACCGCCGGTGGCTGGGACAAGAAGCCGAGCTTTGCGCCCAATGGCAAGCTGGTCCTGTTTGCTTCCGAGGCGCAGGGGCGTGGTATATTGGCGACCGTTTCCAGCGATGGAAAAGTCAGGCAGAAAATGATGGCCCAGCATGGCGATATACGTGAGCCGGTGTGGGGGCCTTATCCGAAACAATAGACGGGGTGCGGAATGGGAAAGCGAGTTGCGTTGTTTGTGATGGTGGTTCTTTTGCAGGCTTGTAGCGGCAATCCTCCCAAAGAGGCGGCCAAGGAAGCCGCACCTGCACAGGCTACCCCACCGGCTGCTGCTGCGAGCGCTGCAACAAATGCCGTGGCAGGTGCTGACGTCCAGGCCGCCGCCGTGCCCGCCACACCTGCTGTACCGAGCGCCGCCGCAAATCAGCCAGCTGCGGTACGCGAGGAGCCCGCTGCCCCGGTTGCGGCTGCTGCAGATGCTCTGAGCAAACGCAGCGTGTTCTTTCCTTTCGATGTCGATACCGTGCAGCCGGGCGATGTGGATGTGATCCAGGCGCATGCGCGCAACCTGGCCGATCATGCCGGCTACAAAGTGCGTGTTGAAGGCAATGCCGACGAGCGCGGCAGCAGCGAATACAACCTGGCGCTGGGGCAGCGCCGCGCCGACAATACCAGGAAGGCATTGACCCTAGCCGGTGCGCGCGCCGCGCAGATCGAGACGATGAGTTACGGCGAGGAAAAGCCGCGGGCGCCGGGACATGACGAAGCTGCCTGGGCGCAGAACCGCCGCGCCGACATCGTCTATAGCAGCGGCAAGTGAGCATGTCGCAGTTGCGGACGCTGCTGTTGTGCCTGTGCCTGATGAGCGGTCCCGCCAGGGCGGGACTGTTTGCTGATGAGGAGGCGCGGCAGCAGATCCAACAACTGCAAGAGCGCGTCGTCAAGCTGGAAGAGCAACTGGCCAAAGCAGAAGAGGACGGCAGGGTCAGGATTCGTTCGCTGCTCGATCTGCAGATGCAGCTTGAGGCACAGGCAGCGGAGTTGCGCAGGCTGCGCGGGCAGAACGAAGAGTTCGTACACAGTCTGCAAGAGCTGGAGAAGCGGCAGAAGGATTTCTATGTCGACCTGGATACGCGCCTCCGTCATTTCGAAACGGCGGATGGCAGTGTCAAACCCGTCTCCGCGCTGGTGGGCGGTGCAGACGGGGCCAAGGATGTCCCGGAGAATCCGATAGGCGAGAACCGCGCTTTTGAGGCGGCATATGGTTTGTACAAGGCGGAAAAATATCGCGAGGCGGCGTATGCCTTCCGCGATTTCCTCAAGCAGTTCCCGCAGTCGGTGCATGAGGCCAATGTCGACTACTGGATGGGCAATGCCTATTTCCTGGCGGGCGACTACACGGCCAGCCTGCAAAGTTATCAGGCGCTGGCAGACAAGTATGCGGATCATCCGAGGATCCCCGAGGCGCTGCTGAACATGGCAGAGTGCCAGCTTGAACTGAAGAACAAGACTGCGGCGAAGAAAGTGCTCAAGCAGGTGATCGCACAATTCCCCGGCAGCGATGCCGCCGACAAGGCCAAGAAGCGTTTGGCCACCCTGAAATAAGTTAGCCGGAAACATGACGACCCCGCACGGCGCATCTTTGCGCATCAGCGAAATATTCCATTCCCTGCAAGGCGAGACCAGCCGCATGGGGCTGCCCACCGTGTTCGTGCGTCTGACCGGCTGCCCCTTGCGTTGCACCTACTGCGATACGACCTATGCCTTCACGGGCGGGGAGGCCATGACGCTGGACGCGATCATGGCCGAAGTGGCGCGCCATGCGCCGCGTTATGTGACGGTCACGGGCGGGGAGCCGCTGGCGCAGAAGAGCTGTCTGATTTTGCTGAAAGCCTTGTGCGATACAGGCTATGAAGTGTCGCTGGAGACCGGCGGGATGCTGGATGTGTGCGATGTGGACGCGCGCGTGATGAAGGTGCTGGACATCAAGACGCCTGCCTCCGGCGAGGCGGAGAAAAACCTGTGGAGCAACCTGGTCTGCCTCAATCCGCATGACGAAATCAAGTTCGTGTTGTGCAACGAAGCGGATTACCAGTGGGCGCGGCACGTGCTGGCGGAACGCGGCCTGGCGCAGCGTTGTGCGGTGCTGTTCTCTCCGGCGCAGGGGCAGTTGGCTGCGGCCGACCTTGCGGAATGGATTTTGCGCGACCATCTGCCGGTACGCTTCCAGTTGCAATTGCACAAGATACTTTGGGGAAACGAGCGGGCGCGATGAAACGGGCGGTGGTATTGCTTTCCGGCGGACTGGATTCGGCTACGGTGCTGGCGCTCGCGCGTGCGCAGGGATTCGAGTGCCATGCCTTGAGCGTGGATTACGGCCAACGCCACCATGCCGAACTGACCGCAGCGCAGCGGGTCGCCACGGCATTGGGCGCGCACGAACATCGTGTCATCAATATTGACCTGACTGCTTTCGGCGGCTCTGCCCTGACCGACGCGCGCATCGCCGTACCCGAACAGGAAAGCCAGGGGATTCCGCTGACTTATGTGCCGGCGCGCAACACCATCATGCTGTCTTTGGCGTTGGCGTGGGCCGAAGTGTTGCAGGCGCAGGACATTTTCATTGGCGTGAATGCGGTGGACTATTCCGGTTATCCGGATTGCCGTCCGGAGTATGTCGATGCCTTCCAGCGCATGGCGAACCTAGCGACGAAGGCCTCCGTCGAAGGCAAGCCGCTCACCCTACATGCGCCGCTGTTGCATCTGAGCAAGGCGGAGATCATCCGCCAAGGCGTCAGCCTAGGTGTGGATTACGGTCTGACAGTTTCCTGTTATCAGGCCGACGAGCTGGGCCGCGCCTGTGGCCGTTGCGATTCATGCCGTTTGCGCCGCGAAGGATTCCTGTCCGCCGGAGTGCCTGATTCCACGCGCTATCTGGGCGTATAGCGGTTTGACACCCAAAGTCAAACCCGTATAATGCGCGCTCTTTTCAGCGCGGGTCGGTAGCTCAGTCGGTAGAGCAGCGGACTTTTAATCCGTTGGTCGCGAGTTCGAATCTCGCCCGACCCACCAAATCCAGATCAAAGCCGCCTTAGCTCAGCTGGTAGAGCAACCGCCTTGTAAGCGGTAGGTCGCCAGTTCGAATCCGGCAGGCGGCACCAAT
>JBBIIN010000016.1:0-38584 GCA_037446515.1 Gallionellaceae bacterium
TCGGCGATGGCGGTGGCGATGCTTTGCAGTTGCGGGATGAACGGCGCGAGTGCATCGAGCAGTTGATCGTAGAGAAATTTTTCGCGTGCCAGTGCGCGGTCGTTGGCCGAGAGCGCCTTGTCCTCGAAGGCCTTGAGCTCCGGTGTGATATAACGCTCGACGTTCTTCAGCGTCTGGCGGCGGCGGTAGTCGTCCGGCACCTTGTCGGCATTGGCGGCGCTGACTTCGATGTAGAAACCGTGCACGCGGTTGTATTCGACCTTGAGCTTGTCGATGCCGGTGCGTCCGCGTTCGCGCTTTTCCAGTGCCAGCAGGAAATCGCCGCAGTGGGTCTGGATGCCGCGCAGTTCGTCCAGCTCGGCATCGAAGCCGTCGGCGATCACGCCGCCTTCTCTCAAAACGGAAGATGGTTCGGCTTTGAGCGTTCTTTGCAGTAGTTCGACCAGCGCGGCATCGGCTTGCAGTGCTTCAGTCAGCTGCCGGATGTGCGGCGCAGTCACCTTTGCCAGCAGCGCATGCAGTTCTGGCAATTGCTTGAGCGTATCGCGCAGGCCAGACAGGTCGCGCGGTCTGGTGCTCTTCAAGGCGATGCGGGCGGTGATGCGCTCCACATCCACGCAGGGCTTGAGCCACTCATGCACGGCAGAATGCTTCTCGTCCAGTTCGTCCACTGCGTCCAGCCTGGTACGCAACACCGCGCGGTCACGTAGCGGATGATGCAGCCAGTGCGCCAGCAAGCGGCTGCCCATGTTGCTGGCGCAGGTGTCGAGCAGCGAGAGCAGGGTAGGCGCGGGTTCGCCGCGCAGGGTCTGGGTGATCTCCAGATTGCGGCGAGTGGCGGCGTCCATGCGCACGTATGAGTTGGCACTATAGACCTGGGCGCTGCGGATGTGGGCGATGCTCTGGCCTTGCGTCAGCTTGGCATAGCCGAGCAGCGCACCGGCGGCGCTCAAGCCAAGCGTAAATTCTTCGCAGCCGAAGCCGACGAGGTCGCGTGTGCCGAACTGCTGGCATAACGCGCGGTGCGCGGTGTCGCGCTCGAAGTGCCACTCTGGCAGCGATTTGTTCGCGGTGTTTTTGAAAGATGGCGCAGTCGCCCCTTCGGCATACAGGATCTCGGAAGGTTGCAGGCGCTCCAGTTCGGCGGGCAGTTGGCTGGCGGCGACTTCGGCGAGGGTGAACTGGCCGGACGCGAGGTTCAGCCAGGCGAGGCCGACTTCGTTGTCGCGCTGGTGCAGCGCGAGCAGCAGGTTGTCGCGCTTCTCTTCGAGCAGGGCCGAGTCGGTGACGGTGCCGGGGGTGACGATACGTACCACCTTGCGCTCGACCGGCCCCTTGCTGGTGGCCGGGTCGCCGATCTGTTCGCAGATGGCGACCGACTCGCCCAGCTTGACCAGCCTTGCGAGGTATTGCTCTGCGGCGTGGTAGGGCACCCCGGCCATCTTGATCGGTTGCCCGTTGGAGGCGCCACGCTGGGTGAGCGTGATGTCGAGCAGTTTGGCGACGCGCACGGCATCTTCGTGGAATAGTTCGTAGAAATCGCCCATGCGGTAGAACAGCAGCATGTCAGCGTGCTGTGCCTTGATCCGCAGGTACTGCTGCATCATGGGCGTATGCCCCGCCATCTGCTTCGCCATGTCCACGCGGGCATCGCCGGTTATTTCGCGCCTATCCATTACGGTATGTCCCTGCACCCCCTCTTCGCCACCTTGACCTTGCTGTGATCGTGGTCTGAAATAGGTATTTGCGTCCATTGGTGCTTATTTCAATCCGGCGGTGAGGTGCGGTGCGATGAGCTTGAGCAGGTGTTCGTGGATATGCGGGTTGCCCGCGCAGATATGTCCGCTGGCAAGGAAGTTCTGTCCGCCCGCGAGGTCGCTGACGATACCGCCCGCTTCGGTGATGAGCAGCGCGCCTGCGGCGATGTCCCAGGGCTTGAGGCCGGTCTCGAAGAAGCCGTCATAACGGCCGGCGGCGGTCCAAGCCAGGTCGAGCGAGGCTGCGCCGGGGCGGCGCAACCCGGCGCTCTTCTGCATGATGTTCTTGAAGATGGCCATGTAGGCGTCCATGTGCTCGAAGCGCGTGTAGGGGAAGCCGGTGCCGATGAGGCTGTCCACCATTTCCTTGCGCTTGCTGACGCGGATGCGCTTGTCGTTGAGGAATGCGCCGCGTCCGCGCGTGGCGGTGTAGAGGTCGTTCTTGCTCGGGTCGTACACCACGGCCTGGGTCAGCACGCTGTTGTGCAGCAGCGCGATGGATACGGCATATTGCGGCACGCCGTGCAGGAAATTGGTGGTGCCGTCGAGTGGATCGATGATCCACTGGTATTCCGACTGCCCTTGGGCTCCCCCCTCTTCTGCTAAAATTGCGTGGTTCGGATAGGCTTCCAGCAAAGTCTCGACGATGATGCGCTCGGCAGCGCGATCCACTTCGCTGACATAATCCGCGTGGGATTTCTTGGTGACGGTGAGATGGTCTATGTTGTCGGCGGCACGATGGATCAGGTTGCCAGCGCGGCGTGCGGCCTTCACCGCAGTGTTGAGCATGGGATGCATATTAAGACCTTTTTAAGAGCTGTAGAAATCCGGCACGTATTTTAGTGGGTATTCCCTTTTGAATAAACCAAATCCTTTGGCAAACATCCGTGTGGTGTTGAGCCACACCACCCATCCTGGCAACATCGGTGCGGTCGCACGGGCGATGAAGACCATGGGGTTGCGCCATCTGTATCTCATTAACCCGCGCCATTTTCCGGATGCGCAGGCCACGGCGATGGCGGTCGGGGCGGATGATATCCTCGGAAGTGCAGTGGTGTGCGCTTCCATCGACAATGCCTTGCAGGATGTGGCGTTCACGGTGGCGATGACCGCCCGCCTGCGCGACATCTCGATCGGGGTCAAGACGCCGCGCGAGGCAATGCCGCAAGTATTGCAGGAAGCGCTCCATCATCCGGTGGCGCTAATGTTCGGTACCGAGATGTGCGGACTGACCAACGAGGAGATGGGCAAGGCGCAGCTTGGGGTGAACATTCCGGCCGATCCGGCATTCTCTTCCCTGAACATTGCGGCTGCGGTGCAGGTGATGGCGTACGAGCTGAACGTGGCAGCGCAGTCTTTTGTGCCGGCCATGCAGGAGGTGCAGCCTGCGCCACATAAACGTCTGGAGGGACTGTATGCACACTTGGAGAAGACGCTGTTCGAGATCGGCTTCTTCACCACGCAGAACCCGGCGCGGCTGATGCAGCGCTTGCGCCGCCTGTTTTCTCGGACCCGGCTCGAGGACGGGGAGATCAACATCCTGCGCGGCATCCTGACCGTGACAACCGAGTACAATGCGCGCCTGAAAAAACGTTATCAGGAAGAACATCCCGATGTTTGACAACATCAGAGAAGACATCGCCAGTGTATTTGCCCGCGACCCGGCGGCGCGCACCACCTTCGAGGTGCTGACCTGCTATCCTGGTCTGCACGCGCGCGTCTTCCACCGCATGTCCAACACCCTGTGGCGCTGGAATCTGAAATGGCTGGCGCGCTTTGTTTCGCATTTTGCCCGCTGGTTCACCGGTATCGAGATCCATCCGGGGGCGACCATAGGCCGTCGCTTTTTCATCGACCACGGCATGGGTGTGGTGATCGGCGAGACGGCAGAGATAGGCAACGACGTAACGTTGTATCACGGCGTGACACTAGGCGGCACCTCGTGGAAAGAGGGTAAGCGCCACCCGACCCTGGGCAACGGGGTGGTGGTTGGTGCGGGCGCCAAGATACTCGGCCCTATCCACATCGGCGACAACGCCAAGATCGGCTCCAACGCGGTGGTGGTGAAGGATGTACCGGCGGGGGCGACGGCAGCTGGCATCCCGGCGCGCGTCCTGGAAGATGCGAAGAAGAGCGCGGGCTTCAACGCCTATGGCCTAAGTTCCGACCAGAACGATCCGGTTGCCAAGGCGTTGCACGGACTGATTGGTCACAGTATGACAGTGGATCAGCGTATCGAACAGATCTTGCAGCAACTGGAGAAGTTGGGCGCACGAGTGGAAGACGAACAGGCGACCGCCGATAAGTTCGACCCCAATTATTTGAACAAGATAGTTGATTAAAACAATCGGGTATCATATCATCCAGACTGGGTATATGTAGGGCGGGCGGTTGGCATGGCCTATCGCATCCGATGGATTCACTCACTTGGAAGGGAACAAGTTATGCGCCTGACTACTAAAGGACGATTCGCTGTGACTGCGATGGTCGATCTCACCCAGCGCGGCGGCAAGGGGCCGGTGACCTTGGCGGCGATCAGCGAGCGGCAGCGGATATCGCTGTCCTATCTGGAACAACTGTTCTCCAAATTGCGCAAGAACAATGTGGTGGCCAGCGTGCGCGGCCCGGGAGGTGGTTATTGCCTGGCGCGTCCGGCCAACAAGATTTCCATCGCGGAGATTGTGGTGGCGGTGGATGAGCCGCTGGATGCGACTAACTGCGGGCGCATGGGCAACTGCAACGATGGCGAGCCGTGTTCTACCCATGATCTGTGGATGGGGCTGAACGACACGATCTACGATTACCTGCAAAAGGTCACCCTGCAGCAACTGGTGGATGGGCAGATCAAAGGGGCGAACCACGGTGTGGTCACGGTGACAGTGAACAAGATGGCCGGCAAGATGGCTGCCGCCGCGTGAGCAGACAAGAGGAACGGTAATGACTTTGCATCTTCCTATCTACATGGACTATTCCGCGACCACGCCAGTCGATCCGCGCGTGGCCGAGGCGATGATCCCCTACCTGACCGAAAAGTTCGGCAACCCGGCTTCGCGTTCGCATGCCTTCGGCTGGGTAGCCGAGGAGGCGGTGGAAAAAGCGCGCGAGCAGGTGGCGGCGCTGATCAATGCCGATCCGAAGGAAATCGTGTGGACATCCGGTGCGACGGAGTCGAACAACCTGGCGCTGAAAGGCGCGGCGCATTTCTATGCCGACAAGGGCAAGCACATCGTGACGGTGAACACCGAGCACAAAGCCGTGCTCGATACGGTACGCGAACTGGAACGCCAGGGTTTTGCCGCGACCTATCTCGACCCGGAACCGAGCGGTCTGCTTGATCTGGAGAAATTCAAAGCGGCGCTGCGCCCCGATACGACGTTGGTGTCGGTGATGCTGGTGAACAACGAAATCGGCGTGATCCAGGACATTGCGGCCATCGGCGAGATCTGCCGCGAGCGCGGCATCCTGCTCCATGTCGACGCGGCGCAGGCCACCGGCAAGGTGGCGATCGACCTGCAGAAGCTGAAGGTCGACCTGATGAGCTTTTCCGCCCACAAGACCTACGGCCCCAAGGGCATCGGCGCGCTGTATGTGCGCCGCAAGCCGCGCGTGCGTCTTGAAGCGCAGATGCATGGCGGCGGTCACGAGCGCGGCTTCCGTTCCGGCACGCTGGCGACACACCAGATCGTCGGCATGGGCGAGGCGTTCCGCATCGCGAAGGCGGAGATGGTGGCCGAGAACGAACGTATCCGCATGCTGCGCGACCGCCTCTGGAAGGGCGTGTCACAGATGGAAGAGATCTACCTGAACGGCGACATGGAACAGCGCGTGCCGCACAACCTGAATGTGAGCTTCAACTTCGTCGAGGGCGAATCGCTCATCATGGCGGTGAAGGACATCGCGGTATCCAGCGGCTCGGCCTGCACTTCGGCCAGTCTGGAACCATCCTATGTGTTGCGCGCTCTGGGACGCAACGACGAACTGGCGCACAGCTCGATCCGCTTCACCGTGGGCCGCTTCACTACAGTCGAAGAGGTGGATTACGCTGTGAAGCTGCTGCAGGAGAAGATCGGCAAGCTGCGCGAACTGTCTCCCTTGTGGGAAATGTACAAGGACGGCATCGACCTGAACACCGTCCAGTGGGCCGCGCATTAAGGAGGAATCATGGCATATAGCGAAAAAGTACTGGATCACTATGAGAACCCGCGCAACGTCGGAGCCTTCAGCAAAGATGACGCTGCAGTCGGCACCGGCATGGTCGGAGCTCCCGCCTGCGGTGATGTGATGAAATTGCAGATCAAGGTGGGCAAGGACGGTGTCATCGAGGATGCCAAATTCAAGACCTATGGTTGCGGCTCGGCCATCGCCTCCAGTTCGCTGGTCACCGAATGGGTGAAGGGCAAGACCGTGGACCAGGCGCTGGCGATCAAGAACACACAGATTGCGGAAGAACTGGCGTTGCCGCCGGTGAAGATCCATTGCTCCATCCTGGCCGAAGACGCCATCAAGGCGGCCGTGGCGGACTACAAAGCCAAGCACGGTTCCACTGTCGAGACTGCGGCCTGTCAGGGCGCGAAATAGGAGGCATCATGAGCATCACCCTGACCGAGAACGCGGCGAAACATGTGCAGGGCTTCCTGGCAAAGCGCGGCAAAGGTATAGGCCTGCGCATCGGTGTGCGCACCAGCGGCTGTTCGGGCATGGCTTATAAACTGGAGTTCGCCGATGCGGCAGCGGGGGGTGATCAGCAATTCGTCAGCAATGGCGTGACCGTTCTGGTCGATCCGCAGAGCTTGCCTTATATCGATGGCATGGAACTAGACTACACGCGAGAAGGGCTGAACGAAGGCTTCAAGTTCAACAATCCGAACGTGAAGGATATGTGCGGGTGTGGCGAGAGCTTTAAGGTCTAAGACGTATTCCCTCTTTTTGAATCATGGCCTCTTTGTCGGTGGATTTGACGCAGGACTTCTTTTCCCTCTTCCGCCTCCCGCCCCGTTTCCAGATTGACATTGCTGCACTGGAGCAGGCCTATCGTGACTTGCAGTCACAAGTCCATCCGGACAAGTTCGTGCACCTGCCTGAAGCCGAGCGGCGGCTGTCGGTGCAGTGGGCGACGCATGCCAACGAGGGCTACCAGACCCTGCGTGATCCACTGCGGCGCGCGCGCTATCTGCTGTCCTTGCGCGGCGTGGATACGCAGGAAGAGAGCAATACCGCCATGCCGGTGGATTTCCTGATGCAGCAAATGGAGTGGCGCGAGGCGCTGGAAGCCGCACGGCAGGCGCGGGATGACGCGGCGTTGGACGGCCTGGAACAGGAACGGCGGCAGATGGAGCGGCAACTGCTCGCAACGCTTGCGCGCGACCTGGACGAGAAGCACGATGACGCCGCGGCTTCCGGTATAGTGCGCAAACTCAGGTTCCTGGAAAAGTTCGCGCAAGAGATCGGTGCAGCATTCGACGAAATAGATTCCTAAATGGCATTACTTCAGATATCAGAGCCCGGTCTTTCCGCAGCGCCGCATCAGCACCGCCTGGCGATCGGCATAGACCTCGGCACCACCAATTCGCTGGTGGCCACCGTGCGCAGCGGCATCAGCACTGTGCTCAACGATGAGCAGGGCTATGCGTTGCTGCCATCCGTGGTGCATTACGCACCGGATGGCAGCGTGCTGGTCGGGCGTGCGGCGCAGGAAGAACAGAGCGCCTATCCGCACAACACCATCGTCTCGGTCAAACGCTTCATGGGGCGCGGCCTCAAGGATGTCGGCGATATCAGCAACCTGCCTTACCGCTTCGTCGATGCGCCCGGCATGTTGCAGTTGCGCACCGTGGCGGGTGTGAAGAGCCCGGTCGAGGTGTCCGCAGAGATACTCAAGGCCTTGCGTCAGCGCGCCGAACAAGCGCTGGGTGGGGAGCTGGTCGGCGCGGTCATTACCGTGCCCGCGTATTTCGACGACGCACAGCGCCAGGCCACCAAGGATGCCGCGAAACTGGCCGGGCTGAATGTACTGCGGCTGCTCAACGAGCCGACTGCAGCGGCCATCGCCTACGGACTGGACAACGCGGCGGAAGGTATCTATGCGGTGTACGACCTCGGCGGCGGCACGTTCGACATCTCCATCCTGCGCTTGTCCAAGGGCGTGTTCGAAGTACTCGCGACGAATGGCGATTCGGCATTGGGCGGCGACGATTTCGACCACCGCATCTATTGCTGGCTGCTGGAAAAGAATGGCTTATCCGCGCTGCCTGCACCGGACATCCGCAGCTTGCTCACTCATGCGCGGGCGGCTAAGGAACAATTGAGCGAAGCGGCCGAAGCCAGGGTCACCGTTATGCTGTCCAGCGGCGAGGTGCTCGACAACGTGCTGACGCGCGAGGCGTTCCACGACATGACGCAGAACCTGGTGCTGCGCACCTTGCAGGCGCTGCGCAAGGCGCTACGCGATGCCAAGCTGACCGCGCAGGACATCAAGGGCGTGGTGATGGTGGGCGGTGCGACGCGCATGCCGCACATCCAGCGCGCGGTAAGCGAATTTTTCGGCCAGACGCCGCTGAACAACCTCGACCCGGACAAGGTGGTGGCGCTGGGCGCGGCTATCCAGGCCAATGTGCTGGCGGGCAACCGCAGCGCAGATGATTGGCTGTTGCTCGACGTGATCCCGCTCAGTCTCGGCATCGAGACCATGGGCGGACTCACCGAAAAGATCATCCCGCGCAACAGCACCATCCCGAATGCGCGCGCGCAGGAATTCACCACCTACAAGGACGGACAGACTGCGATGAGCATCCACGTGGTGCAGGGCGAACGCGAACTGGTAAGCGACTGCCGCTCACTGGGCCGCTTCGAATTGCGCGGCATTCCACCCATGGTGGCGGGTGCGGCGCGCATCCGCGTCACCTTCCAGGTGGATGCCGATGGTTTGCTGAGCGTGTCCGCCCGCGAGATGAGCAGCGGCATCGAAGCAGCCATCTCGGTCAAACCTTCCTACGGGCTTTCCGATGCGGAGATTGCACGCATGCTGCAGGAGAGCACGCAGAACGCACGCGGCGACATGCAGGCGCGCGCGCTGCGCGAACAGCAGGTCGAAGCGCGGCAGTTGCTGGAAGCGGTGGATAACGCGCTGCAACAGGATGGCGCGGCCTTGCTCGATGCTGCAGCCCAGGCGGTTATCCGCAGCAAGATGGATGCCTTGCACGGCCTGCTCGACAGCAACGATAACCTGGCCATCAAGCGCGCTGTTGAAGCGTTGAATCAGGTCACTACCGAGTTCGCCCAGCGCCGCATGGACCAGAGCGTGCAGCGCGCGCTGGCCGGACAGAACATTTCGGCACTGGAGAGTTGATATGCCACAGATCATCGTCCTGCCCCATGAAGAACTGTGTCCCAAGGGCGCGCTGTTTGAGGAGCAGCCGGGCAAATCCATCTGTGACGCGTTGCTCGATCACGGCATCGAGATCGAACACGCCTGCGAGAAATCCTGTGCCTGCACCACTTGCCACGTCATCGTGCGCGAAGGGTTCGACAGCCTGGAGCAGGCATCGGAACAGGAAGAGGATTTGTTGGACAAAGCGTGGGGCTTGGAAGCCTATTCGCGGCTGAGCTGCCAGGCTATCGTCGGTGATGCCGACCTGGTGGTGGAGATACCCAAATACAGCATCAATATGGCCAAGGAAGGACATCACAAATGAAATGGAAAGACATCCAGGACATCGCCATCGCCTTGTCCGAAAAACATCCCGGGGTTGATCCCAAGACCGTGCGCTTCGTTGATCTGCACAATTATGTGGTTGCTCTGCCGGGCTTCGACGACGATCACCAGCGCGGCGGGGAGAAAGTGCTGGAAGCCATCCAGGCGGCATGGATCGAAGAGGCCGAATGATACGGCGCCTGTCTGCCCTGTGGTGCGCCGTTGCTCCGCGCTGGCTGTATCTGGCGGGAGCATTGACCGTGGCTGCGCTGTTCGGCATGGCGCTCACCCTGCAATACGTGCTGCGCGAGGAACCCTGCCCGCTGTGCATGGTGCAACGCGTCATCTTTATCGGCATCGGCGTGCTGTTCTTCGCGGCTTTTGCGCACAACGCGGCGCGCCTGGGGCGTCGCGTCTATTCCTTGCTGATCGCTCTGCTGTCGTTCACCGGCGTAGCCGTAGCCGCGCGCCATATCTGGATACAACATCTGCCTGCCGACCAGGTTCCGGCCTGTGGCCCCGGACTGGATTTCATGCTGCAACATTTTCCGCTGTCCGAGGTGTGGCAGGAACTGATGCACGGCTCAGGCGAATGCGCGGCGAAGGGCTGGACCTTTCTGAACTTGGGGATACCTGAGTGGTCGCTGGTGTGGTACGTGCTGCTCGGCGTGTGGGCGGTGCTGATCGCCATGAAAAAACCGCCCGCAGGCGGTTCTCTCTGAACACGAGGCGATCGCCATCGCCCTCGTTCAATCCTCGAAGCGCCGCACCATGATGCGGCGCAGCAACCTGTCCTTGAGCGCGAACTGGTGATACAGCGCGGCCAGCACATGGAGCGTTACCAGCAGTGCCAGCACGGTCAGGAAGAACTCGTGAAACTCCTTGGCGGGCACCTTGTGGAAATCCGGGATCAGTGCAGGATCCTTTTTTTCGAAGGCATGGATCAGTCCGGAAGTGACCACGGTGATGAAACCGGAAACCGCCACGGACAACGCGGTGAGATTGAGTAGCACATGCGTGGCGGCAGCGACCTTGTTCAGCAGCGGGCAGACATTCGCCGGAGCGGGCTCGCCGTCCTTCTTTCTGAAATACAGGCGCAGCAAGGTCAGCAGGAACACCAGATCGCCGAGGATGAAATGCAGCGGATAGGTGGAAAGTTTCCAGGCGGCGTCCTTGCTTTCATGCAATTCATGGCCGAGGTAAAAGGCGGCGGCGATCAGCGTGAAGATCAGCCAGTGCATGATGGCGGTGCGTTTGCTGTATTGCTTCATGATTTTCCTTTCTTACGGAGCGGGCGCAGATTGTAGCGTACCGGTATGCGCATTGCGTGCGTGCGGATTGTTTGATGTTTCAGGCGGGAGGGCGCTTGAGCCATCTGTTCACGCCCATGCCTGCCGCCTTGCCGCTGGCGAAGCAGGCGCTGAGCAGATAGCCGCCGGTGGGAGCTTCCCAGTCCAGCATTTCGCCTGCGCAGAACACGCCGAGGATGTTTTTCAGCATCAAGTTTTCATCCAGTGCTTCAAACGGTATCCCGCCCGCGCTGCTGATGGCTTCAGCCAGCGGGCGTGGCGCATCGAGTTTGATGGGAAGTGCTTTGATGCTGCGTGCGAGCAGCGGCAGGTCGTGCATGCCCTCGTTACCCAGCATTTCGCGCAGCAGGGCAGCCTTGGCGCCTTTCAGTCCCAACCGGCTTTGCAGTTGGCTGGAGAGCGAGCGCGAGCCACGCGGGTGTTGCACTTCTTTGAGCACGCGCTCGTTGCTCCAATCGGGCAGCAGGTCGAGTATCAGCGTGGCGTGGCCGTGACGTTCGATCTCGTCGCGCAACGGAGCCGAGAGCGCATAGATCAATCCACCTTCGATACCATGCGCGGTGATGACGCATTCCCCTTGTTTGTGTTGGCCTGCGAAGATGGCGCTGATGGATTTCAATGGTTCGCCCGCTTGCCGTTCGATGAAGTGCGCGCTCCAGCCGATGTCGAAGCCGCAGTTGCTGGGTTTGAGCGGGGCGATGGCGATGCCACGTTGTGCCAGCACTTCTACCCATGCGCCATCCGCACCCAGTTGCGGCCAACTGCCGCCGCCCAGTGCCAGCACGGTGGCGGCAGCCGCGATGGATTGTTCTCCTTCTGGTTTAGCAAAGCGCAAAACGCCGTGTTCATTCCAGCCCAGCCAACGGTGGCGCATGTGGAAGCTCACGCCCTGTTCGCGCAGGCGGTGCAGCCAGGCGCGCAGCAGCGGCGCGGCTTTCATGCCTTCGGGGAAGACGCGCCCCGAGCTGCCGACAAAGGTGTTGATGCCCAGGCCATGTATCCAGTCGCGCAGATTGTCCGCGGTGAATTGCTGCAGCAGCGGTTCGAGCGCGTCGCGTCGTGAACCATAACGGTTGATGAAGTCTGGCAAGGGTTCGGCATGCGTGATGTTCATGCCGCCTTTGCCCGCCATCAGGAACTTGCGCCCGGCGCTGGGCATGGCGTCATACACCGCCACGCGGTGGCCTTGTTGTGCCAATGTCTCGGCGGCCATCAATCCGGCGGGGCCGGCCCCGATGACGGCGATGCTCATACGGCCTCTTTGACGCCGCGCCGCACCGCCATGACATGCCCCAGCTGGCGCAGTTGTGCATCATCCAGCAGGTGCGCGGCCAGCGGCAGCAGTTCGCCGTTCTCCAGCGCGATGTGCCGTTCATAGAGCTGGCTCAGATGCGTGGCGGTTGCGGTATCGAGCGTGCCGCTGCGGTCTTCCGCCACGTCCAGCAGCAAGGGGCGCAAACGTTGCCAGGCAGCATCCAGTTCCTGATGTTCTTGCAGCAGGCGTGCCACCAGAGCGACGGCGCGAGCATCGCGCGTGGCCAGCAGCAGGGGGAACAGGTCATGTTCTTCATCCTGATGGTGATGGCGTCCCGCTGTGTCGAAATAGCGCAGGATGGAACGTGCCGCACCGCTGGCCTGTGGGTCGTTGCCGTGGGTCTCCAGATGACGCGCCAAGCGGTGCAGCGTGTCGCATTGCGCCGCGATCCTGTTGTGGCAGGCGCGCAGCATGTCCAATGGTTCATCGAAACTGGGAGCGGCAGTGCCGCTGAGCAAGTTGTCCAGCATGTTCAGAACACCAGCAAAGGGTTGTGGGTGAAAGCTGCGCCCACGATGTAGGCGAAGGTGAGCTGTGCACCCAGCCAGGCCAGTAGCCGACTGCGCTGGGTTTGGGCGAAACGGAAGGCCAGCAGGCCGAGACCGATGTAGATCAGCAGCGCGACGATCTTCGCGGCCAGCCATGGGGCATTGAAGGGGGTGTAGCCCAGTTGCCAGGCCAATGCGATGGCACTGCCCAGCAGCACGGTATCGACGCTGTGTGGGGCGATCTTCACCCAGCGTTGGCGCATCACGGGCGAATCGCGCAGCAGCCAGAGCCCGCGCAGGAAGAACAGCAGGTAGCTGATGATGGCGCAGGAAACGTGCAGGGATTTGAGCAAGGGCATGGTTTATTCGAGGGCGGATTCATAACGCGCCTTGGCGTGCTGGAGTGATTGGTTATAGATCTCCAGCAGGTCATCAGTGCTGATGTCCACGGCGCTGTCCATTTGCTCCAGCGCCCATTCGATGTCTTGCAATTCCGGGGTGACTGTCACGGGAGCGGGTGGGGCGGGCGGCACGGCGGCCAGGGCGGGATAACGGCGCTGCGGCAGCAGGCTATTGATGAGCAGCGCCAGCAGCAGCGAGAGGCCCGTATTGGCGATCACGATCAAGGCGACCCAGCGCCAGCCCATCTGCTGAAATTGCGCCGCGCCCAGCACCAGCGTCAATGCAGTAGCGGCGCCGGGCGGATGCAGGCAGTGCAGCAGGTACATCAGGAAGATCGACGCTCCCACCGCTATGCCTGCGGCGAGCTGCGTATGCGGGATGAGCAGGCAAACCGTCCAGCCGGTCAGCGCCGAAACAAAATGGCCGCCGATCAGGTTCCACGGCTGTGCCAGCGGGCTGTGCGGCACGGCGAACAACAGCACGGCGGAAGCCGCCATCGATCCCAGCAGGAGCAACGGGTACTCGTGCTGCGGTAGAAAGTGCAAGGCAAAGGCCAGCAGCAAGATGGATAGCCCGCCGGCCAAGCCGCTGCGCAGCTTCTCGGCGAGGGAGGTTTGGGTGCGGTGCGGCGTGAAGGCGCGCAAGAATGCTCGGAGGTTCATGGCTTATGCCGGTTGATTCTGGCCGGCAGCAGATCGCTCAGGGTACTTGCGTTGAGCGATTCAAGCAACGCCTGCTGCCCCCTGGTGAAAGCCTTTCTTAACTTGCAACTGGGCAGCAGCGGGCAATCCTCTGCATTGGCCTCCTCGTGCATGCAAAATACCAGCCGCATATCAGGTTCCATCTGCTGCACTACATCGCCGATACGAATCTGTTTCGGGTCGCACGCGAGGCGGATGCCGCCATTGCGACCGCGTTCACTGAGCACCAGTCCCTGTGCCGCCATGATCATTACCACCTTCATCAGGTGTGTTCTCACGATGCCAAACGCTTGCGCGATTTCGGCGATAGTGGCGGGCGCGTCTTTCTGGGCCAGATAAATCAGCGTGCGCAGTGCGATGTCGGTGGATAAGTTGAGCTGCATGCTCTTTATTCTCGATAAGGTGGCGAATTATAGATGACCATCCTCCTCGTGGCATCCTCGCATAATACATTCATTTATGTTGCATCTTATTAAGAATGAGAATACATTCTCGCCCAGTGAATCTATTTGGGGAGGATAACATGATCGAGCCGGCCAATCTTGCTAACTTCTTCACCATATTTTTTTCGTCGGCCATGGTCATCGTGCTGGGTGCGCTATATGCCCTGCTGTTCGCCTATTCGCGTTTGCGCGACATGCCGGGGCTGATGCCGCTGGCTTATCTGGCCTATGCCGGGCTGTTTGTTTCCACCTTGGCGCTGGCGCATGCCGCCAATCTGCTGTCGCACCCGCTGTGGGGGACGGTGGTGGTGTGCATGCTGCTGGGCTATCTGTTGGCACCGCACGGCATCTGGCATCTGTGTGTGGGGACGCATGTCGGGGCGGAAGGGGATAAGGATGCAGTGATGGGCGGGAACTCTTGACTCGATAACAAGGAGGCGTAAATGGCAGCGAATCAATGGTGGGCGTCGGAATCCTTCTGGCGCAAGACGGCGATTTGGATGACGGGCGGATCGCTGGTGGTGCTGATGTTGCTGACGATGGATACGCTGTCGCAGATCAGCGTGGGCAAGACGCGTGTGCCGGCCTATTCGGTCATCAACCGTCGCATCGAATACAAGTTCGACGAAAATCGCCACGTACAGGCGCCGGTAATCGGCGTGAAAGAGCCGCTGTTCGGCAAGGAGCTGAGCGAGGCGGAGGCCGAGGCGCTGGTCAGACTGGGCAAGTTGACTACACAAGCCAAGAACTGCATGAACTGCCACACCCTCCTCGGCAACGGGGCCTACTACGCCCCCGACCTGACCAAGTCCTGGCTGGATCCGTATTGGGGGGCCAAGGGAGTGCGCGAGGAGCAGATGCTGGCTTTCATCCAGGATCCTTCCGACAAGCTGCATAACGGTATGGGGCGGCGCATGCCAAAACTCGGCATCACGGACGAAGAGGCGCACGGTGTGGTGGCGTTCCTGAAATGGATGTCCGGCATAGACACCAACGGCTTCCCCTACAACTTTAAATCCATCGAACAGGAGAATTGATCATGGTGACGCTCGGAATTTGTGACAGTGCCAACCTGAACGGTGGGCAGAAACTGGCGGTGAAGTATTTCACCGTGGCCTTGATGCTGTTCGGCGCACAGGTGCTGTTTGGTCTGTTGGCCGGTCTGCAATACCTGTACCCGGACTTCCTGTACGGGGCGTTCAACTTCAGCACCAACCGTATGGTACATATCAATGCCATGGTGGTATGGATGCTGTACGGTTTTCTCGGTTCGGTGTACTGGCTGCTGGAGGATGAGTCGCAGCACGAAGTGGCCGGACTCAAGCTGGGCAACCTTATTTTCTGGGTGCTGACTGCGGCGGTCAGCGTGGTGGTGCTGGTCTATCTGCTGGTGCAGGTCGGGCCTGGCAAGGAATCTACCATTTGGCTGATCAACGAGGGGCGCGAATACATCGAAGCCCCACGCTGGGCTGACATCGGCATCGTGGTCAGTGTGCTGGTGGTGTTCTACAACGTCGCCGCCACCTTCAGCAAGGGCCGTTACACCGGCATCGCCGGCGTGCTGGTGCTGGATATGCTGGCATTGTTCGGCATCTACCTGGCCGGCATGTTTTACACCACCAACATTTCAATGGACCAGTACTGGTGGTGGTGGGTGATCCACCTTTGGGTGGAGGCGACCTGGGAGGTGATGGTCGCCTGCATCATGGCCTATGGCCTGATGAAGGTGCTGGGCGTGAGCCGCAAGATCGTCGAAACTTGGCTATACATCGAGGTGGCGCTGATGTTCGGTTCCGGCATCCTCGGTCTCGGCCACCATTATTTCTGGATCGGCACGCCGGAATACTGGCTTTCCATCGGTGGATTTTTCTCTGCGCTGGAGCCCATCCCGCTGGTGGCCATGGTGGTGCATGCGGTGTTCGACGCCGGTGCGCGTCACGTCAAGAACTCCAATCATCCGGCCATGGCCTGGCTGATTGCGCACGCCTTTGGCAACTTCTTTGGCGCCGGCGTGTGGGGTTTCATGCACACCTTGCCGCAGATCAACCTCTATACCCATGGCACGCAATGGTCAGCCTCGCACGGCCACCTCGCCTTCTTCGGCGCTTACGCCACCATCATCATCGCCATGTTCTATCTGGCGTTGCAGTACTGGCGGGGCAAGACGTGGATGGCGGGCAATCTGCCCGGCAACGGCTGGAAATGGAAGTGGTCGTTGGGGCTGCTCAACGTGGGTATGCTAGGCATGACCGTGTCCATGCTGATCTCGGGCTACGTGCAGTCGCAGGTCGAACGTGCTATCGAAGGCTCCAGCTGGATGGGCTATTTCGCTGCGCAGGCGCACCCTTGGTTCGTGCAGGGCATGCAGTGGCGCGAACTGTTCGGCGTGATATTCGCGCTCGGATTCGTGCTGCTGGTGTGGGATTTGCTGACCCTGGGGCGTAATGAGAGCCGGCGCATGATCGAGCCAGCGCAGTCAGTTTGAGCTGTGCTTGATCCAAGACCGCCTGCATGCTGCGGGCGGTTTTCATATTCGCGCTCCCATAAAAAGGCCATGCCTCCCATGCTGCAACACTTTATCGCTGCGCCCCATCGCGTCATGTTCTTCGGCGGTGCGCTGCAGATCCTTCTGGCGATATGCTGGTGGCTATTCGAATTGGTCACCCGTTACCTGCTGCCGCAGTATGCGGTGGCGTGGCCTCTATTTCCGGCGGCGATCCACGCCTGGCTGTTGCTGTTTGGTATGCTGCCGATGTTCTTCTTTGGATTCCTGATGACCACCTTTCCACGCTGGATGGTCGGGAATGAAATCCCCGCGCCGCGCTATGTGCCAGCCTTTTTGTTCATGTTTTCCGGTGTGCTGCTGTTCTATGGCGGGCTGTTCGGGGGGCAGCTCGTGCTGGCGCTGGCGAGCACCAGTGTGCTGGTTGGCTGGGCATGGGGGCTGTATGCACTGCTGCGTGTGCTGCTGGATACACGTCCGGGGGACAAGCGTCATCCGGCGGTGCTGTTCGTTGCATTCTGCACCGGCTGGCTGGCGCTGGCCGCGTTCCTGCTATGGCAGTTGAGCGGGGTGCATGGTTGGTTGCAGTTCGCGCTGCGTACTGCGTTGTGGGGGTTCGTGCTACCGGTGTTCGCCACGGTCACCCATCGCATGCTGCCGTTCTTCACGGCCAGTGCCTTGCAGTTGGAAGTGCCGCGACCGTTCTGGCCGTGGTGGACCATGCTGGCGATGAGCCTCGCGCATGGCGTGCTGGAATTCTTCAACCTGTTGGCATGGTTGTGGCTGCCCGATCTGCCGCTGGCGCTCAGCGCGTTCTATCTTAGTCGTCTCTGGGGATTGCGCCGCAGTTTCGCCAACCCGTTGCTGGCGGTGCTGCATGTCGGTTTCGCCTGGTTGTGGATCGCCATGCTGCTGTTCGCCGGACAGAGTTTGTTGCTGCTGCTGGAAGGCGTTCCGAGCGGGAGGCTGGCGTCGCTGCACGCGTTGACTATAGGCTGCTACGCCACGTTGTTGATCGGCATGGGCACGCGTGTCACGCTCGGCCATTCCGGCTTGTCCTTCGTCATCGATACGCCGGTGAAGTTGATGTTCGCCGGAGTGCAGGGGGTGGCCTTGTTGCGCGTATCGGCGGACTTGCTGCCGTGGCAGGTGGGCAACTGGTTGTATGTGGCTGCCGCAGTGGGGTGGCTAGCCAGTTTTTCGCCTTGGGTGTGGCGCTATCTGCCGGCTTACTGGCGGCCGCGTGCGGATGGGAAACCGGGATGAGATGATGAAACGCAGTCCGGCATTGCAGCCACTCTCGCGCGAACACCACCGCGCGCTCAAACTGGCGAAACAGTGCGCGCGCGCCGCCGCTTCGGGCGATGCCGCGCAGGTTGCACAAACCTGTCATATCGCCCTGCAGGACTTTGCCGGGGAGCTGGAGCCGCACTTTCTGGCCGAGGAGTCTGAATTGCTTCCACGCTTGCCTGATGCGGAACAGTGTCTGGTAGCGCGGACCTTGCAGGATCACGGCCGTTTGCGCGATCTGCGGAACGGCCTGCAGCGGCAGGAGGCGGTCGCACTGGCCGAATTTGCTTCCTGCCTGGCCGCGCATGTGCGTTTCGAGGAAAGGGAACTGTTTCCAGCGGTCGAGGCCACATACCGTTGAGTGGCGGGCAGAGGCTGGCACTGCGCGTATAATGCAGCGGTTTCGCCGCTTTCTACACACACCCTGAAAGAGATGCTGCATTGGAAACCGTCAGCTTTGCCGACCTGAAACTTGCCCCTGAACTACTGAAGGCGCTGGATGAGGCCGGATATGTCAACCCCACGCCCATCCAGGCGCAGGCCATACCGCAGGTCATGCAGGGGCACGACCTGATGGCGGGGGCGCAAACCGGCACCGGCAAGACCGCCGCGTTCGCCTTGCCGCTGCTGCACAAACTGCTGCCGCACGCCAGCACCAGCACCTCGCCCGCGCGCCATCCGGTGCGCGCCCTGGTGCTTACGCCCACGCGCGAACTGGCGATCCAGGTGGAAGAGAACATCCGGGTCTATGCGAAACACACCAAGCTGCGCTCGCTGGTGGTGTTCGGCGGCGTGGACATCAAGACGCAGACCCCCGCGCTGAAGAATGGCGTGGAGGTGCTGGTGGCGACCCCCGGCCGCTTGCTGGACCACATCGAGCAGAAGAGCGTACATCTTGGCACTGTGCAGATGCTGGTGCTGGACGAGGCCGATCGCATGCTGGACATGGGCTTCATACCCGACCTGAAGCGCATCCTCGCCCTGTTGCCGAGGACGCGCCAGAGCCTGATGTTCTCGGCCACCTTCTCCGACGAGATCAAGAAACTGGCCGACGATTTCCTGATCTACCCCACGCTGATCGAAGTCGCACGCAGCAATGCCGCTTCAGAGAACATCGCGCAAAAGGTGTATCTGGTGGATGCGGAAGACAAGCACAGGCTGCTGGTGCAGTTGCTGCGCGGCGAGGACGCCAGCCAAGTGATCGTGTTCACCAAGACCAAGCTTACCGCCAGCCGCCTGGCGCGCCAGTTGCAGCGCGACGGCATCTCCGCCGATGCCATCCACGGCGACAAGAGCCAGTCCGAGCGCATGCAGGCGCTGGATGCCTTCAAGCAGGGCAAGGTGAGCGCGCTGGTCGCCACCGACGTGGCCGCGCGTGGGCTGGACATCGACCATCTACCCATGGTCATCAACTACGAGATACCGCATGCCGCGGAAGACTATGTGCACCGCATCGGCCGCACCGGTCGCGCCGGGGCATCGGGCACGGCGATCTCGCTGGTCGCGCCGGAAGAGGAGAAATATCTCGCCGAAATCGAAAAGCTCATCAAGACCGTGCTGCCCAGGGAACAGGCCGCCATCGTGCGCGCGGCCCGATCGCCGCGCGGGGAAACGCAAGAGCGCGGCCACGGCTACCACCGTCCTGCGCCCAGCAAGACCGTGCATGACCCGTGGTTCGATCAGCCTTATGTCCCCAACCTCGGCGCATCCGCCGCGCCGCTGAAAAAACCGGAGCCGGTGTTGGACAAGCCCAAGGCGCAGATACCGGCGCTGTTGCGCCGCAAGGAAGGCTGACTCAGCTCAGCCGCACGCCCCTATCGCGCCGCAACTGGTGCAGAACTCGCAGCCGTCCTTCTTGATGAGCGTGGCGTTGCCGCACTCCTTGCACGGCTTGCCGGCGATGGGCTTGAACACCGAGGTGGGTTTGAGCTGTCCCTCCGGCACTTCCAGCACGCCCATCTGCTGCACCGGGTAGCCGCTTTCGTCGAGGATGCCGAGCATGGCGTAGCGGTGGATGATGAGCTTGGCGACATAGGATACTGTGGAAGGGAAGCTCTCCATCTTGGTTTCGCCCGGCACGCGCGCCATGAAATCGCCCAGCGGTTCGCCGAAGTTCAGCAGCTTGCGCAGTTTCATGCCTATCCATGCCGGGTCGATCACGCGCATGTCCAGACTCAGCACCTTGCACAGCCCGTCCAGCGCGCGCGGGTACACACCGGCCAGCCACATCGAATAGGGACGACGCTGCCCATCCGGCAGCACCAGTTCTTTCAGCCCCAGCACAAAGTCGTCGCCGCTGCCCGCGTTTGCGACATCCACGGTCCAACTCATGGTGCCGTCCACGCCGGTCTTGGGTTCTTTGCGCGCGAACAACGCGTCCATCATGGGAGTGGTCACACTGTCGCAGACCTCCAGCGCGCCGAGCTGCTCGATGCGGTATTTCAGCAAGTGCGCGAATGCGGCCACCAGGCTGGGCATGCGTTTGATCTCGCCGTCCGGTGGCATGGGCATGTCGAAGGCGTCGTCGCCCGCCGACTTCATCAGCATCTCCAGCTTCATGCGTATCCACACCGGGTCGCGCGTGCGCATGTCCATGGACAGCGATTTGGCCAATGCGCCGAGGCCGCGCGGCTGCTCCGAGCCGTTCACCCAGACTTCGAACGGATGGTTGCAGCCGTTCGAAGTGTGCGATACGAAAGCCACGAAGCTGCCCAGCGGATGTTTGACCACCTGCGATACCCAGCCTTCGCTGCCTGCCGGCAGTTTCGGGCGTCCCGGCCAGCGCAGCGAGGCGAGTGCGGGCTTGGGCGCGGACTCCAGCACGATGCGTCTGTCCTGGTCGAACACAAAATCCTGTGGTTGTTCTTCGGCTTTTTTCTCCGGGGTCACTGACAGCACTGCGCCCAGTACACTGTTGGGGCGATAGGTCGCCAAGCCTTTCAATCCGGCCTTCCAGGCCTCGGTGTAGAGGTCCTTGAAATCTTCGTAGGGGTAGTCGGCGGGTACGTTCACCGTCTTGCTGATGGAGGTGTCGATATAGGGTGCGACGGCGGCGACCATCTTCATATGGTCGATGGCGCTGATCTCCAGCGCGGTGACAAAGGTGGGCGGCAGATGGTTCACGTCGCCGCCCTGCTGTTTGTACAAGCGCCAAGCGTGGTCTTCCACCTGATAGTCCTTACTGGTGCCGTTCGGCATGCGCTTCTTGCGCGTGTAGAACCACGAGAACGGTGGCTCGATGCCGTTGGAGGCATTGTCGGCGAAGGCCAGCGAGATGGTGCCGGTGGGTGCGATGGAGAGCAGGTGCGAGTTGCGGATGCCGTGCTGGCGTATCTGGTCTTTCAGCGCGTCCGGCAGACGCGAGGCGAAGCGCGGTGCTGCGAGATATTGGTCGGCATCCAGCAGCGGGAATGCGCCACGCTCTTTTGCCAGTTCGACCGAAGCCGCATACGCCTCGTCGCGCATGATGCGCGTGATGTCGGCAGCGAAGGCGCGCGCCTCGTCCGTGTCGTAGCGCAGCCCCAGCATGGCCAGCGCATCGCCCAGCCCGGTGTAGCCCAGGCCGATGCGGCGTTTGTTGCGTGCTTCCTGTTGCTGCTCCGGCAGCGGCCACGCGGTCACGTCCAGCACGTTGTCGAGCATGCGCACGGCAGTGCGCACCAGTTGCTTGAACGGTTCGTGATCGAAGCCTGCGTGATGGGAGAACGGATTCTTCACCATGCGCGACAGATCGATGGAACCGAGACAGCAGCAGCCATAGGGCGGAAGCGGTTGCTCGGCGCAGGGGTTGGTCGCCTCGATGGTTTCACAATACGACAGGTTGTTGTCGCGGTTCATGCGGTCGATGAACAGCACGCCGGGTTCGGCATGGTCGTAGGTGCTCTCCATGATCTGCTTCCACAGCTCGGCAGCGCGCACCGTGCGGTAAATCCAGAGACCATCGGTGCGTTGCGCCGCACCGGCGGCCTTGAGCGCGGCGGCAGGTTCGGCGCGGTGCACCAGCTCGAACTCCGCGTCATCCAGCACCGCCTGCATCAGCGCATCGGTCACGCCGACAGAGATGTTGAAGTTGCGCAGGTCGCCGCTGTCCTTGGCGTGGATGAAGCGCTCGATATCGGGATGGTCGCAGCGCAGTACGCCCATCTGCGCGCCGCGCCTGGCGCCCGCCGATTCAACGGTTTCGCAGGAGCGGTCGAATACGCGCATGTAGGAGATGGGGCCGCTGGCGCGCGAGTTGGTGCCTTTGACATGCGCACCTTCGGGGCGGATGGCGGAGAAGTCATAGCCCACGCCGCCGCCGCGGCGCATGGTCTCGGCGGCTTGTTGCAGCGCGTCGTAGATGCCGGGTCGTCCATCCACTATGCCGGAGATGGCATCACCCACCGGCTGCACGAAACAGTTGATGAGCGTGGCCTGTATCTTCAAACCGGCGGCGGAGTTGATGCGGCCGGCGGGGACGAAGCCATGCTCCTGCGCTTCAAAGAAGGCCTGTTCCCAGCGCGCGCGTTGCTCGGGGCTTTCAGCTTGCGCCAGTCCTCGCGCCACGCGGCGGCGCACGTCCTGCACGGTTTTCTCATCCGCTTCCGCGTATTTTTCGAGAAGGACTTCAATGCTGATCTTTTGTGTCATGTTGCCTCCCGGACAATAAGCTTCTAAATGGAATACAGGTTCACCAGCCCATCCAGGCCGACGAAATTCAGCGCGTAGCTGGCCTGCGCGCGCACCACCGGCTTGGCGTGGTAGGCGATGCTGACCCCGGCCTGTGCCATCATTTTTAGGTCGTTGGCGCCGTCGCCCATGGCGATCACCTGTTCGCGCTTCAGGCCCAACTTTTCACGCACGCGGTTCAGCCAGTCGGCCTTGCCCTGCGCATCCACGATACTTCCCAGCACCTTGCCGGTGAGTTTGCCGCCCACGATCTCCAGCGTGTTGGCATGGGTGTAGTCCAGCCCCACGCGCTGCTTCAGCCGCTGGGTGAAGAACACGAAGCCGCCGGAGACCAGCAGCGTTTTGATGCCATGCTGCTTCAGCGCCGCCAGCATGGCCTCCGCGCCGGGATTCAGCTTCAGGCGTTCGTCGTACACGCGCTGCAAAGCTGATTCATCCAGTCCTTTCAGCAGCGCCACACGGCGGCGCAGGCTTTCGGCGAAGTCGATCTCGCCGCGCATGGCGGATTCGGTGATCTCCGCCACCTGCGGCTTGATGCCTTGCATGTCGGCGATCTCGTCTATGCATTCGATGCTGATGAGGGTGGAATCCATGTCCATCACCACCAGCCCAAAATCGGCCATTGCCTTGCCTTGGGGAACGAAGCCGTAATCAATCTGGTGCTCCAGGCAATAGGCGCCGATACCCTCATGCGGTTGTGCGCCGCGCAGGCGATAGACGCGCGGGGTAGCCTGCTCGATGCGAGCCGCGCCGGAGAGGCTGGCGAGATGATCCAGTTGTGCAGCGGGGATGTCGTGTAAAGCCTGGAGGACGAGGTTCATGTCATGGATTCCCGCAATGGCGGGCAAATGGCGATTTTTGAATATTTTAATGCAAACGCCTGCCCGCCTCGCGGGAATAAAGTTGTGCACGCCTCTGGACATCCGCATGCCCGATGTGGCTAGAATGGCGGCACGGACGACACGATGATTCAAGGGGACGAACATGGGCGAACTTCCATCCGCATCACGCAGCGGCAAGCCGTATCAGCAATCGGTGTTCTGGCTGGGGGCGGTGCTGATCAGCGCCGTATTCCTGGTCGAAGCTCTGGTGATGCTGGTGTTGCACGAGCTGCCGCCGTTGCCGCCTATGGTCGAGGTGCTGCTGGATGCCGCGCTGCTGTCGCTCCTGCTGTTCCCCATCTTCTACTTCCAGGTATTCCGCCCGTTGGTGCATCACATCCGTGAACGCAAACGCACCGAGGAGGAATTGCGCATCGCCGCAGTCGCGTTCGAAATCCGCGAGCCCATCCTCATCACCGATGCCAATGCCAACATCGTCCGCGCGAACAAGATGTTCCTCAGCGTGTATGGCTACAGCATGGAGGAACTGCGCGGTCAGAATCCGCGCATTCTCAGTTCCGGGCGGCATGACAAGGCCTTCTATGAAAGGCTGTGGCAGCAACTGCTGAGCAAGGGATCCTGGAGCGGCGCCATCCACAACCGCAATAAACGCGGACAGGTCAATCCCTTGTTCCTGACCATCACCGCCGTCAGGAACGAGCAGCAGGAAATCACCCACTACGTGGCGATCTACAATTTCGGTTGAACGTTGCCTGTAAAGCTTTGCGGCAGGCTGCCGATAACAATCCTAGGGACGCAGGATTTGCGTCCTGCAACAAGGGACAGGAGGTGTGCCATGGCTAGCGTGACAATGGATATGAGCAGTTTCGCGGTCGAGCGCGAGACGGCCGAATGCGTGGAGTATGGTGATGAGGTGTTGAATGCGGGCTGGATCCCGGCATTGCCCCAGTTGGTATGCGGTGGCGAATGCCCCATGGCGTTGCCGCAGAGCTTGGTCGGCGCAGACATCGACGCTTTCCTGAAACGGATGTATGCCTGCCAGCGTTGAGGGCGATGCTGTGAATCTCGGTGGAGTGTGGCGAAACCCCTCGCCGGAATGTTCGGGTGTCGTTGCGCTCCACCGAGCCCAGGAATTTGTGTTGGGTTAACCAAGCTCCTTGAAGAAGTTCATCACCGCCAGCACCCGCTGCTTCAAATCCCCATACTTCAATTCAATCCTCAGCTTGTCCTGTCCCGCCATCTTGATGTGGCGTTTCGATTGGATCATGGTGATGATCTTCATCGGGTCGATGGGCGGGGTGGGGACGAACTGGATGACGATGGCCTCTGACGAGGCGTCCACCTTGTTGATGCCGAGCGGTTTGGCGAGGATGCGCAGGCGGTGGCAATCGAACAGCGCAGTCGTCGCATCCGGCAGCAGGCCGAAGCGGTCGATGAGTTCCTGCTGCATCTCTTCCAGTTCTTCGCCGGTGTCACAGTTGGCGAGGCGCTTGTAGATGACCAGCCGTTGGTGGATGTCGCCGCAGTAGTCGTCCGGCAACAGGGCCGGGGTGTGCAGGTTGATCTCCGTCGTCACGCCCAGTGGGTGCGCCATGTCCGGCTCTTTGCCTTGCTTGAGCGAGGCGATGGCGGCGGCGAGCATGTCGTTGTACAAACTAAAACCGATCTCCTGCATCTCGCCGCTCTGCGATTCGCCCAGCACTTCGCCCGCACCGCGAATCTCCAAGTCGTGCATGGCGAGGAAGAAGCCGCTGCCCAGTTGTTCCATCGCCTGGATCGCTTCGAGACGTTTCTTGGCCTGTGCGGTGAGGCCGTCCTTGTGGTCCACCAAGAGATAGGCATAAGCCTGGTGGTGCGAGCGACCCACGCGACCGCGCAACTGGTGCAGCTGCGCGAGGCCGAAACGGTCGGCTCGGTTGATGAGGATGGTGTTGGCGGTGGGCACATCGATGCCGGTCTCGATGATGGTGGAACACAGCAGCACGTTGAAGCGCTGATGAGTGAAGTCGCGCATCACGTCTTCCAGATCGCGTTCGCCCATCTGTCCGTGTGCAATGCGGATGCGTGCCTCGGGCAGCAAGGTCTCCAGCTTCTCCAGCATGTTGGGCATGGTGTCCACTTCGTTGTGCAGGAAGTACACCTGTCCGCCGCGTTTGAGTTCGCGCAGCACGGCTTCGCGGATCACGCCCTGGCTGAAGTTGCTGACGAAGGTCTTGATGGACAGACGGCGTTGCGGTGCGGTGGCGATTACCGAGAAGTCGCGCAGTCCTTCCAGCGACATCGCCAGCGTGCGCGGGATCGGTGTGGCGGTGAGCGTGAGCACATCCACCTCGGCGCGTAATGCCTTCAGCCTCTCCTTCTGCTGCACACCGAAGCGGTGCTCCTCGTCGATGATGACGAGGCCGAGGTTGTGGAACTTCACATCCTTCTGGATCAGCTTGTGCGTGCCGATGATGATGTCGATCTTGCCTTCGCTGAGATCCTTTAACGCCTGCGTGCTCTCCTTGCCGGAACGGAAGCGCGACAACTCAGCCACCTTTACCGGGAAATCGGCGAAGCGCGTGGAGAAATTCTGGTAGTGCTGTTCCACCAGCAGGGTGGTGGGGGCGAGTACGGCGACCTGCTTGCCTTCGTTGGCGGCGATGAAGGCGGCGCGCAGCGCGACTTCGGTCTTGCCGAAGCCTACGTCGCCGCAGATCAGGCGGTCCATCGGCTTGCCCGATTGCAGGTCGAGGATGACAGCCTCGATGGCGGCGGCCTGGTCGGCGGTCTCCTCGAAACCGAAGCCCGCCGCGAACGCTTCGTAGTCGTGGTAGTTGAACTTGAAGGCATGCCCCTTGCGCAGCGCGCGCTGGGCATACAGGTTGAGCAGTTCGGCGGCGGCATCGCGCACCTGCTTCATCGCGCGCTGCTTGGCCTTGTCCCAGGCGCCGCTGCCCAGTTTGTGCAGGGGTGCCGCTTCCGGCGCGCCGCCGCTGTAGCGGCTGATCACGTGCAGTTGCGACACCGGCACGTAGAGCTTGGTCTCCTCGGCGTATTCCAGCAGCAGGAACTCGTTCTCGCCGTCGCCCATGTCCAGATTCACCAGCCCGCGGTAGCGCGCGATGCCGTGCTGTTCATGCACCACCGGGTCGCCCGGCTTCAGTTCCGAGAGGTCGCGCAACAGTCCTTCGACATTGGTCTTCTTCGCAGCACGCGCCACGCGGCCACGCGACTGGCTGGCGTAGAGCTCGCTTTCGGTAACCAGCGCGAGTTTTTTCTCGGTGAGCAAAAAGCCGTTGCCGACGGCGGCAATGCCGAGCATGAACTTCTCGCGGCTGTTGAGAAAGGTGGCGTAGTCCTCACACAGCACGGGTTCGAGGCCGTATTCCTTCAAATAGCCGGACATGATCTCGCGCCGCCCCAGGCTGTCGGCCAGCAACAGCACGCGGCCTTCGTAGCGTTGCAGGAAATCGGCGAATTTCTGCGTCGGCACTTCGGCGCGGCGGTCTACGGCGATAGCGGGGAGGGCGGTGGTAGGGCAGCGGGTGAGGTTGTTTCCTTCGCCGTCGGCCTGGATGTCAAGGCGGGAGAACTCGCGCGCCTTGATGAAGAACTGCTCCGCATCCAGGAACAACTCCTTCGTTTCCAGCAACGGGTGCTGCGGGTCGCCGCGCAGCAGGTTGTAACGCGAAGCGGTATCCTGTGCGAACTGCTGGATCGCGCCATCCACGTCATGATGCAGGCACAGCGTCGCATCCGCGGGGAGATAGTCGAACAGCGTCGCGGTCTGAGAAAAGAACAGCGGCAGGTAATACTCGATGCCTGCCGGCGCGATGCCACGGCTCACGTCCTTGTAGATGCGCGATTTGGACGGATCACCCTCGAAGCGGTCGCGGAAGTTCTGGCGGAAGGCGGCCTGTCCCTTTTCATCCAGCGGGAATTCGCGCGCGGGCAGCAGGCGTATCTCTGCCACCGGATACAGCGTGCGCTGCGTGTCCACATCGAAGGTGGCGATCGTCTCGATCTCGTCGTCGAACAGGTCGAGGCGGTAGGGCAGCGCGCTGCCCATGGGGAAGAGGTCAATCAGTCCGCCGCGCATGCAGTATTCGCCCGGCGTCAGCACCTGCTGCACGTGGGTGTATCCGGCCAGCGTCATCTGGCTGCGGAAGGCATCGAGGGCTAGCCGCTCGCCCTTTTTCAGGAAGAACGTATAAGCAGCCATGTAGCTTACTGGCGGCAGCGGATACAGTGCGGTGGTGACTGGCACCACTACGACATCGAACGCCTGCGTGCGGATATGGTGCAGCGTGGCGAGGCGTTCCGAGATCAGGTCCTGGTGGGGGGAGAAGTGGTCGTAGGGCAGCGTCTCCCAGTCCGGCAGCAAAAAGACTTTTAGAGCGGGCGCGAAATAGGGGATCTCCTCCACCAGCCGCTGTGCCTCCAGCGCATTGGCGGCGATGACCGCTAGCGGCTTTTGTTTTTGTGCGAATTGGGCGAGCGCCAGCGCATCGGACGAGCCAGCGAGGTTCGCATAGCGGGGGCGGATATTGGGAGAAGAGAAAAGCACGGCGGATGACCTGAAACGAGGCGCGCATTATAAGCGAAGGCCACCCCTTTCCTTTACAATTCCGCCATGTCCGATTTCTACGCCCTCGTCCCCGCCGCCGGTTCCGGTTCCCGCATGGGCGGCGAGCTGCCCAAACAATATCTCGACCTCGCCGGTCGTCCCATGATCTGGCACACGCTTTCCACCTTGTGCGCGCATCCGCAGATCAAGAGCGTGTTCGTGGTGCTTGCCCCGCAGGACGAGCATTTCAAGCGTTATGACTGGTCGCATTGCGGGGCGAAGCTGGAGCCGTTGTATTGCGGTGGGGCGACGCGCGCCGAGAGCGTGGCCAACGGCCTGCTCGCTTCGGAGCTGGAGGCGGACGACTGGGTGCTGGTGCATGATGCGGCGCGTCCCTGCCTGACCGCGCATTTGCTGTCGCGCATGCTCGCCGAGCTACGCGACGATGAAGTGGGCGGCATCCTCGCCGTGCCGGTGGCCGACACGCTGAAGCGCGCCGACGCACAGCAGCGCATCGCTGCCACCCCGACACGCGAAGGCCTGTGGCAGGCACAGACGCCGCAGATGTTCCGCGCCGGCCTGCTGGCGCAAGCGCTGACCAAGGCGCAGCAGGTTACCGATGAAGCATCGGCTGTCGAAGCGCTGGGCCTGCAACCGAAGCTGGTGGGCAGCGATACCTCGAATTTTAAAGTCACCTATCCGCAGGACATCGAACTGGCAGAGTTGCTGTTGCAGAAAAGGAAATGAACATGCGTATCGGACAAGGCTTCGACGTCCACCAGCTGGTCGAGGGGCGCAAGCTCATCATCGGCGGCGTGGACATCCCGTATCAGAAAGGGCTGCTCGGCCATTCCGACGCCGACGTGCTGCTGCACGCCATCTGCGACGCACTGCTGGGGGCGGCCGCGCTGGGCGACATCGGCAGGCATTTTTCCGACGCCGATGCCAAGTACAAGAACATCGACAGCCGCATCCTGCTGCGCGAGACGCTGCATCTGGTGCGCGAAGCGGGCTGGCGCGTGGGCAACGTGGATGCCACCATCATCGCGCAAGCGCCCAAGATGGCGCCGCACATCCCGCAGATGGTCGCGCACATCGCCGACGACCTGCGCATCGAAAAGAGCGCAGTCAACGTCAAGGCCACCACCACCGAACAACTCGGCTACACCGGGCGCGGCGAAGGTATCGCGGCGCAGGCGGTGGTGTTGCTGTTGGCCGAATGATGCGCCTGCTCGCGGTCGAGACCTCCACCGAATACTGTTCCGCCGCGCTGTGGCAGGACGGCGCCATCATCGAACGTTGCGAGCTGGTCGGGCAGAGACATTCCGAGTTGCTGATGGGCATGGTGGATGCCGTGTTGCAGGAAGTGGGCATCACCATCCGGCAGGTCGAAGGCATCGCCTTCGGCAAGGGGCCGGGTTCGTTCACCGGGGTGCGCATCGCCTGCGGCGTGGCGCAGGGCTTGGCGCTGGGGCTGGATGTAGAAGTGGCCGGTGTGTGCACGCTGGAAGCATTGGCCGAGGCGAGCGGGCAGGACAAGGTGATCGCTGCGTTGGATGCGCGCATGGGCGAGCTGTATCTCGCGGCGTATGAAAAACAGGGCGAGGGCTGGCGCGAAGTGATCGCGCCGTGTCTGTGCCGCGCCGAAGATGCGCCGCTCGTCGAAGGTGGCGATTGGTGGGGTGCGGGCAGCGGCTTCGCGGTGCAGGGCCCTGCCCTGCAAGCCAGATATGACGGACATCTTAAGCCGCACACCGTGGAGAATGGCGTGTTTCCTTGCGCTGCGGTCATCGCGGCGCTGGGGGCGGCGCGCTTTGAGCGCGGCGAGGCCGTGGATGCCGCGCTGGCGCTGCCGCTCTACCTGCGCGACAAGGTGGCTCTCACCACGCGCGAGCGGGCGGCTTGAACATGATTCTGCGCGACATGAGTGATGCCGACCTCGAGGCGGTGCTGCGCATCGAACAGCAGGTGCATGCCTATCCGTGGACGCGCGGCAATTTCGCCGACGCCCTGCGCAGCGGTTATCTGTGCAAGGTGGCAGAGCAGGGGCATGCCATGCTCGGCTATGCGGTGATGATGCGGGCGGTGGACGAGGCGGAACTGCTGGATATCGCCATCGCGGCGCAGCACCAGCGCCAGGGCTGGGGCATGTGCTTGTTGCAGGAGATACTGGCGCTGGCGCGGCGGCTCGGCCTGCGGCGCATGGTGCTGGAAGTGCGCGCGACCAACCTTGCCGCCATCGGGCTGTACCGGCGCGCGGGGTTCGGCAACATCGGGTTGCGCCGCGACTACTATCCGGCGCCGGGCGGCAGGGAAGACGCCATTTTGATGGGGCATGAATTGTGAAACGGGACGAAGCGGTTTTGCGCGAATTGAATCTCTATCCACTGTGGGTGCGGCGCAACCTGCCTGCGCCCGGCGTGGAATCGGCCACCGCCAGCGCAGCGCCGGAGCTGCCGCCTGTGGCGCAGCCAGCGTTCGTTCGGGAGGACATCGCGTCTGACTGGCCGGGGCTGAAGGCGCAGGTCAAGGCATGCACCCTGTGCAAGCTGCGCGCCGGATGCACGCAAACCGTGTTTGGCGTGGGCGACGAAAAAGCCGAGTGGTTGTTCGTGGGTGAAGGGCCGGGCGCAGATGAGGATGCGCAGGGCGAACCATTCGTGGGGCAGGCCGGCAAACTGCTGGACAACATGCTCGCCGCCATCCAGCTCAAGCGCGGCCACAACGTGTATATCGCCAACATCGTCAAATGCCGCCCGCCCGGCAACCGCACGCCGGAGCCGGACGAGGTCGCTGCCTGCCTGCCTTATCTGCGCCAGCAGATCGCGCTGATCAAACCCAAACTGATCGTCGCATTGGGCAAGACCGCCGCCACTTCACTGCTGGGGCGCGAGGCGACGCTGGGTTCCCTGCGTGGCATTGAGCACGACTTCCATGGCATCCCCCTGCTGGTGACCTATCACCCGGCCTACCTGCTGCGCAGTCCGGATGAAAAAGCCAAGGCGTGGGAGGATTTGTGCAGGGCAGTGGAAATTTTCCGGCCTTAATCCTCGAATTGAATCTGTTTCTGTCGTGATAGCATCGCACGGGAATTGTCTGGGTACACGCAACGGTGAGTGCGATGCCGCTTCAGGAAGGGAATATGCAAAATCAAAGCAAAGATACCCTGACCGTGCTGGTTGTCGAGGACAGCAAGGTCACGCTCAAGGTGTTATCCAATTACCTCGTCACCATGGGCATCCCTACACCTCTGATCGCCGAGACTGGCAACCAGGCAGTTGAGTTGTTCCGCCGCGAGCGGCCCGACATCGTGCTGCTGGATGCCAGGCTGCCGGATATCGACGGCTTTGAGGTGGCGCGCAAGATACGCACTATGGAGCGGGCGCAGCAGTGGTCGGCCATCATCTTCCTGACCGCGATGAACAAGGACGAGGATCTGGCCAACGGCATCGCGGCCGGCGGCGACGACTATCTGGTCAAGCCGGTTAGCGAGACAGTGTTCCACGCCAAGGTGCGCGCCATGCAGCGGCTGGTGGAGATGCAGCGCAAGCTGGTCGAAGTAACGCAGCAGCTGGATGCCGCGAACGCCGAATTGCAGCGTCTATCCACTACCGACGCGCTGACTGGCATCGCCAACCGCCGTGCACTCGATGATTTCATGACGCGCGAATGGCGGCGCTGCATGCGCCAGAACAAGCCCATCTCGGTAATCATGCTCGACATCGATTACTTCAAGCTGTTCAACGACAAGTACGGACATCAGGCCGGAGACGATTGCCTCAAGCGCGTGGCGGCGCAGATCGCGCGCGCCGCGCCGCGAGCGAGCGATATGGCGGCGCGCTATGGCGGCGAGGAGTTCATGCTGGCGTTGGGCGAGACCGCCGAGGATGGCGCGGTGTGGATGGCGGAGCGGGTGCGCCAGATGGTTGCCGACCTGAAGGTCACGCACTATGCCACCGACAGCAAGTTCGTGTCCGTCAGTTGCGGCGTGGTGGCGGTAACGCCTACCGACAAGATGTCGCTGGAGACCCTGATCGAGTCGGCGGACGCCGCGCTATATCACGCCAAGCGCAGCGGGCGCGACCGCGTGATGGCGGGCAAGTACGGCGCTATCTGATGGGCGAATGATCCGCCCAGTTGTTGGGGGTCTCGAACAGGCGCACGCGCTCCAGCCGCAGGTGGTTGCCATAGGTGTCGCGATAGGCGTCCAGCAGCAGGTCGTAGGCCACTTTCGCCAGGTTCTCCGCGGTTGGCACCACGTCCAGCACCACGGTCTTGTGCCCCGGCAGGGAGGCCAGGAAATCCCGCACCGGCGTGTCTTTGGCATAGACCAGGAAGGCATGGTCCCACGCATCGACCACGCGCTCCTTGGCGATGCGCTTCACATCCGAGAAATCCATCACCATGCCTTGCTCCGACACGCCTTCGGTGGCGACCACTTCGCCCGACAGGGTGATCTCGATGGCATAGCGATGGCCGTGCAGATGCCTGCACTGGCTGGCGTGGTTGGGGATGCGATGGCCGGCATCGAATTCCAGGCGGCGGGTGATGAGCATGATGGGTTGTCTTTCAGGAAACGGCGCGAATTATAGCTTGAACGCCGCAACCGCATCCCTGAAGGCTTGCAAAGATGCCGCATCGCTGCGCTGCCCGTAGCGCAGTGCCAGGTAGCGTTGGCTGATGTCGTGGATGGCGGCGGCCTGCTGCGGGAAGCGCGCGGCCGCCCGTGCGGCGAAATCGGCAGCACCCTCGTGCGGCGCGCGCAGCATGCCCTGTCTGGCGAGTTTCGCGCAGAAGCGCAGATACCGGCGCTGCACCGCATCGGTGTCGCGGCGGTACAGGCGACGCAGCATGAGCAGCGCCAGTACGCCGGTGATCAGCGCCACACCAGCCAGCAGGTTCATCGCCAGTTTCTTCCAAGTGATATCTTCCATGCCCAGACGGGTGAGGAAGGCGAACTGGCGTTCCGTGTTGTAGCCCAGCACCCACTGGTTCCATTGATAGGCCCAGGCGTCCCAGTTCAGACGCAGGCCACGCAGCCATTGCGGCGGGTTGCGCGCCATGAACGGCAGCGCGGTGTTGTCCGGCAGCGCTGCAGTGAGGCCGCTCAGGATGCGTGCGGGCGAGATCGCCGCCGTGGGGTCGTAGCGCACCCAGCCGCGCTGCGGCAGCCAGATCTCGGCCCAGGCGTGGGCATCGGACTGGCGCACGATGTAGTAGCCGCCCAGCTCGTTGTATTCGCCGCCTTGGTAGCCCGTCACCACGCGCGCCGGCACGCCCGCCGCGCGCATCAGGAACACGAAGCTGCCCGCATAGTGTTCGCAGAAACCTTTCTTGGTGGTGAATATGAAGTCGTCCACGCTGTTCAGCCCCAGTGCGGGCGGCTCCAGCGTGTAGCTGAAACCGTTGCGGTTGAAATAAGCCAGTGCCAGTGCGGCCAGCGCGGTGCCGTCGGTCGTGCGCTTGCGCCATTCCGCTGCGAGTTGCCGCGCACGCGAGTCGGCATCGGGCGGCAGCGCCAGCGCGCGCGCCATCTGCTGGGGCGGCTCGAACAGGTTGGCACGGAAGCTCAGGTGCGAGCGCGCGTTGTAGCGCAGGCGCGCATTCACCGGCGTGCGGCTCAGCAACTGGAAATCCGGCGCCAGCTCGGCGGGGATGGAAAGCTGTGACGGCATCTCCAGCGCGAACAGCCAGGGTTTGTTGTGCGGCTCCAGCGTGACGGTATAGTCGATGGGCGCCTCCGCATCATCCAGTTGCGGCTTGTGCAGCGTGGCGTTGCGCCCGCGCGACCAGGTGGTGCCGTCGAAATCCCACAGCACCGGGCCGCGCCAGTACATCTGTTCGCGCAGCGGCGGCGTGCCCGCAAAGCTGACGCGGAAGGCGACGGCGTCGGACAGCGACAGTTTGCTCACGCTGCCCGGCGCCATGCTGTCCGACAGGCCGCTGGTGGCATAGGCATCCTGCGGCATGCCCCACAGCGGCCCCTGCACGCGCGGGAACAGTACGAACAGCAACAGCATCATCGGCACCGCCTGCGCCAGCAGCAGCGCGGCCAGACGCACACGCGGCAGCAGCGCCAGCGCGGTGGCTTGCAGGTGCAGCCAGGTGGTGACGATCACCAGCAGCGACAGCTGCATGAACAGCGCGGTGGGGATGCTCTGCGAATAGAAGAAATTGGTGATGATGATGAAGCAGGACAGGTAGAGCAGCACGATGGCGTCGCGCGGTGAGCGCAGTTCCAGCAGTTTGAGCGTGACCAGCAGGATCAGCAGGGTGACGCCGACCTCGCGCCCGAACAGCGTGCGGAAGCTGATGCCTATGCCGCTGACGCAAGCGAGCGTGATGAGCAACAGCAGCCAGCGCGGCGGCAGCGCATTGCCCGACCAGGTGAGGTAGGCGCGCCAGGCCAGCAGCATCGCGCATACTGCGCTCACCCACGGTGCCAGATGCTCGGCATGCGGCGCGCTGACCAGCAGCACGCAGGCGATCAGACCGTAGGTGAGCGGGGCGGTGAGCTTCATTGAGATGTCTCGCCGATGCCAAACAATGCCAGATGCCGTAGGCATTCTGTGCGGTGGGCAGGGCCTTGCGCAGGCGGCAGCTCGACATCGGGCAGGCGCAGCCCATAGCGCAGGCCTTGCGCTTCCGCATCCAGCACCCAGCGCGTCAACACTTCCAGCTTGCGCTCATCGGCGATGGCAGGCAGCGTGGCCCAGTCCAGCCACAGCTCGCGCCCCTGTTGCGCGTGGAACTGTTTCACCTGCAAACCCTGTTCGCGCGCCAGCGCTTTCCACGCGATGCGCGGCAAGGCATCACCTGCCACATAGCCGCGCAGTCCGGCGAAATCGTCGTCGCCCGCCGCTTCCACTTTGCCCGCACCATTCTGCGCTGTCGCGGCAGGCAGGGGCTGTGGTGCGGCGGGTTTGGGATAGACCAGCGCGCACAGATCGAAATACAGATACGACCACGCTTGGAACAGCCCCAAGGGGAATTCGGTGTATAGCACCAGCCGTTCCGGCTTCAACCAGCCGCGCTGCGCGGCGGGCACGGCCAGCCGCACTGCCAGCGATTGCTGCGGCGCGAGGTCGAACACCGTGCGATGCCCGGCCTCGTCGTGCAGCACGATCTGGTGGCGTGCCAGCAGGCCGGGGTTGTGGCAATGCACGATGAACTGCGCCGCGTCGCCTGCGAACACCGACTCCGCATGGGCGGCCGTGAACTGCAACTGCGCCATGTTGCGGAAGGCATGCAGCATGCTCATGCCGCCCATGGTGGCGAGCAGAAAGGTGAGCACATAACCGAGGCTGAGGTTGTAGTTGATGTCGCCCAGCAGCATCAGCACCAGCACAAAGGCGAACGCGAAACCTTGCCGCGTGGGCAGGATGTAGATGCGGCGCTGGTTCAGCGTCACTGTGCCGGTCTCAATGGCGCGGCGGCGCACCCAGTTGCGGAACTTTTGTTTGAATGTGGCGAGCACGGCAGGCTACTTGCCGAACAGCCTTTTGATCAAGGCATCGCGGGTTATGCCGTGATGCGAGGAAACATCGGCCAAAATTGCCGACAGCGTGCCGATACGCAATGGATCATGCAACGGAACGGTGAGATGGTGTTCTTTGGGGATAGGGCAGGTCAAGCGGACGTGGCTGCCGGTTTGACGTGTGGCTTGATAACCAACATGTTCCAGTGCCTTGATGAGCTGCGCGCCGGAGAGGTTCCTCGGCATCTTCATACGGCAAGCAATTCCTCACGGGTGAAATGCAGGCGAATGATTTTGGGTGCCTGGCCCTCATCGAAATGACAATGCACCGCGTCGCGCACTTGCTGGTGCAGGCTTTCGATGTCGTCCGCTTCGGTGACGATCGATTCACCCAGGGCACGGGCAATCAGGCCGCCTTCAGGCGCCTCTTCAACGATAAACATAATCTCGTTCATGGCATGGCTCCTTGCCGAGTAGATGGAGATATTCTAGCACCCCTGCGCTTGACATCCCCCCCCCTGAAATAGAGTGCGCCTTGTTTTTTATTGACGAAATATGACGCCCGAAAACTTAAGCCAAGTTGTCTCCATAACAGTTGAGCATTTCAAACTGTATGACAGGTTGAACTGGCCGAGCCTGTGTGACCAGTATGCCGAATTGAAAGATGACGACAAATATTTCTTGGAAGCCCTCAACAAAGATGTCGCATCTGAAATTGAATTGAACAAGAAAATCTCAGAGGCGTTATCTGAAAAACAAGAAAAGCCACTTACGGAGAATGGTCAACTGACTTTGCTTGGTTTGTCTGGGCATATCGCAAGGTTGGAGCATAGAAGTTCATTTCTTTCCGCCATAGTTGCAATTTTTTCACTGGCGATTGCTGCTTTGAGTATTGATGGATTGAAAAACGGCCTATACGTTCTTGCGTTGAGCTTATGTTTATTACCTGTTCTCGTCATGAAATGGAATGTGCGAAAACGCGCATGGATGCTGAGCAGAGCGGTCGAGCATCTCAAACATATTGTTGATTGAGCACAAGCCACCTTTTCCCCACTATGAAAGGATGTCCATGAAGAAGCTGATCTGTGTTGTTGCCGCATGCTTTTTTTCATCGCTTGCATTTGCCGATGAAGCAAGCATACAAAAAGTTCTCGATGCAGTTCATGAGAAAGGTTTTTGGGGATGTGATGACAAAATTCGAGATAGCTACAGTCATAGCGTTGTGCGTTACGTAGAGGCAAAGGTACCGTTTGCAACGTTCGAAAAGGATGCGCGCGGGGCTAGTAAAAAGAAAGTGATTAATGATGAAATTATCGTCATAGTCGATTTAGTTGGGCATCGAGAATACGATTGGATTGGTGGTGCGAGTTCCACCATTTTCCGAAAGATTGGCAAGCAATGTCTTGGAGCAGAGAATTTTTCTACCCTATCAAGTATTCGGCGTGACTGTAATGCGATGGCCAAATTTATTGGTCAAACAACATTAGTTGCGGAGGAGGGAGATTCCTTTTGGGTCCGCCATGAAGGGGATTTTTTTAAGTGGGGCGGGGCTGAGACTCTGTTAACGCCGCTAGATGGCGGAGGGTGTAGACAGCTTTCATTGCCGCAAGATATGAGCGTCCCTCAAAACTAAGCCAATAGCGCGAGGTCTTGTCGCAACTTTAAGCCCGTCCTTGTGACGGGCTTTTTATTTCACGGAATCGCGACCGCCTCGATCAGTTCGCACGCCAGTTTTTCTCCGTCGGAGGTCTGCACATCCTTCACGCTTGGCGGCGGCGGATAGTCGGACGCTCATTCAATGCCAAGCTCCTTGCGGTCTTCTGCGATGGCCTGCTGAGTGCGTCGCATCTCGTCTGTTTCCATTAGTGTTTCGCGCAAACGGTATTCTATGGTTGGGAGCGAAAGGATGCCGACCTGCAATCCGGCGCGTATCCATTCGCGGTCGCGCGGTTCGCTGCGGACGTACTTGGAAATGGCGGCGTCGTTCGGATCGAGAAACCATGCGGCAGCACCGCTCTCGATCGATCTTGATGAGCCGTTGTTCCCAGCCTTCGGGCAAGGTTGGTAGCATGGGTGAAACGGCGTCGGCATAGTAGCCGAAGCGCTGTTCGAAATCGCTGCCCAAGCCAAGCCGGGCAGCGATTTCATAAGCACGTCCGGGGTCGTTCTTCGGGTAGAGGTCGACATCGATGGAGCCCGTCATTGAATCCGGCGGCGTGGCGGTGGCCCCAAGCACCGAGAGACTGCCGATGATGACGTAGTCACTGTGTTTGGTGATGCGCATTGCCTCAGTCAGCAGATGTGCAACATCGTTGCGGTTCATGATGCGGCGCGGTTAACGAGGAAGCCGAAAGGCGAATTCTGGCGCAAGGCGATGCCCTCGGCATCTGGGCGCAAGATGGCAGCGCGAATGGAAGGGGCTGGCAGGCTGAGTATGTCGCGCCATGCTTGAACATAGTGGGGATTGCACAGATGCCCACGATCCCATTTATCGATTTGGTGCAAGGCGTGTTCGCGCACTAGCTTGCCTTGTTTGGGGTCTAGCAGAGCATCGGCAGCCTGTTTGTGCAGATCGAGCAAGCCAGCATCAACCAACTGTTTGGCCGAACGAGCTTGGCGACGTTGCTCAAGTAACGCTGATGGGTTCATTCCTATACTCCGATAGTGTGTTGGTGATTCTAACACCGCCTATTGTCACGGAATGGCGACTGCCTCGATCAGCTCGCGCGCCAGTTTGTCGCCATCGGAGGTCTGCACATCCTGCACCGATTGCAGGCGGTGGCTGGCGACCCCGGGCAACACGGCCTGCACGTCTTCCGGGATGACTGCGCTGCGCCCGTCGATCAGCGCCCAGGCGCGTGCGGCGGCCAGCAGCGACAGTCCGGCGCGCGGACTGAGTCCATGCACGAAGCGCGCCGAGGCACGGGTATGCAGCAGGATGGCTTGCACGTAATCAAGCAGGGCGGGCGACACGAACACTTGTTTGACCTGTTGTTGCAAGGTCAGCAGTTCCTGCGCTTCCATCTGCGGCGAGAGCTTCGATACGATCTCGCGGCGCTCCACGCCGGCCAGCAGACCGCGCTCGGCTTGGGCATCCGGGTAGCCGAGCTGGATGCGCATCAGGAAGCGGTCGAGCTGCGATTCGGGCA
>JBBIIN010000017.1:0-37796 GCA_037446515.1 Gallionellaceae bacterium
GCGCCCGAAGAGATTCGAACTCCTGACCCCTTGGTTCGTAGCCAAGTACTCTATCCAGCTGAGCTACGGGCGCGTGGAACTGTTACTGGCGGAGAGAGAGGGATTCGAACCCTCGATACAAGTTTAAGCTCGTATGCACCCTTAGCAGGGGTGTGCCTTCGACCTCTCGGCCATCTCTCCGAAGGCCGCGCATGATACTGGGTGAAGGCCAAGCGGTCAAACTTTTTATGCTTCTTCCTGATCCAAATTGAAAGCTTTATGCAGTACGCGTACGGCCAACTCCAGATACTTCTCATCAATGACCACTGAAATCTTGATCTCCGAAGTAGAGATCATCTGGATGTTAATACCCTCTTCCGCCAAGGTGCGGAACATCTTGCTGGCGATGCCCACATGGGAACGCATGCCGACGCCAACCACGGAGACCTTGGCCGTCTTGTTGTCGCCCACCACCTCGCACGCGCCAATGTGCGGTTGCACCTTGCCTTTGAGGATATCCATCGTTTTGTTGAATTCGTTACGATGCACGGTGAAGGAGAAATCGGTGAAACTATCCACGCCGACGTTCTGGATGATCATATCCACGTCGATGTTGGCCTCAGACACCGGCCCCAGTATCTGGTAAGCAATACCAGGCTTGTCGGGAACACCGCGCACGGTGATCTTGGCTTCGTCGCGATTGAACGCGATCCCTGAGATGATTGCCTGTTCCATTTTATTGCCTTCCTCGAACGTGATCAGTGTGCCTTCGCCTTCTTCGGCAAAGCTGGAGAGCACACGCAATTTGACTTTGTATTTGCCGGCGAACTCGACCGAGCGGATTTGTAACACCTTGGAGCCCAAGCTCGCCATCTCCAGCATCTCTTCGAAGGTGATGCTCTTCAGGCGGCGTGCCTCGGGCACCATGCGCGGGTCGGTGGTGTAGACACCATCGACGTCGGTGTAGATCTGGCATTCATCGGCACGCAACGCGGCGGCGATGGCGACACCGGTGGTATCCGAACCACCACGCCCCAGCGTGGTGATGTTGCCGTGCTCGTCCATGCCTTGAAAACCTGCCACGACGACCACGCAGCCATTGGCAAGATCGGTGCGGATGTTCTGCTCGTCGATGCTGACGATACGCGCCTTGGTGAAGGCACTATCGGTAAGGATCTTGACCTGCGCGCCGGTGTAGCTCTTGGCTTCCAAACCGGCATCCTTGAGTGCCATCGCCAGCAGGCCGATGGTGACTTGTTCGCCGGTGGAGATGACCACGTCGAGCTCACGCGGATCGGGATGTTTCTGTATCTCTTTGGCCAGCGCGATCAGGCGATTGGTCTCGCCGCTCATCGCGGAGACCACCACCACCACCTGATGGCCCTGTGCCTTGTATTTTGCTACGCGCTTCGCAACGTTCTTGATGCGATCCGGGCTGCCGACGGAAGTGCCGCCGTATTTCTGAACTATCAATGCCACAATGAAAGCCTGCGTCGTTTTCGAGTGGGCGGCATTCTACCCGAACTATCCCCAAAAAACGATGCCCCCTCTGCTACACTGCATGGCGTTTATGAGCAAGATCGTTCAACATACTCCGCCCCCCGAAGCCGCCGCCAGACTCGCCGCTACAGGCATGGCGCCACTGCTGGCGCGCATCTATGCCGCGCGCGGCATAGATGAACCCATTCAGCTCGACCCCAGCCTGAAGCGCTTGCTGCCCATTACGGCACTGAAGAACATCGGGCAGATGGCCAGTCTGCTGGCCGACGCCATCGCCGCCCGCAAAAAGATCATGGTCGTAGCCGACTACGATGCCGACGGCGCCACAGCCTGCACCGTCGCAGTGCGTGGCTTGGGCGCAATGGGCGCAAGAGTGGATTTCATCGTCCCTGACCGCTTCAAGTTCGGCTACGGACTAACGCCCGAGATTGTGCGTTTGGCAGCCCGGTCGGAACCGAACATTTTATTGACCGTAGATAACGGCATCGCCAGCGTGGAGGGCGTGGCCGAAGCGCATCGCCTGGGCATGCGGGTGCTGGTGACAGACCATCACTTGCCCGGCGACATTTTGCCCGATGCCGAGTGCATCGTGAATCCCAACCAGCCCGATTGCGAGTTTCCCAGCAAAAATCTGGCGGGTGTGGGTGTGATGTTCTATGTGCTGCTGGCCTTGCGTGCCGAACTGCGTCAGCGGGGGATGTTCACCGGGCAGCCCGAACCTAACCTTGCCGACCTGCTCGATCTCGTCGCACTCGGCACGGTCGCCGATGTGGTCAAGCTGGATGACAACAACCGCATCCTCGTCCAGCAAGGATTGCTACGCATCCGTGCCGGCAAAGCCTGCCCCGGTCTTCAAGCCTTGTTGCAGGTGGCACGGCGCTCTGCAGCGCGCGCCACTACCTATGTGTTGGGCTTTGTCGCAGGGCCGCGCCTGAATGCCGCAGGCCGTCTGGAAGATATGAGCCTGGGCATCCGCTGCCTGCTCACCGGCGATGCCACAGAAGCCGCCGACATCGCGGCCAAACTGGATGCACTCAACCAAGAGCGGCGCAGCATAGAAGCAGACATGCAGGACAGCGCCCTGGTGGTGCTCAACACCTGCGACCCGGCGGACAGTTATGCAATCACATTATTTGACCCTGACTGGCATCAGGGCGTCATCGGCATCCTCGCCTCGCGTCTGAAGGATAAGTTCCACCGACCGGTAATCGTCTTTGCGAAAGCCTCCAACGGGGAGTTGAAGGGATCTGGGCGTAGTATCAGCGGGCTGCATTTGCGCGATGCGCTGGACCTGGTTTCCAAGCGCCAGCCTCGCCTGATCCGCAAATTCGGCGGACATGCGATGGCCGCAGGCCTGAGCATTGCCGAAGAACATCTGGGCGATTTCCGCACCTGCTTTGAATCCGTCGCACGCGAACTTCTGGATATCAAATCTATGGTCAAAACCATCACCACGGATGGCGCGCTCGAAGCCGGCGAATTCACGCTGGAAATCGCCCGCGAGCTGCAACGGCAGGTGTGGGGACAAGGCTTCAACGAGCCGCTGTTCGAGGGCGATTTCGAGGTGGTCTCGCAGCGCCTGATCGGCGCCCAGCACCTCAAGCTGAAACTGGCTACTCCGGCGGGCAATCTCGATGCCATCCGCTTCTTCCACTGCGATGACGCGCCCGCCCGCATCCATGCGATATACAGCCTGGACATCAATGAATACAATGGCCGCGACAGTCTGCAACTCATCGTGCGGCACTGGTAAGGAGGGCAGCGCGTGGACTCCACATTCCTGCAAGGCAACGGCATCGAGGCACTGCCGCAATTCCTCACCAGCTTCGCCATCGGCTTGCTGATTGGCTTGGAGCGTGAACGCAACCCTTCCGCCAAGGCCGGTCTGCGCACCTTTGCGCTGGTGGCCGTGCTGGGCACGCTGCTCGCAATGCTTTCCAGCCAACTGGCATCTCCCTGGCTGCCCAGCGCCGGACTGGCCGCCGTGGCCGCTACCATCATCGCCGCTTATCTGAACAGCCCGACGGAAGAAAACGATCCCGGCACCACCACCGTCATCGCGCTACTGCTGAGTTATGGCCTGGGGGTGATGGTTTGGCTCGGCCTGTCCAAACTGGCCGTGATGCTGGCCATAGGTATTACTGCCCTGCTCTATTTCAAGCCGGAATTGCGCGGTTTCACCCAGCGCCTGTCGCGGCGCGACCTGGTGGCCGTGCTGCAATTTTCGGTGTTCAGCTTCATCGTGCTGCCAATCCTGCCCGACCAGGACATCGGCCCCTACCATGCTTTCAACCCACACCATGCCTGGCTGATGGTGGTGCTTATCTCTGGCATCAGCCTGGCCGGCTATACCGCAATACATCTTGTGGGAACGCGCTATGGCGCACCGTTGCTGGGTTTCTTCGGCGGCCTGGTGTCCAGCACCGCCACCACGCTGATCTATGCCAAGCACGGCAAGGCCAGTCCGGCAGCCACCTATCTCGCCTCCTCGGTCATCGTCATCGCCAGCATGGTCGTCATGCTGCGCTTGCTGACCGTCAGTTCGGTGGTCGCCTATAACGTGCTGCCCAGCCTGCTGCCCGTGTTCGCCAGCGGCCTCGCCGCCGGGCTGGGGGCGGCGCTCTACGCCTGGCACAAGACCAGCAAGACGGCGAGTCTTTATGTGCCCGAGACTTCCAACCCGGCTGAACTGCATTCCGCGCTGGGCTTCGGCCTGCTCTATGTCGTCGTACTGCTCGGCTCCGCTTGGATGGCAGACCTGGCGGGCAGCCAAGGGCTGTATGCCGTCGCCCTGGTCTCCGGCCTCACCGATGTGGACGCCATCACGCTTTCCAGCCTGCGCCTGTTCAACCTCGGCCAGCTGGACCAGATGCAGACGGTCACCACCATTGCTATCGCCTTCCTATCCAATGTCGCCTTCAAGTTCGGCATGGTCGCCGTCATCGGCGGCGCGGCGCTTGCCCGCCAGGTCGCCATCGGCTTCGCCGCCATCACATGCGGCGTGTTAGCCGGATTGCTGCTGTTCTAGCCCGCTTCCGCTATAATCCGCTCCTCAATAAAGGCACGTCATCATGGAAGCAGAACAACTCAACGCCCTCTCCAACTCGCTGCAAGACTTGCGCGCCCGCAGCAACGAGTTACGGAGGTATCTTTGACTTCGACGGCAAGCAAGACCGCCTAGCCGAAGTCAACCAACTGGCCGAAGACCCGGCCATCTGGAATGACGCAAAACGCGCCCAGGAACTGGGACGAGAACGCAAGTCGCTGGAAGATGTAGTGCTCGGCCTGACCCGGATCGGCCAGGACCTCGATGATGCCGCCGAACTGTTCGAGATGGCACAGGCAGAAAGCGATGACGACAGTCTGCACAGCATCGCCAGCGATGTGTTGGACATCCAGAAGCGCGTCGAGGCACTCGAATTCCGCCGCATGTTCTCGAACCCGGTCGACCCGAGCAACTGTTTCATTGACATCCAGGCCGGCGCCGGTGGCACCGAGGCCTGCGATTGGGCTTCCATGCTGTTGCGCCAATACCTGAAATATTGCGAACGCAAAGGTTTCAAGGTCGAAGTACTGGAAGAGACAGCGGGCGACGTCGCCGGCATCCGCAGTGCATCCTTGAAGGTCGAAGGTGAATACGCATATGGCCACCTGCGCACCGAGACCGGCGTCCACCGCCTCGTGCGCAAGTCCCCCTTTGATTCCTCCGGTGGCCGCCATACCTCCTTCGCCAGTCTGTTCGTCTATCCCGAAGTGGACGATTCCATCGAAGTAGAGATTAACCCGGCCGACCTGCGTATCGACACCTTCCGCGCCTCCGGTGCGGGCGGACAGCACATCAACAAGACTGACTCGGCGATCCGCATCACCCACCTCCCGACCGGCATCGTGGTGCAATGCCAGAACGACCGCTCACAGCACAAGAACCGCGCCGAAGCCATGTCCATGCTGAAGTCACGCCTGTACGAAGCCGAGCTGCGCAAACGCCAAGCCGAACAGCAAAAACTGGAGGACACCAAATCAGACGTGGGTTGGGGACACCAAATCCGCTCCTATGTGCTCGACCAGTCGCGCATCAAGGACCTGCGTACCAATGTCGAAATATCCAATACCCAAAAGGTGCTGGATGGCGACCTTGACCCCTTTATCGAAGCCAGCCTGAAGCAAGGCGTTTAATATTGAAACTCACCATGACCACTGAACAGAACCTGCCAGTTCAAGACGACAACCAGATCATCGCGGAGCGCCGCGCCAAACTGAAGGCCCTCCGCGAAAAGGGCGTGGCTTTCCCCAACGATTTCGATCGAAAAAACCTGGCAGCCGACTTGCATGCCGCCTTTGGCGAGAAAACGCACGATGAACTTGAAGCCGAGCAAATTCATGTCGCCGTGGCCGGTCGCATGATGCTGAAGCGCGTGATGGGCAAAGCCAGTTTCGCCACCATCCAGGATACCAGCGGGCGCATCCAGTTGTTTGTCAGCAATGGCGACACCGGTGAGGAGGCGCATGCCGAGTTCAAACACCATGACCTTGGCGACATCCTGGGCGCGGAAGGCGTGCTGTTCAAGACCAAGACCGGCGAACTGTCGGTGCGCGTAACCAAGCTGCGCCTGCTGACCAAGGCGCTGCGCCCGTTGCCGGAAAAGTTCCACGGCCTCAACGACCAGGAGCAGAAGTACCGCCAGCGCTATGTGGACCTCATCACCAGCGAGCAGACGCGCAAAACCTTTTTGATCCGCTCGAAAATCATCCAGACCATCCGCGAGTTCTTTGCGCGTCACGATTATCTCGAAGTCGAGACGCCGATGATGCACGTCATCCCCGGCGGCGCCTCGGCCAAACCTTTCATCACCCACCACAACGCGCTGGATATGCCGCTCTTCCTGCGCATCGCGCCGGAGCTATACCTGAAACGCCTGGTGGTGGGCGGTTTCGAGAAGGTGTTCGAGATCAACCGCAACTTCCGCAACGAGGGGCTATCCACCCGGCACAACCCCGAGTTCACCATGATCGAATTTTACGAAGCCTATCGCGACTACAAGTACCTGATGGACTTCACCGAGCGCCTGTTCGCCGAGGTGGCGCGCAAGGTGCTGGGCACCACGGTCATCAGCTATCAGGGGCGTGAGCTCGATCTGGGCAAGCCGTTCCATCGCCTGACCATGATCCAGGCGATCCAGAAATACCACCCGCAATTCACCGATACGCAACTGAACGACCGCACTTTCCTGGTCAACCAGTTGAAGGACCTGAAAGCCAAGTACAACCCCAAGGACGCTGTCGGCGGGCTGCAACTATCGTTGTTCGAGGAGCTGTCCGAACACTTGCTGTTCGAGCCGACCTTCATTGTGGACTATCCCGTGGAGGTATCGCCGCTGGCACGCGCCTCGGACAAACACCCCGAGATCACCGAACGTTTCGAGCTGTTCATCGTGGGCCGCGAGATCGCCAATGGCTTCTCCGAATTGAACGACCCGGAAGACCAGGAAGCGCGTTTCGACGCACAGGTGGCCGCCAAGGAAGCGGGCGACGAAGAAGCTATGTTCAAGGATAGCGACTATGTGCGCGCACTGGAATACGGCCTGCCACCCACTGCCGGCGAAGGCATCGGCATAGACCGCCTGGTGATGCTGCTGACCGATGCGGCCAGTATCAGGGATGTGATACTGTTCCCGCACATGCGGCCCGAGTGACTCTCCCATGACGCCGGAGCTGCGTTCTCGTCTGCTCGATCTCTACCCGCTGCTGGGGGGATTGTCTGCCGCGCGCTTCGATGAATTGTTTGGCAATCTGGAGGAAGCCCGTTTCCCGGCAGGCACGATGATCTTCGACGAGAACCAGCCCTGCCAGGGCTTCCCCCTGTTCACTGCGGGCAGCGTACGCGTCATCAAGGCGGCCCCCAATGGCCGTGAGTTGCAGCTCTATCGCGTCCACAGCGGCGAGACCTGCATCCTCACCACCAGTTGCCTGCTCGGCCACACGCCATACCATGCGCGCGGCATCGTCGAGGAAGAGACCGGCATGGTCGTGCTCTCCCCACCTGCCTTCAAGACGCTGCTGAGCGAACTGCCGTCGTTCCGCGATTACATCTTTGCGCTGTTCTCGGAACGTCTCACCGACCTGATGGAGCTGGTTTCCGCCGTGGCCTTCCAAAAACTGGACCAGCGCCTGGCCGCCCTGCTGCTAACCAAGCCCAATCCCATCCGCGCCACACATCAAGCACTGGCCGATGAACTCGGCAGCGCGCGCGAGATGGTGAGCCGCCTGCTCAAGGGATTCGCCGACCAGGGCTGGCTGAAACTGGGGCGCGAGCAGATCGAGATCGTGGACCGGGCTGCGCTCAATCGTGCCAGCATGAATTAAGGCGCCTCTGTAACCCGGCTTATGGCGGACTTAATCAGAGATTCCTTACTCCTGCCGCTTTAGCACATAAGCCATCATCGAGCGGAGTTTTGCCGGACGAACCGGCTTGTGCAGCAGGTGGTGTCCTTGTGCCACCATCTCCTGCAACAAGGCCGGAGAAGTGTCGCCACTCACCAGAATGAAGGCGGGCTTATCAATGCAACGGTGGCTGATGCATTCGGTCAGCTCCAGCCCATTGCCATCGGGCAAGCGGTAATCGCAGATGACCAGATCAAACTGGCTGCCGCCTTCATCACAAAGCTGCCTGACCTCCGCCAGGTTGCCTGCCTGCACCACTTGGCACCCCCACGCAGACAGCAAGCCGCTGGCGCCTTCGCGCACCAGGGCATCGTCTTCCACCACCAGCACGCGCAAACCGGAAAACTCACCCGCCCGCTGCCCGGCAGGAGATGCAAGAACGCTTGATGGCCGCCTCTCCGCATCGCTGATGCACGGAACGGAAATGGCAAAGGTCGAGCCGCGTTGCGGCGCTGACCTGAGCTCCAGCGGATGTTGCAACAGCCTGCTCAGACGCTCCACGATGGCCAGCCCCAGGCCCAGCCCCTTGCTGCGGTCGCGCGCGGTGTTGGAGAGCTGCACGAATTCCCGGAATACATTGCGGTGTTCTGCCTGCGGGATGCCTGGTCCGTTGTCGCGCACCTCGATACGCAGCGCACCGCCACGACGGCGACAAGCCAGCAGCACGGCGCCATGCGGTGGCACATAGCGGATCGCGTTGCCCAGCAGATTGACGATGCTGCGCTCCAGCAGAATAGGATCGCTCATAACAAAGGCGGGGAGCGCATGCACGCGCAAGGTGATCGACTTCTTTGCGGCCAGTGAAGAGAATTCCCCGGCCAGCCTGTGCAGCAGGGCAGCCACATCCACAGCCTGCACCTGCGGCACCACCACGCCCGCATCCAGCTTGGAGATATCCAGCAACGAATCGAGCAGGCTGGACATGGCCTCCACTGACTCTTCTACCTTGGCGATGATCTTGCGTTGTTCCGGGGTGTCGATGCGATTGTAGAGTTCCCCGATGAACAGCCCCATGGCATGCATGGGCTGGCGCAAATCATGGCTGGCCGCCGCCAGGAAGCGCGTCTTGTCGAAATTGGCTTGCTCAGCCTCTTCCTTCTTGGCGCGCAACTCCACGGTCGCTTCTTCGATGCGCTGTTGCAGGGTATCCCGCTGCTGCTGCAATTGCAGGGTCATATCGTTGATGCCTTGCGCCAGGTCATCCAGTTCCTGCACATGCGTTTCGCCTATCCGTGTGTCCAGGTGCCCTTCTCCTATTCGCCTCACGGCTCCCCGCATACCCATGACAGGTTCCGTGATGCGGCGCGAGACACGCAGGCTGATTGCCAGCGCGAGAGCAATGGTGAGCAAGGCAAACAACACGTTGAAGAACACCATCTCGGTCTTTTCACTGTTCAAACGGCTCTTGCTGATGGACAGCACGACTTCACCCAGCGGCTTGCTCGCACTGCCCAGGTCTTCATCCAATGCGATCTGGGTCGCCACGATAGGTTGACTCAACACCAGACGCTTGCCGTTGTCCCATAGCGGTGAGGCGCGTGCCGCCGGGCTGACCAACCATTCTGTACTGTCCTGCGGATCTCCCGCTCTGGAAAGCACCGCGCCCGTGGCATCCAGTACGGCGACCGCGCCCACATCCGGCTGGGCAAGCGCCAGGTCCACCTGCTGTTGCAACAGGCTGCGGTTGCCGGAAAATACCGCATACTCGCTGGCAGAAGCCAGTTGTCTGGCAATCAGTTTGGCGCGCTCGCCCAGCCCCCTGTCCAGATCGCCGATGCGCGTATAGACGAAATATCCTTCCAGCAGCAGCACGAATATCAGCGTCGGTATCAGCACCATCGCCAGTGTCTGTCTTTCTAAACCCCACTTCTTCATGGCTCCCTCCGCATCTGCGCACGCAGCTGTTCGGCATCCGGCACATGCAAGCCGAGCGAACGCGCGACCTGCCTATTGACCTGCACTTCGAATTCATTGGAGTGCTGGGATAACGGTAATTTCCCCGTCGCGGCAAACTGCACGAGCGCAGTCACAGTTTGCCTGGCGATCTGTTGGGGGGTGCTATATACGGCGCACAAGGCTCCGGCACGCACATAACTTGCGGAGAGACCCACCATGGGCACCTGCACGCGATAGGTTTCCAGCAGGATATTGCGTATAGTGCCGGCGTTAAGGATGGCTTCATCGGGAAGCACGAGCAGAACCGTGCTTTCCTCAAGCAGCGCTTTCAATGTGCCGGCCAGCGCGTTCTCTTGTTCCACCTGTCGCGCATGCAGGATGCGTCCCCGCGCCATGGCGAGCTTGCGCAGACGGTTCAGTTCTTCCGTGGGGCTGCTGTAGATGACGCCGATGTCCCTGGCCTGCGGCAAGGCGGCTTCAAGCAGGTCAAGTTGCCTTTCCAGCGGCTGGTCCAGATAGATCGCGGCATGCCGCGCCGCTTTCCCAAGATTGCTGTAAGTGTGCTGGCTGATCATGGTGTAGAGCACTGGCGCACTGCTGTTCTCCACCTCACGGGCAGCACGCTCGCCTGCAGCGATTACCAGATCGGCTTCCCTTGTCTGCTCCGTCCAGGTGATCGTCCCGTCGCCAGCCAGCGCCTGCCGTAAGGCTTGCCCATATTCTCGATAAGCCGGATGAGAGGGATCGGCGATGAACGCAACCTTGAGGGGAGCCGCATCAACTGCCAACGCGGCCAACCACAACATGAGCATGCACAGCGCACGCGCAGTGTGCTGCCATGGGCTGGTCAAGCAGCGCTCAAAAAGTGATGGTGGTAACGAGATAGGCACGGCGGTCGAGGACAGGTTCACCTTGCTGCGGGATGCTGGAATATTCCGTGTGAGTATCACGGAACAGGTTCTGCATCACCAATGACACCTCTCCTCCGCCCGACTCGTCCGGCTTGCCGAATGAGCGGGTTATTTTTATATCAACTCGGTGCATGAATCTTTGCGGTTTGAGCGCGTCGAGCACCTGTACTTCATCCTGAAAATAATATCCGGCGCTCAATGCCAGTCCGGCATCAAGATTGTGGTCAAGCAGCAGGCTGCCGCTGTTGGTCGGCACCATGCCGGGGCATTGGGCCAGCCAGCCGCTGAACCAGGCCACCGCACGCGGATCAGCAATGAAGGTCGGGGCGCCATCGGCAACACAGGCCGCTCTCTGGCGCGCGAAATTGAAAATCAGGCGACTCTGTGCGCGCCACTGATATTTAAGTGTGCTCTCCCACCCGCGAAACTGAATTTGGTACATATTCTTGAAACTCGCTGAATTGAAGTTTCCATTCGCATCGCGCAAGGGATCCAGAAAGATCAGATGGTTGAGTTGGTCCACATAGAAACGGGTGTCCAGGGTCAATCCAGTGCCGGGAAACTGGCCGACATAACCGATCTCGCGCGACAGCATCTTCTCCGGTGACAGGCCGCCGTATGCTGCGAACGGCGACGTCTCGGCAGGCTGGGTATTGCCATACTCCTCGATCACCGCCGGATTGCGATACGCGGCCGAAGCGCCTACACGCAGGGTCTGATGTGGCGTTACGTGGTAATTCAGCGATGCTCGCGGCGAAACGTTGCGATGGCCTATCCCATCGTCCTCCCACATCGCACCGGCATTGAAGACCAGTGTATCCCGTACACGCCATTCGTTGTGCGCGAACAGCCGATACTGCTGCAAACGCGGTGCGGGCTTGTAATAAAACAGGGCGGCGGAGACGACCTCGTCAGAACGGCTCCCGGCACCCCACACCAGGCGGTTCTCGTTGCTCCATTGCACTGTATGCTGAAGCTCAATGTCATGCCGCCGGGTCTGGATGTACACCTTGGGAAAGAGGCGCACGCCATCGAGCAGATAATTCGGCTGGCTGTCATCGAAACTGGAATGGGTATGGTGGTACTGCACGCGCAACTCGTTTCCACTCTCCAACGCACGCGTCCAGGTGAGTTGCTGGAAATCATGGTTGGTGAACAGATCGCGTAATGGGCTCTGGTTCCGCCCTGCCACACCATCGCCGCGCACCGACGCGCTGTAACCTGCCTGCACATCGAACCTATCCTGCCCCCCCGGAGTATAGGCGGCGCGCCAGTTGAGCAGCCGGGTGCGGTTGCTATCGTTGAACACCGCGATGTCATAACCGCCATCGGCGCGATAACCCAGACTCAGGCGCTGATCCAGACTGCCGGAATGCTGCCCGAAGGTGACGGCAAGATCGGAAACGTTATTCGCTCCCTGCGCGACGCTGACCTGCCCCGGTGCCATGATGTCGGCTTCGCGCGTGATAATGTTGATTACCCCCTGCGTCGAATTACCTCCGTAGGCCGCCGCCGCCGGTCCGCGTATCACCTCTATGCGCTCAACATCCTGCAACAGCACGGGAATGTCGTCCCAGATGACCATGCTGAACGGGGGCAAATAAACACTGCGTCCGTCCACCAGCACTTGCATGCGACGCGCAAAATTGTCGGTGGTGCCGTGATAGGAAACGAATTGGCTGTGGCCATTCTGACTGCCGGCATACATGCCTGGCACGAGCCGGAACAATTCGGACAGGCGGCGGAATCCGGAAGCCTTGATCATCTGTCTGTCGATCACGGTCATGGCATTGGGCGCTTCGGACAAGGGTTGCGCCAGCCGCGAAGCGGTCAGCACCACGGGGAGTTCCTGCCAATAAGCCTGCTCGTCAGGCATCCCCCCGGCAAAACTGGATGCGCCCCAGGCGACTACAGACGTTGCAATCAGGTGTGCAATCGCGGAAATCAGGGCGCTACGCATGTTCTCCCTCTCCCAGAATGGAATAGTTCTTCCGCACATCATAACATTCCGCCGCAAACCGATTAAACTACTCTACCCGCCACTGCCACCTCCCAAACGGCGTGGCCATTCCATAAAGGTGTTGTGATCATGTGCGGTATCTGCGGCGAGTTCCGTTTCGATCATTCCCCCCCTTCGCTTGCGGCCATCGCAAGCATGTCGGCGCAGTTGGCGCGGCGCGGGCCGGACGCCCAGGGCGTGCATAGCGACGGGCCGCTGGCGTTCGGCCATCGCCGCCTGTCCATCATCGATCTGTCCGAGCAGGCACACCAGCCCATGGTGGATGCCGACCTCCAGCTCACCCTGGTGTTCAACGGCACCATCTACAACTACAAGGAACTGCGTGCCGAACTGAAGGGAATGGGCTATGCGTTCTTTTCCAGCGGCGACAGCGAAGTCATTCTCAAGGCGTATCACGCCTGGGGGGAGCGTTGCGTGGAACGTTTTTATGGCATGTTCGCCTTCGCCGTGTGGGACCGCCGCCAGCGTCAGCTGTTCATGGCGCGCGACCGCTTTGGCATCAAGCCCTTGTATTACGCGATAGATGGCGCCGCCATGCGCTTTGCCTCCACCGTTCAAGCTTTGCTGGCGGGCGGCGGCATAGACACCAGCCTCGATCCCGTTGCCCTGCACCATCACCTCACGCTGCACGCCGTCGTGCCCGCCCCGCGCACGCTGCTCAACGGCGTGAAAAAACTGCCGCCCGCCAGCAGCATGACCCTCTCCGAACAGGGCGAGATTGCGCTGCGCCGCTATTGGTCGCTGCATGCCACGCGCCCTGCTGTCCCGCTGGACGAGGGGAACTGGCTGGAGGCCACGCGGCATGTGCTGGGCAAGGTGGTGGAACGCCACCGCCTCGCCGCCGACGTGCCGGTCGGCGTGCTGCTTTCCGGCGGGCTGGATTCCAGCCTCATCGTCGGCCTGCTCGCCGACCATGTGCCCGATCTGCGCACCTTCTCCATCGGTTTCGAGGACATCGGCGGCGATGCGGAGAAAGGCGACGAGTTCGAATATTCCGACCAGGTCGCCGCGCGCTTCCAGACGCGCCATCACAAGTACCTGATCCCCAACGGCGAAGTGCTGCAGCGGCTGCCGGAAGCGGTGCGCAGCATGGCGGAACCGATGGTGAGCCAGGACAATATCGCGTTCTATCTGCTGGCGGAAAAAGTCGCGCAGGAAGTGAAGGTGGTGTTGGCCGGACAAGGCGCGGACGAAGTGTTCGGCGGATACTTCTGGTACCCGCGGATGCAGGCGGCGCAAGGCTCCGCGCTGGAGCGCTTCCGCCAGCATTATTTCGACCGCGACCATGCCGAATTTCTCGACACCGTGGCGGCGCCCTATCACACCACCGACGTCACCAGCGAACTGGTGCAGCGCGAATTGAACCAGCCGCACGCCGATACCTTCCTCGACCAGGTGTTGCGCTTCGACGTGAGCACGCTGGTGGTGGACGATCCGGTCAAGCGCATGGACAACATGAGCATGGCCTGGGGACTGGAAGCGCGCGTGCCCTTTCTCGACCATGAACTGGTGGAGTTGGCGGCGCGCATGCCGCCGGAGTTACGCTTGAAGGAAGGCGGAAAATTTCCGCTCAAGGCCATTGCGCGCGGGCTGATCCCGGACAGCGTGATAGACCGCCCCAAGGGTTACTTCCCGGTGCCCGCGCTGAAATACGTGCGCGGCGAGTTCCTCGATTTCATGCGTGCCATCCTGCTGTCGGATACCTGCCGCCAACGCGGCCTGTTCAACCCCGCCTATGTGGAAAAACTGCTGGCCGAACCGGAAAACCATTTCACGCGTCTGAACGGCAGCAAGCTGTGGCATCTCGCCCTGCTGGAATACTGGCTGCAACTCAATCTCGACAAGCAATGAAAAAGCCGCGCTGCATGCAGCGCGGCTTTTGTCTGACCGACCCGCTTACTGCACGAGATGGTCTATCTTAATGGACAAGTTCTTCGCGCCCGGACGCAGCGGCTGGCTCATGCCTTCCGCGTCGCCGGGCTGCGGCATCGCCGTGCCGGATTTGGAGATGCGCGCAATGACCACCACTTTATCGAAGGCGGACAATTTCATCTGCGGCGCCATCGCCATGTTGTCGTCCAGCGCAAAGATCAGCGGCAGGTCGCGCACCTGCTTGCGCAGGATGGCCAGCGGCATCCTGGGGCCTTCTGCGGCGCGCGCCAGCACGAACAGCGTATCGTCCGGCGCGACCTTGCCTTTCAGCGCATCGCTCAACACCACCTTGCCGGTGATCTGCTCCTTGCCTGCTGTGGCCATCTGGGACTGACCCTGCGGAGCGATCTGCTCCAGCATCGGCGCCTTGCCGCCCTTGATGTGCGCCAGCATCTGGCGTGCCTGTGCCAGGCCGTCGTCTATCATCCTGGCATCTTCGCTGTCGCCGGGCAGTTGCTTGCGCAAGCGTTCCCAGTAGGTGATGGCCGCCGCGAAATCGCCGCGTTCCATCGCCGCGGAGCCCGCCAGCGCCAGCCCTTTTTGCAGACCGGGGTCGAGCGCCAGCGCCTTGTTGATGAATTCGGTCGGCTTGCCGCGCAGCATCTGCCCCTGCGCCATGGCCTGCGCATCAGCATAGTCCGCCCATACCCAAGCCTCGTCCGGCACCAGCGCGGTCACCTTTTCGTAAATGCGCGCGGAATCGGCATAACGCTCGGCATCCATGTAGCTGCGCGCCAGCAACACCAGCGCTTCACCGTTGGCCGGGTCGGCTGCGACCTTCCTCTCCAATTCGCGGAGTCCCGCCTCGCCATGCGCCGCGGTCATGCCGCTCCCGGAAGCCAACGCCATCTGATTCGAGAACACGCCCGGGCTGCCCACCTTCCAATACAACCCGATGGTGAGCGGCGGCAACAACAGCGCCAGCGCGATGGCCAACATCTTGTATGGGCGACGCGGCAGAGCAGCCGCCACTTCTGCGCTGCTGCCAACCTCTTCCAGCACACGGCTTTCCAGCTCGCGTTTGCCCTGCGCATGTTGTTCCGCCGTGAGCAGTCCGTTTTTCAGGTCGGCATCCATCTCCGCGATCTGGTCGCGCAGGATTTCCAGGTTGGCCGCATCGCGCACCACGGCATTGCTTTTCGCCACGCCGCGCCAGAGCGGAACGCAAACGAACAAAAGGGCGGTCAGCAGCAGCACCGCACAGAGCGTCAGGAACAGGGTCATTTTTTATCTTCTTCGTTAAGTAACGCGGCAGCACGCTGATGGGACTCAGGCGTGAGTTCGGCGTCCTGTACCAGCACGCGGCGCTTGCGTAACTGCCAGCCCAACACGGCAATGCCGGCCAGCAGCAATACGAACGGCGCGACCCACAGCGGCATGGTCTCGCTGTCCACCGGCGGATCGAACAACACCGATTTGCCGAAACGTTCCACCAATATGTCGAGTATCTCCTGGTCGGTCGCCCCCGCCTTCATCTTGTCGCGCATGATCTGTCGCACGTCGTTGGACCAGTCGGAACGCGAGCTGGCGACGTTCTCGCTCTGGCAGACCAGGCAGCGCACTTTCTCCGCCAGGTTGATCATGCGCCGTTCCATGACGGGATCGTCGGCCAGGTCTTGCGCTTCCCCGGCATGCGCGAACACCGGCACCAGACACAGCAAAAAGGTCAGCAGCGTCTTCATTTCTTCTGCAACTCCGCAACGAGGGGAAGGATGCGCTCTTGCAGGTTCTGCGCAGTCACCGCGCCAATGATCTTGTCGCGGATCACGCCCTGCTTGTCGATGACATAGGTCTCGGGCACGCCATACACGCCATAATCGAAACCGACCTTGCCGTCGGCATCAAAGATAGTCAGCGTGTAAGGGTCGCCCGCGCGCTTCAGGGTTGCTTCGCCGTCTTCGCGCTTGTCCTTGTAATCCAAGCCGTAGATCGGCACGATGTTCTGGCGCGCCAGCTCCATCAGCACCGGGTGTTCGTCCTTGCAGGCGCCGCACCACGAAGCCCAGACATTGAGCAGCCAGACCTGGCCTTTCATGTCCTGTGCGGAGAAATATTTGTCGGCGTCGTGCAACTGCGGCAGGGTGAATGCCGGTGCGGGTTTGCCGATCAGCGGGGACGGCACTTCGCGCGGGTCGCGCCCCAGCCCGATATACAAAAACACCGAGAGCACCAGGAACACTACCAAGGGCAATATGAAACGCATCATGCGGTCTTCTCCTTCAGTTGCGCATCTTCAGCGGCGGCCTGCTCCTTGCGCGCATGGATGCGGTAACGCCGGTCGCTGATCGCCAGCACTCCACCCAACGCCATCAGCAAACAGCCGAACCAGATCCAGTCCACGAAAGGCTTGATATAGACACGCACCGCCCATGCACTGGTGCCGGGAATGGGCTCGCCCAGCGACACATACAGGTCGCGCAACAGGCCGGGCTGGATGGAGGCCTCAGTCATCGGCATGCCGGAGGCGTTGTATTGGCGCTTCTCCGGATTCAGGACGGTTACGGACTGACCATCCTTGCTCACGCTCACGCGGCCTTGCGAGGCGACATAGTTCGGCCCCTGCTGTTCGCTCACGCCGTCGAAGCGGAACACATAGCCCCCCGCCGCCACCGTGTCGCCTACATCCATGCGCACATCGCGCTCGGTCTCATAGCCCTTCACCAGCGTCACGCCGATGATGAACACGGCGATGCCGAGATGTGCCAACTGCATGCCGTAATAGCTGCGCGACGGTGTCTTGAGGCGCTGCCGCAGCGAGCCCGAGTCCCCCATGCGCTTGCGCAGGTCAACAAGGGAGGTTGTGACGATCCAGGCCGCCAGCAGGATGCCCAGCGCGATGAGCGGCGTCCATTTTCCCATCACCAGCGGCAGCAGCGCGGCCACGGCCATGCTGGCCGCCAGCGCCCAGCGCACGCGCTGCCACAGGTCGGGCAGGCTGGCCTGTTTCCAGCGCGCGACCGGACCCAGCCCCATCATCATCACCATCGGGATCATCAGCGGCACGAACACGGTGTTGAAATATGGCGGGCCGACAGAGAGCTTGCCAAAGCCGAGTGCATCCATGAACAAGGGATACAGCGTGCCTAAAAACACCGAAGCCGAGGCCACGGACAACAGCACATTGTTGGTCAGCAGCAGGGATTCGCGCGACACCAGGCCAAACTTGCCGCCCAGTCCGATCTTGGGCGCGCGCCAGGCGAACAGCAGCAGCGATGCGCCGATCACCACCACCAGGAAGGACAGGATGAAGATGCCGCGCTTGGGGTCGGTGGCGAAGGCATGCACCGAGGTCAGCACACCGGAACGCACCAGGAACGTGCCCAGCAGCGACAGCGAGAAAGCGGCGATGGCAAGTAGCACGGTCCAGCTCTTGAATGCGCCGCGCTTCTCGGTTACGGCCAGCGAGTGCATCAGCGCCGTACCCACCAGCCAAGGCATGAACGAGGCGTTCTCCACCGGATCCCAGAACCACCAGCCGCCCCAGCCCAGTTCGTAATACGCCCACCAGCTGCCGAGCATGATGCCTATGGTCATGAACACCCAGGCCACCGCCGTCCACGGACGCGACCAGCGCGCCCAGGTGGAATCCAGCTTGCCGCCCAGCAGCGCCGACAGGGCGAACGCAAACGCCACCGAGAACCCGACATAGCCCATGTACAGCATGGGCGGATGGATGACCAGGCCGGGATCCTGTAGCAGCGGGTTGAGGTCGCGCCCGTCCATGGCCGCCGGCAACAGGCGGTCGAACGGATTGGAGGTGAACAGCATGAACAGCAGGAAGCCAACCGAAATCAGGCCCATCACGCCGATGACGCGGGCAACCATCTCCAGCGGCAGGTGGCGGCTGAACAGCGCCACAGCGACCGTCCAGATGGTCAGGATGAACGTCCACAGCAGCAGCGAACCCTCATGCCCGCCCCATATCGCGGCAAGCCGGTAATGCACCGGCAACTGCGAGTTGGAGTGCTGTGCCACATACAACACGGAGAAGTCGTTGGCAATGAAGGAATAGGCCAGACAGCAGAAAGCGATGGACACAAACACGAAATGCCCGACCGCGAAAGTGCGTGCGCTGCCCATCAGCACCGCGTTGCCGCGCGCGGCCCCGTAGATAGGCAACGCGCCCTGTACGAGCGCGACGCACAAGGCGACGATGAGCGTGAAATTTCCGATCTCTGGAATCATGCGAATGTTCTCGGTAGGTTATTTGGCAGGATAGACAGCGGAAGCTGCGCTGACTGCGGATGCTTTGGCAGCGGCTTTGTTGATCGCATCTTTCGCTTCTGGGGGCATATAGTTCTCATCATGTTTGGCCAGGACCTCGTCGGCATGGAACACATTGTCCGCCTCCAGCTTGCCCTGCGCGACCACGCCCTTGCCCTCCTTGAACAGATCGGGAAGGATGCCCTTGTAGATCACCGGCATGGTCCTGGCCGTATCGGTGATGCTGAAGCGCACGGTCAGTCCATCCTTTTCGCGCTGCACGCTGCCCGCTTCCACCAGCCCGCCGATACGGAAGTTGCGCCCCTGCGGCGCTTCCTTGTTATAGACTTGGGTCGGCGTGAAATACAGACTGACGTTGTTCTTCAGTGCAAACAGCACCAGTCCCACTGCCGCGCCAATCAGCGCCACACCGGCCACGATCCATGCCAATCTTTTCTGCCTGGGTGTCATTGTGCGTCCCCGCTTTCATTCATCAATTGCAACTGGCGCAATGCCAGTTGTCTCCTGTGGCGCACCATCAGGATCTCGACCACGAAGACCAGCAGCGCAACACCGTAGGAGCCCCACACATAGAAGCCGTAGCCGTTCATGGCAAAAAAATCAGCCGCGCTCATGAGCGCACCTCCTTCAGTTCCCTGACCCACTGCGTGTTGCCTTCGCGTTCCAGGATGATGCTGCGCACCCGCGCCAGGGCGACTGCGATCGTATAGAGCCAACAGGCCACCAGCATGGTGAACATGGCCTGCTGCATGGCGACGTGCATGCTGGTACCGGTGAACTTGATGGTCGATCCCTGGTGCAGGGTGTTCCACCATTGCACCGAGTAATAGATGATGGGCACGTTCACCGAGCCAACGATGGCCAGCAAGGCGCTGGCGCGGTCGGCGCGGCGCGGGTCATCGATGGAAGCCTGCAAGGCGATGAAACCAAGATAGAGAAACAGCAGGATCAGTTCGGAGGTCAGGCGCGCATCCCACACCCACCAGGCGCCCCACATCGGCTTGCCCCACAGTGCGCCCGTCCACAGCGAGACGAAGGCGAACAAGGCGCCGGTCGGCGCCAGTGCCGCAGCCATCATGGCGGACAGGCGCGTCTTGAAGATCAGCCCCAGCGCGGCATAGCCGGCCAGGATGAGGTAGATGAACATGGACAGGATGGAGGCCGGCACATGGATGAACATGATGCGATAGGCCTCGCCCTGCACCGCATCCGTCGGCGCCACAAAGAAGCCGATATAGAACCCTATGGGAAACAGGATAGCCGCAGGCCATGCGAAATACGGAACCATCTTGCCCGCCAGACCGTAGAAGGTGGTGGGCGCTGAATATTTAAACCAATTGATAGCCAATCTCATCACTCCATCGAAATACGCAGCGCCTGTGCCGCCACGAACGGCGTGAACACCAGCGCGAACAGCAAGAACGCAGCCAGCAACGACAGATTGGAAGTTGCCGGCATGCCACTATTCACCGCCTCCACCGCGCCCGCGCCAAAGATCAGCACAGGGATGCACAATGGCAACACCAACAACGAAACCAGCACGCCGCCACCGCGCAACCCCAGCGTCAGCGCCGCGCCGATCGCGCCTATCATGCTCAACACGGGCGTGCCCAGCAACAGCGCAATCACCAGCACCCCCACTGCCCCGGCGGACATGTCGAACTGCAAGCCCAGCACCGGCGCGATGAGCACCAGAGGCAACCCGGACAGCATCCAGTGCGCCACGATCTTGCCCAGCACCATCATGGTGAGCGACTGCGGCGCCAGCATCATCTGCTCCAACGTCCCGTCCTGGTGATCCGCCGCGAACATGCGCGACAGAGACAGCATGGAGGCCAGCAAGGCGGCAACCCACAACACACCGGACGCCATCTTGCGCAACATCTCCGGCTCCGGCCCCACCCCCAGCGGAAACAGGCTTACCACCATCACGAAAAAGATCAGCGTGGTCAGTACATCCGCGCGGCGGCGCATCGCCAGTAACAGGTCGCGCCGTATCACCAGGGCCAGCAGACCGAATAACGAGAGCCTTTTCATGACAGCGCAACTTGCCGCGTTTGCACGCCGTCCACCTGCAAGGGCTGGTGCGTAGTGAAAATGGCCATGCCGCCATTCGACAGATGTTCGCCGATTAGTTCCTGCATCAGACCGACTGCCCCCACATCAAGTGCGGCCAAGGGCTCGTCCAGCACCCAGAGTTTCGCTTCCCCGATCAGCAAGCGGCTCAAAGCCACGCGCCGGCGCTGCCCTTGCGACAACACACGCACCGGCAGACGTTCCTTGCGGCGCAGCCCCATGCGGCGCAGCACCGCGATGGCTTCCTGCTCGCCCACCCTGAATCCGGCCAGTCCGGCGCTCATCTGCAGGTTCTCAATCGCGCTCAATTCATCCTTGATGGCATTCAGGTGGCCGAGATAGCGCATCTGGGAATGGAAGTCGTCGTCCCATTCCGCAATATCCTGGCCGCACCAGTGCACAGTGCCCTGCACGGGCTGCACAAAACCGCACAGCGTGCGCAGCAAGGTGGTCTTGCCGCTGCCGTTCTCGCCCTGCACCTGCATCAGTTCGCCGGGAGAGAGCGTGAAGCTCAAGCCTTCGAACAGGCGGTGATCCCCCCGCTCGCACGCAAGTCCGTTCACTTCCAGAAGAGGGTTTTGCTGCATGAAAACACGCCACGCGTCCACCAATAAACAGGCGCGGATTATATACGATAGCCTGCCTGCAAAGGAGGTATGCCGATGCGTTATAATTCCCGCTGCCGCACTCTGCCTCCGGCATTCTCCAAGGACGAACATGGCCTTTCTGACAAACAAGCGCATCCTGATCACCGGCATGATAAGCAACCGCTCCATCGCTTATGGCGTCGCCCAGGCCATGCACAGGGAAGGCGCGGAACTGGCCTTCACCTATCAGGGGGAGCGGGTGAAAGACCGCGTGGCCGCGCTGGCCAAAGAGTTCGGCAGCGAGCTGCTTTACCCCTGCGATGTGTCCAGTGACGCGGAGATCGAACAGGTATTCGCCAATCTGGGGAGGCAATGGGGAACATTGGATGGTTTCGTGCATGCGGTTGCCTTTGCTCCGCGCGAAGCGCTGGATGGCAACTATCTCGACGGTCTGACCCGCGAATCCTTCCATATCGCGCACGACATCAGCAGCTACAGCTTTTCCGCCATGGCGAAAGCCGCCCTGCCTTACCTGAATCCCAACTCAGCTCTGTTGACCATGAGCTATCTCGGCGCAGTGCGCACCATGCCCCATTACAACGTGATGGGATTGGCCAAGGCCAGCCTGGAAGCCAGTGTGCGTTATCTGGCCATGGATCTCGGGCGCAAAGGATATCGTGTAAACGGCATCTCTGCCGGACCAATCAAAACCTTGGCGGCGGCGGGCATCGGCGATTTCTTCAAATTACTCAGTTATAACGCCAAGAACGCTCCACTCAAGCGCAACGTCACGATCGAGGAGGTGGGCAATGCCGCCGCTTTCCTGTGCAGCGATCTGGCGAGCGGCATCACGGGAGAAATTACTTATGTGGACGGTGGCTTCAATACCACCGCGCTGGGCACTACGGAAGCCTGAACCTCCCGCACAGCCCATAAACCCAAGAACCGTGCGGCATGATGCCAGTTTACGAGCCTAGCGTTTCTCCTCTGCCGGGAAATCCTTCATGGTGATATCGGCGCGTTTGCGCGCATCCGCCAGATAAGCCGCCAGCAACTCTTCCCCAACCATCTGCCGGATCTGCTGCTGATAACGCGCGCGCTTTACATCATCCACCTGCGCAGTCTGCTGCACTTGATCAATACGCGCCAGGATATATCCCTGCTGCTCGTCCTCCATACCCACATAGGCCGGAAGTTTCGAGGTATCCGCGCGGAACAGTTGCCGCACCAACTCCTGACCGATACCAGGATGTTGTGAGCGGGTGATCGTTTGCGCAGGCTTCCAGGCGGTCGGCACCTTTTCGCCGCGGTTGAGGCGATCCAGCAGGGACTTGCCTTGCTGCACGGCGGCCTGCAATCCATGCTGCCGTTGCAATAACCCGCGTATATCCTGAGTCGCCTCGGACAATGAGCGCGTCGTGGCCGGCTGATATTCCGTCACGCGCGCCGCCAACAAGGCATTGGGGGCAATTTCGATGGCCGCAGTATTGCGCTTGTTCTTGAGCACATCCTCAGAGAACACCGCCTGCAAGACTTTCTCATTCCAAGGCAAGGTTGCAGCCTGCCCCTTGCTCAGCCAGCCACCGCTCTGCACCGTCCCCTTCACCAACTCTGCCGCAGGCTTCAAACTGTCGCTTTGCTCATATACGGTATTACTGAATTTCTCCGCCAGCTCGGCGAATTTGTCAGCGGCATGCTGCTGCCTGATGCGTGCCTCGATCAACTTCCTCACTTCGCTCAATGCCTGCACCTTGCCCGGTTTGACTGCAAGCAGCTTGATGATATGGAAACCAAAATCGGACTGCACCAAGCCGCTGATCTCACCCGCTTTCAGCGCAAAGACGGCATCCTCGAAAGGCTTCACCATCATGCCGCGCCCGAAAAACCCAAGATCGCCACCTTGCGCTGCGGAACCCGGATCCTGCGAATATTGTTTGGCGAGTTCGGCGAATTTAGCCGGAGTTTGCTTGACCTGCTGCAATACCTGCTCAGCCTTGGCTTTTGCCGCTTGCTTGTCGGCTTCAGGCGCATCCTTGGCAATGGTGATCAGGATATGCGCCGCCTGTCTTTGCTCCTTGGTGCCAAACTCGCCAGTGTGTTCATCGAAATAGGACTTGATCTCTGCTTCGCTGACAACGACTTGTGACAACAGGGATTCGACCGATAAGGCCACATATTCCACTTTCGCGCGATCGGGAATCTGGAACTGCTGCGGATTCTTTTCAAAGTAATCCTTTATCTCCGCATCACTCACCTTGCTTTGCTTGATCATCTCCGCCAGGTCAATCTTGGCGATTGCCACCACCCGTTGCTGCTCGCCCAGCCTGACCAGGTTGTCTGCCACTGCCTCTGCTGCGTAGCCGTTCTGGTTGTAGGCGGCCGTCAACTGCCGCATCAGCAGATCCTGCCTGACCTTGTGTTCGAACATCTCCGGGGTCATGCCTTGGCTGCGCAAAGCCGTTTCGTAGCTGGTTTTGTCGAACTTCCCATCTTTCTGGAATGCGGCTACGCTGGCTATCAGTTGCACCATCTGCTCGTCGCTCACCACCAATCCTGTTTTGCGCGCCTCGCCGTCCAGCAGGTGCTGGGTCACCACTCCTTCCAGTATCGTCTTCTTGACCTCGGGCTTGTCGAACAGAGTGGCATCAAAATTCTGCCCAGCCATTTCCCGGATGCGCTGGCGCTGCTGCTCCAGTGCATTCTCGAACTCCTGCGAACTAATCTTTTCGCCATTTACCTGCGCCAGAGAAGCGTCAGACACCGTATGCCGATATGAGTCCACGCCCCACAGCGCGAACGGCAACACGATCAGGGCCAACACGATTTGCACCAGCCGTTTTCTTTCATGCACAAAATCAAACATGACAGGTCATCCCAAAAAACCGATACCTTTATCGGCATCCAACATGAAAAAAGGCGAACTTGCGTTCGCCTTTGTTTGGCGGAGTGGACGGGACTCGAACCCGCGACCCCCGGCGTGACAGGCCGGTATTCTAACCAACTGAACTACCACTCCAATAACTTGCATCTTCTGGTGGGTGCTGACGGGATCGAACCGCCGACCCACGCCTTGTAAGGGCGTTGCTCTACCAGCTGAGCTAAGCACCCCCGTAGAAAGCGCGCTAGTTTACAGCATCTTTCAAACCTTTGCCAGCTCGAAATTTCGGAACTTTGGCAGCCTTGATCTTGATCGCTGCGCCCGTGCGCGGATTGCGACCGCTGCGCGCTGCGCGCTTGCCCACATAGAACGTACCGAAACCGACCAGGCTCACCGGTTCCCCCTTTTTCATGGATTTCTTGATGGACTCGATAGTCGCATCCAACGCGCGGCCCGCAGCAGCCTTGGAAATATCTGCGGATTTGGCGATTGCTTCGATCAAATCAGATTTGTTGCTCACGCGGCTCCCCTTTGCATGTCGGTTGTTGTTCGAGGCAGGAAAATCCTGCGGCGGCTTTATATCAAGGGATACCTACAGGGTCAAGCGATTGCTATGCCTTTCATAATAATCCTCACCACCATCAATGCTTGATGGCGGCTGCCGGGCTGGCTGTCTGCCCCAAGGGCGATGGCGGCACCTCAGCCGGCGGCGTCTCAAGCAAAGGCTCCGGCTTCCTTTCCAGCGCCATTTCGAGCACCTGGTCTATCCATTTCACCGGATGGATGTCCAGCTTGTTCTTCACATTGTCGGGTATCTCGACCAAGTCTTTTACGTTCTCTTCCGGAATCAGCACAACCTTGATGCCACCGCGCAGCGCAGCCAGCAATTTTTCCTTCAATCCGCCAATGGGCAACACCTCGCCACGCAGCGTAATTTCGCCGGTCATCGCCACATCCGCGCGCACCGGAATGCCAGTCAAGGCGGACACCATGGCCGTGCAGATGCCGATACCCGCACTTGGGCCATCCTTGGGGGTGGCGCCCTCGGGCAGGTGGATGTGCAGATCGCTCTTTTCGTAGAAATTCTCCGCGATGCCCAGCTTGCGCGCACGGCTGCGGGTCACGCTCAGGGCGGCCTGGATGGATTCCTGCATCACCTCCCCGAGCTTGCCGGTGGTGGTGGTCTTGCCCTTGCCCGGCAGCACGGCAGTTTCGATAGTCAGCAGCTCACCCCCGACCTCGGTCCATGCCAGTCCGGTGACTTGCCCCACTTGGTTATTCTTCTCGGCGATACCGTAGCTATAGCGGCGCACACCCAGATATTTATCGAGGTTGCGCGCGTTCACCGTGACCTTGCCGGCGCGGTCTTTCAGCAGCAGCGATTTCACCACCTTGCGGCAGATCTTGGACAGTTCGCGCTCCAGGCTGCGCACGCCGGCCTCGCGCGTGTAATAGCGCAGGATGTCGCGGATGGCGCTCTCGGAGACGCTGATCTCTTCTTCCTTCAGGCCGTTGTTCTTGATCGCCTTGGGCAACAGATAGCGCGTGGCGATATTGACCTTCTCATCTTCGGTATAGCTGGAGACATGGATCACCTCCATGCGGTCCAGCAACGGTGCCGGGATGTTCATGCTGTTGGAAGTCGCCACGAACATCACATCGGACAGGTCGTATTCGACTTCGACGTAGTGATCGACGAAGGTATTGTTCTGCTCCGGATCGAGCACCTCCAGCAAAGCAGAAGAAGGGTCGCCGCGGAAATCCATACCCATCTTGTCCACTTCGTCCAGCAGGAAGAGCGGGTTCTTCACCCCGATCTTGCTCATGTTCTGCAATATCTTTCCGGGCATGGAACCGATATAGGTGCGGCGATGGCCGCGTATCTCCGATTCGTCGCGCACGCCGCCCAGCGACATGCGCACGAATTTGCGGTTGGTCGCGCGCGCGATGGACTGCCCCAGCGAAGTTTTGCCGACGCCGGGGGGACCAACCAGGCACAGGATGGGCGCCTTCATCTTATCCACGCGCTGCTGCACGGCGAGATATTCGACGATGCGCTCCTTGACCTTCTCCAAGCCATAATGATCCGCCTCCAGCACTTCCTCCGCATGCTTGAGGCTGGTGTCGATCTTGGTCTTTTTCTTCCACGGCAAGCCGACCAGCACATCAATGTAGTTGCGCACCACAGTGGCCTCGGCCGACATGGGCGACATCAATTTCAGTTTCTTCAGTTCAGCCTCGGCCTTGGCGCGTGCTTCCTTGGGCATGTGTGCCGACTTGATCTTCTTTTCGATCTCCTCGATATCGGCGCCCTCTTCCCCCTCGCCCAATTCTTTCTGGATCGCCTTGACCTGCTCGTTCAGGTAATACTCGCGCTGGCTCTTTTCCATCTGGCGTTTCACGCGACCGCGGATGCGCTTCTCCACCTGCATGATGTCCAGCTCGGCTTCCAGCAAACCGAGCAGATGTTCCAGGCGCTGGCGCACATCGAAGATTTCCAGCACTTCCTGCTTCTGCTCCAGCTTGAGCGGCAGATGCGCGGCGATGGTGTCCGCCAGCCGTCCGGCATCATCGATACCGGCCAGCGAAGTCAGAATCTCCGGCGGGATCTTCTTGTTCAGCTTGACGTACTGATCGAACTGGTTGATCAAGGCACGGCGCATCGCTTCCGCTTCATGGCCGGGGTTCTCGTCGGCGGGGATCGCCTGTATCTCGGCATCCAGATGCGATTTATCATCAAACACCTGGATAACCTTGGCGCGTTGCGTGCCTTCCACCAGCACCTTCACGGTGCCATCCGGCAGCTTGAGCATTTGCAGGATGTTGGCGATGCTGCCGATGCGGAAAATGTCATCGCTGGCCGGCTCGTCCTTGGCCGCCGACTTTTGCGCCACCAGTACAATACTTTTACCCGCCTCCATGGCCGTTTCGAGCGCCTTGATGGATTTGGCGCGTCCGACGAACAGCGGAATGACCATGTGCGGGAACACCACCACATCGCGCAGCGGAAGCAACGGATATAAATCCGCATGGACTGGAATCGGTTCGAATTCTGACATGATGGTCGCTCTGGATTAACTTGGTTGCTTGATGGGGGCTGCGTAACGGAATTCAACCATCCTGCAAAAAAGGCTTTTAGGCTGCCCTGGCCTCGTCCGCATAGATCACGATAGGCTTGAGCTCGCCTTCGCCGTTCTCATCCAGCACCACCTTGCTCACATTCTCCAGCGAAGGCAAATCGAACATGGTGTCCAGCAAGGCCTGCTCCAGGATGGAGCGCAGCCCGCGCGCACCGGTCTTGCGCGCCAGGGCCCTCTTGGCGATGGCTTCCAGCACTCCCTCGCGGAACTCCAGCTCCACCCCCTCCATCTGGAACAGTTTCTGGTATTGCTTGGTCAATGCATTCTTGGGTTCGGCCAGTATCTGAACCAGCGCGGCTTCGTCCAGCCCTTCCAGTGTCGCCACCACCGGCAGACGCCCGACAAATTCCGGAATCAGGCCGAACTTGATGAGGTCTTCCGGCTCCACCTCGCGCAACACTTTGCCGATATCCTGGCTGTCGTCACGCTTGGCCAGTGTCGCCGAGAATCCGATGCCCGCCTTCTGTGAACGGTTGCGTATCACCTTTTCCAAGCCATCAAAGGCGCCGCCGCAGATGAACAGAATGTTCGTGGTGTCCACCTGCAGGAATTCGGTGTTCGGATGTTTCCTGCCGCCCTGCGGGGGAATCGATGCCTTGGTGCCTTCGATCAGTTTGAGCAAGGCCTGCTGCACGCCCTCGCCCGACACGTCGCGCGTGATGGAGGGGTTGTCGGACTTGCGTGATATCTTGTCGATCTCGTCGATATACACGATGCCGCGCTGGGCGCGTTCCACGTCATAGTCGCAGGCTTGCAACAGCTTCTGGATGATGTTCTCGACGTCCTCGCCGACATAGCCGGCCTCGGTCAGCGTGGTCGCATCGGCCATCACGAACGGCACATTGAGCAGGCGCGCCAGCGTCTGCGCCAGCAAGGTCTTGCCGGAACCGGTCGGGCCGACCAGCAAAATATTGCTCTTGGCCAGCTCAACTTCTTCGTCTTCCTTGCCGCGCAAGCGCTTGTAATGGTTGTACACCGCAACGGACAGGATTTTTTTGGCCTGGCGCTGGCCGATGACATATTCGTCCAGTCGCTCGCAAATCTCATGCGGCGTCGGCAACTCACCCTTGTCCGCCTTGGCGGAGCCGGATGCCGCCTGCGTCTCCTCGCGGATGATATCGTTGCACAGCGCGATGCATTCATCGCACACAAACACCGACGGTCCGGCGATGAGCTTGCGCACCTCGTGCTGGCTCTTGCCGCAGAAAGAGCAGTACAGCAGTTTGTCACCCTTGCCTTTTTCCGTAGTCATCTCCGCCTCCGCACCTTAATTCCGGCAACCTGCCTCAAGCCCGCTTGTCCAGTACCTGGTCGATCAAGCCATACTCCTGCGCCTGCGCGGCCGTCAGGAAATTGTCGCGCTCGCTGTCGCGCGCGATCTCTTCCACGTTGCGACCGGTATGCTTGGCCATCAGTGCATACAAGCGTTCGCGCAGGCTCAAGATGTATTTGGCATGGATCTCGATGTCCGTCGCCTGCCCCTGGAAACCACCGAGCGGCTGGTGGATCATCACCGTCGAATTGGGCAAGGCGTAACGCTTGCCCTTCTCCCCGGCCTGCAACAGGAAAGCCCCCATCGAAGCGGCCATGCCCACGCACAAAGTGGACACCTGCGGCTTGATGAACTGCATGGTGTCGTAGATGGACATGCCAGCCGAAATGGAGCCGCCAGGGGAATTGATGTACAGATGGATGTCCTTGTCCGGGTTCTCCGACTCCAGGAACAGCAACTGCGCCACCACCAGGTTCGCCACCTGGTCGTTGATCGGGCCGACCAGAAAGATTACCCGCTCCTTCAACAGGCGCGAATAGATGTCGAACGCGCGCTCGCCGCGTCCGCTGGTCTCGATAACCATCGGGATCAGTCCCGTGTCTTGTGGCTCCATCGCTCCGCCTGCCGTTGCCTGCCTCATGTTCAATCCTTCATCAACTCTTTAAGGGTGACGGGCTGATCGGTCACCTGAGCGCCGGACATCACCCATGCCACCACGTTGTCCTCCAGCACCAGGTTCTCCACTTCCTGCATGCGCGCCGGTTCGGCGGCATACCAGCGCACCACTTCGTCCGGACGCTCGAAACTCTGCGCATATTCCTGCAGCAGCGCCTGCACCTGTTCCGGTTTGGCCTGCAGGCCGTGCTGCTTGACCAGCTCGGCCAGGATCAGGCCCAGCTTGACGCGCTTGCTGGCCCGCTCGGTGAACAAGTCCACCGGCAACTGCATGCCCTGCGGGATCTTCATGCCGCGTGCCTGCATATCATGCAGGGTCTGCTCCATCAAACGGCGCGCTTCGCCTTCCAGCAAGGACTGGGGCGCCTCCAGTTGCGCGACTTTCAGCAACACCTCCATGGCGCTGTCCTTGTTGCGCACCTTGACGCGGCGCTGCGCCTCGCGCCCCACGTTGTCGCGGATGTCCTGTTTCAGCTTGGCCACATCGCCATCCGCCACGCCGAGCGCCTTGGCAAATTCGCCATCCACCTCCGGCAACTGCGGCTCTTCCACGCTGTGCACGGTAATCGTGAAAGTAACCTGTTTGCCCGCCACATCCTTGCCGTGATAATCGGCCGGAAAAGTCATGTCGAAGGATTTGCTCTCACCCGCCTTGACACCCACGACCGCCGCCTCGAACTCCGGCAACATGCGCCCCGCGCCCGGCACCACGGTGAAATCGCTTGCTTCACCACCCTCGAATTTTTCCCCGTTCAGTGTGCCCACAAAGTCGAGTTTCACCTGATCGTCCTGCTGCGCCCCGCGCTCGACGCGCTTGAACACGGCACGCTGCTTGCGCAGGGTATTGAGCGTCTCTTCCACGTCGGCGTCGCCCAGCGTGAACACGGTGCGGGTGACCTGCTCGCCCTTGATGTCACCGATGACGACTTCGGGATAAATCTCGAAGGTGGCGCTGAATTCGATCTGCGGCGCCCCCAGGTCGGCCGTCTTGATCTCGAATTGCGGGAACCCGGCCACTTGCAGCTTGTTCGCGATGGCCGCGTCGGCAAATGCGCGCTGCAGGCTGTCGCCCAGCACTTCCTGCTGCACCGAGGCGCCATACTGCTGCTCCAGTACCTTGAGCGGCGCCTTGCCGGGGCGAAAACCATGCACTTTGGCGGTGCGCCCCAAGCGCTTGAGCCTGTTCTCGACCTCGCCGCGGATCTGCTGTTGCGGGATGGAGGCGTTCAGGCGGCGTTGCAAGCCGCCCAGAGTTTCTACGTTGGACATACCAGAACTTCCTTACAGTGGATAAACGGATTGCGCTTCATGCAGAGGCGAATGATACATGAAAGCGGACGGCCCCAGCGGCCGCCCGTTCATTCCTCGTGCGCCTTCACCTGCGGCAGGCGCCAGATGTCGCGGTTGTAATCCAGGATGGTGCGGTCGCTGGAGAACTTGCCGCTGGTTGCGGTGTTGATGATGCTCATGCGCGTCCAGTCTTCCCTGTCCTGGTAAGCGGCGGATACGCGCCGCTGCGCTTCCACATAACTGCGGAAGTCCGCCAGAGTGAGCCATGGATCGTGCGGGCTGAGCAGGGCATGCAGGATGGGATCGAACAGCCCCGGCTCGAACAGGTTGAAATGGTTGCTCTTCAGCAGTTGCACCACGCGCTGCAGATCCTCGTCACCCGCGACGATGGCCTGCGGATCGTAATGGCCGCGTGCCGCCTCGACCTGTTCGGCCGTCAGCCCGAACAGGAAGAAGTTGTCGTCGCCCGCCTCTTCGCGTATCTCGATGTTGGCGCCATCCAGCGTACCTATGGTCAGCGCGCCGTTCATCATGAACTTCATGTTGCCGGTGCCGGAGGCTTCCTTGCCCGCCGTGGAAATCTGCTCGGACAGATCCGCTGCCGGGGCGATCACCTCCATCGCCGAAACGCGGTAGTCGGGCAGGAACACCAGTTGCAACAGGCCGCGCGCCGCCGGATCCTGATTGATGACCTCGGCCACCGCTGTCACCAGCCGGATGATGCGTTTGGCCATGGCATAGCCGGGCGCCGCCTTGCCGCCGATCAGCACGCAGCGCGGCGTCCAGTTGGCCGTGTCGCCGCGCTTGATGCGGTCATACAGATGGATCACGTGCAGCACGTTCAGCAACTGCCGCTTGTATTCGTGGATGCGCTTGACCTGCACATCGAACAGCGCATTGGTATCGAAGGCCACACCGCAGTCGCGCTGCACCATCTCCGCCAGGCGCTGCTTGTTGGCCTGCTTGATCTCATACCAGCGCGCGCGGAAGGCGCGATCCTTGGCCGAACCAGCAAGATCGCGCAACTTCGCCAGATCGGTGCGCCATTCCTCGCCTATGGTCTCGTCGATCAGGCTGCTGAGCTGCGGATTGCTCCAGGCCATCCAGCGGCGCGGCGTGACGCCATTGGTCTTGTTGTTGAACTTTTGCGGCCACAGTTCATAGAAATCGCGGAACAGGTATTGCTGCAACAGCCTGGAATGCAGCTCGGCCACGCCGTTCACCGAGTGGCAGGCCACCACCGCCAGATAGGCCATGCGCACATGCGGCACGCTACCCTCCTCGATGATGGACATGCGGCGCATGCGCGCCACATCGCCCGGCCAGCGCTGCGATACCTGCTCCAGAAAGCGCGCGTTGATCTCGTAGATAATATCCAGCAGGCGCGGCAGCAAACGTCCGAACATGCCCACCGGCCATTTTTCCAGCGCCTCCGGCAACAGGGTGTGGTTGGTGTAGGCCATGGTGTCGCAGGTGATGCGCCAGGCCTCGTCCCAACCCAGCCCATGCTCATCCATCAGCAAGCGCATCAGTTCCGCCACCGCGCAGGTCGGGTGCGTGTCGTTGAGCTGGAAGGCGTTCTTCCCGGCGAACCCGGAGAAATCATTGCCATGCTTGCTGCTCCAGTGGCGCAACACATCCTGCAGGCTGGCCGACGCCAGGAAATACTGCTGGCGCAGACGCAGCTCCTTGCCATTCTCGCTGGCATCGTTGGGATAGAGCACCATGGTGATGTGCTCCGCCGCGTTCTTGGCGGCCACCGCCTCGGTGTAGCTACCCGCGTTGAATTCATCCAGATTGAATTCCTCGGTAGCCGAGGATTTCCACAGACGCAAGGTGTTCACCGTGCCGTTGCGGTAGCCCGGTATCGGCATGTCGAACGGAACGGCCATCACATCCTGGGTATCCACCCAGCGCGCCTGCAGCTTGCCCGCCGCATCCTTGTAGAGTTCGCTGCGCCCGCCAAATTTCACACGCACGGCGAATTCCGGACGCTCCACCTCCCACGGGTTGCCGTTGCGCAGCCAGTGATCCGGATCCTCGACCTGGCGGCCATCTTCGATGCGCTGGCGGAACATGCCGTATTCGTAACGCAAGCCGTAGCCGGTCACCGGCAGCTGCAACGTGGCGCAACTGTCCAGAAAACAGGCCGCCAGACGTCCCAGGCCACCATTGCCCAGACCGGCATCCGCCTCCTGGTCCTGCACATCCTCCAGCACCACGCCGAAATTGCGCATGGCCTCTTCGGTTTCCTGCACCATGTCGAGGTTCAGCATGGCGTTGCCCATGGCGCGCCCCATCAGGAATTCCAGCGACAGGTAATAGGCCTGCTTGCAATCGCACTCGTCATAGGCGCGCTGGGTATGGCGCCAGCGCTCGATCAGGCGGTCGCGCAGGGTCGCCGCCAGCGAGGAATAGACCGGGAAGCCGGACAGCGTAGCCCTGTCCCATCCCAGCGTGTGGCCGAAATAACGCCGGAAATCCTCCATCACGCTGATCGCATCCGTGCCCAGCGGCGGCATTTTCATGATGCTGTGTTGTTTGGCGATATAAGGCTTGCTGGGGATATTCACGAGTTTGTCCTGGCACTGGATGGAAACGAGCCCGCAATGGTAGCCATTCCTGGCGGGCGAAGCAATCACTGCGGGGCGGACACCCCCCATTGCAAGGGCCGTTGCGACGGAATGGGAATGTTGTTGTCCAGCTCCGCAGGCCGGTATTGCAGCTCCCGCTCATCCAGCAAGCGCGTCATGTCGTAAAGCCGCACGGCCCTATCCAGCCTGGCGCCGCCGTCCCGTAGCAGAGGCTGCCAAACCAGGGTCGCCATCTTGCCTGATGTCTTGGTCATCATCGCGTCAAAGGGGATGGCGACATAAATGCCTTTGTCGAAGCTGCCCTCGCCGAACTGGACCGCGGTCACATTCGTCTTGGTGAAATAGCCGCCGAAGCGCACGCCATTGGGAAAGGTGCGCGCCATATCCACCGTCACTCCCCGGTCACCCGCCAGATAGCGCCCCGCGCTCAGGGTCGCCAGCACATCGTTCCAGCCGGTGTCCCAGTAAAGCGTGGCATGGCCGGTATTCACGCGATAGTCCATCAGTCCGGAATCCTGGCGGAAATCGCGCTGCCGCACACGGTTCCAGTCTATCCCCAGCGCCACGCTGCTGCCCGGCGCGCGATACATCCATTCGCCGCCCGCCCCGGCGAACATGGATTCGAGGAAGCCGCCATAGACGCTGTAATACTGGTTTGCGGCGAGCTTGCCGACATGGGTGAATTGCAGGTTCGGCAAGGTCAGCCGCGTGCTGGTCATGTATTCGCGCAAATAGGTGCGCACGTGGGGCAGCAAGCTGCCTTGGGTATAGCGGAACTTGTCATAGTTATCCAGAAAACGCAGCTGCACGCCGCCCTGCAGCCAGGTATCGTCCCTCAGCTTCCATCTGGCCGTTCCCTCGGCAAAGATCTGATAGAGGATGAACCCATCCGGGCCGCCCAGGTTGTACTTCAAGCCCATCCCCGGCTCGAACTGGAAACGCGCCGGCTCTGCCTGATACACCGTTGCGGCAGATTGGGATGCGGCGGCGGGCTGCCGGATGACCACCGTATCGGCCTGTTGGGCGGGCGGCAAGGGCTCGGTCTGACGCGCCACCCAGCCTGCGCGGTCCACGGTCAAATCGGCCAGCGGCACACCGGATTGACTGTGCGCAAAAACGAACGACTTCACCTCTGCCGGCGCATCACGGTGCAAGACCGCCCCGGCCCGGTCCAGGCTTTCGCGCCAATAACTGGCTTTCGCTCCATCGATATCCACCCGCACCCGATCGCCCTCTTGCACGATGCGCCGCACGCTCCAACCGGACTGCCGCTCCAGATCGAGCGCGGTCGCCTGGCCCAATGCGTTTTTCGCGGGCGCGAACTCGGAAACCGGCACGGGGGCGGGGTCGTCCAGCTTCGGTGTGGCCAGCCGCGCCATATCCGTCTGCAGGGTGAGAGACAAGGTCAACAGATTGCCGCGTTCATACCCCAAGGTAACATCCAGCGCACGCCCGGCACGATAGACCGCCCCAACGTTCCAGGGAGAACTCTGCGCCGGATTGTGGAACGGCTCATGCCGGTAATTGTTCCCTTCGTACTCCAGCTTCAGACTGAGCGGCTCCCAGCGAGTGTGATATTGCATGCCGCCGAACAAAGCCGCCGGGCCGCGAAAATAAGTGCTCCATGAGAAATTCCCTCCCGTCCCGACAACCGGTTTTACGCGGGTATTGAAGGCCGGGCTCAACTTGGCCAAAGGATTGCTCACATCACCCCGCGCACCGACATACCCCCACCCCAGCCCCAGGCTCCAGTCCCACTGCCCGGTGCGTTTGCTGGCCACCACATACTCGCCGGCAAACAATCCCGTTCCGGTCATGTCCAGCAACCCCACGGCAACTTGCGGCACATAGGCAGACTCATCATTCAGCTTGAGCTTGAGGCTCATGCTCTTGTCTTTGTACGACTGGTCGCCCGCAATGGCTACACCATAGTAACGATCGCTGACACTGGTATAGCGGAAACCGAACTCCAGCCATTCCAGCGGTTGCAGGAACACATTCGTACGGGAATAGGGCATGGTCCGCGACAAGGTCATCGCGCCATATCCCGCAGGCCGCATGCGCGCCGTCGGCGTCTGCAACAGACCGATGACCCCCCAGTCATTGGCCGAGATGAACAAATCGGCATCACGGACCGGGTCTGCCGCAAGCGCTCCATTGGAATCGGAACCCATCTCCGTCGCACCGTCTGCACCGGATGCCACCCCCTGGGTGGCCAGGAATTCCGCCATATCGTCGCCCAACTCCACCGCCCAGGCATCGCTGCGCAAGGGCGCCCACAGCCAGGCGCCGGGCGCCGGTTCATCCTGCTTTTGGCGATTCCAGCCCGCCACCCCGAAACGCTTGACCAGCCCATCCGGCTGGACGACCCACACCCAATCCACGTCCCCTGCCAGCCCGGTAGCGGCGGCCAGATAGTCCGGCGCATGTGCGCCGGAACGATGCGCCACCCGGTAATGCCGCCCATTCGACAGGATCAGCTCCACGGTGCGCGGACGCTGGGGCAAGGAGATGCGCTGTCCGGGCCGCACCACAGGGTTATGCCGCAGGTTCGCACTCAGCCAGTCAGGGTCAACGATGGAAACCGGCACCCGCCCGGTAACGGGCAGGCCGCTCAACCATGCCCGCAAGCGCCCTGCCCCGGGGTTCCCGGCGGCATCCAGGCGCTGCAACAACGCTGCACGCAAACCGGCCTGGGCCGCTTCTTCCTCTGGCACCTGCCAGAGCAGCCCCGCAGGATAATCGTCCGCACTCGCTGGCCTGGCTGCCAGCCATTCGCTCAGACGCATGCCGGGTTCATCGGCGCAAGCCAGCAATGGTGCCAGCAGCAGCGCAACGGCCAGCGCGCATGACCTACCCCGGTTACGGATACACATGGCTCTCATCATCCATCACTCGGCGGACAACGGCCAGCGCTGCCAGGCCAGACACAGGTCGCCGGCAATGCACTGCTCTCCATACACCACGCGCCCCGCAGCGGCATCCACCGCATATCGCGCGGGCGGCAACGCTGTCGCGGATTGCTCCTCGAAAGTCTCCTCCAGCCACACCAGACCATCCGCCTTCCTGCCCAGCAGCAGATGCTGCTTCGGCACAGCGATGCGCCGCAACAGCAGCGCATCCTCCACCCCCAGCCTGTATCCCGGCATCACATCCCGCACCCGCCGCCACCTGAACGGGGCCTCCCTCTGCGCCAGCTCGCGCCATTCCGGCAGCACAGGCAGCCTGACCGCGCGCCACTCCGTGGACGTGCCCACCGCCCCGGTCAGACGACCATCCTGCAAGCGCAACACCTCACGCCCCGCGCTGTACCACACTGAAGTGATGCCTGGGCTATCCGGCGCCAGCGTATCGGACGCGAGGAAGGCCACCGCGCCATTCACGCTCACGCGCAGGTAGGCGAAGCGCGGGTCGAGCTTGACTTCCGCTGCGGGCGCGCCGGCAGGCTGCACCACGCGCGCAGTGAGCGCCGCGATGGGGGTGGCGGCCATCTCGGCGCACCCGCCCAGCGCCAGCGCTGCAATCACAATGAAAAGAGAACGAATCAAGATAATCGTCATTCAGATGTCGCACAAAAAAAATCCTTGGGCAAGCCCAAGGATTTTTTCACGGCAACGAGACTGCTCAGCGCGTTCCGGTTGTTCCGGTTGTTCCGGTTGTTGCTGGGGTAGAGGAAGAAGAACCGCCGGCCGCTGCGGCTACCACCACCAACGCACCTGCTGTTGCCGCGATCGTCGTCGTGGAAATCGCCGTACCCACCGCTGCGGTAGAAGTCGCAGCGCCCGTGGCTACCGTTGTGGCACCACCTGTAGAAATAATGGTAGCTCCAGCATTCATCCCTTGCGACATGAAGCTGGCAGTGTGACCAAAGCCTTGCGCAGCGGCAGACGACACCCCGTAGCTGCTGGGCAGCGCGCCATTCAATGCGCTGGTGAGCTGCGCCGCAGTTGCATTGGCCGGTGCGGTGAACGAACCCAATACCTTGCCGCTTGCATCCTTGATGGTGTATTGCAGCATGGTGGCCGCAGTTTCGGCTTGCACCAGGGTTACGACTGCAAACATCAGCGCGGCAACCATCGCCATAAATTTCTTGAATGTCATTTCGATCTCCTTCTACTGAATGATTGAATGGATGGATGGCGAGGATTACTTCGCCGCCACCGGGGTGCCGGTCACGGTCACTTCGCCGGCAGCGCATTTGCCCGATGCATCGGCATTATGGAAGTCGGTGATCTCGTTCTTGGCGCCCTTGGCCGATACACTGCCGCACATCACGATGGAGTTGGCAGCCTGGGCCGGAGCTGGAGCGGCTGGTGCAGCAGCCTTGGCAGCGGCAGCTTTCTCGGCGGCGGCCTTGTCCGCAGCAGCCTTGGCAGCGGC
>JBBIIN010000018.1:0-19518 GCA_037446515.1 Gallionellaceae bacterium
GCGAAGGCGGTCGCACCGTCGGCGCCGGCGTGGTTGCAAAAATTATCGAGTAAGATTAAAATGCGCGCCCTCGCGTGGCTGTACGCCACGCGATTTTGTTCTTTAACCAGCGGTTATGCCGCATAGACGCAAGAGAAGATTATGCAAAGTCAGAAAATCCGCATTCGCCTGAAGGCGTTCGATTATCGCCTGATTGATCAGTCTGCGTTGCAGATCGTGGATACCGCCAAACGTACCGGCGCAGTGGTCAAGGGGCCGGTTCCGTTACCCACCAAGATCGAGCGTTTCGACGTGCTGCGTTCTCCGCACGTGAACAAGACCTCGCGCGACCAATTCGAGATCCGCACCCATCTGCGCCTGATGGACATCATCGATCCGACCGACAAGACGGTGGATGCCTTGATGAAGCTGGATCTGCCGGCAGGTGTGGATGTGGAAATCAAGTTGCAGTAAGAGTTGTATTGGTAGTTTCGGCAGTATGGATCGGCTGGCCAATTGAAGTCAGCCCCTTAACAAAGGAAATCAAAATGAGCTTAGGACTTGTCGGTCGCAAGATTGGCATGACCCGCATCTTCGCCGACGACGGTACGTCGTTGCCGGTGACTGTGCTGGACGTGTCCAACAATCGTGTCACCCAGATCAAAACCGCTCCCACTGATGGTTACAGCGCCGTGCAGGTCGCGTTCGGTGCGCGCCGCGCCAGCCGTGTAACCAAGGCTGCTGCCGGGCATTTTGCCAAGGCGGGCGTCGAGGCGGGCAGTGTGTTGAAAGAATTCACTGCCACGCCTGAACAACTGGTCAGCCTGAACGTCGGCGGCAAAGTTGGCGTGGATCTGTTCCAGGTCGGACAGAAAGTGGATGTCACCGGCGTGACCATCGGTAAGGGTTACGCGGGCACCATTAAGCGTTACCACTTCAAATCAGGTCGCGCTTCTCACGGTAACTCCAAGTCGCACAATGTGCCGGGTTCCATCGGGATGGCGCAGGATCCGGGGCGCGTATTCCCGGGTAAGCGCATGACCGGACATCTGGGCGACGTGCAGCGCACCGTGCAAAATCTCCAGATCGTTCGTATCGATGTCGAACGCCAGTTGTTGCTGGTCAAGGGTGCGGTGCCGGGCGCGACCGGCGGCGACGTGGTCGTGCGTCCGGCAGTGAAAGCGGGGGCATGATGGAACTGAAAGTAATCAACGAGAATGGCAAAGCGGGTGCAAGCATCAATGCTTCTGACGACCTGTTTGGCCGCGAATACAACGAAGCCTTGGTACACCAACTGGTGGTGGCCTATCAGGCCAACGCCCGTTCTGCCAACAGCAAGCAGAAGGGACGTAGCGAGATTGCCAAGTCCACGCGCAAGCCGTTCGCCCAGAAGGGCACCGGTCGCGCACGCGCAGGTATGGCATCCAGCCCGCTGTGGCGCGGAGGCGGCAAGATATTCCCCAATAGCCCGGATCAGAACTACACACAGAAGATCAACCGCAAGATGTATCGCGCTGGTTTGGCTGCCATCTTCTCCAAGCTGGTGAGTGAAGGCCGTCTGAGCGTGGTCGAGGGTTTGTCCATCGAAGCGCCCAAGACCAAGCTGCTGGCGCAGAAGATCAAGGGCATGGGGCTGGATCGCGTGCTCATCATCACCGAGAGTATGGACGAGAATCTGTACCTGTCGTCGCGCAACCTGCCGAACGTGCTGGTGGTCGAGGCGCATCAGGCAGATCCCGTCAGTCTGGTGCGTTTTCCGCAGGTGCTGGTGACCAAGGGCGCGATCGCTAAAATCGAGGAGATGCTGGCATGAGCGTACAAAAAATCAATGAAGAGCGTTTGCTGAACCTGCTGCTCGCGCCCCAGATCTCCGAGAAGGCCACTTTTGTTGCAGAAAAGCACGAGCAAGTGATCTTCCGTGTGGCTTCCGATGCGACCAAGCCGGAAATCAAGGCGGCGGTCGAGAAACTGTTCAAGGTGACGGTGGATAGCGTGCAGATCAGCAACGTCAAGGGCAAGAAGAAGCGCTTTGGTCGTTCCGTTGGCCGCCGTCAGGACTGGAAGAAGGCCTACGTGAACCTGGCTGCCGGTCAGGAAATCAATTTTGCCGCGAGCGAGCAGGGGTAATCATGGCACTGATAAAACTTAAACCAACGTCTCCCGGTGCGCGCGCTGTTGTGCGTGTGGTGAACAAGGAGTTGCACAAGGGCAAGCCGGTTGCCGCGCTGGTGGAGAAGAAGAATCGCACCGCCGGCCGTAACCACAATGGCCATATCACCACGCGTCATATGGGCGGCGGCCACAAAAAGCATTACCGTATCGTCGACTTCAAACGAGACAAGGATGGCGTCGCGGCAACGGTTGAGCGTCTGGAATATGACCCGAACCGCAGCGCGCACTTGGCGTTGCTGTGCTATGCCGATGGTGAGCGCCGTTACATCATTGCTCCCAAGGGCATTGCTGCGGGCGCACAACTGATCAGCGGCGCAGAGGCGCCGATCAAGGCTGGCAATACGTTGCCGTTGCGCAACATCCCGGTCGGTTCCGTGATTCATGCCATCGAGATGCTGCCCGGCAAGGGCGCGCAACTGGCGCGATCAGCGGGCGCTTCGGTGCAGCTGTTGGCGCGGGAAGGCAGCTATGCCCAGTTGCGTTTGCGCTCTGGCGAAATCCGCAAAGTGCATATCGATTGCCGTGCGACGCTCGGCGAAGTCAGTAATGGCGAACACTTGCTGCGTTCCATCGGCAAGGCCGGCGCCAACCGTTGGCGCGGCATCCGCCCGACCGTGCGCGGCGTCGCCATGAACCCCGTTGACCACCCGCACGGTGGCGGCGAGGGCAAGACTGCGGCAGGTCGTCATCCGGTTAGCCCATGGGGTGTGCCGGCCAAGGGCTTCCGTACACGTAGTAACAAGCGTACTAGCGGCATGATCGTGCGTCGCCGCTTTCAGGTTTAAGGGGTAGATAGATATGGCACGTTCAATTAAAAAAGGCCCGTTCGTCGATCTGCATCTGATGAAAAAGGTGGAGGCGGTGCGCGCAACCAACGACAAGCGTCCGGTGAAGACTTGGTCTCGCCGTTCCACCGTATTGCCTGAATTCGTCGGTTTGACGATCGCGGTGCATAACGGCAAACAACATGTTCCCGTCTATGTGACCGAAAACATGGTCGGTCACAAGCTTGGCGAGTTCTCGCTGACCCGCACTTTCAAGGGGCACGCTGCCGATAAAAAAGCAGCCGCCAAGAAATAAGGAGATATGATGAGCACAACCGCAATCATCCGCAGCGTACGCATTTCGGCGCAGAAAGCGCGTTTGGTCGCCGACCAGATCCGCGGACTGCCCGTCGCGCAGGCGCTGAATATCCTGGCGTTCAGCCCGAAGAAGGGCGGCGCCATCCTGAAGAAGGCGCTCGATTCCGCCATCGCCAATGCCGAGCATAACGATGGTGCCGATATCGACGAGCTCAAGGTCACCACCATCTATGTGGGCAAGGCCGCTTCGCTGAAGCGCATGATCCCGCGCGCCAAGGGGCGCGGCACGGGAATCGAGAAGCAGACCTGCCATATAACGATCACCGTCGGGAGCTAAAGCATGGGTCAGAAAATACATCCGATTGGATTCCGTCTCGGCGTCCACAAGAATTGGGCTTCCAAGTGGTATTCGGGCAGCAAGCAGTTTGCTGATCTGCTGCACAAGGACATCGAAGTCCGCGAGTTCCTGAAGAAAAAACTGGCGGGCGCGGGCGTTTCCAAGATTGTTATCGAGCGTCCGGCCAAGAACGCCAAGATCACCATCTACACGGCACGTCCGGGCGTGGTGATCGGCAAGAAGGGCGAAGACATCGAAACGCTGCGCAATGAATTGAAAAAGCGCATGGGCTTGCCCGAGGTCGGCCTGAACATCGAAGAGGTGCGCAAGCCGGAAGTTGACGCGCAGCTGATCGCCGATTCCATCACGCAGCAGCTCGAGAAACGCATCATGTTCCGTCGCGCGATGAAACGAGCCATGCAGAACGCCATGCGCCTCGGCGCGCAGGGGATCAAGATCATGAGCGGCGGTCGTTTGAACGGTATCGAAATCGCTCGCACCGAGTGGTATCGAGAAGGCCGCGTGCCGTTGCACACTCTGCGTGCTGACATCGATTACGGCTTCTCCGAAGCCAAGACCACCTATGGTGTGATCGGTGTCAAGGTGTGGGTCTACAAGGGCGACCAAGGCTCGCAGCAGGAAGTTGCTGCGCCTGCCGTGGCTGAACCTGAAAAGAAAGCAAGAAAGTCGGGAGCAAAACATGCTACAGCCAGCTAGAAGGAAATACCGCAAGGAGCAGAAGGGCCGCAACACCGGCGTTGCGACGCGCGGCAATACGGTGAGTTTCGGCGAATTCGGCCTTAAGGCCGTGGGTCGCGGTCGCCTGACTGCACGCCAGATCGAGGCGGCGCGCCGTGCCATGACCCGTCACATCAAGCGCGGCGGACGTATCTGGATCCGCATCTTCCCGGACAAACCAATCTCCAAGAAGCCGGCTGAGGTGCGTATGGGTAACGGTAAGGGCAGCCCGGAGTACTACGTTGCCGAGATTCGTCCCGGCAAGATGCTGTATGAGATGGATGGCGTGGCAGAATCCCTGGCGCGCGAAGCGTTCCAGCTGGCTTCTGCCAAGCTGCCCATCGAAACGACGTTTGTGGTCAGACAGGTGGGGGCGTAACCATGAAGGCGAGTGAATTGAAGAACAAATCGGTAGCCGAGCTGCAGCAGGAGCTGTTGTCTTTGGGCAAGGCCCAGTTCGGATTGCGCATGCAGCTGGCGACCCAGCAACTGAGTAATACCAGCCAGTTGAACAAGGTGCGCCGCGACATCGCGCGCGTGAAGACAGTATTGACGCAAAAGGGTGGGCAGCAATGAGTGCAACGAATCTGAAACGCTCGCTGACCGGCACGGTTGTCAGCAACAAGATGGACAAGACGGTCACCGTGCTGGTTGAACGCAAGGTCAAGCATCCGGTGCTTGGCAAAGTGGTGCGCGTCTCCAAGAAATACCACGCCCATGATGAGAACAACGAGTTCGGGCAAGGCGATGTAGTAACCATTGAGGAAACCCGCCCCTTGTCCAAGACCAAGGTGTGGCGTGTGACCAAGCTGATTGAAAAAGCTCAGGAAGTATAATTTTTTACAATAAGTGCTTGCGCAAACCGGCAAGTATGCATAAAATGCGCGGCTTCGTTTCACCGCCGTTAGCGGCGGCCTGACCCAAACGGGTTCCAAAACTAGCCGCCGCAGGCGGAATAAGTTGGAGATTTGAAAAATGATACAAATGCAGTCGGTTCTGAATGTGGCTGACAACACAGGTGCGCGTGCCGTCATGTGCATCAAGGTATTGGGTGGTTCCAAGCGTCGCTACGCCAGCGTGGGCGACGTCATCAAGGTCAGCGTCAAAGATGCCGCCCCGCGTTCGCGCGTCAAAAAAGGCGAGGTGTACAACGCTGTTGTGGTGCGTACCGCCAAGGGGGTGCGTCGCAACGATGGATCGCTGATCAAGTTCGATGGCAATGCGGCGGTGTTGCTTAACAACAAGCTGGAGCCGATTGGCACCCGTATTTTTGGGCCGGTCACTCGTGAACTGCGTACGGAAAAGTTCATGAAGATCGTTTCCCTGGCACCGGAAGTGCTGTAAGCGTCTGTCGAGGATAAATCATGAACAAGATCAGGAAAAACGACGATGTGATCGTCATCACCGGCAAGGATAAAGGCAGTCGCGGCAATGTGTTGAGCGTGGCGGGCGACTATGTGATGGTGAGCGGGATCAATAAGGTCAAGAAACACCAGAAGCCGAATCCGGTGAAGGGTGAGGCGGGCGGTATCGTGGAAATCGAAAAGCCGATCCATATTTCCAATATCGCCATTTACAACGCGGCGGCCAAGAAAGCAGATCGCGTGGGTGTGAAAGTGCTGGAAGATGGCCGCAAGGTGCGCGTCTTCAAGTCCAATGGCGAAGTGATTGCGTAAGGGATAGAAACATGGCTCGTTTGAACGATTTCTACAAAAAGACCGTGGTGCCGCAGCTGGTCAAGCAGTTCGGCTACAAGTCGGTGATGGAGGTGCCGCGCATCGAGAAGATCACGCTGAACATGGGCGTGGGTGAGGCGGTGGCTGACAAGAAGGTCATGGATCATGCGGTGGGCGACATGCAGAAGATCGCCGGACAGAAGCCGGTGGTCACCAAGTCCAAGAAATCCATCGCTGGATTCAAGATTCGCGAGAACTATCCGGTTGGCTGCAAGGTGACCCTGCGCCGCGATCGCATGTATGAATTTCTGGATCGCCTGGTGACGGTGGCCATCCCGCGTATCCGCGATTTTCGTGGCATTTCCGGCAAATCCTTTGACGGCCGTGGCAATTACAACATGGGCGTGAAAGAACAAATCATTTTTCCGGAAATCGAGTACGACAAGATTGATGCGCTGCGTGGCATGAACATCACAATCACGACGACCGCGAAGACCGATGCAGAAGCCAAGGCCTTGCTGATGGCGTTCAAATTCCCATTGAAGAACTGAGGGTGATATGGCAAAGACCGCTTTGATTAACCGCGAACAGAAGCGTCGCGACACAGTAAAGAAATTCGCTGCCAAGCGCGCCGAGCTGTTGGCGATCGTGACCAATATGTCGTTGAGCGAAGAAGAGCGCTTTGCGGCGCGTCAAAAACTGCAAGCGCTGCCGCGCGATGCCAGCCCGGTGCGCCTGCGCAATCGTTGCGCGCTAACCGGTCGTCCGCGCGGCACGTTCCGCAAGTTCGGTCTGGGACGCACCAAGTTGCGTGAATATGCGATGCGCGGGGAGATTCCCGGCGTGACCAAGGCAAGCTGGTAAGGGTGAAACTATGAGCATGAGTGATCCAATCTCCGATATGCTGACGCGCATCCGTAATGCGCAGATGGCGGAAAAGACCGTGGTGTCTATGCCTTCCTCCAAGATCAAGGCGGCCATCGCCAAGGTGTTGCAGGACGAAGGTTATGTGGACGGTTTCAAGGTTGTCGAGGGCGATGGCAAGGCCACGCTGGAAATCGGTTTGAAGTATTACGCCGACCGTCCTGTGATCGAGACCATTCAGCGCGTGAGCCGTCCCGGCCTGCGCGTCTATAAGGGCAGCGAAGACATCCCGCGCGTGATGAACGGGCTGGGCATTGCCATTGTATCGACCTCCAAAGGTCTCATGACAGACCGCAAGGCACGCGCCAACGGCATCGGCGGCGAAGTGCTGTGCATCGTGGCGTAAGGAGGGAATATGTCCAGAGTTGCAAAGAATCCTATCATGGTCCCGTCTGGTGTCGAAGTGACACTGGCTGCCGACAAGATTTCCATAAAGGGGCCACAGGGTACCCTGACGCAGGTGCTGAACGGCGATGTTAAGGTCGAGCGCGACGGCGACAAGCTACTGTGCAAGGCGACCAATCAATCGCAAGAGGCTGACGCGCAGTCCGGCACCATCCGCGCCCTGGTGGCCAATATGGTGGCGGGGGTGAGCAAAGGCTTCGAGCGCAAGCTGACGCTGGTGGGCGTGGGTTATCGCGCCCAGGCTGCCGGCGACTCGCTGAACCTGACGCTGGGTTTCTCGCACCCGGTGGTGCACAAGATGCCCAAGGGCGTGAAAGTGGCGACGCCGAGTCAGACCGAGATTGTGCTGACCGGCGCCGACAAACAGCAAGTTGGCCAGGTTGCCGCCGAGATCCGCGCCTATCGCGCTCCAGAGCCTTATAAGGGCAAGGGGGTGCGTTATGCGGACGAAGTGGTGATTCTAAAAGAAACCAAGAAGAAATAATCGAGGTTGATATGTTGAACAAGAATGAAGCGCGCCAGCGCAGGGCACGCAAAACCCGTGCACGCATCGCTGAACAAAAAGCCGTTCGTCTGGTGGTCCACCGCACTAACCTGCATATCTATGCGCAAGTGATTTCCGCCGACGGCGGCAAGGTGCTGGCCAGCGCATCCACGCTGGAAGCTGAAGTGCGCAAGAGTGTGGGCAACGGCGGTAATGCTGCGGCTGCGGCCGTCGTGGGCAAGCGTATCGCCGAGAAAGCCAAGAGCGCCGGCGTGACCTCTGTTGCATTCGACCGTTCCGGTTACCAGTACCATGGTCGCATCAAGGCGCTGGCAGACGCCGCGCGCGAACATGGCTTGCAGTTCTAATTCTGGGGTGAATCATGGCACAAGCGAAACAAGCTAAAAATCAGCAACCGGAAGAGAAGGGCGACGGCCTCATCGAAAAGATGATTCACGTCAATCGCGTGACCAAAGTGGTGAAGGGCGGACGTATCATGGGTTTCGCCGCGCTGACTGTGGTGGGTGATGGCGATGGTCGCGTCGGCATGGGCAAGGGTAAATCCAAAGAAGTGCCGGTGGCCGTACAGAAAGCCATGGAAGAGTGTCGCCGCAAGCTGGTCAAGGTGAATCTCAAGGATGGCACGCTGCACCATGCAGTGATCGGTCGTCATGGTGCCGCCAAGGTGTACATGCAGCCCGCTTCCGATGGTACCGGGATTATCGCGGGCGGCGCGATGCGCGCCGTGTTCGAGGCGGTTGGCGTGCGCAACGTGCTGGCCAAGTGCATCGGCTCCAGCAATCCCTATAACGTGGTGCGCGCCACATTGAACGGTTTGCAGGCGCTGAACTCTCCGGCGGAGATTGCCGCGAAGCGGGGCAAGAGCGTAGAAGAAATTACGGGGTAAGACATGGCTCAGACTAAAACTTTGAAAGTAACGCTGGTGAAGAGCGTCAACGGCACCAAGCAGTCGCATCGTGCCACCGTGCGCGGTCTGGGATTGCGCCGTATGCACCACACCGTCGAGCTGGAGGACACTCCGGCAGTGCGCGGCATGATCAACAAAGTGTATTACCTGGTGAAGTGCGAGGCCTAAATGCAACTCAATCAAATTAAACCCGCAGCGGGTTCCAAAAAAGCGGCACGCCGCGTCGGTCGCGGCATCGGTTCCGGATTGGGCAAGACCTCAGGCCGCGGTCACAAGGGGCAAAAATCACGCTCCGGTGGTTTCCACAAGGTCGGCTTTGAAGGCGGTCAGATGCCGTTGCAGCGCCGTCTGCCCAAGCGTGGATTTGTGTCGCTGACGCGTAACGATACCGCTCAAGTGCGTCTGTCCGACCTGCAAAACATGCCGGTGGATGCCATTGACCTGCTGGCGCTGAAACAGGCGGGCGTGGTGCCGGCGACTGCGCTGACGGCCAAGGTGATCCTGGCGGGAGAGATCAAGCGTGCCGTCAAATTGCAAGGTGTGTTGCTGACCAAGGGCGCCCGTGCAGCGGTGGAAGCCGCTGGCGGCAGCGTCGCGGAGTAAGGATAGTCTGTGGCTAACGCGGCAGTAAAAGGCAAGTACGGCGATCTTGGCACGCGCCTGTGGTTCCTGCTGGGTGCGCTGGTGGTGTACCGCATCGGTGCGCACATCCCGGTGCCGGGCATAGACCCCAACGTGCTGGCCGACCTGTTCAAGACGCAGAAGGGTGGCATCCTGGGCATGTTCAACATGTTCTCGGGCGGTGCACTGTCGCGCTTCACCATATTCGCGCTGGGCATCATGCCGTACATCTCCGCGTCCATCATCATGCAGCTGGCTGCGATCGCCGTGCCGCAGCTGGAGCAGCTGAAGAAGGAAGGCGAAGCGGGACGCCGCAAGATTGCCCAGTACACGCGCTACGGCACCTTGGTGCTGGCCCTGTTCCAAGCCTTCGGCATTGCCGTGGCGTTGCAGACCCAGCCGGGTTTGGTGCCGCACCCGGGCATGATGTTCCAGTTGACCACAGTGGTTACGCTGGTCACCGGCACCATGTTCCTGATGTGGCTGGGTGAACAGATCACCGAACGCGGTTTGGGCAACGGCATCTCGCTGATCATATTTGCGGGTATCGCTGCCGGTTTGCCGCATGCCATCGGCAGCACGCTGGAAATGGCGCGCACCGGGGCGTTCTCAATCCCGCTGGTGCTGGCGCTGTTCTTCGGCGCGATCGCGGTGACAGCGCTGGTGGTGTTCGTCGAACGCGGTCAGCGCAAGATCCTGGTGAACTACGCCAAGCGCCAGGTGGGCAACAAGCTGTATGGCGGGCAGAGTTCGCATCTGCCGCTGAAACTGAATATGGCTGGTGTGATTCCTCCCATCTTCGCGTCCAGCATCATCCTGTTTCCGGCCACTCTGGCGGGTTGGTTTGGTAGCGGCTCGAATATGACTTGGCTGAAGGACATCAGCGAGAAGCTGTCGCCGGGCCAGCCAATCTATGTGCTGCTGTATGCCGCCGCGATCGTGTTTTTTTGTTTCTTCTATACGGCGCTGGTGTTCAGCCCGAAAGAAACGGCTGACAATTTGAAAAAGAGTGGAGCGTTCCTGCCGGGCATCCGCCCGGGTGAACAGACGGCCAAGTATATTGAAAAGATTATGTTGCGCCTGACCATGGTCGGTGCGGTGTACATCACCCTGGTTTGCCTGCTGCCGGAGTTTTTGGTGGTCAAGTGGAATGTGCCGTTCTATTTCGGCGGGACCTCGCTACTGATCCTGGTGGTGGTGACCATGGACTTTATGGCGCAAGTGCAGTCGTATTTGATGACGCACCAGTATGAGAACCTGCTGAAGAAAGCCAACTTCAAGGCCGGGTTGGCGCGCTGATGGCAAAGGAAGACGTCATACAGATGCAGGGCGAGATCTTGGAGGCATTGCCGAATGCAACCTTCAAGGTCAAGCTGGAAAATGGATACGATGTGTTGGGACACATCTCCGGCAAGATGCGCATGCATTACATCCGCATCCTGCCGGGGGATAAGGTGACGGTTGAAGTGTCCCCCTATGACCTGAGCAGGGCGCGCATCGTGTTCCGGGCCAAGTGATCGGTGAATTAGAGTAGCAAGGAGAAGCAAATGAAAGTCCAAGCATCCGTAAAGAAAATGTGCCGCAACTGCAAGATCGTGCGGCGTAACCGTGTGGTTCGCGTGATCTGCAGCAGTGATCCGCGCCACAAACAGCGCCAGGGTTGATTGAGTGCAATCGCTCCTGGGTGATAGAATCCGCAACTTTTGAACGATAGGGTAGCTGCATGGCTCGTATTGCCGGTGTAAACATTCCAAATCATCAACACGCCGTGATCGCGTTGACCTCCATTTATGGGATCGGGCTGACTCGCGCGCAGCAGATATGCGCTGCGGCGGGCCTAGCCACGACGACCAAGGTTAAGGACATCAACGACACGGAAATGGAGAAACTGCGCGACGAGGTCGCCAAGTTCACCGTGGAGGGCGACTTGCGCCGCGAGATCTCCATGAACATCAAGCGCCTGATGGATCTGGGCTGCTATCGTGGCTTGCGCCACCGCCGCGGCCTGCCCTGCCGCGGCCAGCGTACCCGCACCAATGCACGCACCCGCAAGGGGCCACGCAAGGCCATCGCCGGCGCGAAGAAGTAATCTAGTAGAGGACAGCAAACATGGCAAAGACCGGCACGAAAGTGCGTAAAAAAGTTAAGAAGAACGTCGCGGAAGGAATCGCTCACGTTCACGCTTCCTTCAACAATACGATCGTCACCATCACCGACCGTCAGGGCAACACCTTGGCTTGGTCCACGAGCGGTGCGCAAGGATTCAAGGGTTCGCGCAAGAGCACCCCGTTTGCGGCGCAGATCGCCGCAGAAACGGTGGGTAAGTCTGCCGCCGAATGCGGCGTGAAGAACCTGGAAGTTCGCATCAAGGGTCCCGGCCCTGGCCGCGAGTCCGCCGTGCGCGCGTTGAATGCCGCCGGTTTTAAAATCACCAGCATTTCGGACATTACGCCGGTGCCGCACAACGGCTGCCGTCCGCCGAAAAAGCGCCGTATCTAAGGAGTACAGATCTTGGCTAGAAATCTTGATGCAAAGTGCCGTCAGTGTCGCCGCGAAGGCGAAAAACTGTTCCTGAAAGCTGAAAAGTGCTTTACCGACAAGTGTCCGGTCGAGCGCCGCGCCTACGCGCCCGGCCAACACGGTCAGAAGAAGAACACGCGCTTGTCCGAATATGGCGGCCAGTTGCGCGAGAAGCAGAAGCTGCGCCGTATCTACGGCGTGCTAGAGCGTCAGTTCCGTCTGACCTATCAGCGTGCCGTTGTTGCCAAAGGCATCACCGGCGAGACTTTGTTGCAGAACCTCGAGTCGCGCTTGGATAATGTCGCCTATCGCATGGGTTTTGGCGGTTCTCGTGCCGAGGCTCGCCAGACCGTACGCCACAACGGTGTGCTGGTGAATGGCAAGCGTGTCAACATCCCGTCCTTCCAGGTGCGTCCGGGCGACGTGATCGAGATTGCCGAGAAGGCCAAGAACCAGCTGCGCGTCAAGTCTGCCGTTGCCGCCGCCGAACAGCGTGGCTTCCCGGAGTGGCTCGATGTGGATGCCAAGGCGTTCAAGGGGACCTTCAAGGCCGTGCCGCAGCGTTCTGAATTGCCTGCCACGATCAACGAACACCTCGTGGTCGAGTTGTATTCCAAGTAATCACCCTGGAGCCGGATATGCCTAACAATAATCTGTTGAAGCCTCGCATCATTGATGTGCAGCGCATCTCGGCGACCCAAGCCAAGGTGGTCATGGAGCCGTTCGAGCGCGGTTACGGCCATACCTTGGGCAACGCCCTGCGCCGTATCCTGCTGTCTTCCATGCCCGGCTATGCCGTGACCGAAGTCAAGATCGCGGGGGTGCTGCATGAGTACTCATCCATCGAAGGCGTGCAGGAAGATGTGGTTGAAATCCTGCTGAACCTGAAGGGGCTGGTACTGAAGCTGCATGGCCCGCGTGAAGCGACGTTGCACTTGAGAAAGTCTGGTGCGGGCGTGGTGACGGCTGCCGATATCGAAGTTGATGCCGACACCGAAGTAATCAATCCCGGACATGTCATCGCTCACTTGGCCGCGGGCGGCAAGCTCGACATGGAGATCAAGGTCGAGCAAGGCCGCGGTTATGTCTCCGCCATCTCGCGCCAGCAGCCGGGTGCGACACGTTCGGTCGGCCACATCTCCCTGGATTCTTCTTTCAGCCCCATTATCCGTGTCAGCTATGCTGTGGAAAGCGCGCGCGTCGAACAGCGCACCGATCTCGACAAGCTCATCATGGACATCGAGACCAATAGCGCCATCGACCCGGAAGAAGCCATCCGCCATGCGGCGCGTATTCTGGTTGAGCAGTTCTCCGTGTTCGCCGCTCTGGAAGGAACGCCACCTCCGGTCGAAAAGCCCGCTGCGCCCAAGGTTGATCCATTGCTGTTGCGTCCGGTGGACGATCTGGAACTCACTCCGCGCTCTTCCAACTGCCTCAAGGCGCAGAGCATCCATTACATCGGCGACCTGATTCAGTACAGCGAGGCCGATCTGTTGCGCACTCCCAATTTGGGGCGCAAGTCGCTCAACGAGATCAAGCAGGTGCTGGCCGAGCATGGCTTGGAACTGGGCAAGAAACTGGAAAACTGGACGGCCGTGGCGGAAAAATAAGGCTCGCCTGGTTCAGGCCAAACAGCAAAGCAAGAGAGGAAAATCATGCGTCACCGTTTAGGACTTAGAAAACTCAACCGCACCAGCAGCCACCGCTTGGCCATGCTACGCAACATGACCGTGTCGCTGCTGCGCCACGAAGTCATCAAGACCACCTTGCCCAAGGCTAAGGAACTGCGCCGCGTCGCCGAACCTATCCTGACGCTGGGCAAGAACCCAAGCCTGGCAAATCGTCGTTTGGCGTTCGCTCGCCTGCGCGACCGAGAGATCGTCAGCAAGCTGTTCGACGAACTCGGTCCACGCTACGCAGCGCGTAATGGAGGTTATTCCCGTATCCTGAAGTTCGGATTCCGCAAAGGTGACAATGCGCCGATGGCATTGGTTGAACTGCTAGACCGTCCGGCAGAAGCCCAGCCAGTGGAAATCGCTGGCGAGTAAACTTAATCGGCAGAAAAAATACGAACAAGGCCGGGTCTCCCGGCCTTGTTGCTTTTTGCGGGCGGTTCAGTAGGGCTTGCGACCGACCCAGTTGTCCGTCGGACGATACTGGCACACCCATATCTGCTCCAGCGTGTTGCCGCACACCGCCACCGCGCAGCCCACCTCGGTCGTAGTCCGCCACACCACCTGGGTGTAGTGGCTGCACACCGTGCCCGGCACGCAGCGGTTATGAGCAGGGTCGTATTCGGCGCGTTCGCTGGCCCAGCTATCTACCACCTGCTGCGGACTCACCTTTTGTAATTCGCGCTTGTCGTCGGACCATTCGAGTGCGCTGGCCCAATACAGGTTCTCGCCATACTGGCCGTCCTGCGTACTGTGCTGCATACGGCACTGTCTGGTCTGCATCAGATGGTCCGCCCACGCCTGCGCCGTGGCGGCCAGTTCGGGCGAATAAGCGAGCGGCGGCACGCTCACGGTGGAGCGCCAGCGGTTGTGTGCCGCCAGTATTTCGTTGGCATCGAAGTCGAGCGCCTGTGCCGTCATGGCATACAGCAGGCAACAGGTCTGCAGGACGCGCAACTCGTTCATTTCAGCAACTTCTTCAAGTAAGGCCCGGTCACACTGTTTTTGTCCGCCGCGATCTCGCGCGGTGATCCCTGCGCCACGATGCGTCCGCCGCCTTCGCCGCCCTCAGGCCCGAGGTCGACCACCCAATCCGCTGTTTTGATGACGTCGAGGTTGTGCTCGATGATGACCAGCGTGTTGCCCTGGTCGCGCAGGGTGTGGATGACCTTGAGCAGCATGTCGATGTCGTGGAAGTGCAGGCCGGTGGTGGGTTCATCCAGGATGTACAGCGTGCGTCCGGTGTCGCGCTTGGACAGCTCCAGCGACAGCTTAACGCGCTGTGCTTCACCACCGGACAGCGTGGTGGCGCTCTGCCCCAGCGTGATGTAACCCAGCCCAACGTCGAGCAAGGTTTGCAATTTGCGCGCAATGACCGGGACGGCGTTGAAGAACTCATGCGCGTGCTCCACCGTCATGTCCAGCACCTGGTGGATATTCTGTCCCTTGTACTGGATTTCCAGCGTCTCGCGGTTGTAGCGCTGGCCGTGGCACACGTCGCACGGCACGTACACATCCGGCAGGAAATGCATCTCCACCTTGATCACACCGTCGCCCTGGCAGGATTCGCAGCGCCCACCCTTCACGTTGAATGAGAATCGCCCCGGCCCATAGCCGCGTTCGCGAGAGGCGGGCACGCTGGCGAACAGATCGCGTATCGGCGTGAACAGGCCGGTGTAGGTCGCCGGGTTGGAACGCGGCGTGCGGCCGATGGGGGACTGATCCACCGCGATTACTTTGTCGAAGAACTCCAATCCTTCGATCTCCCGGTAGGGGGCAGGTTCGGCGTTGCTGCTATAGAGATGCTGCGCCACCGCGTTGTAAAGCGTGTCGTTGATGAGCGTGGACTTGCCCGAACCGGACACTCCTGCCACGCAGGTCAGCAGTCCCACCGGCAGATCCAGCGTTACCTCCTTCAGGTTGTTGCCAGACGCGCCGATGATCTTGAGGCGGCGTTCCGGGTCTGGCTTGCGATAGGCCTTGGGCACTGCGATGCTGCGTGTGCCGGATAGGTAAGCGCCGGTGAGCGAGGCGGCGCTGGCGATCACTTGCTGCGGTGTGCCCTGCGCCACTACGGTGCCGCCATGTTCGCCTGCGCCCGGCCCCATGTCTACCACGTAGTCAGCGGTGCGTATCGCATCCTCGTCGTGCTCCACCACGATCACGCTGTTGCCCATGTCGCGCAAGCGTTTCAGCGTGGCCAGCAGGCGATCGTTGTCGCGCTGGTGCAGGCCGATGGACGGCTCGTCCAGCACATACATCACGCCGGTCAGGCCGGAGCCGATCTGCGATGCCAGGCGGATGCGCTGCGCCTCCCCACCCGAGAGTGTTTCGGCGGAACGTTCCAGCGACAGGTAGTCCAGGCCAACATTGTTGAGGAAGGTGAGGCGGCTGGCGATCTCCTGCACGATTTTCTCGGCGATAGCCTGCTTGTTGCCGGGCAGCTTCATCTGCTGAAAAAAAGTCAACGCCTGCTTCAGCGGCAATGCACTGAGCTCGTAGATGGTGCGGTCGGCCACGCGCACATGGCGCGCTTCTTCGCGCAAGCGTGTGCCTTTGCATTCCGGGCAGGAACAACTGTTCAGATACCTCGCCAGCTCTTCGCGCACGGTGGGTGAGTCGGTCTCGTTGTAGCGACGCTGGAGGTTGTTCACAATGCCTTCGAAGACGTGCTCGCGTGATACTTTCCTGCCGCGTTCGTTCAGGTAGGTGAATGGGATGTTTTCGTGTCCGCTGCCATAGAGCACCACCTGTTGTATCTTCCGTGGCAGGCTCTCGAAAGGGCGTTCCAGGTCAAAGTCGTAATGCTTGGCCAGACCGTCCAGCATCTGGAAATAGAATTGGTTGCGTCGGTCCCAGCCCTTGATCGCGCCGCTGGACAGCGACAGGTTGGGGAAAGCCACGATGCGCGCCGGATCGAAGAACGAGATCACGCCCAGGCCGTCGCACTTGGGGCAGGCGCCCATCGGGCTGTTGAACGAGAACAGGCGCGGCTCCAGTTCCTGCAGCGAGTAGTTGCAGATCGGGCAAGCGAACTTGGCCGAGAACAGGTGTTCCTTGCCCGTGTCCATCTCCACCGCCAGCGCACGGCCGTCGGCGTGGCGCAACGCCATTTCGAACGACTCGGCCAAACGCTGTTTCAGGTCGGGGACGACCTTGATGCGGTCCACCACGATCTCGATGGTGTGCTTGGAGTTCTTTGCCAGCTTGGGCAGCGAATCCATCTCGCACACCTTGCCGTTCACGCGCAGGCGCACGAAGCCCTGCGCGCGCAGCTCGTCGAACAATTCCAGCTGCTCGCCCTTGCGCGCCACCACGATGGGCGACAGGATCATTACCTTGGTGCCTTCCGGCAGCGCCAGCACGGCATCCACCATCTGCCCCACCGACTGCGCCTGCAACACAATGCCATGCTGCGGACAATGCGGGTCGCCCGCGCGCGCGAACAGCAGGCGCAGGTAATCGTGGATCTCAGTCACCGTACCCACCGTCGAACGCGGGTTGTGCGAAGTCGCCTTCTGCTCGATGGCGATGGCGGGGGAAAGTCCCTCGATCAGATCCACGTCCGGCTTTTCCATCAGTTGCAGGAACTGGCGCGCATAGGCCGAGAGCGACTCCACATAGCGCCGCTGCCCCTCGGCATACAGCGTGTCGAATGCGAGCGAAGACTTGCCGGAGCCGGACAGGCCGGTGATCACCACCAGCTGGTTGCGCGGCAGTTCGATGCTGATGTTCTTCAGGTTGTGGGTGCGCGCACCGCGTATCTTGATCTGTTCCATGGCCTGCTGCTGGAGTGGAAAACGACTGGACAGTGTACGCGAAAACACTCGCTTTCCCAAACCGCGCATGGAACCGTCATTGCGGGCTAAACATGGGAGCCAAGGAAACCCCGATAAATCGCCATCTATAGATTCGGCACTGATGAAGAATGAACTTGGTGGGGAATGTGGGGGGCTGTTTGGCGATCTGTGCAGTTACGCACACCGCTGGTCTGTGCGGAACTGCCAGACGATTTAAGGAGGCTAAAACCCCAGTTCTTTTTCCAGGTTGTCCTGGTCTTTCTTGAACTGCTGCTGGCGCTTACCCTCATCTTTACGCTGCTGGGACTCCGTGCGCTTCTGGAGATCGCGTGCCTCGTTACCCAGCCCGGCAACCTGGTAGTAATCGACTGCAGCTTCATTCTCGCCCTTTGCCTTGGCGGCATCGCCCAGCTTTTTGGCCTTGTCGCGCACGGCCTTGGCCTTTTCCGGTTTGTTCGCGAAATCGTAATAGCGGATAGCCGCCTTCAGGAAAGTCGCGGATGTTTCGGTGGTACGCGCATCACCACGTTTCTCGGCCCGCTCGCTGGCCAAACGATTCTCCGGTGCAGCCGCGTATTCAAGCCAGGTTCTCGCCCCTTCAAGTGTTTTAAGTGAAGTGTCATCGAGATGGGAGGCGAATTGCTTTTCTTCCTGGGCAAGCAGTGGCTTGGCATTCTGCACTGCCATGGCTTGCACCGTCTTGAGGGAGCTGGCTATATTGCGCCGTTTGAAGTAGTTAACTGCATGGCTGACGATCTGAAAGTTATCGGGTTTCGCCTGGGCGATCTTCAACTCGACTCGATCGACATCGGCACGGGTGCTTTCGTCCTTGCTGAACCAAGTGCGGGCTTCTTCCAGCTGCTTTTTCTTTTCGGCTTCCTCGCCCAGTGCTTTGTACAGCCGTTTTTGTATGGCCGTTAGCTCTTTGTCTTTTGCCCGGTAGGCTTGCTCGTCATCGGTGGCCCAGAGGCATTCCGTATGATTCAGGGCTTCATAAGCCTGGCGATAGCTGCCGTCCTGTTCCAGCTTCTTTGCCTTGGCGATATTGGCGACGGACTGGTTGAAGTCTTTGTCACTGCAGGTGGAGCCGTCTTCACTGTAATACATCTTGGCGCTGGCACTGCCCAGCGGTGCCAGAAGCAGCAGAAATACGATCAGCGATCTTGAGATGACCATGATGGTTTCCCCTTGGTGAGTTGAGAGGGTCTGCCGTTAATGACGAGGCCGTCCCATCATGCCGCCCATCATGCCTCCCATCATCCCGCCGAAATCCATGGGGGCATAGCCCGCGGGAATCTCAAACAGCGCAGGGTTTTGATGGCCGACCTTGAGATTGGTGAGCTCGGTCTTCATGCGCATCTTGCTGCCTTTCTCCGCCGCGATCAGGTCGGATTTGACGAGGATGCCATCCGGGGTTTTCCAGAAAAAGCCGCCCATCTTGCCCTTGCTGGTGGTGACGATGACCTTGAATTTCTTTGTGTGGATACCGTTGATGGTCTCCGCGCCAACTTCTGTTGCTTCAACTTTGGCCTGCGACAGATCAGCGGGTTTGGATGGGTCGTTGCTGTCGATGGGTGTTTCCATGTACATCTTCTGTTCCGGCATCAACATCCAGACCACCTTCTTGTCCATGCGCATGATCATGGTTGACTTCTGCCCTTGCATGTCCATCTCGCGCCGTTCCTTGCCTGGCGCATAATAGACGCGGCTTTTCATCGTGGTCTGTTCCGTTTCCATGCTGGAATCGGCAGCGTATTCGACTTTGGGTTGTTCCATGGCAACTGCTGAATGGGTGAAACCAAGCAGCATGACAGCAAGCAGAGCGATCTTTTTCATTTTGCATTCTCCCGTTGAGGTTGGTTGGGATGCTCCTGCGGTACAGGAGTCGTCGGGGCGATACTGGATGAAACCGTGCTTCTGTACTGGAGTTACGCGATCATTCTCAATGATTTATGTTGGCTGCGTCAATATACGGCATGAGCATGTCCTCGGTCATCGAATGCCCCCCTGACGGTTGGCCGGGATTTTATGTGTTGCGTTTGAAGAAATGCCTGATCGCGGCGGACAACGCGATGACTCGCTGTTTGATGCGCTGATAGGCGGCCCATCTGTCCAGATAGGCATGGATGCGGTTGCGGTAATGCATGACCCAGGCATAAAAGCTGGCGAACCACTTGAG
>JBBIIN010000018.1:19618-35732 GCA_037446515.1 Gallionellaceae bacterium
GGATGCGGTTGCGGTAATGCATGACCCAGGCATAAAAGCTGGCGAACCACTTGAGTTGCATCAGCGCCGGACGGGTGGATGATATTGGAAAGGGGATTCTGGCAATGCTTTGGTAGAATCGCGCCTCAATGTTCCCATGCCAGCTGATATGACACCGACCCTCGTCTTCGACATCGAAACCATCCCCGACATCGCCGGGCTGCGCGCGCTGCATGAACTGGACAGTGTGGTGAGCGATGCCGAAGTGGCGGAGATGGCCTTCCAGATGCGCCGCCAGAAGAGCGGCAGCGATTTCCTGCCGCATCACCTGCATAAAGTCGCGGCGATCTCCTGTGTGTTGCGCGAAGGGGAAAATTTCAAAGTATGGTCGCTGGGCGAGCCGGGTGAAGATGAGGGCAGCCTGATCCAGCGCTTCTACGACGGCATCGAGAAATACACCCCGCAACTGGTGAGCTGGAACGGCGGCGGCTTCGACCTGCCGGTGCTGCATTATCGCGGGTTGATCCACGGTGCGGTGGCACCGCGCTACTGGGATCAGGGCGAGGACGACAAGGACTTCAAGTGGAACAACTACATCAGCCGCTACCACGCGCGCCATCTCGACCTGATGGACTTGCTGGCCCTGTACACCGGGCGCGCCAATGCGCCGCTGGATGAGTTGGCCAAGCTGATCGGTTTCCCCGGCAAGCTGGGCATGGATGGCAGCAAGGTGTGGGAGGCCTATCAGCACGGTAAGCTGCAAGACATCCGTAATTATTGCGAGACCGATGTGGTGAACACCTATCTGGTGTTCGCGCGCTTCCAGTTGATGCGCGGCCAGTTCAGCAGGGTGCGCTACCAGCAGGAGGTGGAACTGGTGCGCAGCACGCTGGGCAAATCCGATGCGCCGCATTGGCAGGAATATCTGGCCGCCTGGAACAAGCCATGAGGCCGACGTTGCAGCGTGTCTGGCTGGCTTTGGGCTGGCTGTGGGTGGCTGCCATCCTGTGGTTGTCACTGACCCCGATCCCGCCGCAGCCCCTGACTTTCAAATTTTCCGACAAGCTCGAACATGCGCTGGCCTACGCTTTTTTGATGTCCTGGTTTGCCGTGCTTTATCGCGGGCGCAGCCGCATGGTCTGTGCCGGGGGGCTGATAGGCATGGGGGTGGCTGTCGAATTCTTGCAAGGCTGGAGCGGCTACCGCTATTTTGAATATTGGGATATGGCGGCCAACAGCAGCGGTGTGCTGTTGGCATGGTGGGGCATGAGCCGGGTCGGCGATGACTGGCTGGCGAAGACGGGATGGGCGTGATGCAAGCGGTACAGGTGGAATCGTTGGATCAGGAAGGTCGCGGCATCGCGCATGCCGATGGCAAGGTCATCTTCATCGAGGGCGCGCTGACCGGCGAGCGTGTGACTTACGCCGCGTTCCGCAAGAAAGCCAGTTTCGAGAATGCGCAGGTAGTGGACATTTTGCGCACCTCCTCCATGCGCGTGCCGCCGAAGTGCATCCACTTCGGTGTGTGCGGCGGCTGTTCCATGCAGCATGTGGATGCGGCGGCACAGGTGGCGGTGAAGCAGCGCATCCTCGAAGACAATCTGCAACGCATCGGCAAGGTGCAGCCGGAGGCCATGCTTCCGCCCATCCACGGTATGCCTTGGGGCTACCGCCAGCGCGCGCGCCTGTCGGTGCGTTACGTGCAGAAGAAGGGCAAGGTGCTGGTCGGTTTTCACGAAAAACACAGCAGATTCGTCGCCGACATGTCGCGCTGCGAAATCCTGTCGCCCAAGATCTCCGCGCTGATTCCCAAGCTGTCCGTGCTAGTGGAGGGGCTGTCCATCCGCGAGCGTCTGCCGCAGATCGAAGTGGCCTGCGGCGATAACGTGGACGTGTTGGTGCTGCGCATCATGGAACCGCTCACGGCGCAGGACGAAGACAAGCTGCGCGCCTTCGCCGATGCCCATGCCATCCAGTTCTGGCTGCAACCCAAAGGGCCGGATAGCTGCTATGCCTTCCATCCCAAGGATGCGTCTGCGCTCAGCTACACCTTGCCGGAGTTCGGCGTGAAGATGCCGTTCGCGCCGACTGAGTTCACCCAGGTGAATCACCAGATCAACCGCGTGATGGTGCATAGAGCCTTGCGCCTGCTCGATCCGCAAGCGGGTGAACGTATCGCCGATTTCTTCTGCGGCTTGGGCAATTTCACCCTGCCCATCGCGCGCTGCGGCGCCCAAGTGCTGGGCATCGAAGGCAGCCCCGCGCTGGTAAGGCGTGCGGAGCAGAGCGCACAACACAATGGCTTGAGCGAACGCGTCCAGTTCATGGCGATGAATTTGTTCGAGATGAGCGAGGAAGAATTGAAGAAACTCGGGGCGTTCGACAAATGGCTGATCGATCCGCCGCGCGATGGCGCGGTGGAACTGGTGAAAGCCATCGCGCCGCAGACCGCGCCCAAGCGCATCGTCTATGTCAGCTGCAACCCCGCCACGCTGGCGCGCGATGCAGCAGTGTTGGTGCAGGTGCACGGCTACAAGATGCGGTGCGCCGGCGTGATGAATATGTTCCCGCAGACTTCGCATGTGGAGTCGATCGCAGTGTTTGAAAGGATGGAAAATGGACAAGAGATACGATGATTTTGTGGCGGAGGCATTGACGCGGGTGCGCGAGATCACGCCTTGGGATCTCGGTAGGCGTTACCAGGCTGGGGATGCACCATTGTTGCTTGATGTGCGTGAGCAGACCGAATTCGACAAACTGCATATCCCCGGGGCGATCAATGTGCCGCGTGGCATTCTTGAGCAGTCCTGCGAATGGGATTACGACGAGACGGTGCCGGAACTGGCGGGCGGACACGGGCGAGAAATCGTGGTGGTCTGCCGTTCCGGCAAGCGTTCGGTACTGGCGGCGGACGTGATGCGGCAGATGGGCTTTACGAACGTGATGTCGCTCAGGCTCGGCATCCGCGGCTGGAATGACGCCGAACTGCCATTGCGCGATGCGAATGGCCATACAGTGGATGCCGATGCGGGGGATGAACTGCTCGCCTCGCGTGTGAAGCCGGAGCAGCGTAAGCCGAAATGATCAGGTCTTGGGCCTGAGCGCTTCCCCCTCAAATATCACACCTTCCCACCCTGTCTGCATGAAATTACGGATGTTCTGGTGGTCGGTGCCTTGCGGGTTGCCGAGCACATCCTTGCGGTAATAATCGCCGAAGCAGGCCAGCGTTTGCCGCGGGGTGAGACCATGCAGTTTCCCGAACGAGAATATCTTGCACGAGCCATTGTTCTGCCCGGCTTCGCTGCGCAGTGTGCCGTTGTGAAAAGCGGTGGGAGTGAAAGTGTAGTGCGCATCAATGACGGCGATGGTGTCACTAAAGCCGATGCTGTCCGGTGTGGTGTTCAGTCTTTGCAGAAGGTCATTGAGTTTCATGTTGTGCTCCATAAAACAAAAGGCGGCTTGCGCCGCCTCGTATTGGGCTGCTGCGGGACTTCAGTCGCGTTCGCCGTTGAAGGCCATCAGCAGGTTCAGCAAATTGACGAAAATATTGTAGATGTCCATGTACAGCGCCAGCGTGGCCATGATGTAGTTGGTTTCGCCGCCATGCACAATCTGGCTGATGTCGAACAGGATGTAGGCGGAGAAGATCAGCACGGCGATGGAGGAGATGGTCAGCGACAACGCGGGGATCTGGAAGAAAATGTTGGCCAGCGAGGCGATCAGCAACAGGATCATGCCGATGAACAGGAATTTTCCCATGAAGCTGTAATCCTTCTTGCTCACGGTGGCGAGGGTGGCCAGTGAGAAGAAGATGATGCCGGTACCGCCTGCGGCCATGCCAATCAGTTGCGCGCCATTTTTCAGGTGCAGCGCGACTTGCAGGATGGGGCCGAGGAACACGCCCGCCAGCAGGGTGAAGCCCAGCAGGGCGACGATGCCCCACACGCTGTTGCGCAGAGCCGCGACGGCGAACAGCATGCCCATCATTGCACCAAACATCATCAGCGCGGACAGAATCGGGTGTGCGGCCATGAAGGAAAAGTTGACCGAGGTGCCGATGGCTGCGCCGATGACGGTGGGGATCATGGTCAGCGCCAGCATCAGGTAGGTGTTGCGCAGGACTTTGTTTTGTTCGGTGGCGATCACGCCGATTTGGGCGGTCTGGGTCTGGTATTCCATAGCTCTCTCCAAGTTAATGTGCGCTAGGCGCACGCCAAGCATGAGACTACCGAAGCGCGGAAAAAGTTTCAACCGGGCAATCTTTGGGGACGCTCCGGTTTCGGGTATCATGCGCGCCGTTGTGTGCCGGTGCGATGGAACTTTTGGGAATAACCGAAGCCGTAGGCTGGCATCTTGCAGCACGCGTGAGGTGTGGCCGAGCGGTTTAAGGCAATACACGCCGCATGGCGGCTTGTGGTGGCGCAGACTAATCTTCTGGTTATGTCGGAGCTAAAACTATCGAGTTGCTCCGTGTCAGCAGTATCAGGGAGGTGTGGCCGAGCGGTTTAAGGCAGTAGTCTTGAAAACTACCGAGGATGCAAGTCCTCCGTGAGTTCGAATCTCACCGCCTCCGCCAAATTGAGTGTGTTTCGTTTTATTAAGGAGTGTTCCATGTTGCGTATTCTTTCCCTGTCTGTCCTTTTCGCCGTTGCCAGCGCTTCCGGCGCATCAACCTTCGATGCCAATCTGAGCAACAGCGCGGCCCAATTCAAGTTCGGCATGCCCAGCGGCGTGGCAGGAAAGTCCGATATCTATGCCTCCCTGATGTACAACGACGTGAACAGCGTAGTGGTAGAGGGCGGGTTGCTGGTTTTGAACGAGGAAGGGCATGTGCCGGGATTGTCCATCGGCATCGGTGCCAAAGGTGTCGCTGCCTCCATCAACAAGATCGCGCCTTCCCGCAAGATTGCTACGGGTGTCGCGCTGGGCGGACAATTGCGTTTTGAAGTTCCGGCAGACCGGCGCATTGCCTTCGTGGGCGAATACTACTTTGCGCCGCGCATCATCAGCTTCAGCAATGCCGACCATTACTACCAGGGGGCGTTGCGCGCCGAATATGCCATCTCGCCACTGACGCAGGCCTATATCGGTTATCGCACGACCAAGTTCATCATGCTGAACGGCTTGGCCGACGGCGTGCTGGATAACGGTCCGCACCTCGGCATCCGGTTGTCGTTCTAAGCGGAGAGACGAGCCATGTTGAGGACATTGTTGCTAATTACCCTGCTCGGCAGCATGCTGTCCGCGATGTCGTCGCTGGTGCATGCGAGGGATGTTTCGGCACAACAGGCCGGGGTCGAATATGCGCGCGAGGCCATGCTGAAGGCCGAAGCCGAGCATCAGGAAAACCTGAAGAAGGTCGCTGCCACAGAAAAAGAACTGGCCGAAGTGCAGAAGAGGCTGGCTGATGACCGCAAGAAAGCGGAAGCATCGAGGGCGCGTCTGGAGCAGGCCAAGGCCAAGCTGGATCAGGCGCAAGCCAATCTGGACCAGGCTTGGAAGCAGCCCTGAACCAGCAGTTGCGCAAAAGACAGACGCCCCGGCACGCCCGGGGCGTTTTGTTTCAGTAACCCAGCGCGCGTGCGCCTTGGTAGAACACGAAGCTGACTGCCCAGGCCAGCGCCAGCGACCAGGCCAATGCCAGCAGGGTGAAACCTGCATGCTTTGATTCGCTGCGCAAGGTGGCGATGGTGGACAGGCAGGGTGTGTAAATCAGCGTGAACAGCATGAAGCTGTAGGCTTGCACGCTGTCCAGTTGCTGTCCCAGCGTGCCGCTGAGCGCGTCGCCTGACAGGCCGTAGATCACCGCCAGCGAGCCGATGACGATCTCTTTTGCGACGAAACCGAAGATCAGCGCGATGGTGAGTTGTTCATTGATGCCCAGCGGCGCGAACAGCGGATGCAGCAGCGCGCCCGCCCAGCCCGCCAGCGTATCCGCGCTGGCCGGTGCGGCTGTGGGGGGCAGGTGCGTCAGCAGCCACACCAGCACCACGCCCGCGATGATGAATTTGGAGGCGCGTTGCAGGAAATGGGTCACCTCATGCCAGCCACGCAGCCACATCTGGCGTCCGGTGGGGAAGCGGTAGGGGGGCAGCTCCAGCACGAACGGCTCGTTATTGGCGAATTGGCGCTTGAATAGCAGTGCGGTGAGGATGGCCGCCGCGAAGCTGAACAGGTACAGGCTGAATAATACCAGCGGCGCGGCTTGGGGCGAGAACAGCGCGGCGGTGATGAACACGAACACCTGCAAGCGCGCCGAACACAGCGAGAACGGGATCACCAGCATGGACAACAGGCGCAGGCTGCGCGAGCGCATGACGCGTGTGCCCATCAGCGCCGGCACGTTGCAGCCGAAGCCCATCAGCAGCATGACGAAACTGCGCCCGTCCAGTCCCATGCGCGCCATCAGCGCATCCATCAGGAAGGCGGCGCGCGACAGGTAGCCGGTATCTTCCACGATGGCCATGAACAGGAAGAACAGGATGATGATGGGCACAAAGGCAGCCACGGTGGCCACGCCGTTATAGATGCCGTCCAGCAACAGGCCGGACAGCCACGCGGGCAGGCCGGACAGTGCGGGGTCGAGTGCGGCCTGGCGCAGCCACTGGAACAGCTCGGCCACGCCGGCTTGCAGCGGCTGACCGAACAGAAAGATGCCCTGGAACAACAGGTACATGATGCCGAAGAAAAGCGGCAACCCGAGCCAGGGGTGCAACATGACGCGGTCGAGCTTGTCGGTGAGCGTGCCGGAGAGGCGTGCTGGAACCTGCACCGAGTTGCCCAGCACACGCGCCATCTCCAGTTCGATATGCGCGTCCTGCTCCAGTTGCGTGCGCAACCCCTCGGCCATGCCGGGAGTGGGGTAGCGCAGTGCCTTGGCGATGGCCTGCATTGCTTCCGGCTGCCCCTGGCCGTATTTGGCGCTGATGAGGTGGATGGGCATGCCGAGCAGTTCTGCCATCCTGGCGCTGTCTATGGTGATGCCGAATTTTTTCGCCTCGTCGGCCATGTTGAGCAGCACCACCATGTTCAGGTTGAGCTGCCTGAGTTGCAGCAGCAGGCTCAACTGGCGCTCGATCTGGGTGGCGTTGAGCACCACCACGGCCAGGTCGGGCACGTTGTCGTGCAGGAAATGACGCACCACCTGCTCGTCTTCGGAGAAGCCGTGGATGTCGTAGATGCCGGGCAGGTCGATGATCTCTGCCATGTCGCCGCCGAGCAGGATCTTGCCGGTCAGCAACTCCACCGTGATGCCGGGCCAGTTGCCCACGCGCGCCGCGCCGCCGGTGATGCGGTTGAACAGTGTGGACTTGCCGGTGTTCGGCATCCCTAATAAAGCGATTCGTTTCATAGTGGCCTGATCCCGATCAGCGTTGCCTCAGCCCGCCGCAGCAAGACATCGGTGGTGCCGACGCGCACCTGTATCGGGCCGCCGAAAGGGGCAGTGCGGACGATCTCGACCGGTTTTCCGGCGCGGAAGCCCAGCGCCAGCAGGCGCTGGCGCAGCGCATCGTCGGTATGGATGTCGGTGATGGTCGCCCGTGCGCCGGGTGCGAGGCTGGACAGGGGCCTGTGGGGATGGGAGCTGTTGGCATTCACGATGCGCGGATTATTTCATAGCTGGCGCGCTTGCGGACAAATAATGGGGCTTTCGGTTAGAATGCCGGCCTTTGTGATACAGGTAGTAGGCATCATGATTACAGGCAGCATCGTTGCGATCGTCACCCCCATGCATGAGGACGGCAGCCTCGATCTGGCGGCGTTCCGCGCGCTGATCGATTTCCACGCCGCACAGGGGACGGACGCCATTGTGGTGGTCGGCACCACTGGCGAATCTCCCACCGTGGATGTGGAGGAGCACGAGTTGCTTATCGCCGAGGCGGTGAAGCACGCCAACAAGCGTATCCCCATCATCGCCGGCACCGGCGCCAACTCTACGAAGGAAGCCATCGAGCTTGCCGCGTTCTCGAAGAGGGCTGGTGCGGAGGCGTCCCTGACGGTGGTGCCTTACTACAACAAACCGACACAGGAAGGGTTGTATCAGCACTTCAAGGCCATCGCCGAGGCGGTGGACATGCCGCATATCCTGTACAACGTGCCGGGACGCACCGGCTGCGATATGGGCAACGATACCGTGCTGCGCCTGGCGCAGATCTCCAACATCGTCGGCATCAAGGATGCGACCGGCGGCATCGAGCGCGGCAGCGACCTGTTGCAGCGTGCGCCCAAGGACTTTGCCATCTACAGTGGCGACGATGCCAGCACGCTGGCGCTGATGCTGCTGGGGGCGCACGGCACCATCTCGGTGACCGCCAATGTCGCGCCCAAGTTGATGCATGAAATGTGTGCGGCGGCGCTGCGGGGCGATGTTGCCACGGCGCGCGCGATCAACTTCCGCCTGCTCGGTCTGCATCGCCACCTGTTTGTCGAGGCCAACCCCATCCCGGTGAAATGGGCGGTGGCGCGTCTGGGCAAGATTAAAAACACCTTGCGTTTGCCGCTTACCCCGCTTTCTGCCGTGGCCCAGCCTGTGGTGGAAGCGGCGATGCGTCAGGCCGGAGTCATTTGAAGGAAGCAAACATGAAAGCAAACAAAGTCATTTTGGCAATGGCCGTGTTGTCCGTACTGGGCGGCTGCGGCATCCTGACCGACCGCAAGCAGGTGGACTATCAGAGCGGCGCGGCCAAAGCACCGGCGCTGGAAGTGCCGCCGGATCTGATCTCGCAGTCCGCCGAGCCGCGCTATGTCATCCCGTCCGCAGATGGTACGCAGGTGGCCAAATATTCCGATTTTGCGCGCGATACGACGGCGTCCGCCGCACAGCCTGTTGCAGGCAGCGCGGTTATGTCGGCGACAGCAACCCTCCCCGCACCCCGGCTGCTGGAAGCAGGCGGGGTGCGCTTCATGCTGCTGGAAGAGCCTTTCGATCGCAGCTGGCGCAAGGTCGGACTGGCGCTGGAGCGCGCAGGCATCGCCACGTCAGATGTGGATCGCAGCAAGGGCGTCTATTTCATCAAGGGCGAAAGCAAGGGCAGGAAGGCCGTGGGCGACCTGAGATTGCTGGTGCATGAAAGCACGGGCGTTTCGCTGGTGACAGTAGAGCAAGATGCGGCCAAAAATGCCGCCGAGGTTGACCGCATTCTGGAGTTGCTCTACCAGCACATCGAAAAATAAGCCGCATGATGCGCTTTGCCCTTCTTGGCAGCGGCAGCGAAGGCAATGCGCTGGTGGTTCAGGCCGGCGCCACAACGCTGTTGATGGACTGCGGATTCCCGCTCAACGAGACGCTGGCGCGTCTGGCGCGTCTGGGTCTGGAGGCGGGCAGCCTGGATGGCATCCTGATCACGCATGAGCATGGCGACCATATTTCGGGCGTAGCCAAGCTGGCGCGCCGCTTCAACCTTCTCGTCTGGGGGACGCACGGCACCCTACGTGCGCAGGCTGCCACATTCGACGGTTTGCGCATCATCGAAATCAATCCCCATCTGGAGTTCGTCATCGGCGATGTGGACGTGCGCCCCTACGTCGTGCCGCATGATGCGACCGAGCCCGTGCAATATGTGTTCGGCCATGGTACGCGCAGTGTCGGAGTGCTGACGGATGCCGGGCATATCACCCCGCATGTCGAAAGCGCCCTGGCGGGCTGTACCGCGCTGGTGCTGGAATGCAACCACGATGCGGAAATGCTGCGCAACGGGCGTTACCCGGAAAGCCTCAAGCAGCGCGTGGGCGGGCATTATGGCCACCTGAGCAACCGGCAGGCGGCGGAACTGCTGGGGCGCCTGCAGCATGATGGCTTGCAGCATGTGGTGGCCGCGCACCTGAGCAAACAGAACAACCTGCCCGCGCTGGCGGTGGAGGCATTGAGCATGGCGCTGGGGTGCAGCGCAGACTGGATCGCCGTGGCGGATCAGGAAACCGGACTGGACTGGCGTGAGGTCGTATAATAGCGGGGAGAAAAAACAAAGCCGGCTTGCGCCGGCTTTGTTTTTGCGTAGCGAACGCAGGTTACTTCTTCATTGCTTCGGCAGCAGCACCAACCTTGGCAGCGGTTGCGGCCACGTCGGATGCTGCAGCAGCCACGGCAGGAGCGGTGCCGGAAGCGGCAGCAGCCACACCGGAGGCTGCTTCAGCCACGGACGGGGCAGCAGCGGCAGCGGAGGCGGCCACGGAAGCAGCGGTGGTTTCGGTCTTGCCGCAAGCGGCCAAACCCAGAGCGATCAGAGTAACGATCAGAGCAGAGCGTTTCATTTTATTTCCTATCAATAGAGACATTACACATTACATTAGACAAAGCCGACAACACAGGTATCACCGGCGCCTTTGCGGCAATCATCCCGCAAAGGGCGCGCTATTCTAGCAACTTCTGCAAAAAATACCAGTCCCAGCCTTGTCCAATGAGACATGAGCCTGGACTAGCAGCCTGTCGGACTTAAACCCATCATCCGACATCAAGGATGAGATAGTTCAGGTCACCGAATACAGAAAGCGAGCTTGGCATGAGCAACTTCCGCCCGATAGACCGCACGACCGGATACCTGCTGCCGCCGTCTGTTGACGAATGGCTGCCCGAGCGGCACTTGGCGCGCTTTGTGGTGGAAGTGATCGACCGGCTCGACCTGTCGGGCATGACACGCGCCTATCGTGGTTCCGGCTCGGCATCCTACCATCCGGCGTTGCTGCTTGGCCTGCTGGTGTATGGCTATGCGACGGGCGTGTTCTCCAGCCGCAAGATCGAACGCGCCACTTACGACTCGGTGGTCTTTCGTTTCATCGCGTCCAACAGCCATCCCGACCACGACACGCTGGCCACATTCCGCCGCCGGTTTCTCAAGGACATCGAAGCCCTGTTTGTCGAAGTGCTGTTGCTGGCGCGCGAGATGGGCATGCTCAAGTTGGGCGTGGTGGCACTGGACGGCACCAAGATACACGCCAACGCCTCGCGCCACAGCGCGCTATCCTACGAACATGCCGGCAAAATCGAAGCGCAGCTGAAACGGGAAGTGGCCGCGCCGCCTGAGCAAATCCTCAAAACCACTTCCGTTCAGGCTCATGTCAGGATTGGAAAATACTGTCCGCTAAAGCCCCAATTGCGTGGCGGTGGTGCCCGGGTGCGAAGCGATCCACATTTCGTTAAAGCGTGAGTTGAGCAGGCGGGCGCCTTCGGGGTCGTGCTGTGCCAACAGGCCGCGCGTATCGTCGAAATGGTAGCGCCGCACATAATGCGCGTTGTCCGCTACCGCGAAAGGTTCGGTAACATTGCGCAGATGGGCAGGGGTCTGGTAGATCGCCATGCTGTGGCTGAATTCGCGCAACAGCATCATCATGCGCGGGCAATAGCGCACCAAGTGCTGTGTGTTGTGCGCGAGCAGCTGCAACCGGTTGTTGCTGTTCAGCAGCAGGAAGTGACGCAGCGCATCGTAACGCGCTGCCGAGTTGAAGCCGATGTCGGAATAATCGTTCTCGAATATGTTCAGTGTATGTTGTGCGGCGCTGCACACGGCGTCGAGCGCGGCAATGTAATCGCTTATGCCGTCAAACGGGGTATGCTGCAACATTTCCATGTTCATGGGCGTCTCCTGCGGTTCGTGGTAGGGGCGAGAAAGCCGTCCAGATACCATTCGTAAAGCAATGCCGCCGCTTCGCGCGGCAGTTTGGCCGCGGGCGGCAAGGCACGCGTGTCAGCCAGTCCGCGCAGCAGCCGGTAACTCGCAGGTGCAGCGGGATAGGCTTCGCCATTGACGAACAGCGTGTTGCCGTGACATTGCATCTGTGTCTTTAAATTGAGCGTCGCGCCGGATTTGTCTACGGCCTCGGCGAAACGGGCGGCGGACAGCGGGCGGGCGGGGGCATCAAAGTAAATGTGAGGTTTTGGTTCGGACAGATAGCAGCCGAGGAAGTTGGCTATGTCCCCGTCGTCCCAGCGTATCTTGCCGATCTGCTGCGCCACCTGCCGCAGCATGTCCGGGCCGATCTCGGAAGGGTGCTTTTGCAGCTTCAGGTCTGGGTCGGCGTAGGTGCCGCCGATCTCGATGCGGTCTTGCAGATAGACCAGGAACTGTTCCGCCAGCTCTTGATACCACGGCGTGCGGAAGCCGATGGAGTAGGTCATGCAATCGTCCTCGGCGATGCCGTTGTGCGCGCAATGCGGCGGCAGATAGAGCATGTCGCCAGGTTCCAACACCCATTCCTGTTCGACGCGGAAATCCTTCAGGATGCGCAGCGGCGCGCCCTCGATCAGTGTGCGGTCGGCCTGTGTGGAGATTTGCCAGCGGCGGTGCCCTTGGCCTTGCAGCAGGAACACGTCATAGATGTCGAAATGCGGGCCGACCCCGCCGCCCTTGGGGGCGTAGCTCACCATCAGGTCGTCGAGGCGCGCATGCGGGATGAAGTTGAAACGCTGGATCAACTCGGCGGCGGCGGGCAGGAAGTGGTTCACCCCCTGCACCAGCACTGTCCATTTCTTGCTGCCCAAATGGGCGAAGTCATGCTTGCTGAAAGGTGCATGGCGCAGATCGAATTTGCCACGTTGCTGCGTTACGATGCGCGCCTGCGCATCCGCGTTGCAAGCCAGTGCGACAAGTTGCTGTGGGTCGAGCAAGCCGCTGAATCCGGGCACGGCCTGCCGCATCAGCAGCGGCTTCTTTTGCCAGTAATCGCGCAGGAACTGTTGCGGAGTGAGTCCGCCGAGCAGGGGATTGTCCATATCTGAATTATAGCCTTGCACTCTGTGTTGGATAGCGCCAGCCCCAAGAATAATTTGCGCCTGTGCGCCAGCGAAATTTGGATAGAATGCGTGCAAGGAGGATGTTGCCATGCCATCACAAGTTGCACCACTACAGGCGGGAATGGAGGCTCCGCACTTCGAATTGCCGGATGCCGACATGGAAGAGTTCAGGCTGGCCGCACAGCAAGGTGAGCGCAATGTTGTGCTGTATTTCTACCCCAAGGACGACACGCCCGGTTGCACCATGGAGGCCAACGAATTCAGCGATCTTGAAGCGGAGTTCGCCAAGCTCGACACCATCGTGGTCGGCATCAGCCGCGATGACTGCATCAGCCACGCCTCGTTTCGTGACAAGTACGGTTTATCGGTGCTGCTGCTGGCGGATACCGAGGCGCGCGTGTGCAAAAAATACGGCGTGATGGTGGAGAAGGAGGTGGACGGCCAGAAGAAGCTCACCATTCAGCGCTCCACCTTCCTCATCGACAAGCAGGGCAAGCTGCGTCAGGCGTTTTACGGTGTGCATGCGCATGGGCATGCAGAGGAGATTCTTAAACTTGTTAAGGAAATGCAATGAAAGTGGAAAAGAACCAGGTTGTGTCGCTGACCTATGAATTGAGCGATGCCAGCGGTGCGCCGATCGAAAAGACCAGCGAACCCATCAGCTACCTGCATGGCGGTTATGACGGCATCTTTCCGCGTGTCGAAGAGGCGTTGCAGGGCAAGGCGGTCGGCGACAAGTTCTCGGTCAGCATGGAGCCGGACGAAGCCTTCGGCGAATACGAGCACGAACTGGTGCGCGTCGAGCCGCGCAACATGTTCCCCAAGGAGGTCGCGGTGGGCATGCAGTTCGAAGGCGGCGCGGAGGGCGATGATGAGGAGGATTTCATGCTCTATACCGTGACCGAGGTCACTGATAAGGAAGTCACCGTGGATGGCAACCATCCGCTGGCGGGCAAGGCGCTCAATTTCTCCGGCGTCATCACTGGCGTGCGCTCGGCCACGGCAGAAGAGCTGGCGCACGGCCATGTGCATGGCGAAGGCGGCCATCACCATTGATTGAAGGATCGCGCGGTTGCTCCCGCAGTTGCAGGGCGGGAGCGAATTCGCGAAAATGCGTGTCATGGACAAGACCGTAAAGATTCGCGCCTACTCCGGCGACACCCCGAGCGCACCTGTTGCGGCTGAGCTGCCGAAAGGTCAGGCGACTGCCGACGAGAGCCGCAAAGTCATCCAGGAACAATCCCAGATCATCGAGCAGTTGCGCGAAAGTCTGAGGATAGAGCAGACACGTACAGTGGAGATGGTCAGGAAGAAGACTGAGCTGGAAACCAGGGTGAAAGAACTGTCCGCAACGGACAGCAGAGAATTGGTGCAGAAGACGGCGCAGTTCGAAGAAGAAAAAAACAAATCGCTCGAATTGCTGAAGACTGTTGCACAGTTGCGTGAAAGCCTCAAGCAGGAACAGGCCCAGGCCGGCGAGATGGCGGTGAAATATGCCGCACAGGAAACCAGGCTCAAAGAGCTATCCGACGTGCTGGGCAAAATCTCCAGCGCCGTCGCCGCCGTCAAGGCAGGTTAACTGTATCCGCGGAGAGTCGTCCCCTGCACACTTTCAGTTCGTTGCCCTTCCCTTGGCCATTTGCTCAGCCAATACGCAGCACAGATGCTCATTGGGCGGTTCCACCGCATGGCGTGCCACTGTGTTGAGCAAATCATGTATCTCTTGCAGCGTGAAGTGTGTCAGCAGGCGACTGGCGATACTGGTGGGAACGGGCGCCATCCGCGCTTCCCCGTTGGGCAGGTGAACCCGAAGCCGGCCAGCCGGTGCAGGTCACCCTCCGCGATCCTTGTGCCCTCCTGCTCCTGTTCCAGCGTTTCGTAATAGCCTTCCAGTTCGTCCGCCAGCGCATCCGGCAGATCTTCGGGGACTGCCACCACCATGCCCATGTGGTCCTCGGTGGCGGTGCAGGGCACATCGCGCTGTGCGGCATAAGCTAGGAATTTGTCACGTAACGTCGCTTCGAAAAAGATGTATTCGATCATGTCAGGCAAGCCGGGATAAGAGGCGATCATCCTGCCTTGCACGACAAGCGAAATCAATCACTCCCACGGGTGGGCTAGAAGCGCAACCCCACCGCCTGGCACAAGAAGCGCATGTAGGGCGCAGCGGCGCGGAACTGTTCCACCACTTGTCTGCGCAGCTTCGGCGACATTGTCGTGGCCGCACTCAACGCGGCCATGCCGATGAAATCCTTACGCTTCAGGTCATCCACCAGCGGATGGTCCTTGGCGAAGCCGCGCGGCGCGTTGGTGAGCGAGTCACCTTCGAGCGAGAAATGCTTGCGGAAGGTTTTGTCGTCGCGCGCCGCGCCCCAGGCTTCCGGCTTCTCTACGATGGCCTGACGTATCTTGAACAGCACATCTGCCTCCGGATGCCACAGCCCGATACCGATGAAACACTCGTCCGGCGCAATATGCAGGTAATAGCCGGGCGCATGCACATCCTTGCCCACTTCGTGGCGGAACTGGATGCCGATGTTGGTCTTGTACGGCGTCTTGTCTTTGCTGAAGCGTGTATCGCGATACACGCGCATCAACGAACCACCCACCTTCTTCGGCTGCGCCAAGAAGTGGCGCGAGATCGCCGTCATTTCGTCCGACATGTCGCTGATGAAATCCAGCGCCGGAGTGCGCACGAAATCCTCGTATTCCTGCTGGTGTGTCTCAAACCACGCGCGCTCATTGTGCTTTTCCAGCGCCTCAAGAAAGGCGAAGGTCTGTTTGGTGAAGTAACGGTCAGCCATATGGGTTCTCCTTCAGGGGAAAAGAAAGCACAACGAAAGCGCGTACCCTGTTAAAGCCATAATGATTGCTGCCACCATCAAATCAGCTTCTTCAACTGATAAAGCTTTTCCAGTGCCACCTTCGGACTCATCTCATCCGGCTGCACATCGCGTAGCGCCGATACCAGCGGATGCTCTTCCGGCTCCGGTGCTTCGGGCGCGGCGGTAAACAGGTCGCCCTGCGGGTTCTGCGCGGCGCTGTTCTGTTCCAGTTTTACCAGTTGTTTTTTCGCGCTGCGGATGACGCCGTTGGGTACGCCCGCGAGGGCCGCGACCTGCAATCCGTAGCTCTGGCTGGCCGCGCCTTCGTTGACGCTGTGCAGGAACACGATGGTGTGCTGGTGTTCGACAGCGGCGAGGTGGACGTTGGCGAGTTGTTTGAATTCTTCGGCCAGCCGCGTGAGTTCGAAGTAGTGCGTGGCGAACAAGGTGTAGCTGCGGTTGATCTCCAGTAGGTGGCGCGCGATGGCGTAGGCGAGGGCGAGGCCGTCGAAGGTGCTGGTGCCGCGTCCGATCTCGTCCACCAGCACCAGGCTTTTTTCGGTGGCGTTGTGCAGGATGTTGG
>JBBIIN010000019.1:0-33936 GCA_037446515.1 Gallionellaceae bacterium
GTGATCTCGGCGCGGCGTTCAAAGGCTTCTTCGATGGTCTTCTGCAAGAGTGGCATGGTCTTTCCTATTGTTTGAGTTTTGAAGTGAATGTTGTGATGCGTTGCGCGGCTTCCAGCGTTTCGTCCAGGCCGGCGACCAGCGCCAGACGGATGAAGTTCGCGCCCGGGTTGATCCCGTGCGCCTCGCGCGCCAGGAAGCTGCCGGGAAGCACGGACACATTATAGTCGCGATACAACTGCCGGGCGAAATCGGTGTCCGGGATGGGCGTGTTGATCCACAGGTAGAAGCCGGCGTCCGGTTTGTGCGCCGGCAACACCGGCGACAACAGGGCGATGGTGCGCTCGAACTTCTCGGCATACAGACGGCGGTTCTCGGCGACATGCGCCTCGTCGTTCCAGGCGGCGATGCTGGCAGCCTGCACCGCCGGGTTCATGGCGCAGCCGTGATAGGTACGGTACAACGCGAATTTTTCCAGGATGTTCGCATCGCCCGCGACGAAGCCGGAACGCAGGCCGGGCACATTGGAGCGCTTGGACAAGCTGGAGAAAACCACGAGGTTGCGATAGTCGCCGCGCCCCAGTTGCTGCGCAGCTTGCAGTGCGCCCAGCGGTTTGTCCTCGTCAAAATAGATTTCTGAATAGCACTCGTCTGCCGCGATGACGAAGCCGTAACGGTCGCTCATCTCGAACAGTGTCCGCCATTCGGCCAGCGGTATCACGCGTCCATTCGGGTTACCCGGCGAGCAGACATAGATGAGTTGCGCGCGCTGCCAGATGTCATTCGAAAGCTGTGTGAAGTCCAGGGCGTAGTTATCTTGCGGCAGGGTGTTCAGGAAATGCGGCGTCGCGCCGGCGAGGAAAGCCGCGCCCTCGTAAATTTGATAGAAGGGATTGGGGCAGACCACCACCGGATCGGTTTTGCTGCGGTCGATCACCGCTTGCGCGAAGGCGAATAACGCCTCGCGGCTGCCGTTCACCGGCAATACTTGTGCTTTCGCATCCGGAGCGACGATACCGTAGCGGCGCGACAGCCATTGCGCGATGGAGTTGCGCAGCGCGTCGCTGCCGATGGTTGTGGGATAATTCGCCAGCCCGTCGAGTCCGGCGATCAGCGCCTCCTTGATGAAGTGCGGTGTCTCGTGTTTGGGTTCGCCGATGTGCAGGCTGACGGGCTTCAGCGCGGTATTGGCGGTTACTTCGCCGAACAGCTTGGCGAGTTTCTGGAACGGGTAGGGCTGGAGTTTTTGCAGGTCGGGATTCATGTTTCCGGGTCGCCGCGCGAAAGTGCGCGCATTATAAGGGGCGGGCGAGTGCCAACAAAACAAAATGTGCTGCCGGTCGCCGGCGTGTTGAGCGGGGCGCTGGTCTGGGGATTGATCTGGTATCCCTTCCGCGTGTTGCAGGGCAACGGGGTGTCCGGGCCACTGGCGACGCTGATGGCCTATCTGCTGGCGATGCTTTTCGGTGTGTTTGCGCTGCGCCATGTGTGGCGGGAGCGGGAACAGATCGGGGGATGGGCGCTGCTGCTCGTGTTCAGCGCAGGCTGGGCCAACTTTGGCTATGTACTGGGCATGCTGCACGGCGAGGTGGTGCGCGTGCTGTTGCTGTTCTACCTGGCGCCGGTATGGACTGTGCTGTTCTCTCACTGGCTGCTGGGGGAGAAGCTCAACCGTTACGGATACGCCGTGCTGCTGCTGTCGCTGGGCGGGGCCGCCATCATGTTGTGGGAGCCTCAGGCAGGGATGCCTCTGCCGCAGGATATGGCTGAGTGGCTAGGATTGTCGGCAGGGATGGGCTTCGCCCTGTCCAATGTGACCTCGCGCCGCGCCAGCCATCTGTCGCTCTATGTCAAATCGTTCAGTCTGTGGCTCGGCACGGCTGTCCTGGCCTTGCCCTTTTTGTGGTGGCAGGGCGGCATGGGGCAACAACTGTCGCTTATTTCATCACAATCCTGGCTGTTATTGGCCTTGACCGGACTGGTGGTCTGCGCCACGAGTTTCGCGGTGCAATATGGCGTGACACATATGCCGGCCAACCGTGCCGTGGTGCTGTTCCTGTTCGAGCTGGTGGTGGCGGCAGTCACATCTTACTTTCTGGCGGATGAGGCGATGGATGCCCGTGACTGGGCAGGCGCATCGCTTATCGTGGCAGCCAGTCTGCTGTCCGGGAGGATGGAGGGGCATGCGGTTGATCCCTGCGCCGGCCAGGGACAAGGTTTCGTTGGCGCGGGGCAAGGAGTAAACTCGCCGCGTATTCAACTGAACGAAGGGCAATAACGTGGCGGGCAGCGATATTCACATGGCGGCGGCAGGTTCCAGCGAGACAAGCGGTCTGTTCGATAACACCGATCCTGATGTGGTGTGGGCGAAAGCTGTTGAGGTCATCCGGCATATCAGCCCGAATTACGATTTCACGCTGGTGCAAAAAGTATACAAGGATGTGCTGCGCGTATTCTATGGTGAGTTCCCGGGTTATGGCCCGATCAAGACGCTGTACCACGATTTGTCGCATACGCTGGAAGTCTTCATGTGCGGCGTGCGCCTGATGCATGGTGTGCATCTGTCCGGCGAGCATTTGACCGATGAGGAGCTGACCCTGATGCTGCTGGCGATCCTGATGCATGACATCGGTTATGCCCAGCGCCGGGGCGAGGAAACCGGGACCGGGGCGCAATTCACCCGCACCCATGTGCAGCGCGGCGTGGAATTCATGAAGCAGTATTTCAACCACCGCCAACTGCCTTCCGACATTCTGGTGGATCTGACAGGCATGATTCTGGGCACTGAACATTTTCGGCCTTTTGCGCAAATTGACTTCAAGGATACACGTACCCGGATGCTGGCGCAGATTGTCGCCACCGCCGATATTGTCGGGCAGATGGCAGATCGCAAATATCTGGAAAAACTGCTGTTCCTCTATCTGGAATTCAGGGAAGCCGGATTCGGCACTTATCAGAACATGTTCGACCTGTTGCGCCAGACCCACCGTTTTTACGAGCTTACCCGCGATAAGCTGGATGGTGTACTGGGTGGCATCCACATGAAGTTGTCATTGCATTTCAAGGCAAAGCTGGGGCAACCCAGGAACCTTTACATGGAAGCTATCCAGGGCAACATGGCGTACCTGACACGGGTGCTGGCGCGCGGAGAGGCGGAGTTGCTCCTCATGCTCAAGCGCAATGGCATTGTGGAAAGCGCGCGCCAGGTGGCACAGCTGGTTTGACTGCGCCGCAGCGAGGCGACACCGTCAGTTCATTTTCCTTCCATGAGTTGACCATGCAAAACATCCTGATTGGAACCCCGCTTTCTCCTTCCGCCACCAAAGTCATGCTGCTCGGCAGCGGAGAACTCGGCAAGGAGGTCATCATCGCCTTGCAGCGCCTCGGCGTGGAAGTCATCGCAGTGGATCGCTATGCCAATGCGCCGGGGCATCAGGTGGCGCACCGCGCGCATGTCATCAACATGGCCGACGGCGCGGCTTTGCGTGCGCTGATCGAGCAAGAGAAGCCGCGCATCATCGTGCCGGAGATCGAGGCCATCGCCACCGACATGTTGGTGCAGATCGAGCAAGAGGGGGTGGCTCGCGTCATTCCCACCGCCCGAGCTGTCCAGCTCACCATGAACCGCGAGGGCATCCGCCGTTTGGCCGCCGAGACGCTGGGCTTGCCGACATCGCCATACGAATTTGCAGACAGCTTGGAACAGTTACAGGCTGCGATAGATTCCGGCATTGGTTATCCCTGCATCGTCAAGCCGGTGATGTCGTCTTCCGGCAAGGGGCAGTCCAAGGTGGATAGCCCGGCCGATGTGAAGGCGGCTTGGGATTATGCTGCCAGCGGCAGTCGCGTCAACCAGGGGCGCGTGATCGTGGAAGGTTACATGGCTTTCGATTACGAGATCACGCAACTGACGGTGCGAGCTGTCGGTGAGTACGGCAACATTGAAACCCACTTCTGCGCGCCCATCGGCCATGTGCAGGTGCATGGCGACTATGTGGAGAGCTGGCAGCCAATGTCGATGACACCGCTGGCGTTGCAGCGATCGCGCGTGATCGCGCAAAGGGTCACTGACGACCTCGGCGGTTTGGGCATCTTCGGCGTGGAACTTTTCGTGAAGGGTGACATGGTATGGTTCAGCGAGGTCAGCCCGCGTCCGCACGACACCGGCATGGTGACCCTGTGCACTCAGCGCTGCAACGAGTTCGAACTGCATGTTCGCGCCATTCTCGGCCTGCCGGTGGATGTTTCCCTGCGTGCCAACGGTGCTTCCGCCGTCATCTATGGGCAGATGGAAAAGAAAAGCATCGCTTTCAAAGGGGTGGACGAGGCTCTGTGCGTGCCTGAGTCCGACATCCGTCTGTTTGGCAAGCCGGAAGCGTTCAAGAAGCGCCGCATGGGTGTGGCGCTGGCCACAGGCCGCGATACTGATGAGGCGAGGGCGCGCGCCAAGCTGGTGGCGAGCAAGGTCGTTCCTGTTCCAGCACAATGATCCTCGGCATCCATCACGCTACGTTTTTGAGCGGAGACTTGGCGCGTTCGCGCGCTTTCTATGAAGGTGTGCTGCAACTGGTTCCAGACCACGCACGTCCGCAGATGACATTCGATGGGGTGTGGTACACAATAACTGCGCACCAGCAGATCCATCTCATGCTGCTGCCCAATCCGGAGGCAGGATTGCAGCGTCCTATACACGGCGGGCGGGATCGCCATGTCGCCCTGTTGGAGGACGATCTGAACGGGCTGTCGCAACGGTTGTTGCAGCATCGCATTACATTCACGCTCAGCCGGTCTGGTCGCCGCGCCTTGTTTTGCCGGGATCCCGATGGCAACGCACTGGAATTTATCGAGGTGCAACGTTGACACCGGCATCTCACGAGATCAGCCCCCGGGTCTGGTACCAAACCACGGCTGCGGAGGCTGGCTTCGTTTGTGATGCGCAGCAGCTGGAAGCTGTCGGCCAATTGGATGCATTGTGGCAAAAGCTGGTGGACTTCAAGCGCAAACGCAACCAGTTCCTTGGGCACAGCCTGCTCAGTCCGGAAGTGCCCAAAGGGGTGTACATTTGTGGCGGGGTGGGGCGCGGCAAGACTTTCCTGATGGATGGCTTTTATGAGTGCCTGCCTTATCGCCGCAAGCGCCGTGTGCATTTTCACCAGTTCATGGCGGAGGTGCACCAGGCCATGAAGCGGTTGGCGCACGCGGGCGACCCTTTACTGGCGGCTGCCGATGAGATCGAACAAGCCACCCGCTTGCTGTGCCTGGACGAATTCCATGTGGAAGACATCGCCGATGCCATGATCCTGGGGCGGTTGCTCAAGGCCTTGTTCGAGCGCGGTGTGGTGCTGCTGACCACCTCCAACCAGGCGCCGGATGGCTTGTATCCGAACGGACTGCAACGGGGCAATTTTTTGCCGGCCATAGCCTTGCTGGAACGTGAGCTGGAGGTGTTGCATCTGGATGGCGGCAAGGATTACCGCACGGCGCAGATGGTGCGTGAGCCCCTGTTCGTGCATCCTTCGGGCAGTGAGGCGGACGAGCGGCTACACATCTTGTTCAAGCGCCTTGCGGCGGGTAGCGGCGGTGAGCCGGGGCGGGTGCAGGCCGGGCAACGCGGCATCCCGGCCAGGATGGTCGCGCACGAGATTGCCTGGTTCGACTTCCACGAACTGTGCGGAGGCCATTACGACCAGGAGGACTATCTGGCCATTGCGCAGTGTTATGCAATGGTATTGCTTTCTGGCATTCCCGCCATGCAGGAAGGGCGGGGTGCGGAGGCAAGGCGTTTTACCTGGCTGGTTGATGTGCTGTATGACAACCGGGTGAAGCTGGCAGCGTCGTTCGAAGTGGCGCCGGAGAATGTTTTCTCAGGCGGGGAGTTGGAAGATGAGCCGTCGCGCATCGCCAGCCGCCTGGCCGAGATGCAAAGCCGCAAGTATCTGGAGCTGCCGCACCGCCGGCGCAGTGCGGCAATCAGGGAGATGTGAAGGTTCAGGAACCCTGCGCCAAGCGCGCGTCGTGAGTGACCTGGCAAGCCGCGTTGGCGGAATTCAGCACCTTGGCAGCTTCGTCCTGCGCTGCCTGAGGGATGGTGAACTGACCGGGTTTGCGCTTGACTGGCTGTTTCTTTGCATCCAGGAAAGCCTCTTTCGCTTTCTCGGCGTCAGCTTTGCAGGCGTCTAATGCCGCCTGGATCTGCGTCTCGAATTTCGCCCTGGCTGCCGCCTTGGCCTGGGCTTGCGCACGCAGCTGATCAAGTTCTTTGCGCGCCTGTTCGGCGGCAAGTTGTTCCTGTTTGTTCTGATAGTCGAGGTAGAGCCAGGCGCCGCCGGTTACCAGAATCAATGCCACCGCCGCCACTTTCTTGATCACTTCAGTTTGCATATTTTTCTCCCTGAGCCTTGAAGTTGTCTGCGCGGCGGTCATCATAGCGCAAAGCGCTTTTTTGCGCGCAGCCATTCAGGTGTGGCCGGGACGGGCTAACACGGGACGGGACTTACGCAGGGTTGAGTCGGGTGGGGGCTTCGGTTACAATGCGCGCCCTGTTTATCCGGCATCCGGCTGGAATGGGCAGAAACTAGCACATCCGTTCAAGTTCAGGGTGTCCTCAAGAGGGGATCAGGCTGACGGGTGGAAGACTTAACCCTTAACGATTGGAGCAATCAAATGGCTGTAACCATGCGTCAAATGCTGGAAGCTGGCGTCCATTTCGGACACCAGACCCGTTTCTGGAATCCCAAGATGGCCCCCTATATCTTCGGCCATCGCAACAAGATCCATATCGTCAACCTGGAAAAGACCGTCGTGATGTTCAACGACGCGCTCAAGGAAGTGCGCAAGATCGCGGCGAAGAAGGGCACCATCCTGTTTGTGGCGACCAAGCGCCAGGCACGCGAGATCATCCATGAAGAAGCGACCCGTGCCGGCTCACCCTTCGTGGATCACCGTTGGTTGGGCGGCATGCTGACCAATTTCAAGACCGTGCAGACCTCCATCAAGCGCCTGCGCGAACTGGAGGCGATGATCGCCGACGGCAGCATCGACAAGGCCTCCAAGAAGGAAGCACTGATGCTGCGCCGCGAGTTGGAGAAGCTGGAGCGCAGCCTGGGCGGCATCAAGGATCTGCAAGGCCTGCCCGATGCGCTGTTCGTGATTGACGTCGGTTACCAGAAGGGTGCCGTCACCGAAGCGCAGAAGCTGGGTATTCCGGTCATCGGCGTGGTTGATACCAACCACAGCCCGATCGGTGTGGACTTCGTGATCCCCGGCAACGACGACTCCAGCCAGGCTATCCGCCTGTATGCGCGCGGCGTGGCCGACGCGATCCTGGAAGGGCGCGAACAGGCAACCAGCGATCTGGTTGAGCAAGTCGCGGCATAAGCAGCCTTTCCGCAGCAAGGGGGCGCAAGCCCCCTTTTTTGTAACCGTATTTCGCAACGAGATTTATTTTCAGGAGTAAAGATAATGGCAGAGATCACCGCAACCATGGTGAAGGAACTGCGCGAGGCGACCGGCCTCGGCATGATGGAATGCAAAAAGGCGCTGACCGAGACCAATGGCGACTTCAAGGCGGCAGAAGAGTTGCTGCGCATCAAGAGCGGCGCGAAGGCCAGCAAGGCCGCATCGCGCGTCACTGCGGAAGGTGTGATCGGTTCTTACTTGTCCGCTGACGGCAAGGTTGGCGCCGTGGCGGAAGTGAACTGCGAGACCGACTTCGTGGCCAAGAACGAAGACTTCCTGGCGTTCGCCAAGAATGTGGCCGAGACCGTGGCCAAGAACGACCCGGCTGACATCGACGCGCTGCTGGCGCTGACCATCGCCAACGGTTCCGGCTCGGTGGAAGTGGCGCGCAAGGCGTTGGTGATGAAGCTGGGCGAGAACATGACCGTGCGCCGTTTCGAGCGCTTTGCCACCACCAGCGGCAAGCTGTCCACCTACCTGCATGGCAACAAGATCGGCGTGTTGGTGAACTACAGCGGCGGTGACGACATGCTGGGCAAGGACATTGCGATGCACATTGCGGCCTCCAAGCCGAAATCGGTGGATGCCTCCGGCGTGAACCCGGAAGACATCGCCACCGAGCGCCGCATCGCCATCGAGAAAGCCAAGGAATCCGGCAAGCCTGAAGCCATGCTGGAAAAGATCGCCGAAGGCACCGTGCAGAAGTTCCTCAAAGAAGTGACCTTGCTGGGCCAGGTGTTCGTGAAGGCCGCAGACGGCAAGCAGACCATCGAGCAATTGCTGAAGAGCAAGGGCGCTTCCGTGTCCGCCTTCCAGTTGTTCGTGGTGGGCGAGGGCATTGAGAAGAAGGTGGAAGACTACGCCGCCGAAGTTGCCGCTGCCGCTGCTGCCGCCAAGAAATAACGGAAAGGACGCCATGACCGCACCCGCTTACAAACGCATCCTGCTCAAACTTTCCGGCGAAGCCCTGATGGGCGACGACAACTACGGCATTAACCGCAGCGTGGTCGAGCGCATCGTGGCCGAGATCAAGGAAGTGAACGAGCTGGGCGTGGAAGTGGCGATGGTCATCGGCGGCGGCAACATCTTTCGCGGTATGGCTCCGGCAGCTGCGGGGATGGATAGGGCCACCGCCGATTACATGGGTATGCTGGCCACGGTGATGAATTCGATGGCCCTGCAGGACGCCATGAAGCGCGCCGGGCTGGATTGCCGCGTGCAATCGGCCTTGAGCCTGGAGCAGGTGGCCGAGCCGTTCATCCGCGGCAAGGCGCTGCGCTACCTGGAAGATGGCAAGGTGGTGATCTTCGCGGCAGGCATCGGCAGCCCGTTCTTCACCACCGACACCGCTGCCGCCCTGCGCGGCGTGGAGATGAATGCCGAGGTCGTCATCAAGGCGACCAAGGTGGACGGCGTTTATACCGCCGACCCAAAGAAAGACCCCAAGGCGACGCGATACCAGAAAGTCAGTTTCGACGAAGCCATCGGCAAGGACCTGAAGGTGATGGATTCGACCGCACTGACGCTGTGCCGCGACCAGAAGCTGCCCATCATCGTGTTCAGCATCTTCAATCCGGGGGCATTGAAGCGCGTGGTGCTGGGGCAGGATGAAGGCACTCTGGTGCATTGCAATTGACGGAGACGAAAGATGATCGCTGACATCAAGAAGAACGTCGAACAGAAAATGCAGAAATCGCTGGAAGTGCTCAAGGCTGACTTGGGCAAGGTGCGCACCGGGCGTGCGCACACCGGCTTGCTCGATCATGTGATGGTTGATTATTACGGCAGCCCAGTGCCCATCAACCAGGTGGCCAACGTTACGCTGGCCGATGCGCGCACCATCGGTGTGCAGCCGTATGAGAAGGGCATGGTCGCCAAGGTGGAGAAGGCGATCCGCGATTCCGACCTGGGCTTGAATCCGGCCACCAATGGCGACCTGATCCGCGTGCCCATGCCCATGCTGACCGAAGAGCGCCGCCGCGATTTGATCAAGGTGGTGAAGGGCGAGGGCGAGTCGGCCAAAGTGGCGGTGCGCAACATCCGCCGCGACGCCAATGAACAATTGAAAAAGCTGCTCAAGGACAAAGCAGTTAGCGAAGACGAGGAGCGCCGCGCGCAGGACGATGTGCAGAAGCTCACCGACCGTTTCGTTGCCGAGATCGACAAGGCATTGCAAGCCAAAGAAACCGATTTGATGGCGGTATAAAGAGCCATCCGCAATGGCACTGCCCTTCTTCAGTTCCACCCGCACCATACCCGAGACACCCGCTGTCCCGCGCCATATCGCCATCATCATGGATGGCAACGGGCGCTGGGCCAGGCAGCGCTTGATGCCGCGCGTGATGGGACATCAGCGCGGGGTGGAATCGGTGCGCAAGGTGGTTTCCGCCTGCCGCGACCTGGGGGTGGAATACCTGACCCTGTTCGCTTTCAGCAGCGAGAACTGGCGGCGTCCAGCCGATGAGGTCTCCTTCCTGATGAAGCTGTTTCTGAAGGCGCTGAACCAGGAAGTTTCCAGGATGCACCAGAACAATATCCGCTTGCACATCATCGGGGACCGCAGCCGTTTCGATGAAACCCTGAACCGGCATATCGCCGAAGCGGAAAAGCTCACCGCGGCGAATACCGGCCTGAATCTCACGATCGCCGCCAACTATGGCGGGCGCTGGGACATCATGCAGGCCATGCATGCCTTGAGCCAGGATCACCCCGATCGCGCCACTGCCTTTGAAGAAGAAGAGCTGACACCCTATCTTTCCATGCATTATGCGCCGGAGCCAGACCTGTTCATCCGCACTGGCGGCGAGCAGCGCATCAGCAACTTCCTGCTCTGGCAACTGGCCTATACCGAGCTGTATTTCACTGACATCCTGTGGCCGGAATTCGGCCGCGCCGAATTGCAGGAAGCCATCCGTTCCTACCAGAAACGTGAAAGGCGCTTCGGGCGCACCAGCGAACAAGTTTCGGGAGGCGCGGCGCATGCTTAAGGAGCGCGTCATCACGGCCATCGTGCTGGCGGCGGCATTCCTGCTGGCCTTGTTCATGGCACCTGGCTGGCTATGGACGGGACTGGTGCTGGCCGCAGTGTGGGTGGCCGCAGCGGAGTGGGGGCGCTTGTCCGGCTTGCAGCAATCAACGCTCAAGCTTTATGGCGCCGCACTGCTGCTGACTATGGGCGGCATCCTGTGGCTGGATACGCAGTTTGGCGCCAGCGGGAAGACTTGGTTGCATCTGCCGTTCTATGTGCTCTCGGTCATGGTGTGGGTATTTGCCGTCCCGGCCTGGCTGATCTCCGGCTGGCGCCCGCAGATGCGCTGTTTGCTTGCCGCCACCGGGGCGCTGATCATCTGGGGCTTCGCGTTCGCTTTGCTCGACCTGCGTGACTACAATCCTTGGGCCTTGTTGTTCGCCATGTGCATGGTGTGGATCGCGGACATCGCAGCCTATTTTTCCGGCAGGCGTTTTGGCAAAACCAAACTGGCGCCATCCATCAGCCCCGGAAAGACCTGGGAAGGCGTCTTTGGCGCACTGGCCGCTGTATCCCTGTTCGTCGTGGGCTGCTGGCTGGCTGGCTGGTTGGATGCTTATCCGCGTTTCTTCCCCGGCATGGTGATGGCGAGTTGGTGGTGGGTGGGGCTGTCGGTCATCGGCGACTTGTTCGAATCCGCCATCAAGCGTCAGGCCGGCGTCAAGGATAGCGGCGCGCTGTTGCCTGGGCATGGTGGGCTGCTGGACCGCATCGATGCGCTCACCTCGACCTTGCCCTTCGCCGCGCTGGCACTGATGCTGCAAAGGCTGGAATGAAGCCGCTTACGCGCCTGACCATACTCGGCTCCACCGGCAGCATAGGCAAGAGCACGCTGGATGTGGTGGCGCGCCATCCCGACCGTTACCGTATCAGCGCGCTGACGGCACAGCAGCAAGATGAACTGCTGTTCGAGCAATGTCAGCGTTTTCAGCCGCGTTTTGCCGTGTTGCTGGATGAGGCGGCGGCGGAACGCCTGCGAGCGCGCATTGCACGGGCCGGGCTGGAGACTGAAGTGCTGTGTGGCAACGAGGCGCTGGTGCATGTCGCCACCTTGCCCGAGGTGGATGCGGTGATGGCGGCCATCGTCGGCGCGGCCGGCATGCTTCCCACACTGGCGGCAGCGCAGGCAGGCAAGAAGGTGTTGCTGGCCAATAAAGAGACGCTGGTATTGGCCGGCCATCTGTTCATGGAGGCGGTGCATCGCAGCGGTGCCGTGCTGCTGCCCATAGACAGCGAACACAATGCCATCTTCCAGTCGCTGCCGTGTGGCTATGCGGGCGACATGCGTGCCAGCGGCGTGAGCAGGATACTGCTGACCGCATCCGGTGGCCCCTTCCGCAATACGCCACTGGAACAACTTGAACACGTTACGCCGGAGCAGGCCTGTGCACATCCCAACTGGAGCATGGGGCGCAAGATCTCGGTGGATTCCGCCAGCATGATGAACAAGGGGCTGGAAGTGATCGAGGCACACTGGCTGTTCAATGCCGCTGCCGACGACATCCAGGTGGTGGTGCATCCGCAGAGTGTGATCCACTCCATGGTGCAATACATCGATGGTTCGGTAATCGCGCAGCTCGGCAATCCCGATATGCGCACACCCATCGCTTATGCGCTGGCCTGGCCGGAGCGCATCGAGGCCGGGGTCGCGCCGCTCGATCTGTTCGCCATCGCCAAACTGGATTTCGCAGCGCCCGACTTCCAGCGTTTCCCCTGTCTGGCCTTGGCTTACCAGTCCTTGTGCGCGGGCGGTACGGTGCCGGCCCTGATGAATGCCGCCAACGAAGTGGCGGTGGCCGCGTTCCTCGAGCGCAAGATTGCCTTTCTCGACATCCCGCGCCTGATCGAGTCTGTGCTGGGTGATCTAGCCCCTAAGGAAGTGGAATCCCTGCAAGACGTGATGGCTGCCGATGCCGATGCAAGACGGGCGGCGCAGGAGTGGATCGCGCGATGACGACCTTGCTCGCGTTCATCGTCGCCATCGCGGTGCTGGTGGTGTTCCATGAGCTGGGGCACTACGCGGTGGCGTGCTGGTGCGACGTCAAGGTGCTGCGCTTCTCGGTCGGCTTCGGCAAGGTGATCTATGCCCGTCGCTTCGGGCAGGGCGAGACCGAATGGGTGCTCTCCGCCATCCCGCTGGGCGGCTACGTCAAGATGCTGGATGAACGCGAGGGTGCAGTGGCGGCACACGAATTGCCGCGCGCTTTCAACCGCAAACCGGTGTTGCAGCGCATGGCCATCGTGGTGGCGGGGCCGTTCTCCAACCTGCTGCTGGCGGTGGTGCTGTACTGGATTTTGTTCATCCATGGCGTACCCGGCATCAAACCGGTGCTGGGCGAGATTCCTTCCGGCTCGCCTGCCGCCATGGCTGGCTTGCACAAGCAGGACCGCATCGTCAGCATCAACGGTGAGGCAACGCCAAGCTGGCAGGAGATTCGCTGGCTGCTGCTCGATCTCGTGTTGCAGGGCAAGTCTGCACAGCTCGAACTAAGCACGCCGCAGGGCGAGACAGTGTCGCATTTGCTGGGGCTGAATCTGCTCACGCCAAGTGACCTAGACGGTGATTTCCTGCAAAAACTGGGGCTGCAACCCTTCCAGCCGCCGGTCTATCCCATCATCGGCAAGCTGGTTCCCGGCGGGGCGGCTGAGCGCGCCGGGCTGCAAGTGAACGACCGTGTGATGCGAGTGAACGGGCAGGACATCGCCTTGTGGGAAGACTGGGTCAAGGTGGTGCGCAGCCACCCCGGCAGTCCGCTGGAAGTGGAAATCGCACGCACACAAAGCTTGCTCAACCTCAGGGTAACGCCGGAAGCGGTCAGCGAGTCCGGGCAGACGATAGGGCGCATCGGCGCAGCCGCCCATATTGACAGGGCGGCATTCGAGGCGATGCTGACCGAGGTGAGTTATGCGCCGCTGCCCGCCCTGCGCGAGGCGACGCGCAAGACCTGGGAGACTGCCATCGTCAGCCTGAAGATGATGGGCAAGATGGTGCTGGGCGAAGTGTCGCTGAAGAACTTGTCCGGGCCGATCACCATCGCCGATTACGCCGGGCAGTCGGCGCAGATGGGGTTGGGCGCCTATATCGGTTTCCTGGCGCTGATCAGCATCAGCTTGGGCGTGTTGAATTTGCTGCCCATCCCGTTATTGGATGGCGGGCATTTGCTGTATTATGCCGTGGAATTTTTCAAGGGCAGTCCGGTGCCGGAACGTATGTGGGAGGCCGGACAGAAGGTGGGCATCGCGCTCCTGGTTACCATGATGGCTTTTGCGTTGTACAACGACATCAGTCGCCTGATTTTGGGTTGAACAATAATGAATCTGACTAGACTGGCGGGAGTGCTTCCGCTCCTGTATGCGGCGTCCGTTTGGGCGGTCGAGCCGTTCGTCATCAAGGACATCCGTGTCGAGGGCATCCAGCGCACCGAAGCTGGCACCGTGTTCAGCTATCTGCCGGTTAAGGTGGGTGACACCATGAACGACGAACGTTCGACCGCTTCCCTGCATGCGCTGTTCTCCACCGGATTCTTCAAGGACGTGAAACTGTCCGCAGAGGAGGGCGTGCTGGTGGTGCTGGTGCAGGAACGCCCGACCGTCGCCAGTGTGGAGATTAACGGCGTCAAGGACTTTCCCAAGGATCAGTTGCGCGACAACCTCAAATACGAGGGGTTGGCGGAGGGGCGCATTTTCGATAAGTCTGCGCTGGAGAAGGCCGAGCATGAGCTGAAAAGGCAGTATGTGGCGCGCGGAAAATACGCGGTGAACGTCAGGACGGCCGTGAAGGAACTTGAACGCAACCGCGTGGCGGTCAGCTTCGATGTCGAGGAAGGCAAGGTGTCGAAAATTGCACAGATCAATATCATCGGCAACCAGGCCTATACCGAAGCGGAATTGCTGGATGTGATGAAGTTGACCACGCCCGGCTGGTTTACCTGGTTCACCAATAACGATCAATATTCCAAGCAAAAACTGGCGGCCGATATCGAGGCCATTCGCAGCCTTTATTTCAATTCGGGATATATGGACTTCAGTGTGGATTCCACCCAGGTCACCATCTCGCCCGACAAGAAAAACATTTTCATTACCCTCAACTTGAACGAAGGGCAGAAATATACGGTTTCCGGCATCAAGATAGCTGCCGCCAAAGGCGCGCTCTCGAACGAGGAAATCAGCAAGATGATCTCGATCAAGCCGGGAGATACCTTTTCCCGCGAAGCATTGACCGCATCGTCCACCCGGATCAGCGATCGGCTGGGTGAGGACGGTTACGCGTTCGCCAATGTGAACGCCATGCCCGAAGTGGATAAGGACAAGCACCAAGTGGCTTTCACCTATGTCGTGGATCCGCTGCAACGGGCGTATATCCGGCGCATCAACATAACAGGCAACGACAAATCCAGGGATGAGGTGGTGCGCCGAGAGTTCCGCCAGATGGAGGGGGGGTGGTTCTCCACCTCCAAGATCAGGAAATCCAAGCAGCGTATTGACAAGCTGGGCTTTTTTGCCGGGGTTGACGTCAATACCCAGGCTGTCCCTGGCGCGAGCGACCAACTCGACCTGAATCTCTCGGTCAAGGAAAAACCCACCGGCAACTTTCAGGTTGGGATGGGCTTCAGCAACTCGGAAAGACTGACCTTCATGGGAGGAATCACACAGACCAATCTGTTCGGCACCGGCAACAACCTGTCGGCGCAGGTCAACACCAGCAAAATCAACCAAGTCTATTCCGTGTCTTATACTAATCCCTATTACACGGATGAAGGCATCAGCCGCGGGTTTGACATATACAAGCGCCGTACCGATGCGACGCAACTGGCCGTCAGCCAATACACCTCGGCAACTTATGGCGGCGGTGTGCGTTATGGCGTGCCGATCAGCGACGAAGAGATGTTCCACTATGGCTTGTCGCTGGAGAACACCACGATAGGCCTGACCGCGTCCAGTCCGCAGCGCTTCAAGGACTACCTGAATGCCTTTGGGCCAACCAATCAGAACGTGGTTGGCACGATAGGCTGGTCACGCGATTCGCGCGACAGTGCGATCTACACTACTCAAGGTTTGGTGCAGCGTGCCTCCATGGAGGCATCGCTGCCGGTCTCCGGGCAGCGCTATTACAAGTTCACTTACTCCCACCAGTGGTACCGCGGCTTGAGCGACGATCTGGTGCTCAAATTCAGCGGCGACGCGGGATATGCGCAAGGCTACAGTGGCATGCGGTTGCCGTTCTTCAAGAACTTCTATGCGGGCGGCACCGGTTCGGTGCGTGGTTATGATTACGGCTCACTGGGGCCGCGCGATGCGAATAATTATGCGCTGGGTGGGGATAAGCGCGTCGTCGGCAATCTGGAACTATTGTTTCCAATCCCGGGTATGAGCAAGGAGAAATCCATACGCTTGGCTGCGTTTCTGGACGGGGGGGCGGTATATGGCGGCGCAACCCAGGTACCTGCATCCATGGGAATGCGCTATTCTACCGGCCTTGGCCTGACCTGGTTTTCGCCTGCAGGGCCGATACAGATCAGTTGGGCCAAACCTATCAATGCCCAGCCGCAGGACAAGATACAGAACTTCCAGTTCACACTGGGTGGTATGTTCTAAGGGCGGGCACAGGCACGGCTATCGGGAGGCAAGATGTCAAAGATAATCAGCTTATTCGCGCTATTGGCGAGTGTCGTGACGGCAGCCGCTGCGGCAGATTTCAAGATCGGCGTAGTGGATACCGAGCGCATCCTGCGCGAATCGGAACAGGCGATCCGTGCGGAAAAGAAGATAGAAAAAGAGTTTGCCGTGCGCGATCAAGAAATCAAGAAACTGAGCAAGCAGGTCAAGGAATTGCAGGTGTCTCTCGACAAGGAAACCAGCAAACTTTCCGATGCCGCGCGCCGCAGCAAGGAGCGTGAACTGGCGAACCTGAGCCAGCAGTTGCAGACCCAGCAAAGGGAATTCCGCGAGGACCTGAATTTGCGCAAGAACGAGGAGCTTGCCCAAGTGCTGGCCAAGGCCGACAAGGCGATCAAGGCTATCGCGCAAAGCGAGGAATACGATGTCATCCTGCAGGAGGCGGTGTACCGCAATCCCAAGGTGGACATCACCGACAGGGTGTTGAAGTATCTTGCCGGGGAGTCCCCCGAGGACGACGGCAAATAAGCCGGGGCTGATGGGTATGACCAGGGAACGGACGGCTTACCGGTTGGTGGACATCGCGGCACGCTTCGGCGGACGTGTCGAGGGAGATGGCGAGACGCGCGTGTCCCAGATCGCTACGTTGGAGAGCGCCGGCCCAGGGCAAATCGCCTTCCTCTCCAATGCCAAATATCGCAGCCAACTGGAAGCAAGCCATGCCTCCGCAGTCATCCTGGCGGAAGCCGATGCCGGCGCCACACATCTGCCGCGCATCGTTGCGGCCAACCCCTACTCTTATTTTGCCAAACTCTCTTTCTTCCTGAACCCGTTGCGCGAATACGCTGCGGGGGTGCATCCGTCGGCGATTATCGCGGCAGGCGCCAGCGTTTCGCCGCTCGCCCACATCGGGCCGCATGCCGTCATTGCGGAGGGTGCGCGCATCGGCGCAGGGACGGTCGTCATGGCAGGTTGCAGCATAGGTGAGGGCGCGCTGGTAGGCGAATATTGCCGCTTGTATCCCGGGGTAACGGTGTATCACGATTGCGCGGTTGGCAATCGCGTCATCGCCCATGCCGGCGTGGTGGTCGGCGCGGACGGTTTCGGCATCGCCATGGACGAAGGCAGATGGTTGAAGATTCCGCAGATCGGCCGGGTCATGATTGGTGACGATGTGGAGATCGGCGCCAATACCACGATAGACCGCGGCGCGCTGGACGACACGCTGATCGAAGAAGGCGTCAAGCTGGATAACCAGATACAGGTGGCGCACAACGTGCGCATCGGCGCGCATACCGCCATCGCCGGTTGCGTCGGCATCGCAGGCAGCGCCCGCATCGGGCGTTACTGCCGTATCGGCGGTGGCGCCATCATCCTCGGGCATTTACAGCTTGCCGACCATGTCGAGGTGTCGGCGGGGACGGTGATTACCAAATCTATACGTGAACCCGGCGCTTACACGGCCACCTTTCCGTTCAGCGAGAACCACGACTGGCGCAGGAATGCGGCGCACTTGCGCCATCTGGACGAGATGGCGCAGCGCATCAGGAAACTGGAGCACGAGATCGAAAACTTGAAGGGAGGAGAACAAAAATGAGCACCATGATGGACATACACGAAGTATTGGAGCACCTGCCGCACCGCTATCCGTTCCTGCTGATCGACCGCGTGCTGGAGGTCGTGCCCAATGAACGCATCGTGGCGCTGAAGAACGTCACCATCAACGAGCCGTTCTTTCCCGGCCACTATCCGCATCATCCGGTGATGCCGGGTGTGCTTGTGATCGAAGCGATGGCGCAGGCTTCCGCGCTGCTTTCGTTCAAGAGCATGGGCACCAAGCCGGATGACAAGTCCGTCTATTATTTCGTGGGCATCGATAACGCGCGCTTCAAGCGCCCGGTCAGTCCGGGCGATCAATTGATCTTCAGGATGGCGTTGACCTTCAACCGGCGCGGCATGTTCAAGTTCAAGGGCACCGCCGAGGTGGACGGGCAGATCGCCGCCGAAGCCGAACTGATCTGCACGATACGGGACAAAGAATGAGCAGCCTGCGTCATCCGACCGCCATCATCCACCCGAATGCCAGGTTGGCTGACGACGTCAGGGTCGGTGCCTACAGCATCATCGGTGAGCATGTGGAGATCGCTGAAGGCACCAGCATCGGGCCGCATGTGGTCATCAACGGCCACACCAGCATAGGCCGCAACAACCGCATCTTCCAGTTCAGCTCGCTGGGCGAGATTCCGCAGGACAAGAAATATGCGAACGAGCCGACGCGGCTGGAGATCGGCGACAACAACACCATCCGCGAGTTCTGCACCTTCAATCTCGGCACGGCCCAGGATCGCGGCGTGACTAGTATCGGCAACAACAACTGGATCATGGCCTATGTGCATCTGGCGCATGACTGCGAGATCGGAAATAACACCATCTTCGCCAACAACGCGCAGCTGGCCGGCCACGTGCAGGTGAACGATTACGCCATTCTTGGCGGATTCACCGTGGTGCACCAGTTCGTGCAGATCGGGGCGCACGTCATCACCGGCATGGGCAGCATCCTGTTCCAGGACGTTCCGCCTTATGTCACGGTGTCCGGCAATCCCGCCTCGCCGCATGGCATCAACTCCGAGGGCCTGAAACGGCGCGGTTTCTCCAGCGGCGCGGTGATGGCGATCAAGCGCGCCTACAAGACGTTGTACAAATCCGGGCTGACGCTGGACGAGGCCAAGGCTGCTATCGGCGGGAAAGTGACAGAGCAACCCGAGTTGAAACTGCTGGCGGATTTTCTGGAGCGCACGCAGCGCGGTATCGTCCGTTGACTCATGTCTGAACGTATCAAAACCATCGCCATCGTGGCTGGCGAGGCTTCCGGCGACCTGCTCGGCAGCCTGTTGATGGTGGCGCTCAAGGAGGCCGCACCGCATGTGCGCTTCATCGGCATCGGCGGGCCCAAGATGCAAGCGGAGGGCATGGATGTGCTGTTTCCCATGGAGAAACTCGCGGTGCGCGGCTATGTCGAAGTGCTGCGGCATTACACCGAGATCGTCGGCATTCGCCGCCAGCTGCGCGAATGTTTCATCGCCGAGCCGCCCGACCTGTTCATCGGGGTGGATGCGCCGGACTTCAATCTCGATCTGGAACTGGCTTTGAAGCAGCACGGCGTGCCCACCGTGCATTACATCAGCCCCTCCATCTGGGCTTGGCGCGGCGAGCGCATCCACAAGATCAAGCAGGCCGTGTCGCACATGCTTGCGCTGTTCCCGTTCGAAGCGCCGCTGTATGAACAAGCCGGGGTGCCGGTCACCTATGTCGGCCATCCGCTGGCTGACTTCCTGCCGGAGCAACCAAAGCGCGCCGAGATGCGCGAACAGATGCGCATCCTGCCGAGAACGGCCAAGGTGTTCGCCTTGCTGCCGGGCAGCCGCCAGAGTGAGGTGCGCCAGCTTGCGGCCACCTATATCGAGACCGCGAAATTGATCCTGCAAAAGATGCCGGAGGCGCAGTTCCTGGTGCCGCTGGCCAGCCGCGAGACGCGCAACATCTTCGAAGAGGTGCAGTGGAAGCTGGAGGCGCAGCAGCTTCCCATCACCCTGCTGTTCGGCCATGCGCATGACGCCATGATCGCCGCAGACGGCGTGCTTGTCGCTTCCGGCACCGCCACGCTGGAGGCGGCCTTGCTCAAGCGCCCCATGGTCATCACCTACAAGATGCCGACGCTCTCCTGGTGGCTGCACAAGCGGAAGATGTATCAACCCTATGTCGGCCTGCCCAATATCCTGGCGCGCAAATTCGTGGTGCCGGAGATTTTGCAGGATGACGCCACGCCGCAGAATTTGGCGCAAGCCCTGCTCAATGTGGTGGGCAGCAAATCTGCCGTGGCCGAGCTGGAACAGACCTTTGCCGCGATGCACCAGGACTTGCGGCAGGGGACGGCGCACAAGGCCGCTGCGGCCATCCTGCCTTATCTGGCATGAGTGGCATGCTGTTGGTGTGCGGCGTGGACGAAGCGGGCAGGGGACCGCTGGCCGGACCGGTGAGCGCGGCGGCAGTCATCCTGGACGAGCAATGTCCCATCGGAGGGCTGGCGGACTCCAAGAAACTCTCCGAGAAACAACGTGACGCGCTGGCCCCGCTCATCCGCGAACGTGCGCTGGCCTGGGCGGTGGCTTACGCCGAAGTGCAAGAGATAGATAGTCTGAACATCCTGCAAGCCACCTTGCTGGCGATGAAGCGCGCTGTCGAAGCCTTGCCGATTGCGCCGCAGCAGGTGTTGGTCGATGGCCTGTATTGCCCGCAGACCGGCATTCCCAGCCAGGCCATCGTCAAGGGCGACAGCAAAGTGGCGGCCATCTCTGCCGCGTCGATCCTGGCCAAGACCGCGCGCGACGAACTCATGCGCGCACTGCATGCGCGCTATCCGCACTATGGTTTTGATGACCATAAAGGCTATCCTACGCCCGCGCACCTGGCTGCGTTGCGGCAGCATGGCGTATGCGAAGTACACCGCAAGAGTTTCAAACCCGTGCGCGACATGATGGCGCATACGCAGCACAATCACCCGCGAGACAACCATGATCTTTGTTAAGCTCCTTCATCTGTTCGCCGTGCTGGCCTGGGTCGGCGGCATGTTCTTCGCCTATGTCATTCTGCGGCCCGCTGCCGTGGCCGCGCTGCCGCCGCCCGAGCGTCTGCGCCTGTGGAGCGCGGTGTTCCAGCGCTTCTTCAACTGGGTGTGGAGCGCGGTGTTGCTAATCCTAGCCAGCGGTTTATATATGATTTATTTGTATGGCGGCATCGCCCATGCCCCGCACCATGTCCATCTCATGCTGATGGGCGGACTGGCCATGATGGGCATTTATGGATATGTGTACTTTGCCTGCTATGTGCCGTTCAGCCTGCATGTTGATAAACAGCGCTGGCAAGAGGCTGGTGCCGTGCTGGGCAGGATCAGAAAATGGATCGCGCTGAACCTGGCGCTGGGCGGGCTGACCATCGCGGTGGCGGTGGTCGGTCCTGTCTGGATATAAACACGATTCAGTAAGCACTCTCATGAAAATCGAGACCCTGCGCTGGTTCACCAACCGGCTGGAAATGATAGACCAGCGCATCCTGCCCGCCGCGTTCGAATATTTGAGTTACTACACGGCGGCGTCGGTGGCCGAAGGCATACGCAGCATGGTGGTGCGCGGTGCGCCGGCCATCGGCGTAGCGGCGGCGTATGGGGTGGCGTTGGAGGCGCTGCGCTTGCAGGAGAAATCTGCGGGCGAATTCAAGGCGGGCATGGAACAGGGCTTTGCCCTGCTGGCATCCAGCCGTCCGACTGCGGTGAACCTGTTCTGGGCCTTGCAGCGCATGCGCAAGGTGTGGGAGAACGTGGCGACACAATCTAGGCAGCAGATCGCACAGTGCTTGCTGGCCGAGGCGCATGAGATTTTGGCTGAGGACATCCGCATCAACCAAGCGATAGGCGCACACGGCGCCGCGCTATTGAAGGATGGCGCACGGGTGCTGACGCACTGTAACGCTGGGGCGTTAGCGACGGCGGGCTGGGGCACGGCGCTGGGGGTGTTTCGTTCTGCTGTCGAAGCCGGCAAAAAAATATCGGTCATCGCCGACGAGACACGCCCCTTCCTGCAAGGTGCGCGGCTGACGGCTTGGGAGATGGTGCAGGAGAACATCCCGGTCACGCTCATCACCGACAACATGGCAGGTTACCTGATGGCGCATGGCGAGGTGGATGCCGTGGTGGTCGGCACCGACCGGGTGGCAGCTAACGGCGATGTGGCGAACAAGATCGGCACCTATATGGTGGCGGTACTGGCGAAGCGGCACAACATTCCGTTCTATGTGGCGTGCCCGCTTTCTACCATAGACCTCAACATTGCCGCCGGGGAAGCCATCCCTATCGAGGAGCGTTCCGCCGATGAAGTGAAAGGTTTTCGCGGCTACCACTGGGCGGCGGAAGGGGTAAGAATTCGCAACCCCGCCTTCGACGTGACCCCCTCCGAACTGGTGACGGGGTTGATCACCGAAAAGGGCGCGCTGCTCAAGCCGGATGTGCAAAATATCCGCAGATTGTTTGGACAGCAGTGACTTTGGCGAATAAATACTGGAGGCGCGAGCCGGAGTCGAACCGACCTACACGGATTTGCAATCCGGTGCATAACCGCTTTGCTATCGCGCCATTGGTGGGCCAACGACCTCAAAAATTAAGGGAAAGCTGTAAAGCTTTCCCAGAATATATGGAGCGGGAAACGAGGCTCGAACTCGCGACCTCAACCTTGGCAAGGTTGCGCTCTACCAACTGAGCTATTCCCGCATAAACGAGGCTCGCATTATATGGATAACGGAATCGCTGTCAAGAAATCTTGCATATTCTGCGGACGATCCAGTAACCGATGGAGGGGTGCTGATAGCAGGTTTGCGCTTTCTCCACGAACCGCTTGGCCTTAGCCTCTACTCGCTTGGGCAGTTGAGAGGTGGCCCCGTTTAGTTGGACAGAATTTCCCATTTCTTAAGTGGAAGCCTTGCGGTTAATGCCTACGCTGTTGCCGCTGACCGAAAACTGACCCACTCAGAGGTGCTTTGCTGATTCAAAATTGACCCAGGTGTTCTACTTGTCCTGCCCAATTTTTGGGCAGGAGATAAAAGGTGATCACTATGGCAATCAGATCCGTTGAGATATGTAATCTCCGAACTGTTGGGTGAGCTTAAACAACAATAAAGCCATGTGGAGGGTTTTAAGCATAACGTGTCGTTATTCGCAATTAAGCGAATTGTGTCGTTAACGACAAGTTATGCTTAATTTCACAATTTGTATTTGTTGCAAGGTGTTGATTTGGCGGAGAGGGCGGGATTCGAACCCGCGGTGGGGTATTACCCCACACACGCTTTCCAGGCGTGCGACTTAAACCGCTCATCCACCTCTCCGAAAGGGCGCGCAGAATAAACCAGAACGGGATTTGAGGCAATCAGAAATGCGCCCGCCATTCCTTTAACGCGGTGAAGATGCCAAATTCGCTGGTATCCGTGAACCCATGGGCTTGCAGGGTGCGGATAAGTTCCGCGCTGGTGCAACGCAAATAGGGATTGGTGGCGAGCTCGGTGGCGAGACTGAAAGGGACGGTTGCCAATCCTTGCGCACGCAACTGTCGTGTTTCGGTGATGCGCCGCTGGATATCTGCATTATTGGGTTCGCAGGCCAGGGCGTAAGGTAATGTGTATTCGGTGTATTCGTGGGCGCAGTAGATCAGTGTTTCGGGCGGCAGGGCGGCCAGCCGTTGCAGGGAATGGTGCAGTTGCGCCTGCGTGCCCTCGAAATGCTTGCCGCAACTTGCCCCGAAAATCATATCGCCGCAAAAGATCATGCCCGGCGCAGCATAGACGATGTGGTCGTCGAGATGGCCGGGTGTTTCCATGATGTCGAAGACAATATCCAATTCATCCAGCCGCAGGCGGTCGCCTTCGCGCAGATCGCAGGTGATGTGCGGATTGCGCGGATGGCTTCGTCCATACACCGGCACGTTATATACTTCGCGCAGTTGCGCGATGCCGCCGATGTGGTCTGGATGGCGGTGGGTGCACAGGATGGCGCTCAATTGCAGTCGCCGTTGTTCGAGGAAATCCAGCACCGGCGCGGCCTCGCCGGGATCGACGATGGCGGCATGGTGATTGGAGTACAACGCCCAGATGTAGTTGTCTTGCAAGGCAAGGATGGCGGTTATGTTCAACATGATGGTTTGTTAGGGGCGATGCCGAATTCTAAAGTAATCGCGACAAGTCTGAGCGAATGGTTCGTCACCCCGCAGGGCAGTTATGTGCTGGCGCGCGAGCAGGCTTATTTCGATCATGCGGTGAGTGATATTTTTGGCTTCAATGCTGTGCAACTTGGAGCGCCGCAGCAGGACTTTCTGCAAGACAGCCGCATACCGCTGCGTATCACGGCTGGCAATCAGGTCGGTAACGATGTGCGCGTGATCTGTTCCGAGCTGCCATTCGCCAGCGACAGCCTGGACCTAGTGGTGATGCCGCATGTGCTGGAGTTTGCTGACAATCCGCACCAGATGCTGCGCGAAGTGGAACGGGTGCTGATGCCGGAAGGGAGTCTGCTCATCAGCGGTTTCAATCCGTATAGCCTGTGGGGGCTGCACCGCACCCTGGGGCGTAAGCAGGGCTATCCGTGGTATGGCTGTTTCATCGCCTTGCCACGCCTGAAGGATTGGCTGGCCTTGCTGGGTTTTGAAGTGGCTGGCGGACGCTTCACTGCTTATGCGCCGCCGTTTCGCAGCCGCGGCGCCTTGGAGCGCTTTGCCTTCATGGAACGGGCGGGTGACCGTTGGTGGGCGGTCAGCGGTGGCGTGTATTTTCTACATGCCGTGAAGCGTGTGCCGGGAATGCGGCTGATTAAGCCGCGATGGAACGAAGGACTGATGCGTAAACTGGTGCCGGCCTCGCCTAAATTGAACCAAGGGGTGCAAAAGAAGGGACATGGATGACGTGGTCGAAATATTCAGCGATGGCGCCTGCAAGGGCAATCCCGGCATCGGCGGATGGGGTGCATTGCTGCGCACCAAAGGTAAGGAGCGTGAGCTGTTTGGCGGCGAAGCGCACACCACCAACAACCGCATGGAACTGATGGCCGCCATCATGGCGCTGGAAACGCTGACGCGCCCGTGCCGGGTCAAACTGCACACCGATTCCAGGTATGTTCAGCAAGGCATCAGCGAATGGCTGGCAAACTGGAAACGGCGCGGCTGGAAAACTGCGGACAAAAAGCCGGTGAAGAACGAAGACCTGTGGCGCAGGCTGGATGAGGCCGCCAGCCGCCATCAGGTCGAGTGGTTGTGGGTCAAGGGGCATGCTGGACATGATGGCAACGAACGCGCTGACGAGCTGGCGAACAGAGGCTGTTCAGAGGTGGAAAAACACCTCAAGAAATCGTAGCGGGCAAGACATAGGGCAAGGCCGCGCAGTAAATTCATTGAGGCGTATAGGCGTATATGAGACAGATTGTGCTGGATACCGAAACCACCGGCCTCGACCCCAGGCAAGGGCATCGCATCATCGAGGTCGCGGCCATCGAGCTGGATGGCCGCAAGGTTTCCAAGAACACTTTTCACCGCTATCTCAACCCCGAACGTGAGATTGACGAAGGCGCAGCAGCGGTGCACGGGTTGACGCTGGAGCGCCTGCAAAATGAAGCCCGTTTCTCTGAAATGGCGCCCGCCTTGCTGGAATTCATCGCCGGGGCGGAGCTCATCATCCATAACGCGCCTTTCGATATTGGGTTCCTGAATGCCGAGCTGGCCCTGGCCGGGTTGCCGTTCTTGTCCAATCCGGTGATAGACACGCTGAAGGTCGCCAAGGAACTGCATCCCGGCAAAAAGAACAACCTGAATGCTTTGTGCGACCGCTACCAGATCGATAATTCCCACCGCACGCTGCACGGTGCGCTGCTGGACGCAGAACTGCTGGCCGAGGTCTATCTGGCCATGACGCGCGGGCAGGAGAGCCTGCTGGGGGAGGACAGCGTCCAGGCAGAAAAAGGGAATGCGATCAACGAATCCGTGCTGTGCAAAGTGCATGTGCTGGCCGCCAGTGAGGAAGAGCTGGCGTTGCACGAGGCGCAGCTGGCGGACATAGACAAGGTCAGCAAGGGCGCATGCATTTGGAAAAAGTTGCATACCACTGCCACGTCCATGGGGGAACCATGAAAATCGCCATATGCAGCGCCCAGACGTTTGATAGCGAATTCCTGAACGCGGCCAATGTTGGCTGTATGCACGAGTTGCATTTTTTCGAGGAACGCCTGAATTCCCAATCTGTGACTCTGTTCAAGGGTTTTCCCGCGTTGTGTGCTTTTGTCAACGATCAATTCGACGAAACCGTGCTGCACATACTTGCCAGGCAGGGTACGCGACTCATCGCCCTGCGTTGTGCGGGCTTTAACAATGTGGATGTGTCGGCGGCAGAGCGCCACGGTATCCGCATCGTGCGCGTGCCGGCCTATTCGCCGCACTCGGTGGCAGAGCACACCTTGGCGTTGATACTTACCCTGAACCGCAAAACCCACCGCGCCTACAATCGGGTGCGCGACGGCAATTTTTCCCTGCAAGGCTTGCTGGGATTTGAGCTGCGAGAGCGCACCGTGGGCATCATCGGCACCGGCCGTATCGGCTTGGCGACGGCGGGCATTCTGCGCGGCTTCGGATGCAACGTGCTTGCCTATGACGTGGTCGAGAACGACGCATGCAAAGCCCTGGGCGCGCAATACGTTGGGCTGGATACGCTATATCGCGACAGCGACATCATCACCATCCATTGCCCGCTCAACCAGCAGACATACCACTTGGTGGATGATGCCACGCTGGGTAAGATGAAACGCGGTGTTATGCTCATCAACACCAGCCGCGGCGCCGTCATTGACACCCGCGCCGTTATTGCTGCGCTGAAGAGCGGGCAAGTGGGCTACCTGGGCTTGGACGTGTATGAACAGGAAGGTGACCTGTTCTTCCAGGATCTTTCCTGCCGCGTCATTCAAGACGATGTGTTTGAACGCCTGCTGACTTTCCCCAACGTGCTCATTACCGGGCATCAGGGATTTTTCACGCAGGAAGCACTGCGCAACATCGCCGAGACTACGCTGGACAACGTGCGCCACTTCGAACAAACGGGACAGTGCCGGAACGAGGTTACGCGCGCCCTGTTGCGCTGATACGGATGAACCGTGCGGATGTGACTATCATCGGGGCTGGGGCGGCAGGCATGATGTGCGCGCTGACCGCCGCCCGGCGCGGGCGCAAGGTGTTGCTGCTCGACCACTCCGCCAAGCTGGCGGAAAAGATCCGCATCTCCGGTGGCGGGCGCTGCAACTTCACCAATCTGGATGCCGCACCGGAAAACTACCTGTCGCACAATCCACACTTCTGCCGCTCCGCACTGGCGCGTTTCACGCCGCAGCATTTCATCGCCATGCTGGACAAGCACGGCATCGGCTATCACGAAAAGGGGGCTGGCCAATTGTTTTGCGATGACGGATCGGAAGCCATCATCGCCATGTTGAAAGCGGAGTGCGATGCCGCCGGGGTGAGCTGGTGCATGCCATGCGAGGTGGTCACCATCGAGCGCAGCGATGGCTATACCATCATGACCGCGTGCGGCGATTTTCATTCTGCCGCGCTGGTTGTCGCCACTGGCGGGCTGTCCATTCCCAAGATCGGCGCGACGCCGTTAGGCTACAAGCTCGCCAAGCAATTTGGCATCCCCATGACCAAGCTCAAGCCCGGTCTGGTGCCCTTAAGCTTCCATCCCGAAGAATGGGCGGCGTATGCCGGACTGGCCGGGGTGTCGCTGGAGGCTGTAGTGGGTTGCGGCAAGCACAGTTTTCGCGATGACTTGCTATTCACCCATCGCGGTTTGAGCGGCCCGGCCATTCTGCAGATCTCTTCCTATTGGGAGCACGGCCAGCCTTTGTGCATAGATCTGCTGCCCGGCCTCGATCTGTATGCTGCATTCATGCAGCAGCGCAGCAGCAAAATGCTGCCCGGCAATTTCATCGCGCAGCATTTGCCCCGGCGGCTCGCGGAGATCATCGCGCAGCACCTGGACAAACCGCTGGCCGAATGCAGCGACAAATCCCTGCGCGCCCTGGCGGAGCGCCTGAAAGACTGGCGCATCATGCCCACCGGCACATTGGGCTACAACAAGGCGGAAGTGACTTGCGGCGGTGTGGACACGCGGGCGCTGTCATCCAGAACGATGGAGTGCCGCGATATACCGGGGCTGTATTTCATCGGTGAGGTGGTGGATGTCACCGGGCAGTTGGGTGGCTACAACTTCCAGTGGGCATGGGCATCCGGGCATGCGGCAGGGGAGGCTGTATAGCATGATGGAGACCGAACTCAAGCTGCACATTGCGCCGGAACACCTCGCCAAGCTCGGGCATCACCCGCTGCTGCGTACGCTCTCCGTCGGACGGGCGCAGACGCGCACGCTCTACAGCATCTACTACGATACGGCGAAACTCGACCTTCGCCAACAGGCGATGGCCTTGCGCCTGCGTCGTGTCGGGAGACAATGTATACAGACTCTGAAAGGCGGCGGGCAGGTCAGCGCCGGATTGCACCAGCGTAGCGAATGGGAGACCCCGGTGCCGGGGGAGCAACTGGATTTCGACGCGCTCAAGGCCTGCGGCGGCAAGCTGCCGCATGGCGTGCGCAACCATCTGCAGCCGGTATTCGTCACCGACTTCACGCGCACGGTGCGCCTGCTCGATTTCGAAGGTGCCCAGATCGAACTATGTCTGGACAGTGGCGATATCCGCGCCGGAAAATCGAGCTGCCCGATCTCCGAACTGGAGCTCGAGCTCAAGTCAGGCTCCCCCGGCCAATTATTCAAGCTGGCGCTGGCCTTGCTCGATATCGTGCCTCTGGAAGTGGAGCAAACCAGCAAGGCCGAGTACGGCTACCTGCTGTTTGCCGCCGTGCGGCAAAGTCCCAGCAAAGCGGATTTGCCTGTCTTCAGCGCCTCTGCGCGCCTGGAAGATGCGTTGAAGCAGCTCGTCGCCGCATGTCTGGCGCATATCCAGGCCAACTTGTCTGGCGCCCTGCTTGGGCTGGATGAGGAGTATCTGCACCAGGTGCGGGTAGGACTGCGCCGTTTGCGCGTAGGCATATCGCTGCTGTTGCGGTATCACGCCGACGCGGAGTTGGCGGCCCTGCGCGTCGAGGTCGCCGAGTTGTCGCGTGAGCTGGGACGGGTGCGTGAGTGGGATGTGTTCGTCACGCAAACTCTGGCGCCGATCTGTTCGCGCTTCCCCGAACATGCCGGGCTGAAGCAGTTGTTGCGGGCCAGCGAAACCGAGCGCAAGCGTTACCATAAGGAAATGCATGGCCGTCTGGTTTCCCGCGATTTTCAGAGGCTATTACTGCGCTTCGGTGCATGGAGGCACAGCGATGAGACAATTTCCGGGCAGCACGGCGAGATTGTCCCGTTCATCGAGAAAACGCTAAAGAAATGGCATACCCGCGCCGATAAGTTGGGCAGAACATTGCCAGACATGGCAAAGGATGCGCTACTGTTGCACCGCATGCGTATCCTGTGCAAAAAACTGCGCTACGGCAGCGAGATGTTTGGTGGGCTGTTCCATCCGGCCCAGAGTCGGCATCATTTGGAGGCTCTGGCAGAATTGCAGGATGTCCTAGGCAAGCTGAATGACATCGCCGTAGCGCGCCGCATACTGGAAACGCTGGACGACAAGACCCGCCATGAGGCTGTAATGCTGGTCAGAGGATGGATAGAACGCGACCATGCTGTGCAGGCGGCCTTGTCGCGGGGTGCTTGGAACCATTATTCGGAGCAGGCGCGTGCCTAGGATTGAATGTTGCGGATGCCATAGAACGATTAAAGGGAAAACTGTATGGCCAGAAAACTGTCATTGCGTGTGCCTGTGACCCAGGGGCTGAAGGATATCTATGCAATGGACATGCATTTGCCATACCAGGCGGCCTGCGAAGGACGCTTTAGCGTAACTGCCTTCGGGCGTCTCGCAGCCGCCATATCAGTGGTGCGCTCCGCTCTGGTGCAGAAGAACACCGGCATCCCCGGCGTCGTGGAAATACTGGATGACGCGATCACCACCTTGTTGACCGTCCGCGCGCGTGGCGATGAAACCGGTTGCTGGGAAATCACCGAAAGCGAGCGACCGAGCATCCTGCAAGGCATAGAGACGGCCGAAACCTGCATCGGCGTGCTGGATGTGGCCTTGCTGGTCAAGACGGCGGCATCCCTGTTTAACCAGGTCAGTGCGGAGTAAGGCTATTTCAGCATCGCCTTCATGCGCGCCAGTCTGTCCAGACCTTCGGCCTTGGAGATGGTGGGTGCATTACCGGAGGTCACGCCGCTGTACACGATGTCGGCCTGGGGCAATTCGGCGATGAAGCGGCTGGGGGTGCAGCCCGTAAGTTCCTTGCCACGGTGGCGCTTGGTGCAATAGCTGATCTGCAAGGAGCGCTGCGCGCGGGTGATACCGACATACATCAGGCGGCGCTCCTCCTCGATCTGTTCGGGCGATTCGCTGCGTTCGTGCGGCAGGATGCCTTCCTCGACTCCAACTAGGAACACATGGCCGAACTCCAGTCCTTTTGCCGCATGCAGCGTGGAGAGCGACACGGCATCCGTCTCCTGTTCGCGCGATTCGAGCAGGTTGAGCAGGGCAATCAGCTGAGTCATGGCGATCATGGTCTTCTCGTCCGCTTCCGATCTGCGGTTCATCCAGCCCACGAAGTCCTGCACGTTCTTCCATTTGGTCTCGGCCTGGCGCGGCTCGAAACTGTCGAACAGCCAGGCTTCGTAGTCGATGGCCTGCATCAGGTCGTTCATCACCTCGCTGCAAGGTTCCTTCTCGGCGCGCGCCTGCATGCGGTTGATGAAGTTGCAGAAGATGAGCAGGTCTTCGTGTTGACGTGGCTGCAATTGCTCCGTCAGCACCGCTTCGAACGCCGCTTCGAACAGGCTGATATGGCGCGTGCCGGCATGGGCCGCCAGTTTTTCCAGCGTGCTGTTGCCGATGCCGCGCTTGGGCGTGGTGATGGCGCGGATGAAGGCCGGATCGTCGTCGGGGTTGGCGATCAGCCGCAGGTAGGCGGTCAGGTCCTTGATCTCGGCATGCTCGAAGAACGAGGTGCCACCGCTCACGGTATAAGGCACCTTGTGCGTGCGCAACTGCTCCTCGAAAACACGCGACAGGTGGTTGCTGCGGTATAGGATGGCGTAATCAGCGAAGCGTGTGCGGTGCTCGAACTTGTGCGCCAGCAGGCGCAGCACCACGGATTCCGCCTCGTTCTCATCGTCTTTGGCGGCGAATATGCGCACTGGGTCTCCGGGGCCGTGCTCGCTCCATAGATTCTTCTCGAACAGCTTGGTGTTGTTCTTAATGAGGCGATTGGCACTGTGCAGGATACGCTGCGAGGAGCGGTAATTCTGTTCCAGTTTGATCACGCGCAGGCTGGGATAATCGTGCTGCAAATTGTGCAGGTTGGCGACGGAAGCACCACGCCAGGCGTAGATGGCTTGGTCGTCGTCGCCAACCACGGTGAGCGCGGCGCGGTCGCCCGCCAGCTGTTTCATCATCTGGTACTGGCAGCCATTGGTATCCTGGTATTCATCCACCAACAAGTAGCGGAAGCGGTGCTGCCAACGCAGCAATACTTCATCCTGCGTCTGGAACAACTCCACCGGCAAGCGAATAAGGTCATCGAAATCCACGGCTTGGTAGGCACGCAGTGTGTCCTGATAACGTGCATAGAGCAGGGCGGTGCGTTGCTGTTCCTCATTCCCGGCCAGATTTTCCGCCTGTTGTGGCGTCAGAAAGGCGGCCTTCCAGTTCGACATCAAACTTTGCGCGCTACGCACCTCCTGCTTGTCGGGGCTGCCCAGCAGTTCGGCTACGATCTTGGCGGTGTCGGCGCTGTCGAAGATGGAAAAATTCTTCTTGTAGCCCAGCAGTGGCGCTTCCTCGCGCAGAATGTGCATGCCCAGCGCGTGGAAGGTGCTGATGGTCAGTCCCTTGGCATCTTGGTCTTGTAGCAGCTTGCCCGCGCGTTCGCGCATTTCGTTAGCAGCCTTGTTGGTGAAGGTGATAGCGGCGATATTGCGCACCGCATACCCACATTCCTTGATGAGGTAAGCCAGCTTGTGTGTGATGACGCGCGTTTTGCCACTGCCTGCTCCAGCCAGTACCAGCAGAGGAGAACCGAGATATTTGACCGCTTCGCGTTGGGGCAGGTTGAGTTTGCTTAACATGGGAAGGGTGCACGAACTGCGTATTGCCAATCATCCTGCAATAAAGATGCAAAACGATGTGGAGACGAGTCCAGACGATGGTACGAAGCAGCAATGGAAGCTATGCGTATGCTACCAGAAGCCGTCTGAATTCCTCTGACCTGTCGGGACATGTCCCAAGCCTAGAAAGGGAAAACCAGAAGTGCAATCTTCTGGCTTTCATATGTGGCGTCCCCTACGAGATTCGAACTCGTGTTATCGCCGTGAAAGGGCGGTGTCCTAGGCCTCTAGACGAAGGGGACTTCGTTCTTTTCTTGGTGGAGGTAAGCGGGATCGAACCGCTGACCTCTTGCATGCCATGCAAGCGCTCTCCCAGCTGAGCTATACCCCCGGAGTGCCCCGAAAAGAGCGCGCATTATATTGATGGTGCCCTACCTTGTAAAGCGCGTCACGCAGATTTTTTGGCCAGGTTTGTTTCGATGCGTTGCAGCACCATTTCGCGCGGAAACAAGGCCACCAGCGCATCCACCGAAGGGGTCTGCGTCTGGCCGGTGAGCATCACGCGCAAGGGCATGGCCAGCTTGGGCATCTTGAGTCCGTGCTGGCCGATGACCTCCTTGATCACAGCAGCGATGGCGGCGGTATCCCAGTTGCAGTTGCCGAACTTTTCCGCGAGATCGCGCAGGGCAGGCATGGCTTCGGCGGAAAGCTGCGCATCGAGCAATGCCTGGTCGGGATGCAGGTCGATGTAGAACACCTCGACCGCATCGGCCAGCTCGTTCAGGGTCGCGACGCGCTCTTTATATAAGCCGACCACGGCGGCGAGGGCGGGGGTGTCGCCGACCGTTATGCCGCGCGCTTCAAGGCGCAGACGGACCATCTCAGCCAGTTTGCCGTTGTCCGTCTGCTTGAGGTAATGGCTATTCAGCCATTTCAGTTTCTCGGTGTTGAACTGCGCAGCCGAGGGGGTGATGTGGTCGAGATCAAACCATTGGCAGAACTGCTCGACCGAGAACATCTCGTCATCGCCATGCGACCAGCCGAGGCGGGCGAGGTAATTGATGACCGCTTCGGGCAGGTAACCGTCCTCGTCGTATTGCATGACGCTGACAGCGCCATGACGCTTGGACAGCTTGGTGCCGTCGTCACCCAAGATCATCGAAAGGTGCGCATAGTTCGGTACGGTCGCTCCCAGCGCCTTGAGGATGTTTATCTGGCGCGGGGTGTTATTGACGTGGTCGTCGCCGCGGATGACATGAGTGATGCCCATGTCCCAGTCGTCCACCACCACGCAGAAGTTGTAGGTCGGGGTGCCGTCGGAGCGGGCGATGATGAGGTCGTCCAGTTCGGCATTGCTGAACTCGATGCGTCCCTTGACCATGTCGTCCCAGGCGACCACACCCTCGGTCTGGTTTTTAAAGCGCACCACCGGCTTCACATCGGCCGGCACCGGCGGCAGGATCTTGCCCGGCTCGGGTCGCCAAGTGCCGTCATAACGCGGCTTTTCACCCCGGGCGCGCTGGGCCTCACGCATGTCGTCGAGTTCGACCGATGAGGTATAGCAATAATAAGCCTTGCCCTCGGCCAGCATCTGCTGGATGACTTCTTTATAGCGTGGCATGCGCTGCATTTGGTAGAACGGGCCTTCGTCATAGTTCAGGCGCAACCAAGCCATACCGTCCAGGATAGCCTGAACCGCTTCCGGGGTGGATCGCTCGACATCTGTGTCTTCGATACGTAGGATGAAAATCCCGCCATGTTTGCGGGCATAGGCCCAGGAGAACAGCGCAGTGCGCGCGCCACCGATGTGCAGATATCCGGTCGGGCTGGGAGCGAAACGGGTACGGACAGTCATATTGATCCCTTGAAACAGCTTGAAATGAAGGCAAATGAAGGCGCGCATTCTACGACAGATGATTATTTCAGATAAAACAAATTGACCGGCCTGGCAGCCTATGATTAAATGCGCGCCCTCGATTGGGCGGTTAGCTCAGTGGTAGAGCACTGCCTTCACACGGCAGGGGTCACTGGTTCGAACCCAGTATCGCCCACCAATC
>JBBIIN010000020.1:0-33070 GCA_037446515.1 Gallionellaceae bacterium
GCACGATCTTGAAAATTGCTCATAATCCGTCCAGAAGCCGCGCTGTATCAAAAGGGCCGTTGCTTAACTCGGGTTGTTTTGGACAGCAGTGAAATGTTGTCTAAATTACTGACTTATGAGTAAGTCCGCCAAGAACCGCATTGCTGTCCAAATTGCGATGATTGCCAGGCGCGCGAAGAAGGGCGTAGCCGGGACTACGATGCTGAGGAGCTCAACGCTGCGAGCGCGCCAATTACTGACTTATAGCCTATCGTCATCCTGCGGCAGGGTATAGGCGTGTATCGGGCATGAGCGGGGCGGCCCTATGTTATTCTTGGCACATTGTCTATTGGATGGGTTTCATGAAGCAGTTGCTGGTTCTTTTGTTGTTGATTCCCATGCTGGCACCGGCAGACCAGGAGTCCGATTTTCTGGCTGCGCGCGAGGCCTTTCGCACGGGCAATGGCACACGGCTTGACGGTCTCTACGAACGCCTGAAAGAAACGCCGTTGGAGCCCTATCTGGCCTATTACCGGCTGCGCATGCACTGGGACGATGCGGGTTACAGGGAAGCTATCCGGACTTTCCTGGCGCGCCCGGACGAAGCGCCGGTGATCGACCAGTTCCGCGGTGAATGGCTCAAGCATCTCGGCAAGCAGCAGCACTGGGATGAGTTCGCCGCAGAATATCCGCATCTGGTCAATGCCGACGACGAGCTGGTTTGCTATGCATTGCACAGTGTGCACGCAAGCGACGTGGACAAGGCGTTACAAGGTGCACGCGATCTGTGGATGACTTCTGCCGCGAAGCTGCCGGAACATTGTGCTGCGCTGTTCGATGCGGCGGTGCAGGCAGACGTTATTTCCCGCGAAGATGTGTGGCGGCGGGTGAAGCGGGTACAGGAGGCGGGCAATCTTGCGTTGCTGCGCCAAACCGTGCGTTATTTGCCTGCAAACGAGCGATTCGCAGTGGGCGATCTGTCCACTGCGGCCGCTAACCCACAGCGTTATCTGGATAAGGCGAAAGGCGACGCGGTGGAACAGGCCGGCCGGCGCACCGTGGTGGCGCTGGCGTTGCAGCGGCTGGCCCGGCAGTCGCCGGCTTTGGCCTATGCGCGCTGGGAGAAGGTGGCGTCGCGCTTCAGCGCAGAGGAACAGCAGTATGTCTATGGCTGGTTCGGTTATGCGGCCGCGCGTGAGCACGACCCCCAGGCGCTGGCATGGTTCGAGCAAGCCGGGGAAGCATCCCTCAGCGAACAGCAGCTGGCGTGGCGTGCACGGGCTGCCTTGCGCGTCCTCAACTGGCACGAGGTGTGGGCGAGCATCCATGCCATGACACCGGAGCAACAGAACGAGATGGCCTGGCGCTACTGGAAGGCACGCGCATTGAAGGAACTGGGACACGGCGAGGAAGCCGAAGAGCTGTTCGCGCCATTGAGCCGCGAATACAATTTCTACGGCCAGCTTGCCGCTGAAGAGCTGGGCGCGGCACCGGCGGCGGCGCTGGTTTCGGCCAGCTTCCAGCCCAAAACCGAGGAGCTGGAAGCGATGCAGAACCGCCCCGGCATCCAGCGCACCCTGCTGCTCTATCACATGGGCTTGCGCACAGAGGCGGCCAAGGAGTGGGACTGGGCTTTGCGCGGCCTGGGCGACCGCGAGTTGCTGGTGGCGGCCGAAGTGGCGCGCCGCAACGAGATGTACGACCGTTCCATCAACGCGGCCAACCGCACCGTGGCACTGCATGATTTCAACCTGCGCTATCCCGCGCCATACCGCGAGGTGCTGCAACAGCCGATACGCGAGCATAATTTGGAGGAGGCTTGGGTGTATGGCCTGATGCGGCAGGAAAGCCGCTTCGCCGCCCATGCCAAATCGGACGTGGGCGCGGCCGGACTGATGCAGATCATGCCGGAAACGGCGCGCTGGGCGGCTCGCCGCATCGGCCTCAAAGGCTATCGCAAGGGACTCATCCACCAACTGGATGTGAACCTCAGACTGGGAACCTACTACATGAAAAGCGTGTACAGCCAATTCGACGACAGCCCGGTGCTGGCTTCCACCGCCTATAACGCCGGTCCGACGCGCGCTCGCAAATGGCGCGCGGACATTCCATTGGAAGGTGCCATTTACATTGAGACCATCCCCTTTGAAGAGACGCGCGACTATGTCAAGAAGGTGATGAGCAACACCATCTATTACGCGAAACTGTTCGGGCAGCCCGCAGATTCGCTCAAACAACGGCTGGGCGTGGTGGCTGCACGCAATGCCCAGAATCAGCAAGCTGCGTCGGATGAAATGTGACGGTCTGGAAATCTATCAGGTAGGCGGCGCGGTGCGCGACCGCCTGCTCGGCTTGGCCGTGCAGGACCACGATTGGGTTGTGGTGGGCAGCACACCGCATGAGATGGCCGCGCGCGGCTTCAAGCCGGTGGGCGCAGACTTCCCGGTATTCCTGCATCCCGACACGCATGAGGAATATGCGCTGGCGCGCACCGAACGCAAGACGGCGGCGGGCTACAAGGGTTTCAAGGTTTATGCCGCGCCGGAGGTGACGCTGGAGCAGGACCTGCTGCGGCGCGACTTCACCATCAATGCGATGGCGCTGGATACGCAGGGCGTCTTGATTGATCCCCATGGCGGGCAGGCCGATCTCAAGGCCGGCATCCTGCGCCACGTCAGCGACGCTTTCGCCGAAGACCCGGTGCGCATCCTGCGCGGCGCGCGCTTCGCCGCACGCTTCGGCTTTAGCTTCGCGCCGGAGACACTGGCGCTGATGCGCGTCATGGTGGCCAAAGGCGAAGTGGATGCGCTGGTGGCCGAACGCGTGTGGCAGGAACTGGCGCGCGGCCTGATGGAACAACAGCCCTCGCGTTTCTTCACCACGTTGCGCGACTGTGGCGCGCTGAAAAAAGTCTTGCCCGAAGTGGATGCCCTGTTTGGCGTACCGCAGCCCGCGCACCACCATCCCGAGATCGATTGCGGCATCCATGTGATGATGGTGCTGGACGACACCGCGCGGCATCAGCGCCCGCTGGAAGTGCGCTTCGCCGCGCTGGGGCACGACCTGGGCAAGGGCAACACACCCAAGGACATTTTGCCGCGCCACATCGGGCACGAACAGCGCAGCGTCGAACTGCTGCACGGCCTGTGCGAACGCCTGCGTGTGCCCGCCGATTGCCGCGAGCTCGCCTTGCTGACAGCGCGTTATCACGGCGACATCCATCGCGCGAAAGAATTGCGCGCCGACACCATCGTCAGGCTGTTCGATAGTTGCGACCTGTGGCGCAAGCCGCAGCGCTTTATGCAGGTATTGCAGGCTTGCGAATCTGACGCGCACGGACGCACCGGACACGAGAATGATGCCTACCCGCAAATGCCGTATCTATTGACTTGTGCGCAAGCCGCACAAGCTGTTGATGCGGGCAGTATCGCGCGCGCCTGCGCGGACAAAAACCTCATCCCCGAAAAGATACGCGAGACGCACATCAAAGCGGTGGAAGCGATTATGCAGGAGTTGCGCGGGGCGTGATGGTGTGCCACCGTTCCAGCTTTTCCGCATAACGCATCCCCGCATGCGCCGGGCTGGTGGAAGGCAGGCGGTGCAGTTGCAGCGGCGGCAAAGCCTGTTTCCCCAATACGAACTTCCTGAAACTCTGCTCGGCCTTCGCGCCGTTGAAGAACACTTGCCGGATGTGCGGATGCTGCGCGAAAAACTCGGCGAAGTCGTTCGGCGCTTCCTGCACGATGTCGCTGTCCAGGCTGCCTTCGCGTTCGCAGGAGTGCAGCACGTCCCATAGCGCGATGCCCGCAGTCTTGAGCGCTTGCAACCGCGCCGCATAGGGCAACGCGGGCGACGCCCCGGCCAGTGCGCCCATGATAGGCCAGAAAGCGTTGTGCGGATGGGCGTAATACTGTTGCTGTCGCAGTGATTCCTTGCCCGGCATGCTGCCGAGGATGAGGAGCGTGGCGCGTGCATCGGCGACGGGCGGGAAACTGTGGAGGCGGGGCATGGCTTGGTTGTAAATGATTGTCCTTCGATACGGCACTACGTGCCTACCCGGGACGAACGGAGCTTTTGTTAAAGCAGACGCGACATATCGCCGCGCAGGAAACCCGCCAACGGCTGGTCCAGTCCCTTGCCCAGCGCCAGCACCTTGAACAGTTCGCCCATCTCGGCGGGGCTGGTGAGCTTCTGCAACTGCGCGGAAAGCAGCAGGCGCTGCTTGATGTCGTCCGCTGGAATCTTTTCCAACAGTTCCAGCACACCATTGTTGATGAGGAAGTGCGCCTGCGAGGTGTAGCCGAGGAAGTGCGCGCCGTGGTCTATGGCCGTTTCGGCGACGGCGGTGAAGTCCACATGGGCGGTGATGTCCTGCAAACCGGGTAGGTGGAAGGGGTCGTCGTGCGCATGGTGGCGGTAGTGGCACATCAGCGTGCCGCGCGAACGCTGCGGGTGGTAGTACTCGCGCGCGCCAAAGCCATAGTCGATGAACAGCAGCGCGCCCAGTTCCAGTCGTTCACACAGGCTGGCCATCAACCCGCGCGCGGCCAGGGACACCTCGCTGAGATAATCTTCCGGCATGGACAGAGACTGCGCGATGTCGGCCAGCGCGGGATGATTGAGCGGGCGGTCGTGCCAGGCGTAGCGTTCTCCGTGCAGCGAGACGCCGCGCTCGTGGATGCCGCCGCCATGCCAGCGCAACAGGTGCACCGGCAGCGCGTCCAGCACCTCATTGCCGAAGATCGCGCCGCTGAATTGGTCCGGCAATGTCTCCAGCCAGTGCACGCGCGCGGCTAGGTGTGGCAGCTTGTCCTGCAACAGCGCATGCTGGCGTTGGCGCAGGTCGGCGCTGACTTCCAGGATGGAATACGTTTCCGGCAGCTCGCCCAGCCGCTCCAGTTCGGCCAGGATATCCACTGCCAGCTTGCCGCTGCCTGCGCCGAGCTCCAGGATGTGCGGTGCGCTGGAGCGCGTGACCTCGACCAGTTGCCGCGCCAGGGTGCGGCCAAACAATTCGGACATTTCCGGCGCGGTGATGAAGTCGCCCGCATCGCCGAACTTGCGTGCGCCGGCGGTGTAATAACCCAGGCCGGGCGCATACAGTGCCAGTTCCATGAAGCGCGAAAAGGGTATCCACCCGCCCTGGGCCGCGATGTCGCGGCGGATGAGCTCGTCCAGCCGCGCGCTGTGGGCGAGGGCGTCGGAGGCAGGAGGAGATAGGGCGGCGGACATGGTCGGGTATAATTTGCGCGGACAGACGCAGTGTAGTGGAGGTGGAGATGCAAGGCAAAACAGTGTTGGTGACCGGGGGGGCGAAGCGCGTCGGCGCGGCGATTTGCCGCCGCCTGCACGCGGCGGGTGCGAATATCGCCATCCATTATCGCGCCTCGATGTATGAGGCCTTCGCGCTGCGCGCCGAACTTAATGAGCAACGCCAAGGCTCGGCCTTTGCGGTGCAAGCGGACCTGCTGGATGTGGCGGGCCTGCCGGGCATTGTCGCAGCTGTGGGGGCGCAGTTCGGGCATCTGGACGCACTGGTCAACAATGCCTCCAGCTTCTATGCCACCCCATTGGCGGAAGTAGGGATCGGTCAATGGAACGATCTGCTGGGCACTAACCTGGAAGCGCCGCTGTTCCTGGCGCAGGCGGCAGCCAGCGAATTGCGCCGCCGCCACGGAGCCATAGTCAACATCGTGGACATCCATGCCGAACGCCCCATGCACGGGCATCTGTTGTATAGCGTGGCGAAAGCCGGGCTGGTCACGCTGACCCGGGGGCTGGCGCAGGAGATGGCGCCTCAAGTGCGCGTCAATGCGGTCGCGCCCGGCGTCATCATCTGGCCGGAAGGCGAGGAATGGGGCAACGAGGAGACGCGCCGCAAGATCGTGGCGCACACGCTGCTGAAGCGCGAAGGCAGTCCCGAGGATATCGCCCGCACCGTGCAGTTCCTCATTGCCGATGCGCCCTACATCACCGGGCAGGTGATTGCCGTGGATGGCGGGCGCAGCATCAACATTTAATCCTGAACAGGTTCGACAAGCTCAGGGCGAACGGAACTTAGAGAATGAACGATATCATCCAGCCCATCCATTTCGAACACCATTCGACCAACTTCAACCGTCTCAAGGGTAGGCTGGAGCATCAGGTGGGCAAGGCCATCGCCGACTTCAACATGATCGAAGCCGGCGACACCGTGATGGTGTGCCTGTCCGGCGGCAAGGATTCCTACACGCTGCTCGATATCCTGCGCACTTTGCAGAAGCGAGCGCCGATAGATTTCAAGCTCGTGGCGATGAACCTGGACCAGAAGCAGCCGGGCTTTCCCGCCGACGTGTTGCCGAACTACCTCAAGTCCATCGGCGTCGATTTCCACATCGAGACGCAGGACACCTACTCCATCGTCAAGCAGAAGATTCCCGAGGGCAAGACCACCTGCTCGCTGTGTTCGCGCCTGCGCCGCGGCATCATCTACAAGGTGGCGGGCGAGCTGGGCGCGAACAAGATCGCGCTGGGCCATCACCGCGACGACATGGTGGAGACGCTGTTCCTCAACATGTTCTTCAGCGGCAAGCTGAAAGCCATGCCGCCCAAGCTGGTCACTGACAAGGGCGACCACATCGTGATCCGCCCACTGGCCTATTGCGCTGAGAAGGACATCGCCCGCTATGCGCGCGGCATGGAGTTCCCCATCATCCCGTGCAACCTGTGCGGTTCGCAGGAGAACCTGCAACGCCAAAACATCAAGGAAATGCTCACGCAGTGGGAGCGCCAGTATCCGGGCCGCACGCAGACCATTTTCAGCGCCATGCAGGACGTGCGCCCCTCGCACCTGCTCGATACCCAGCTGTTCGATTTCGTGAACCTGAAATTGGGCGATGCCGTGGGCGAAGGCGACATCGCATTCGATCATTGACTACAACAGTAAATCCAGGAGCCCGAGAAATGCATACGAGACACATGAGAATCGCCGGAGCCGCCCTGCTTATCTTGCTGACAGGATGTGCCGCGACGGTAGGCGAGAACATCAAGGCCTCGGCAGAGAACGTCGCCAGGTATAAGGAGCTGTCTGCAGTGGATGTGGTGGCAGCGCTGGAAAAGAACGTGGAAGAGGCGAAACGCGCAGACATGCCTTTCCTCGCCCCGCATTATTACAACGAGGCGGCGCGCATCCTCGCCGAATGCCAGGGCGGGCTGACCAGCAAGCCCAGGGAGGCGCTGGTGAACAGCGCGGCCAAGGGCGACGCCGTGCTGGAGAAGGGGCGCGCGATGATGACGGTCATCCAGTACCGTTTCTCCAAGGAGCTGGAATACCGCGCGCAACTGCTGGAACATAACGCCCCCCAAACGCTGCTGCGCGACTATGACAAGGTCATGGCCGGCCTTGCGCGCCTGATCGAGAAGGTCGAACTGGAAAAGAGCGACAACATCGACAAGGAGAAGGAAGAGCAACAGAAGGAGATGCTGGACCTGGTGATCCGCGCCGTGCAGGAAGGCGCGCTGCATGACAGCGAAGTCGTCAACAACGAGAGCCGCAAGAAGATTGCCGACAAGCAGGTGCCGCTCACTTTTGGCGAAGCCGTGCGCGTGTTCGATGATGCTAAACGGCAGATCGCCGCCGCGCATCATGACCGTGAACTGGTCAAGCGGCTCGGGGCGCAAGCCTTGTTCGCGGCGCGTCATGCGCAGCAGATTAATGACCGCGTCGCACTGTTGCTGCTGCAGCTCAGACCGGCCACCGGGGCCGGCATGGCCATGAGGGCGGCGGGTGGTGCGACATCCCAGCTAGCCGTGCAGATCGGTGGCAAGCCCGCGCAGATGGACAATGTTTCAGTCGAGATGGTAGTGCTGCAGGAAGAGAACCGGCTGCTCGCCATTGCCACAGCGCTCGGCCTCGGGGACTTGCGCGACCAGCCGTTGGAAAAACAGGCCGAAGAAATCAAGCGTGCTGCCGTCGAAATGGCGCGCATGTCCAACGGCGGGCAACATCCAGCCGAGCGGGCTGCCATCGACGACATGGAGGCGCGCCTCAAGACCGCCAGTGATGCGAACAATCAGGCCCATGCGGAGCTGGCGGCGAAAGGGCTGCAAGTGGAAGCGCTGACCGCGCAGTTGAACGAACGGGACGCGCAGATCAAGACGCTGAAAGAGATCATCGCCCAGCTCGAAGGCAAGAAGAAAGCGCCCGCGAGCAGCAAGCCGGCCAAGGCCAAGCCCGCCCAGGGCAAGAAGAAATAATCCCGACCGGGGACGTGCGGCGGGCTTTGTATGGCGCGCTGATTAGGGATAGCATTGCGCACAAACATGTTTCGCGGAGGGCCAAGTGAACCGCAATCAGCAGATCGCCGTGGGGGTGGGGCTGTGCAACTTCGTCCTGCTGCTGCTGTTCCCGCCCTTCGATTCCCTGTCGCTTACCGATGCCAACGCCCTCATCTTCGCGGGCTTCAATTTCGCGTTTGCCCGCTCCGCGCACGAAGCCATCAACACCGATGTCCTGTTCCTGGAAAACGTGGTGCTGCTAGTCAACATCGGCATCGCCTGGCTGCTGCTGCGCGACACTCCTGATAAAAAAGGTCAGTCCGGCTTCCTCACCGCGCAGAATGGCGTGTTGCTGGTAGTGGCGGTGAACCTGATCGTCATCCTGCTGTTCCCACCGTTCGAATTCGTCTATGCGGTGACCAAAGCCACCATCCCCACCTTCCAGGGTTTTTACTTCATTTTTTCCGCCGGGCCGATGATGACCATCATCACGCCCATCCTCTACCTCGAAGTCATGTTCGTGCTGTTCAACGGCGGGTTGCTCTGGCTGTTCTTCCGCAAGAAGAAGGAACCCGAACTCAGCCCGCAAGAGGCCATGCTGCTGATGCAGCGCATCAGTAAGAAAAAGTGATTCGATCCACTGCCAGTTTGCGTGTCGATGTGCTGGTGTTAGGCGTGGGAAGAAGTGGGTTTGGGAATTTCAGCATATCTTTAGGTTTTACCTTCTATCCTCATTAGCGCAAGAATCACTTCTCTAGCGATGAGTTTGTGTTCGCTGTTAAGCGCACTGAGATTGTGAAGCAATTCATAATCGGGGGAGTTATAAAAAGCCTGCTCCTGCTTGAAGGTGTGCGCAGAAGCTATTTTTTCTCCAAAGCGCAACCACTCGGTTGGCACGCCTAGCCATGCAGCGAGCAGGCGCAACTTATCTTGGGTGGGGATAGCTTCACCGGTCAGCCATTTTCTTGCTGCATGGATACTAATCGGCTTGCCGGTATAGCGGCGATTGAACTCCCGTGTAAACACAGTCGGGCTGGTGATTTCGATTTTTGCATCCTTGAGCGCCTTGACCAGCCGTTGGCTGAATGCCGCTTTTTCGGAGATAGCTTTCATAGTGCAAAACTATCATTAGGGGCATATACCATCAGTTGCTAATAAACGAAACCAAAAGTAACATGTGCATCACGTTGCAAATGCAGACAACGGTGGTGAACATGAAACGACAACCCGGCTTTACTTTGGTAGAGCTCGCAGTGGTGGTTTTCCTAATAGGCATCATTGCCACGATGGGGGTGACGGCGCTGAAAGCGCAGTTAGCCAGCGCCGCCATTAGTGCCACCAAGAAAAAGCAGGAAACCATCAAGGATGCGCTGGAGGCCTACTTGGGGAAATACAAGCGATTACCCTGTCCAGCGATCGACAATACGGGTCTTGAAAAGCGCGATCTGACGATTGCGGCAGGCAATCCCGACTGCAAAGGAAACTTTGGCATTATTCCCTATGCCACGCTGGGCTTGCCCAGAAGCGCAGGGATGGACGGGTGGGAGAACTTCTTTTCTTAAGCAGTTTCCCCGCAATGGACGATGACCTATAGCGGTGCTGCCCCAACAGCGGGCGGCACGACCTCCAATTCTGCGAGCAACTCTTTCAATGTCGGCGACTCTGGCACGATTACGGTCAACGACAGAATGCCTGCAACAAATGCCACTCCTGTAACGATCACAGGGGGCGCCGTAGCCGTGATTGTTGGACATGGGAAGAACGGGCTGGGAGCCTACACCGCCAAGGAAACCCAGAATGCACCGCCAGCCAGTGGTACAGACGAGGCGGCCAATGTGCCTGTTGCGACTTGGGTACTGCCGACAGCTTTCTATTAGCGCGAATACACAGACATCGACGTGCCGACATGTGTGGCTCAGGAGCTTGTTGCGGCTGGTTTCATCAAGGGGCAAGCGTCAGGAATCATTTCTCCGTATAGCGATAACAAGGTGCCGGACGTCTTTGTGATTTCCAGAACATTGGCAGCGGTTGCAACTTCTGCACCTTTCCCCGTTGCGATTCAAAATGTCATTGAAATAAACAATCTTCCAGTTGATGCCGCAGAGGCTATTGACCGGAAAATGGACGATGACGCGCGGGGAGCTGGGGATGTCAGGGGTGCAAGCGGTGTCGGCAATACAGTTACGCTGGATATTGCTCTCTAAACTTGGAGGGCGCGGCGTGAATAAGAACATCCACGCCAATCAGTGGCGGCAGTGACACCGCGCTTCAGCGCAGCCAGTAATTCCCCGCCACCCCCGCAAACACCGCCGCGCCGAACCAGTTGTTGTGCAGGAAAGCCTTGAAGCAGGCATCGCGCTGTCTGTCCTTGATGAGCAGGTAGTGATAGGTCGCGATGCATGCGGCGAGCAGCAGTCCCATGAAATAGACCCAGCCCAGTGCCGCCATGATGCCAGCCAGCGCCAGCAGAATCAGCGTGAGGGCATAGCAGGCCATCACTGCCGCCACCTCGTACCGGCCGAAGAACAGCGCGGAGGAGTGGATGCCGAGATGGATGTCGTCGTCCCTGTCCACCATGGCGTATTCGGTGTCATAGGCGATGGCCCAGCATACGTTGGCGAGCAGCAGCATCCAGGCCACCGGCGGCACATGGCCGAGCTGCGCGGCGAAGGCCATGGGGATGCCGAAGCCGAAGGCGATGCCGAGGTAGGCTTGCGGGATGGCGAAGAAGCGCTTGGTATAGGGATAGCTGGCGGCGAGGAACAGGGCGGGGAAAGCGAGCAGCCAGGTGAGCGGGTTGAGCGGCAGGATGAGCAGGAAGGCCAGCAGGGCCAGCACCACGGCGACCCAGACCGCTTCGCGTTCGCTGATCTGCCCGCTGGTGAGCGGTCTGTCCTGGGTGCGCTGCACATGCTTGTCGATATGGCGGTCGGCGTAGTCGTTGATGGCGCAGCCGGCGGAGCGCATCAGCGCAGTGCCCAGCGCGAAGATGGCGACGATGTGCCAGGCGGGGTGGCCGTTGCCCGCGATCCATACGCCCCACAGCGTGGGCCACAGCAGCAGCAGGATGCCGATGGGGCGGTGCAGGCGAACGAGCTTGAAATAAAGCGGCAGGCGTTGGGAAAGATTCATGGTGCGGATTTTACCTGCTACGTCATTCCCGCGCAGGCGGTAATCCAGCGCAGTTATCAATATGCAGTTGGCTTGCTGCGCGAGAATGACGGTTCAGGGACGAAGTTTCAATATCTCCGGCAGGAACACTTCCGTCACCAGCAGCGGCGCGCCATGCAGGGTGAACAGAGAGCGGCGCGCCCACAGCACTTCGGGTACGGGAAGTTGCGCCGCGATACGCCAGTGCAGCGGGTGATGGGTGCGCAGCGCCTTGAAGCGCAGCGGCATGCGCGTCACCAGCGGATGTGCGAACAACATCGCGCCCAGCGGGCGGTGGCCCAGCCCGGCCAGCGCAGCCCAAGGGCCGCGCAGATGCTGTGGCGCGCAGGTGGAGTGCGCGAACACCACGGCCCGGCCATCGGCATGCAGGAACACTTCGCGCGAGTAGGCGAACTGATGTGTCCGCACGCCGACCAGGACGGCTTCGTCATGTGCGACCGCTGCCAGGCCGTTGCGCAGCGGCTGCACGGAGAAGATCCCGCAGCGTTGCTGGATGCGCCGCGTGAGCGAGCCGTGATCGTGCAGCCATGGATGCAGTGGCGCAGCGCAGCAGAGCGTGGAGGCGCTCCAGAAGGTGTCAGGTGTGCAAGTAGTCATGTCTGTTTGCCAGCCAGCGTTGCAGGTGGGCCTGTGCCGCCGCAGGGTAGTCGCGCAGCAACTCGTCCGCCACGCTGCGCGCCAGTTCCAGCAAGGCATCATCCGTGCCCAGTTCGGCGAAGCGCAGCATGGGCACGCCACTCTGGCGCGCGCCGAGCAATTCGCCGGGGCCGCGCAATTTTAGATCATGCTGGGCGATGGCGAAGCCGTCAGTGTTCTCGAAGATCACGCGCAGGCGTTCGCGCGCCAGCTCCGACAGCGGTTGCTGGTAGAGCAGCACGCACAGGCTTTCCGCCGCGCCGCGCCCGACGCGGCCGCGCAATTGGTGCAATTGCGCCAGCCCCATGCGTTCGGCGTGGTCTATCACCATCAGGCTGGCGTTGGACACGTCCACGCCGACTTCGATGACGGTGGTGGCCACCAGCAGGTGCAGCTTGCCCGCCTTGAACGCGGCCATGGTGGCGGCCTTCTCGGCGTTGGGCAGCCTGCCATGCACCAGCCCCACGCGCAGTTCAGGGAAGGTCTGCGTCAGCGTGGCATGGGTCTCCAGCGCGGTCTGCAACTGCAAGGCTTCCGATTCATCTATCAGCGGACACACCCAATACGCCTGCTTGCCGGACAGGCAGGCGCTGCGCACGCGTTCGAACACTTCCTCACGCCGCGCGTCGCTGACCAGTTTGGTGACCACGGGGGTGCGTCCCGGCGGCAATTCGTCAATGACCGAGACATCGAGGTCGGCGTAGTAGCTCATGGCCAGCGTTCTCGGGATGGGGGTGGCGCTCATCATCAGTTGATGCGGTTCGCTGCCCTTGCCGCGCAAGGCCAGCCGCTGCTGCACGCCGAACTTGTGCTGCTCGTCCACGATGACCAGCCCCAGTTTGTGGAACTCGACCTCTTTCTGGAACAGCGCATGGGTGCCGATGGCAATGAGCGTATCGCCTTGCGCGATGCGTGTTGCGGCTTCGCGCTTCTCTTTTTTCTTCAGGCTGCCGGACAGCCATACCGGTTCCACCCCAAGCGGGGCCAGCCATTCGCGCAGCTTGAGGTAGTGCTGTTCGGCGAGGATTTCGGTGGGCGCCATGAAGGCGGCCTGGTAGCCGTTGGCGATGGCTTGCAATGCGGTCAGCGCGGCGACGATGGTCTTGCCGCTGCCGACGTCGCCTTGCAGCAGGCGCTGCATGGGATGCGGCTGCGCCAGGTCATGGCCTATCTCCTGCCACACCTGCTGCTGGGCGCGTGTGAGCCGGAACGGCAGCCGCGCCAGCAGTCGCGCGGCAAGTGACTCGCCAGAGGGGAGGCGGGGGGCGCTGCGTGCGCGGCGCTTTTCATAATGCACGCGCATCGACAGCTGCTGTGCCAGCAGCTCGTCGAACTTGATGCGTTGCCAGCAGGGGCGCAGCGCGCTGGCCAGCGCGGCCTCGTCGAGGCCGGGCGCCGGGTGGTGCAGGTTGCGTACGCTGTCCGCGAAGGGGAGCAAGCGCAGGCGCAGGCGCAGCGTTTCCGGCAGGGTGTCCGGCAGCGGCAATTCGTCGAGCGCCTGCTGGATGTGCTTTTGCAGCGTGGTTTGCGGCAGTCCTGCCGTGGTCGGGTACACCGGCGTCAGCGCCTGTTTCAGCGGCGCATCCCCGCCGCCGGCGCGGCATTTCGGGTGCACCATCTCCATGCCGAAGAAACCGCCGCGCACTTCCCCCAGCGCGCGGATGGTGTTGCCCACGGCGAGCTGTTTCTGCTGGCTGGGATAGAAATTCAGGAAGCGCAGCGTAAGTGTGCCGCTGTCGTCCTGCAACTGGCACACCAGCGAGCGGCGCGGACGATACATCACTTCGCAGCGCACGATTTCGCCTTCTACTTGTGCGGTTTCACCCGGCAGCAGGTCGGCGATGCGCGCTATCTTCGTTTCGTCCTCGTAGCGCAGCGGCAGGTGTAGCACCAGATCGAAGGGAGTGGCGATGCCGAGCTTGGCCAGGCGCGACTGCATGGCCGCCGCACTTTTGCCGGGTGCGGCGCGCCGCTCAGTTGGCGAGCCGGGCGAAGCGGTCATCGGCCATGCGCAGGCGGTCCGCCATCACGCGCAGGAACGCCTGGTTGAAGTGCAGCTGGCAGTGGTCGGAAAGTTGCGCCAGCAGTTTCGGCGAGATCTTCAGCACGATGACTTCGGTGCCGGCGGTGACGGAGGCGGAGCGCGGCACCACCTTGCCGCTGATGTAGGACATCTCGCCGAAGCAGTCGTCGCGACCGATGACGTTAAGCAGGCGACCATTTTTGGTGATGCTGACGCTGCCGTCTATCATGATGTAGAACGCGTCACCCATCTCGTCCTCGCGCATCAACACCGTCTGCGCGGGCTGTTTCTGCCACTCGCCCACGCGCAGGATCTCCCACAGCTCGGTATCGGTGAAGTCGCGGAACAGCGACATCGCGCGCAGCGAAATGAACTTTTCGGTCTGATTGACTTCCAGGTCGTTCTGCTCGAAGCGTCCCAGCCCGGCCAGGTCGCTGCCGAAATCCTTCCAGTCCAGATAGCGTTCGTGCTTGTCCTTGCGCAGCGCGCGCATGACCACGCGCTCCAGCTCCGGCGGGATGCCGGCGCGAAAATCGGACATGGGAAGTGGTTCCACATTGAGGATCTGGTGGCACAGGCTGGCGATGTTCTGCGCCGTATAGGGCGAATGGCCGGTGAGCAGGCGATACATCACCACGCCCAGCGAATAGATGTCGGTCTGATGATTGAGCGTTTCCCCGCGCACCTGCTCCGGCGACATGTAGGAAGGCGAGCCGACGTTGCTGATCTGGGTCTGTTCGATGTTGAGCAGCAGCGCAGCACCCATGTCGGATATCTTGATGTCGCCATCCTGCGTCAGCAGCATGTTGGCCGGTTTGATGTCGCGGTGGATGACGCCGTTGAACTGTGCGTAATTGAGCGCGCGGCAACACTTGAACATGTATTCCACCACGCGGTCCATGGGCAGCAGATCGTCCGGTTCGGCATGCTTTTCCATGGTGCCGCCGTTCACGTATTCCATCACGATGAAACTCTCGGTGTCGCTGATCAGCGCATCGTAGATGGCCACGATGTGCGGATGCGACAGCTTGCCCGCCAGCGAGGCTTCGTTGTCCAGCTGGCGCTGGTACAGCTTGCCCATCTTGGGGTCGTTGAGGATGTCCTGTTTCAGCACCTTAATCGCCACCTCGCGCTTGGCGAAGGGATCGAATCCCAGATAGACGGTGCTGGTCGCGCCCTGCCCGAGCTTGCGTTGCAGGGTGTATTTGCCTATCGCTGAAAGTGTGCCCATATGCATGTGCCGGAAGTGGTGTGGCCGGGGCAGTTGCTCCCCGGCGGCGGGTTAGGCGCGGGTCAGTCCTGCAACACCAGCACGCCGTCCGCCTCCACCAGCGCGCCGCGCGGCAGGGTCGCCACTCCCACGGCGGCGCGCGCGGGATAGGGCTGGTGGAAATAGCCGGCCATGATCTCGTTCACCTTGGCGAAATGCGCTAGGTCGGTCAAATAGATGTTGAGCTTGACCACATCGCTCAGGCTGCCGCCGGAAGCGGTGGCCACCGCGCGCAGGTTTTGGAACACGCGGTGCACTTGCGCCTCGATGCCGTCCACCATCTGCATGGTATTAGGGTCGAGGCCGATCTGCCCGGAAAGATACACCGTGTCGTCCACGCGCACGGCTTGCGAATAGGTGCCGATGGCAGCGGGCGCGTCCGGGGTCTGGATGATGAATTTGTTGGCCATGGTGCTTCCTCCTGTTAAAGCGGCATTCTAACTTAACAGCTTGGCAAAGCGGTCATCCGCCAGGCGCAGGCGCTCGGCCAGGACGTGCAGGAATGCCTGGTTGAAATGCAGCTGGCAATGATCCGAAAGCTGCGTGAGCTGGCCGGGGTGCAGCTTCATGACAGTGATCTCCGTGTTGGCCGTGACCGTGGCGGAGCGTGGCATGGCCTGGTTGCTGATGTAGGCCATTTCCCCCACGCAATCGCCGCTGCCCAGCACATTTAGCAGGCGGCCGCCGCGCGTGACGCTCACGCTGCCTTCGATCAGCACATAGAACGCGTCACCCATCTCGTCCTCGCGCATCAGCACGGTCTTCTCCGGTTGTTTCTGCCATTCGCCGACGCGCAGAATCTCCCACAATTCGATGTCCGAGAAATGCTCGAACAGGCGCTGCCTGCGCAAGGCGGTGAATTTCTCCGTCTCGTTGACCTCCAGGTCGCTCTTCTCGAAATGCCCCAGCGCCGCCAGCTCGTTGCCGAAATCGCGCCAGGTGGCGAAGCGCTCCGCGCGGTCCTTTTGCAGGGCGAGCATCACGATGCGTTCCAGTTGCGGCGGCAGGTCTTTGCGCAACCGGGTGGGCGGCAGCGGAGACTCATGCAGGATCTGCTGGTAGAGATGTGCCAGATTCTGCGGTGTGTAGGGCGAATGGCCGGTCAGCAGGCGGTACATCACCACCCCCAGCGAATAGATGTCGGTCTGGTGCGACACCGGCTCGCCGCGCACCTGTTCGGGCGACATGTAATTGGGTGATCCCACATTGCTGCCGCGCGTCTGCTCCACATCCAGCCGGATGGCGGCCCCCAGATCGGAGATCTTGATCTCTCCCGGTTCAGCCAGCAGCAGGTTGGCCGGCTTGATGTCGCGGTGGATGACGCCGTTGAATTGCGCATAATTCAGCGCGCGGCAGCACTTGAACAGGTACTCCACCACGCGGTCCAGCGGCAGCAGGCTGTCGGCATGGATATGCTTTTCCAGCGTGCCGCCGTTCACATATTCCATCACGATGAAGCTGGCTTCCTCGTTGATCACCGCATCATAGGTCGTGACGATATGTGGATGCACCAGCTTGCCCGCCAGCGCCGCCTCGGTTTCCAGCTGCTTGCGGTTCTGGCGGCCATGCTTGGGATCGTCGAGGAATTCCTGCTTGATGACCTTGAGCGCCACCTCGCGTCCGGCAAAGGGGTCGTGCCCCAGATAGACCACACTGGTCGCGCCCGTGCCCAGCTTGCGGATCAGATGGTATTTGCCGAGTTGTGCGGGGTGGTTCATGGCTGGGCGCGTCCCGGACTGTTGAGATGACCGTCTGGCAATTTACACCAAGCCAGCGGGCGCGAACAGGGTGCAGCCGGCGGGCGCGGCTTGTTCGGCAGGGGCCTTTCGCCGATAATCCGCGCACCGGATGGGGGAGGTCCCGCATCCGGTTTTTCCTACATGACAGGGTCATTCATTGAACATCGATTTCCAACGCACTGTTGACCGGCTGGCCGGAGTGCCGCTGTGTGCGCTGCTTTCCGGTTTTGAGCGGGTGCGCCGTTTCTTTGCCGGTGAGGCGCAGGTGGCGCGGCCCCGGCGCATCCTCATCGTGCTGCTGTCCGAGATGGGCAGTCTGGTGCTGGCGCAGCCGATGTTCGCCGAGCTGAAGCGGCGCTATCCCGATGCCGAGCTGCACATGCTGATGTTCCGCAAGAACCGCGAGGTGCTCGACCTGCTCGGCGTGATGCCGCCGGAGCATGTCATCACGCTGAATGACAAGGCGCTGGGGGAGTTCGCGCTGGACAGCCTGAAGGCGCTGCGCCGCATGCGCGCGCTGGACTTCGATGTGGTGATTGACTGCGAGCTGTTCTCGCGCGCCAGCAGTCTGTACTCCTATCTTTCCGGGGCGAGGGTGCATGTCGGTTTTCATCCGCACACCCAGGAAGGCCTGTATCGCGGTTCCTTCATGAACCGCAAGGTGATGTACAACCCCTATCGCCATTTGTCGCAACAGTTCCTGACCATGGTGGATGCCATAGACTCGCAAGGTCGCCCGCCGGCCAAGGATGCGCCACATGCGGTGTCGCCACCGCCGTTGTTGCAATTTGCCGAGGGCGAGGTGGCCGGCGTTGTCGCACAACTGGAGCTGGATTTCCCGGTGCTGCGCGGCAAGAGACTAGTACTGGTCTATCCCGACGGCGGCATCCTGCCCATCCGCGCCTGGCCGCCGGCCTATTACAAGCAGTTGTGCGATGCCTTGCTGGGCGACGGTTATGTGGTCGCGCTGATCGGGCTGAAGGACGCGAAGCCGCTGGCCCAGGAGATCGTGGCGCATTGCCGCCACGATTATTGCCTCGACCTGACGGGTTATACGAAATCGGTGCGCCACCTGCTGGCGGTGTTTCAGCGCGCCGCGTTGTTGGTGACCAACGACGGCGGGCCGGGGCAGTTCGCCGCGCTGACCACCTTGCCCGCGCTGGTGTTCTTCGGGCCGGAGACGCCCGCGCTGTACAGCCCGCATGCGCCCAACATCCATTGTCTGTATAGCGGGCTATCCTGCTCGCCCTGTCTGACTGCCTACAACCACCGTCTGTCGCCCTGCGATGGCGATAACCAGTGCCTGAAGCGCATCACGCCGCAGCAGGCGCTGGAGCAGGCGCGCGCGCTGCTGCATGGGGCGAGCGCGGCATGACCTCGCCGTTCAAGCTGCGCATGCGCATGGCATCGCTGCTGCGCCGTCTGATCTCGCTGCGCTTTCTCAAGTTCGGCATCGTCGGTGTTTCCGGCATCGTGGTGAACCAGGGCGTGCTGTACGTCGCGCAGGAACATCTCTTTCATGTCTCGCACGATCCGGCGCAACTGGATTGGGTGGGTCTCAACCTGGCGCTGGCGCTGGCGATCTTCTTTGCCACGCTGAACAATTTTTTCTGGAACCGGCTGTGGACCTGGTCGGACCGCATGCAGGCCCGTCACCGTTCCTGGCTGGTGCAGTTCGGTCAGTACACGCTGTCCTGTGGCGTGAGCATCGTCCTGCAGGTGCTGTTCACCAACCTGCTGGCACCGCATGTCTATTACCTGATCGCCAACCTGATCGCGATCGTGATCACCAGCGTGCTGAATTTCCTGCTCAACGACATCTGGACTTTCGGCCGCGTCAATCTGCTGCAGCGGGACAAGTGACATGAGCCTGGGGCCTGCGCAGAGAACCATGGCCGGGTATGTCGCGGCGCTGGCGCTGGCGGTGTTTACGTATTTTTACGGACTCGGCGGCCAGCACATCCCGCGCAACGGCGACGAGGATGTGTATGCGCACATCACGCGGCTGACGGCGCATAGCGGCCAGTGGCTGCCACTGCGTTCCGAACTGCATGAGATGCGCAACACCAAGCCGCCGCTGCTGTTCTGGCAGGGCATCGCCAGCACGGGGCGCGGCACGCAATGGGACTGGTGGCACCTGCGTTATCCCAGCGTCCTCTATACGCTGCTCACCGCGCTGCTGGTGTTCCTGCTGGGACGCAGGATTTCCGGGCAGGCCGCAGTGGGGGTGACGGCGGCGCTGGCCTACCTGGCGTTCTTCAGCACCTATCGCTATGGGCGCCCGTTCCTGGTCAACCCGGCAGAGACCTTCTGGCTGTTCCTGCCGTTCTTCACATTGCTTTACTGCAGGCCGCGCGGTTTCGAATCGCGCCTGTGGCTGCCGCTGCTGCTGGGGGTCGAGATCGGCATCGGTTTGCTGTACAAATCGTTCGCGCTGCTGGCGCCGGTCGGGCTGGCGCTGGCCTGGTGGTATCTGCATGGCCGTAATTACGATTGGCGCGCCTTCCTGCGCAAGGATGCGGCAAAGCCGGTGCTGACGGGCATCGTGGCACTGGCGCTGTTCGCGTTGTGGTTCGCGTTCGATCCCGATCCGCAGGCGGTGTGGCGCGAGTTCGTGCTGGGCGAGAACGCGGGCAAATTCGCGCCGCACGCCGGCTCGTATCTGGCGCAGATGCTGTGGGGCGGCAGCAGCATCTGGGTGCTGCTGCTCGGCTACCCGTTCAATGCCGGCCTGCTCGCCTTGCCGGTGATGGCGCTGTTCGTCATCGCCTGGAAGCAGCGCAGGGAGATTGCCGATGAAGAGCGGCTGTTGTGGCTCTGGATGCTGGCATTGTTCATCGTGTTCGCCCTTCCCAGCCAGCGTTCCGCGCGTTACCTGCTGGACGCCATGCCCGGGATGGCGCTGCTGCTAGCGCTCAACTGGCAGCGTATCCCGCGCTGGGTGTTTGTTCTCACGCTGCTGGCCTGTGGCGCGGTGCTGGCCTTGCTGCTGGCGCTGGCGCTGCGCCTGCAACAAGAGGCGGGCGTGCCGTATGGCTGGGCGTATTGGCTGTTCATGGGCATGACGCTGGCGCTGCTGTTGGCCGCGTTGCGGCGGGCATGGACGCGCGGTCTGGTCAATGTGGCGGCGCTGCTTACGCTGCTTGCGCTGGCCATGTTCCTGGCGCCGTTCGAAGGGCCGCTAGGTATGTATGACAGCGCGGCGCGCAGTTATGTGCAGGACAGGACGGTATGGGTACCGTGTGACTTTCGTGCGCACGACGAGATGCTGCGCATGCAGCTGCCCGGCACGCTGGTGCGCGGGTATGACGAGACGCGGCATTTGCAGCTGGAGGAACTGGCCGCGCGTTATCCGCTGTTCGCCGTGCAACTGCCGCCGGCGGCTGCGGTGTGTCAGGGATGCAAGGTGATCGGGCAACGCCTAGAGATCCGCGGCCGCCACAGCGCGGAGGAATTGCAGGCCATGCTGCGGGGCGAGGTGTATCGCCATCTGTTCGTCAGGGAGTGGTTGCTCGAAGCGCCACAACGCAATGCTGCGCCCGAGATGGAGAGCGGGGAGGCGTGCCGCTGATGATCCTGTTACGCAAACTCGCCCTGTTGGCATTCATGCTGGCCGCGTTTGCGCTGGCTTGGCCCAGGCTTGCCGGATGGCAGCCGGTTTATGGTTTTCGTGTGCCTGACGCGCCGGTGATTCAGAGTGCTGCGCCGCTAGTGGAACCGCCTGTACGCAAACGCCAGCGGCAGCGCCGGAGCGAAGATATCCAGCGCGTCCCGCAAGGCCGCTTCGAAACCCATTTTGTTTCCGGCAAGCTGCATACCCAGACCCATGCCGCATCGCTGGTTGAACTGAAGGATGGCCGCGTGCGCGCCTTCTGGTTTTCCGGCAGCCGCGAAGGCGCAGCCGACGTGACCATCAACAGCGCGGTGTTCGATACGGCGAGCAGCACGTGGGGGGCGGAGCAGGTGGTGGCCAGCCGCGACAGCGCGCAGCGCGCCCTGCACCGCTACATCGCCAAAGTGGGCAACCCGGTGGCGGCGCGCGCAGTGGACGGTTCGCTGTGGCTGTTTTACGTTACGGTCTCGCTGGGCGGCTGGGCCGGCAGCTCAATTACGCTGATGGTTTCGCACGACGACGGGGAAAGCTGGGATGCGCCGCGCCGCCTGGTTACTTCTCCGTTCATCAATATCAGTACACTGGTCAAGTCGCCGCCTTTCTTCTATGCCGACGGCAGCATGGGGTTGCCGGTGTACCACGAGTTCGCCAGCAAGTTCGCCGAGATCTTGCGTCTCGATGCGCAGGGCCGGGTGCTCGACAAGCAGCGCCTGACGCCGGGCAGTCTGGGCACGTTGCAACCGGTGGTGTTGATTGGCGGCGAACGGGAAGCGTCCGTGTTGATGCGCTATTCCGGTGCGGAAACGCCGAGGCGCGTGATCGGCACGGCGAGCCATGACGGCGGGCAAAGCTGGGATGCGCCGCGCAAACTACCGTTGCAGAACCCGAATGCGGCTCTGAGTGCGCTGGTGTTGCCCGATGGCAAGCTGCTCGCCGCGCTGAACGACCAGGAGCAGGGACGCGATTCGCTGAGCTTGCAAGTGTCTGCCGATGGCGGCGCGAGCTGGCGCGAATTGCGCCGCCTCGAAGAAATGGGCGGCATCCGCAACAAACCGTTGAGTGAAGCGGCTTGTCTGGATCTGGTTGGCTTCCTGGTGCGCAACAGCGATCCCAGGCTGGAACAGGCCGACCTGGACGTGCTGGACGGTTATGTGCAATCGGCCAGGCCGCTGGTGAGCGGCGCTGCGGGCTGCCATTTCGAGTTTTCCTATCCCTACCTGATCCAGGCGCACAACGGCGACATCCATCTGGCCTATACCTGGAACCGCACGTTCATCAAACATGTGATGTTCGACCATGTCTGGTTGCGGCAGCATTTGCAGGAGCATGCCGAATGATGCCGCTGAGCGACTGGACTGGGCTTTCCGGGCTGGGGCTGGTATGGATGCTGCTGGCGCTGCGGCTGCCCTTGGCGCAGCGCTACATGGCGCTGCGGCGGGTACTATTCGCGCTGGCCATCTATGGCGCGGCGCTGTTGCCGGTGATGGGCTGGTCGCTGGCGGGCTGGCTGCGCGGCATGACGGGTGACCTCAGCATGCCCAGCGTGTTGTTGCTGGGCAGCGCGGTGTATGCGCGCTTGCGCATGGAACCCGGTGTTGCGCCGCACAGCGTATGGGGCGAACGGGAGCGTATCGCCATGGCCGGGCTGTGGAGTCTGTTCGCGCTGCTGCTGTATCCTTGCGCGCTGGGAGTAGGCATGACCGACCCTTACCGTTTCGGTTATGGCGGCATGGTGCTGGCGGGGATGCTGGGGCTGATGGCTGTGGCGGCGTGGTGGCGCAACCTGTTCTTGCTGCCGCTGGCCATCGCACTGGCCGTGTTGGCCTGGGCAATGGGCTGGGGTGAGTCCGCCAATCTATGGGATTACCTGATCGATGTGCCGCTGGCGTGCTATGCCCTCGGTGTGGTGCTCAAATGGCTGTGGATGAAGGGAAGGAGGCGACGTGGCTAAGCTGACCCGCAACGACTATCACACGCTGGCGCTTGCTGCCCTGGGCGGCACGCTGGAGTTTTACGATTTCATCATCTATATCTTTTTTGCGGCGGCGATCTCCCAGTTGTTCTTCCCGCCCGACATGCCGGACTGGCTACGCCAGGTGCAAACCTTCGGCATCTTTGCGGCGGGCTACCTGGCGCGTCCGCTGGGCGGCATCGTCATGGCGCATTTCGGCGACCTGTTCGGGCGCAAGCGCATGTTCATGTTGAGCATCCTGCTGATGGCCGTGCCGACGCTGGCCATTGGTCTGCTGCCGACCTACGCCAGCATCGGCATCGCCGCGCCGCTGTTGCTGCTGGCGCTGCGCATATTGCAAGGCGCGGCCATCGGCGGCGAGGTGCCGGGTGCTTGGGTGTTCGTGGCCGAGCATGTGCCGCCGCACCATGTTGGCTTCGCCTGCGGCACGCTGACGGCGGGACTCACCGGCGGCATTCTGCTCGGTTCGCTGGTGGCGACTGCGGTGAACCGTGCTTACGATCCGGCAGGTTTGCTGGCGGAAGGCTGGCGCGTGCCGTTCATCCTCGGCGGCCTGTTCGGGCTGGTGTCGGTGTGGCTGCGCCAGTATCTGCATGAGACACCGGTGTTCAAGGAGATGCAGGCTCGCCAGCAATTGGCGGAAGAATTGCCGCTGAAGACCGTGGTGCGCGCGCACCGCCCCGCCGTGGCGCTGACCATGCTGATGACCTGGCTGCTTTCCGCCGCCGTGGTGGTGATGATCCTGATGACGCCGACCTTGGTGCAAAAGCTGTATGGCATACCCGCAGCGACCGCGCTGCAGGCGAACAGCCTAGCGACACTGTTCCTGAGCATGGGCTGCATCACTTTCGGCGCGCTGGCCGACCGTTACGGCACGGGACGGGTATTGCTGGCCGGGTGTGCGGCGCTGGGCGTGACCTCTTGGCTGTTCTACCAACAGATGGGGGTGGCCCCGGAACGCATCTATGCGCTGTATGCCTTGTGCGGTTTCTTTGTCGGGGTGATCGGCGTGGTGCCCAGTGCGGCGGTGATGCAGTTCCCCCCAGCAGTGCGTTTCTCTGGCCTGTCGTTCGCCTACAACGTGGCCTATGCCGTGTTCGGCGGAATGACGCCGGTGCTGATCAGTCTGTTGTTGCCTGCGGACCCGAGCATTCCGGCGCATTATGTGGCGGCCCTGAGCGTGGTGGGGGTGCTGCTGGGGGCGCATCTGGCGCGGCGCGGCGCGGTTATCGGATAGGCGCATTTGTGCGACAATGCGCGCCGCATTTGAAGAGCGCGTGCATGCGCCATCACACGATTCAGGACATTAACCTTGGAATTCCTCAAACAGTTGCTCGCGGCGGACATGGCGGCGGTGGATGCGGTGATACGCAAGCGCCTGCATTCCGAAGTGGTGCTGGTCAACCAGGTCGGCGAATACATCATTGGCAGCGGCGGCAAGCGCTTGCGCCCGGCGCTGGTGCTGCTTTCCGCGCAAACGTTCGGTTACCGCGGCCTGCATCACTACGATCTGGCTGCCGTGGTGGAATTCATCCACACCGCGACCCTGTTGCACGATGACGTGGTGGATGGATCGGAGCTGCGCCGCGGTCGAGAGACGGCGAACGAGCTGTTCGGCAATGCGGCCAGCGTGCTGGTCGGCGATTTTCTCTACTCGCGTTCTTTCCAGATGATGGTGGAGGTCGGTGAGATGCGCGTGATGCAGACGCTGGCCGATGCGACCAATGTCATCGCCGAGGGCGAGGTGTTGCAGTTGCTGAATTGCCATGATGCGGATGTGGATGTGTCCAAATACATGCGCGTCATCCATTGCAAGACGGCCAAGCTGTTCGAGGCCGCGATGCGGCTGGGCGCCATCCTGGGCAAGGCTTCCGCCGCAGACGAAGAGGCGGCTGCACAATACGGCATGCACCTCGGCACGGCGTTCCAGTTGATCGATGATGTGCTGGATTATTCCGCTGATGAGATACGGACCGGAAAACATCTGGGCGATGATCTGGCCGAAGGCAAGCCGACACTGCCACTGATCCATGCCATGCGGCATGGCACGCGGCAACAGGCTGCCGTGGTGCGCAATGCCATCGAGCAGGGGGATGTCGGCCAATTCGCCGAAGTGCTGGGGGTCATCCATGCCACGGGCGCGCTGGAGTTCACCCGGCAGCAGGCTTTGCGTGAGGCGGAAATCGCTTGTGATGCGATCGCTGCATTGGGTGATTCTAAATACAAGCAGTGTCTGTTAGAATTGCCAAACTTTGCCGCCACGCGGCAATTTTAGTTTCACCGGAGTGTAGCTCAGCCTGGTAGAGCACTGCGTTCGGGACGCAGGGGCCGGAGGTTCGAATCCTCTCACTCCGACCAGTTTTCATCCGCCATGGGCGGCATTTCTATGGAGCGCGCGCATGAGCCGACTTTTCTTCCTGCTAGCGGTCGTTGCCGTGGTCTATTTGCTGCTCAGGACCTACCGCAAGCAGCCGCCGCACAATAATTCCTCCGCCGAGGACATGGTGCGTTGCGCACAGTGCGGAGTGCATCTGCCCAGAAGCGAGGCGCTCATGGCGGGCGGCAATTTTTATTGCTGCGATGCCCACCGCCAGGCGCATCAGTCGAAATAACCCCTTCCATGCGGGAGAGCCTATCCCCTGCCAATCGGTCGTTCCCCACACTGCTAGCGGATGAGCCGCTTTCGCAAGAGAAACTCTGGCGCGCGCTGAGCCTGTATAACTTGTACCGCCTGATCGTGGCCGCGCTGCTCACCCTCATGGCAGCGTTCTTCAGTATGCAGATTGGGCTGGACTTAGCAACTCGTGGGGTTTTTTTCTGGATCAGTGCGGCATATTTGATGCTGGCATTGTTCCCGCTATTGAGCATTGCATTGCGCATGCCGCGCCCGGGGGGGCAGTTGGCCTTCCAGGTGAGTTTGGACATTGCTGCGCTGAGCACGCTGAGTTATTTCAGCGGCGGCGTACAGGGTAATCTGGCCATGTTGCTGCTGGTGAGCCTGGCGTTTGCCGGCATGATCAGCCGCGGTCGCATTACGTTGTTATATGCGGCGCTGGCCAGCATAGCCATGCTGCTCGAACATGGCTATGCCGTGTTGACCAGCGGCGCATCGCCCGGACAGTTCTTCCAGGCGGGGATATTGAGCTTGGCCTTCTTTGCCATTGCCTGGGTTGCCCAAGCGTTGTCCCGTTATGCTATCGCCAACGAACGGCTGGCCTTTCGGCGTGGCGTTGACCTGTCCAATATGGCCGAGGCCAATCGCCTGATGATCCAGGATATGCCGGATGGCGTGCTGGTGGTGGACGAACGCGGTTCGGTGCGGCAACACAACCCGGGTGCGGAGCGGCTGCTGGGCTATGCGTTTCCGGCAGCCCGGCAGGTTGGTCTGGCGGAATGCTCGCCGCTGCTGGAGGCCATGTTCGCGGCATGGCGTCAGAACAAGGCGCTGGGGCATGAAGCGCTACGGCTACCCGTTACCAGCCAGTTGGTGCGCATACGTTTTTTGCCGGTGGAGCGTGACGGCTTCTGGGGGGCGGTGCTGGTGCTGGAAGACATGCAGCGCACGCAGGAACGGGCGCAGCAAATGAAACTGGCTGCACTGGGGCGGTTGACGGCGAACATCGCGCATGAGGTGCGCAATCCCCTGTCTTCCATCAGCTATGCGGCAGAGCTACTGAAAGAGGGGGAGCACGCCCCTGCTCAAGCCAGACTGTTACGGATTATCCTGGAAAACGCCGAGCGTCTGAATCGCATCGTGCAGGACGTGATGCAGGTTAACAAGCGCGATCGCCTGCAACAGGAAGTGTTGGATCTGCGCGTGTGCTTGCCACAGCTGGTGGAAGATTTCTGCCAGACCGAGGGTGCATCCGGCGCAGTCTTTTCCCTGCATCTGGCGCAAGATTGCCGGATCATGTTCGACCGTGGGCATTTTGAACAGGTGTGGTGGAACCTTTGCCGCAACGCCTTGCGATACAGTAAAAAACAGCCCGGCAGCATAGCCCTGGCTGTTACCATGACCCAAGAAGGATTGGTGCAGATGGAGGTGACGGATGACGGGCCGGCGGTCGCGCCGGATGCTGAGCAAAAACTGTTCGAACCGTTCTGCACCACCGATGCCAATGGCACCGGCCTGGGGCTGTATATCGCACGTGAGTTGTGTGAAGCCAACGGGGCGAAGATAGGCTATCGCCAAGCCGAGGCGGGCGGCGCATGCTTCCGCGTTGTGTTTGGCAAACAGGTGATGAAGGGGGTGTAGTGGCGACGATGATTCCGCGAGTGCTGGTGGTGGATGACGAACCGGATATTCTGGAGCTGCTGGAGCTGGCGCTGGTGCGCATGGGTCTGGAGGTGGAGCGTGCGGATGGCGTGACGCAGGCTTTGCGTCGGCTGGACTGCCAGAAGTTTGATCTGTGCCTGACCGACATGCGCATGGCGGACGGCGAGGGCCTGCAGATCGTCAGCCACATCGCGGCACGCGGGCTGGATGTGCCGGTGGCAGTCATTACTGCACACGGTAATGCGGAAAATGCGGTGGCCGCGCTCAAGGCGGGTGCGTTCGATTATCTCTCCAAGCCGGTGTCCCTGGAGCAGTTGCGCGCCTTGGTCAATTCGGCTTTGCGCTTGCCGCTGGTTCACGCGCGGCAGCCCGATGATAACAGCGAGGCGTTGCTGGGCAATTCGTCGGCCATGGCGCAAGTGCGCGGCCTGATCGAACGCGTGGCGCGCAGCCAGGCTCCGGTGCATATCAGCGGTGAATCAGGCAGCGGCAAGGAGCTGGCGGCACGCCTGATTGTGGAAAAAAGCGCGCGGCGCGGCCAGCCCTTCATCCCGGTGAATTGCGGCGCCATCCCCGAGAATCTGATGGAGAGCGAATTCTTCGGTTACCGCAAAGGTGCTTTTACCGGAGCGGACAGGGACAAGGAGGGGTTCTTCCAGGCGGCGGACCAGGGAACGCTGCTGCTCGACGAGGTAGCCGAGCTGCCGCTGGCGATGCAGGTCAAGCTGTTGCGGGCGATACAGGAAAAGAAGGTGCGCCGCGTCGGCGCGACGGAGGAGACGGCGGTGGATGTCCGTATTCTCAGCGCCACTCACCATGATCTGGCGCGGCGCGTGCAGGAAGGCAAGTTCCGTCAGGACTTGTATTACCGCTTGAATGTGATCACCTTGCACATGCCGGCTTTGCGCGAGATGCGCGAGGATGTGCCGCTGATCGCGGCGAGGGTACTGGCGCGACTGCAGGGCGAAACGCAGGTGCGTTTCGCCGAAGCAGCCCTGCAGGCGCTGGCAGAATACGATTTTCCCGGCAATGTGCGCGAACTGGAGAACATCGTCGAGCGGGCGGTCGCGCTATGCCAGGACGGTGTCATTACCCCGGACGACCTGCAATTGGCGCCGCTGGAGCAGGATGTCGCTGCCAGCAATAAATCTGGGTTGAGGGGGAAATACCCGCTGACCGACTATCTCGACCGGGTTGAACGCGCAGCCATTCTGGAGGCTTTAGGTCAGACGCATTTCAATCGCACCGCCGCCGCCAAGATATTGGGGGTGACATTCAGGGCATTGCGCTACCGTATGGAGCGGCTGTCCATCACCGAGGCGGACCGGGGCGAATGAAGGTTGATGCCCATGGCTGGCTGAGCGGGGTGCGCCGCATTGCCTCGCCCAATTTCGATGGGCGTCCGCCGCGCATGCCGGTCACATTGCTGGTTATCCATGGCATCAGCCTGCCGCCCAGTGAGTTCGGCGGGCCGGGTGTTTGCCAGCTATTCACCAATACGCTGGACTGGGCAGCCCATCCTTACTACGCACAATTGCAAGGCGTGAAGGTGTCGTCCCACTTCCTGATCAACCGCACGGGCAACATCGTCCAGTTCGTCTCTTGTCAACGCCGCGCCTGGCATGCCGGGGCGTCGGAATGGCAGGGGCGCAGCCGCTGCAACGACTTTTCCATCGGCATCGAACTGGAAGGCAGCGATTTTGTGGCCTATGAGCCGCGCCAATACCACGCGTTGGCCAGATTGACCCGTCTGCTCAAGCGTTATTACCCGATCCGCCACATCGCCGGGCATTCCGACATCGCCCCCGGGCGCAAGACCGATCCTGGTCCATTTTTTGACTGGGCTCGCTATCTCAAAACCGTCGGATAAGCTCCCATCATCTGCTTGCGCAGCAAAAAATATATAGGCCGAAAATATGCTTGCATAATTTCCGGCAGACACTAGAATTAGTCTCACTTTGCAGGTCAGACCACTATATATAGTGGTTTTTCGTTTTCCGGCGGTAAGGGGTCGGTCGGGCTGGTTCAAGAAATTCATAAGGGGGAATACATGCTGCTTGCTTCTGATCACGTTTCGCCGTCTTCCGTTGTGCCTGCGCCAGCGCAAAAAGAATCCGTTTCGGTTGCGCCTTCTTCCCAAGGGTTGTCTCTGGAGCAATACAAGATCATCCGTCGCAATGGTTCGGTGGTTTCCTTCGAGCCTTCCAAGATTTCCATCGCCATGACCAAGGCGTTCATCGCGGTCAATGGCGGCCAGGGGGCGGCGTCTGCGCGCGTGCGCGAACTGGTCGAGCAATTGACCGCCGGTGTGGTGAACGCGCTGGTGCGCCGCCAGCCGCATGGTGGGACGTTCCATATCGAGGACATCCAGGATCAGGTTGAGCTGTCACTGATGCGCTCCGGTGAGCATGATGTTGCCCGCTCCTATGTGTTGTACCGCGAACAGCGTACCCGCGAGCGCGCCAAGGCCAAGGCAGCTCCGGAAGCGGCACATGTGCTGAACGTGAAGGATGGCGAGGCGCTGCGCCCGCTGGACGTGGTGGCACTGGCAGCCAAGATCCAGGCCGCGTGTGCGGGGTTGGGCGATGCGGTGGATGCCGAGAAAATCCTCAAGCACACGCTGAAAGACTTGTATGACGGCGTGGCGCTGGATGAGGTGCGCAAATGCACCATCCTTTCCGCGCGCACCCTGATTGAGCAGGATCCGGCTTACAGTTTCGTCACCGCGCGCCTGCTGCTCAACAACATTTGCTGCGAGATCCTTGGCGAAGAGGTGGCGCAGGCCGACATGGCCGTGCGTTATGCCGAATATTTCCCCGGTTTCATCCGCCGTGGCGTGGAAGCTGAATTGCTGAATCCGGAGTTGGCACACTTTGACCTGGAGCACCTGGGCAAGGCGCTGGATGCGCAGCGCGACTTGCAGTTCAACTATCTGGGGTTGCAAACCCTGTACGACCGTTATTTCCTGCACATCGAGCATAAACGCATCGAGTTGCCGCAGGCTTTCTTCATGCGCGTGGCGATGGGGCTGAGCCTGAACGAGATCAACCGCGAAGAGCGCGCCATCGAGTTCTACCGCTTGTTGTCCAGCTTCGATTTCATGAGTTCGACCCCGACCCTGTTCAACTCCGGCACGCGCCGTTCGCAGCTGTCCTCCTGCTACCTGACCACGGTGGCCGACGATCTCGACGGCATCTACGAGGCATTGAAGGAAAACGCGCTGTTGTCCAAATACGCCGGCGGCCTGGGTAATGACTGGAGCAACGTGCGTGCGCTGGGCAGCCACATCAAGGGCACCAATGGAAAATCGCAGGGCGTGGTGCCTTTCCTCAAGGTGGTCAACGACACCGCCGTGGCGGTGAACCAGGGCGGCAAGCGCAAGGGCGCGGTGTGCGCCTATCTGGAGACCTGGCATCTGGACATCGAGGAGTTCCTGGAGCTGCGCAAGAACACCGGCGACGACCGTCGCCGCACGCACGATATGAACACCGCCAACTGGATTCCCGACCTGTTCATGAAGCGCGTGATGGAAGGCGGCGAATGGACGCTGTTCTCACCCTCGACTTGTCCGGACCTGCATGACAAGTACGGGGCAGAGTTCGAGAAGGCCTATCTGGGCTATGAAGACAAGGTCGCGCGGGGCGAACTCAAGCTGTTCAAGAAAATTCCCGCGCAAACGCTGTGGCGCAAAATGCTGACCATGCTGTTCGAAACCGGCCATCCCTGGGTCACTTTCAAGGATCCCTGCAACATCCGCAGCCCACAACAGCATGTCGGCGTGGTGCATAGTTCCAACCTGTGCACGGAGATCACGCTGAACACCTCAGGCAGCGAGATCGCCGTGTGCAACCTGGGCTCGGTCAATTTGGCGGCGCACCTGTATGCCAAGGGGCATGAGAAGGCCGGCCAGATTGACCATGACAAGCTGAAACGCACCGTGACCACGGCGATGCGCATGCTGGATAACGTGATCGACATCAACTATTACGCGGTGACGAAAGCGCGCAACTCCAACCTGAAACATCGTCCGGTCGGACTGGGGATCATGGGCTTCCAGGATTGTCTGCATGATTTGCGCCTCCCTTATGCGTCCGACGCGGCGGTAGAGTTCGCCGACCGTACGATGGAAGCGGTGTGCTATTACGCCTATTGGGCTTCCACCGAGCTGGCTGAAGAGCGTGGTCGTTATGCAAGCTATCGTGGCAGTCTGTGGGATCAGGGTATCTTGCCGCAGGATAGTCTGGATCTGCTGCGCCAGCAGCGCGGCGGCTACGTCGACGTCGATATGTCCTCCAGCATGGATTGGGATGCCTTGCGGGCGCGCATCAAGCAGCATGGCATGCGCAACTCCAACTGCGTGGCGATTGCGCCGACGGCGACCATATCCAACATCATCGGTGTATCCGCCTGCATCGAGCCGACCTATCAGAACTTGTTCGTCAAATCCAACCTGTCGGGTGAATTCACCGTCATCAACGAGCATCTGGTGGCCGAACTCAAGCAGATGGGCTTGTGGGACGAGGTGATGATCGCCGATCTAAAATATTTCGATGGCAGCCTGTCGCGCATAGACCGCATCCCGGCGGAATTGCGCAGCCTGTATGCCACCGCGTTCGAGGTCGAACCGAAATGGCTGATCGAAGCCGCAGCGCGCCGGCAGAAATGGATAGACCAGGCGCAATCACTCAACATCTACATGTCGGGCGTGTCGGGGCGCAAGCTGGACGACACCTACAAGCTGGCTTGGGTGCGCGGCTTGAAAACCACCTATTACCTGCGCACACTGGGGGCGACCTCGGCGGAAAAATCCACCTCGCGCGCAGGCACCTTGAATGCGGTGTCGAATAGTGCAGGTATGGCAGAGATGGCGGCTGCACCCGCTGCGGCTGAGCCGAAGTTCTGCTCGATTGACAATCCGGAATGCGAGGCATGCCAGTAAGGCATTAGTCCGCGCTGCTCGGCATATTGAACATAAAGGAATAGACCATGTTGAATTTTGATGAAGAAATCACCTCTGGTGTGGCCCAGCGCATGTCGGCAGCAGGTTTGGGCGCAACGATGCCTCCCCCGGCAGTGCATGCCTACACGGTCGCATCTATCTCCACGGGCCGCATCCGCGTGGAAGACAAGCGCATCATCAACAGCAGCGCGGATGTGAACCAGTTGGTGCCGTTCAAGTACAAGTGGGCATGGGAGAAATACCTGGCCGGCTGCGCCAACCACTGGATGCCCCAAGAGATCAACATGTCGGCGGACATCGCCTTGTGGAAGAATCCGAACGGGCTGACCGAGGACGAGCGCCGTCTGGTCAAGCGCAACCTCGGCTTTTTTACCACCGCCGACAGCCTGGCGGCAAACAACATCGCCTTGGGCACTTATCGCCATATCACCAATCCGGAGTGCCGCCAGTTCCTCCTACGCCAGGCTTTCGAAGAGGCGATTCACACCCATGCTTACCAATACATCGTGGAAAGCCTGGGGCTGGACGAGGGCGAGGTGTTCAACATGTACCACGAGGTGCCGAGCATCCGCGACAAGGACGAATTCCTGCTGCCCTTTATTGATGTGCTGACCAATCCGGACTTTAAGACCGGCACGCCGGAAAACGACCAGAAGCTGTTGCGCAGCTTGATCGTGTTCGCCTGCATCATGGAGGGGCTGTTCTTCTACGTGGGCTTCGTGCAGATACTGGCACTGGGGCGCCAGAACAAGATGACGGGTGCGGCAGAACAGTACCAGTACATCCTGCGCGATGAATCCATGCACCTCAATTTCGGCGTGGACGTCATCAACCAGATCAAGCTGGAGAATCCCCACCTGTGGACGCCGGAGTTCCGCGAGGAGGTGAGAGGCCTGTTCCAAAAAGGGGTCGAATTGGAATACCGCTATGCCGAGGACACCATGCCGCGCGGCGTGCTGGGCTTGAATGCGGGTATGTTCAAGGAATACCTGCGCTTCATCGCCAACCGCCGCTGCCAGCAGATCGGTATAGACATCCTGTACCAGGGGGCGACCAATCCCTTCCCCTGGATGGCAGAAATGATCGACCTGAAAAAAGAGAAGAACTTCTTCGAGACCCGCGTCACTGAATATCAGACGGGTGGTGCACTCTCTTGGGATTGAGCGGCCCCATCC
>JBBIIN010000021.1:0-31454 GCA_037446515.1 Gallionellaceae bacterium
TAAAGATCTTCTACCACTCCTCCACCGCCTCAGCAGCGAAGAGGCGCGCATTATAGGGGGCAAAAACTTCCCGTCAAGCATTTTGTAAAAATATTTACACATGAATGTGCGTGATCCCAACGACGTCCGAGAAAAGTACAATGCGGCTCCGCTGTTAACACTGGATTGCACGCTGCAATGAAACTGATTCTGGGCATCGAATCGTCCTGCGACGAGACCGGCATCGCGCTCTACCACACGAAGCGCGGCCTGCTGGCGCACACCCTGCATTCGCAGATCGCCCTGCACAATACCTATGGCGGCGTGGTACCGGAACTCGCCTCGCGCGACCATGTACGCCATGTACTGCCGCTGATCCGCGAAGCGCTGCGCAAAGCGGACGCCAGCCTGGCCGACATTGACACCATCGCCTTTACGCAAGGACCGGGACTGTCCGGCGCGCTGCTGGTCGGCGCCAGCGTGGCCTGCGCACTCGCCTATACGCTCGGCATCCCCACCCTCGCCATCCATCACTTGGAAGGTCATCTGCTTTCGCCCCTGCTATCCGATCCCGCGCCAGGATTCCCTTTTGTCGCCCTGCTCGTCTCCGGCGGGCACACACAACTGATGCGCGTGGACGGCGTGGGCCGCTACACCTTGCTGGGAGAATCGGTGGACGACGCGGCGGGAGAAGCCTTCGACAAGAGCGCCAAGCTGCTGGGGCTGGACTATCCCGGCGGCGCGCTGCTCGCCAAACTGGCGCAACGCGGCACACCCGGGCGCTTCAAGCTGCCGCGCCCGATGCTGCACAGCGGTGACCTCAATTTCAGCTTCAGCGGACTGAAGACTGCCGTGCTGCTCGCCGCCCAGCAGCACCCGGGAGACGAACAGGCCCGCGCCGACATCGCCTTTGCCACGCAACAAGCCATCGTGGACGTGCTCGTCAGCAAGGCATGTCTGGCTCTGAAACAGACTGGATTGAAACAACTGGTGGTGGCGGGCGGCGTGGGAGCCAACCAGCTATTACGCAGCCGCCTGAATGAAGAAACGCGCAAGCTGGATGCGACGACCTTTTATCCAGACTTGGAATTTTGCACCGACAACGGCGCGATGATCGCCTTCGCCGGAGCCATGCGCTTGCAGCACCAGGCCGCCTCTCGCGACTACCGCTTCGGCGTGAAGCCGCGCTGGGACTTGCAGCAGATCAACTACGCAGACTGAGACTCGACTTTCTTTTTAGCGCCTATCTTTGATTCTTTCCCGGTCATCAGCTTCTGGATGTTGGCCTTGTGGCGCACGATCAACAGCAGCGACATGATGGCCGTGGCCAGGATCAACTCGGGACGCAGATGTTCGCCATGCTGCGTCAGCAGCATCGCATAGATTGGCGCTGCAAATGCCGCCACCAGTGCCGCCAGCGACGAATAGCGGAACACCACCGCCACCAGCATCCAAGTGCCCAACACCGCCAGCCCCAGCCAGCCGCTGATCGCCAGCAGCACACCCAGCGCCGTCGCCACCCCTTTGCCACCATTGAACTTGAGGAACACCGGGAACAGATGACCGAGGAACACCGCCAACGCGACCAGCGCCACCATCATCAACCCCTCCCCGTCATGCGGCGCGAACCGGATCGCCAGGAACACCGCCAGCCAGCCCTTCGCCGCATCGCCCAGCAGCGTCAGCGCCGCCGCCGCCTTCTTGCCGCTGCGCAGCACGTTGGTCGCCCCGGGATTGCCGGAACCATAGGTGCGCGGATCGGCCAGGCCGAACGCCTTGCTCATCAATACGGCAAACGAAACCGAGCCCAACAGATAAGCGCACACAACAAAGATCAGAGTGGTCATCGGGAATACCTTAAAATGCGAGAGGCGCGGATTCTACTTGAATCCCACACTGCGACAAAACCCGCACTACCGCATGCAAAGACACAGCAGGTTATTCATGGACATCATTTTTCTGCGCGAACTCAAGGTCACCACCCTCATCGGCATCTACGAATGGGAAAAGCGCGTACCGCAAACCTTGCAACTCGACCTCGACATCGCCCTGCCCAACAGTCGCGCCTGCCAGAGCGACAACATCAACGACGCGCTGGACTACGCCCAGGTCGCCGAACACATCCAACGCGTCCTCAGCGACGGCCATTTCTCCCTGCTGGAAACCCTGGCCGAACACATCGCCCAGATTATCCTCAAGGACTTTAATGCCCCCTGGGTCAAGGTCAGCGTGGCCAAGTTGCAAGCCATCCGCAACTGCAAGATGGTCGGCATCAGCATTGAGCGCGGGCAAGTCAGATAACCGAGGGATTGGTTTTGTGAGAAAAGAACATTGTGGCCTTACCCAATCGATATGCCCTATTTGCCGTCCGTCTGTCAAAACCATTTGCCCTGCCCCCCCTTTTTATGGATAATGCGCGCCCTTAACGTTTCCGAGCGCGTACCCAAGCCGCGCCTAACCCGAGCAAGGAACAGAACATGAAAGCTGACATCCATCCCACCTATAACGAAGTCGCTGTCACTTGCAGCTGCGGCAACAAGTTCAAGACCCGCTCCACGCTGGGCAAGCCCGATCTGCACGTCGAAGTGTGCTCCGAGTGCCATCCGTTCTACACCGGCACGCAGAAGATCGTGGATACCGCGGGTCGCGTCGAGAAGTTCCGCAACAAGTACAAGAGCGGCACCAAAGCCGCTGCTTGAGGAAACCGCATCAGGCACCAGGATCGAAGGCAGCGTTGGCTGCCTTTTTCTTTTTACGGAGCGGTGACATGAAGAAATCGCTATCCCTGCTGTTGCTGGCCTGCTTTGCGCTGACCTTCACGGGTTGCGCGCAGAACCCGGTCTCCGGCCAGCAGGACTTCGTGATGATGTCGGAATCGCAGGAGATCGCGATGGGGCGCAGCGCGGATGCGGACGTGCGCAAGCAGTACCGCGTGTATGCCAGCCCGGCCTTGCAAACCTATGTCAACGGCATCGGGCAGAACGTCGCCAAACGCAGCCACCGCCCCAACCTGCGCTACCACTTCACCGTACTGGACTCCACCGAGATCAACGCCTTCGCGCTGCCCGGCGGTTATGTGTATATCACGCGCGGTCTGCTGGCCTATCTCAACTCGGAAGCAGAACTGGCCGCCGTGCTGGGACATGAGATAGGCCACGTCACCGCGCGCCACGGCGTGCGCCAGCAGAGTGCGGCGCAGGCGGCCTCCCTCGGCATCACCATCGCCTCCATTTTCGTGCCGCAGCTCGGCACACAAGCCGGGCAGGATCTGTCCAATCTGCTGGGCGGTGCGCTGCTCTCCGGCTATGGCCGCGACCACGAGCTGGAAGCCGACCGCCTCGGTGCGCAATATCTGGCGCGCAGCGACTATGACCCGCAGGCGATGATCCGCGTGATCGGCGTGCTGAAGAACCAGGAACAGTTCGATGCCGAAGTCGCCAAGCAGGAAGGCCGCGAACCGCGCCACTACCACGGCACCTTCGCCTCGCACCCGGACAACGACACGCGCCTGCAGCAGGTAGTAGGCGAGGCGAACCACCTCACCGTCACCAACCCCATCGAGAACCGGAACGAGTTCCTCAGGCAGACCACCGGCCTGGTGTTCGGCGACAGCATTGAGGAAGGCGTGGTGCGCGGCAACCAGTTCGTCCATCGCGATTTGGGTTTCGCCATTGCCTTCCCGCAGGGATGGGCGGTGAAGAACCAGCCCACGCAACTGGTCGCGCTCAATCCGCAGAACGATGCCGCGCTCCAGTTCCGCCTCGACGCCAAACCTTCCGGCAGCGTGGCCGAATACGCGCGCGCGCTGCTCGGCAGCGACGCCCTCATCACCACCGAGGAGATAGACAAGCACACCGCGGCCATCGGCAGTTCGGACAACAAGCTACTGGGCGTGATCTACTCCGGCGGCAAGGCTTTCGTCATCCAGGGCTACGCCAGGACGCCACAGACACTGGCGGCACAGCGCGCAACCATGCAGGCCTCGATACGCAGCTTCCGCGTGCTGAGCGCCGAGGAACGCAAGCAGCTCAAGCCGCTCACTGTGCAACTCACCAGCGCGCGCGACGGGGACACTTATGCCAAGCTGGCGCAGCGCTCGCCGCTGGGCAAGAACGCCGAGAGCTACCTGCGCCTCATCAATGCGCAATATCCGCAGGGCGAGCCCGCCGCCGGACAGTCGCTCAAGGTCATCGAGTAAATGTATTCCTACTACAGCAAATTGAAGGAACCAGACATCTCCGCCTTCAAGGCGGCGATGCTGGCCCTGCTGTGTGCGGTATGGCTGCTCACCGGCCTGATCGGCCACGACCCGTGGAAGCCCGATGAAGCCTACAGTTTCGGCCTGATCTACCACTTCATCCAGCACCCCGACTGGCTGGTGCCTACGCTGGCGGGCGAGCCTTATCTGGACAAGCCGCCGCTGTATTACTGGACCGCTGCGCTGTCGGCGCGGGCGCTGGCGCCGCTGCTGCCACTGCATGATGGCGCGCGCCTTGCGAGCGGCCTGTATGGCGCGCTCACGCTGCTGTTCACCGGACTGGCGGGACGCGAACTGTTCGGCGCCAACCGCGGCTGGCCCGCCTCCATCCTGCTCATCGGCAGCCTGGGCATGGTGGTGCGCGCGCACGAGATCCTCACCGACAACGCGCTGCTCGCCGGCTGCGCCATGATGCTGTACGGCTATGCCCTGAGCCTGCGCCGCCCGCGCCTAGCCGGCCTGTTCCTCGGCATCGGCCTGGGTATGGGTTTCATGAGCAAGGGCTTCATCGCGCCCATGCTGTTCGTTCTCATCAACCTGTCGCTGCTGCTGTTCCACCGCTGGCGCACGCGCGCCTTCCTGACCACGCTGGGCATCGCCGTGCTGAGCGCACTGCCCTTGCTCGCGCTGTGGCCCTGGCTGCTCTACCGCCATTCGCCGGAGCTGTTCATGGACTGGGCGTGGACGCGCAACATCGGACGCTGGTTGAATTTCGCGCGCGGCGGCGCTTATCCCGATGCGCTCTATTACCTGAAATCGCTGCCGTGGATGGCGTGGCCCGCCGCGCCGCTGGCCGCGTGGACGGTGTGGGAAGCGCGCAAGCGCGTGTGGCACGAGCCAGAGTTCCAGTTGCTGCTGGTCAGCCTGCTGGTGATGCTGCTGACGTTGAGCCTCGTGCCCGACGTCAGCGAACTGAACGGCATGCCCATGCTGTTGCCCGTCGCGCTGCTAGCCACCGCCGCACTCTCCACCTTGCGGCGCGGCGCGGCCAATGCGCTGGACTGGTTCGGCATCATGACTTTCGCCCTGCTCGCCATCCTGTTCTGGTGGGGCTGGGCCGGCCTGCTGCTCGACAACAATGCCAAGATCACCCACTGGCTGAAGGATTACCAGCCCGGCTTCGATCCCGGCTTCGACCCGCTGCCGTTCTGGGTTGCCATCGCCGTCACCGTGCTGTGGGTGGTGCTGGTGTGGCGCGTCGGACGCTCGGTGCGCCGCTCGCTCATCAACTGGGCCGGCGGTATCACCCTGCTGTGGATGCTCGCCATGACGCTATGGCTGCCGTGGCTGGACACCGGCAAGAGCTACCGCCACATGATAGACGACCTGCAAGCCCATCTGCCGCAGCGGTATAACTGCATTGCCGACGTGAACATCGGCGACAGTCAGCGCGCCATGCTGGAATATTTCGGCAACATCAGACCGCGCAAAAAAGCCGCGCACAAGTGCGATTTGCTGCTGGTGCAGGGCAATGTCGTGGCCAAACCCATCGAGCAGGAGATTGGCTGGGAGAAGGTGTGGGAAGGCGGGCGCAAGGGCGACAAGGTGGAACGCTTCCGCCTGTACAAGCGCGTCAGAAAATAATCACGGCGTCACCCGCACGATGCGGACATCCTCCAGCGGCTCTTCGCTGCGCACCAGGCGCAAGAAGCGCGGCAAGGTGCCGGTCTTGTGCACCACCCAGTTGCCCTGCCCCACCTGTTCATAGCTGCCCAAGCGCTCGCGCAGCACTGGCAATTGTTCGCCCTTGACCACCAGGTAATACGGCGCGCCAGCAGGCAGTTGCGCAGCTTCATCCGCCATCACCGTGGGCGCGGCGTGGTACAGCCCCAGTTCGCGCGCCACGATGTCCATGCGGTACACATACACCGGCGCATCCGCCTTGCCCGCCAATTGCCGCGCCGCGTTCCAGGCCGCCGCGTGCGCGGTGAAGGTCAGCGCATTGGCCAATGCCAGGAAGGCGTACAGCATAACGATGCCGAACACCGGCCAAGCCAGCACTGCCCCCGCGCGCCATTGTTGCCGCTGCATATAGCCATAAACACACAGCGCGAACAGCAGCGCCAGCTCCATGCCTAGCACGGCAACGTTGCCCGCATACACGCTCAGCCCCAGCGCCAGCAGCACCAGCAGCGCCGCGAGGGCAGCCTGCACGAAGGGCAAGGCGCGCGCCGGCTGCGCCAGCCAGCCATGCAGATATTGCCCGCACAGGATGGCCGCGAACGGGAACAGGATCACCGTGTAGTGATCGAGCTGGAAGCGGGTCGCGCTGAACAGCAAAAAGGTGATGAAGAACGAGGCACACAGGAACACGAAGCCCGCACGCTCGCCTGCGCCGACGCTGAAAAATGTGCGCACGCCGGAGGCCAGCGCCGCCGCGAACACCGCCACCCACGGCAGGAAGGCCCACAGCAACACCAGCACGAAATAGTAAGGACTGCCGCCGCCGCTGGTATCGCGGATCGGCCCGCTGTTGAAGAAACGTCCGAACTGGCTGTCCCACAGGAAGAAGCGGATGCCCGACACGCCGGTCTGGCCGAATACCAGCTTCTCCGGGTGACTGTCGAATTGCAGATACAACGCGACGAGTTCGGGCGCGGTGAACAGCACGCTCAAGGCCAGCGCCAGCCACCACCTGCCGCTCCACAATTTGCGCCATCCGCCGCGATACAGCCACAGACACACCAGCCCGCTGCTGATGGTGATGAGCGTGAACACCCCTTTGGTCATCAGCGCACCCGCGCTTAACAGCGCACCCAGCAAGAGATATTTCAGTCTCGTCTGCGCATCGAAGCGCAGCCAGTAATAGCACGCCCCCATGATGAACCCGGTGAGATAAGTCTCCGCCTTCACCTCGATGGACGAATCCATCAAATGGTAAGCCGACACATACACCAGCAGAGCCAGCCACGCCGCCTCGCGGTCATAGAACAGCCGCGCGATGCGGTAAGTGAAATAACCGCCCAGCAAGTGGAACAGGAAACCCGGCAGGATGTAAGCGAACGCACCGATGCCGAACAGCTTGAACGACAGCGCCGTCAGCCAGAACGGCAAGTGCGGCTTGTCCAGCCAGTCCTTGCCATCCAGCACCAGATCGGCCCAGTCATTGGTCTGCGCGATATGCTGCGACAGCGCCGCATAGGTAATCGAATCGCCGCCGTTGATGACGGGTGAGAACATGGCGGCGGCATTAACCAGCAGCGCGAAGAGGGACAGCCATTTGATGTGTGAAAGGTGCATCGTCTCAACATTCGTTAAACACAAAACCGTCGGGGGCAGCCCGGCGGTTTTCAATGAAGCCTATGAACGAACCACAATTTGTATCAACCGCTGCAGAAAGCCGAAAACAGCTCGCATGCGCTGATACTTCATTTCGCTATATTTTGTATCAAGAGCAAGGCTGACGGTCATGCGAGATTGTTGCTCCTGTGTTCTCAGGTCAGGCTCAGTGATTTCAAAATGTTGCCTGTCCCCACATAACCCAACTGTATTGAGAAGTACCGCACTACATTCACTGCCAATTGCGTCTATATACCTGTGTGCAACTGCATTACAGCGATTAACATCAACCGGGGACGCAAAGAACGTATGAGACAACGCCCACTGAAGTTCCTGAGATGCCACCTCACCAAGGTGTTGGATAGTTGAAACACACTGATCTTTAACCTCAACGATTGTATTTCCAGACTTCAACATTCTTTTTGCTGCGGCTCGACGGTGGATTGCTTCAGCCTCCGCTCGAAGTTCTTCTGTCGCAGAAGAGCATGCCAGCGATATCTTGGCGTCTGCGATTTGAATCGGTGTCGTCATCCCGCGTCGACTATCTCAACTTCACCGTCTCACACACCACATCCTCGCACTGCGCCCTGTTCCTCAATGCATGATCCATCAACACCAGCGCCACCATCGCCTCGGCGATGGGCGTGGCGCGGATGCCGACGCAGGGATCGTGGCGGCCTTCGGTGGAGACCTTCACTGCTTCACCCGCCTTGTTGATGGAGTTGCGCTCCAGGCGGATGCTGGAGGTGGGCTTGATGGCGTAACGCGCGACAATGTCCTGCCCGGTGGAGATGCCGCCGAGGATGCCGCCCGCGTTGTTGGACAAAAATCCATGCGGCGTGAGTTCGTCGCCGTGTTCGCTGCCGCGCTGTGTGACGCAGCCGAAGCCCGCGCCGATCTCCACGCCCTTCACCGCGTTGATGCCCATCAGTGCGTGGGCGATGTCGGCATCCAGGCGGTCGAACACCGGTTCGCCCCAGCCCACCGGCACGTTGTGCGCCACCACGCACAGTTTCGCGCCGATGCTGTCGCCCGATTTGCGCAATGCGTCCATGTAGTCTTCGAGCTGGCCGATGTAGCTGGCGTCGGCCACAAAGAAGGTGTTGCCCTCTTCATGCAGGTCGCCCCAGCTTTTGAACGGAACTTTGATCTCGCCGAGCTGCTCCAGATAGCCGCGTACCTCCACACCGTATTGTTCGGCCAGCCATTTCTTGGCGATGGCGCCCGCCGCCACGCGTGCTGCCGTCTCGCGCGCCGAGGCCCTGCCGCCGCCGCGATAATCGCGGATGCCGTATTTCTGCCAGTAGGTGTAGTCGGCGTGACCGGGGCGGAAGGTGTCGGCGATGCTGCCGTAGTCCTTGCTGCGCTGGTCCTCGTTGCGGATGAGCAGCGCGATGGGGGTGCCAGTGGTCTTGCCTTCGAACACGCCGGATAGAATCTCCACGGTGTCCGATTCGCGCCGCTGCGTGACATGGCGCGAGGTGCCCGGCTTGCGGCGGTCGAGATCGACCTGCAGGTCGGCTTCGCAAAGCATCATGCCGGGCGGGCAACCATCCACGATGCAGCCGATGGCCTTGCCGTGCGATTCGCCGAAGGAGGTGACAGTGAAAAGAATGCCGAAGGCGTTACCAGACATGGTGGAATCTCGCTAAAACAGTAGGCGGAGTTTAACATAGCAAAAAACGTCATTCCGGTGCAGGCCAGAATGACAGAATCGGAGAAATCTTGATGAAAGCCATCTTCGCCACTGCGCCCGGCGGCACCGACGTGCTGCAATTGCGCGATGTCCCCGTGCCGGACCTGCCTTCGCCGCAGCATGTCCGCGTGAAGCTGGTCGCTGCCGGGGTGAACCCTGTGGACACCAAGCTGCGCGCCAAGCCGGCTTACTTCCCCGACAGGCTGCCCGCCATCCTCGGCTGCGACGGCGCGGGTGTGGTGGAGGCCGTGGGCAGCGCGGTGACGCGCTGCAAAGTGGGCGACGAAGTGTTCTTCTGCAATGGCGGCATCGGCGACGAGCCAGGCAACTATGCCGAATACACCACGCTCCACGAAGACCACTGCGCGGCCAAGCCCGCCAACATTTCCTTGCGGGATGCCGCCGCGTTGCCGCTGGTGCTCATCACCGCGTGGGAAGCGCTGGTGGAACGCGCGCAACTGCAAGCCGGGCAGGCCGTGCTGATCCATGCCGCGGCAGGCGGCGTGGGCCATGTCGCGGTGCAGCTCGCCCACCACCTCGGCGCGCGCATCGCCGCCACGGTGGGCGACGAACGCAAGGCGGGGCTGGTGCATGCTCTGGGCGCGGAGAAGATCATCCACTACAGGACACAGGATTTCGTGCAGGAGACTTTGGGCTGGACGGACGGACGCGGCGCGGACGTGGTGTTCGACACCGTGGGCGGCGACACCTACCTGCGCTCGCTGGATGCGGCGCGCGTGGCGGGCCGCGTCGTCAGCCTGCTCGCCACGCCGCTGGCGCAGGCCGACGTGCAGAAGGCGCGACTGCGCAACCTGTCGCTGTGCTACGAACTGATGCTCACGCCGCAGGCGATGAAGCTGCACGACGAACGCATCCGCCAGCGCAAGATACTGGAAGCTGGCGCCAAACTGGTGGAAGCAGGACAGCTCGGCGTGCTGGTCAGCCACACGCTGCCGCTGGCACAGGCCGCCGAGTCACACCGGCTGATCGAGGCGGGCGGCATGACAGGCAAAATCATTTTGACGATGGACTAAACGTGTTAGTCGATACCCACTGCCACCTCGACGCCGCAGAGTTTGGCGCCTCACAGTCCGAACTGGTAAATGCCGCCAACACCGCAGGTGTTCGGCACATCGTCGTGCCTTCGGTTACGCGCGACAATTTCGCGGCGGTGAAGAATATCTGCGCGGCTTTTCCGGCCTGCCTGCCCGCCTATGGCATCCACCCCATGTACACCGACGACGCGCAGCCGGAGGACCTCAAGGTATTGCGCGACTATCTGGCCTTGCCCGGCACGGTGGCGGTGGGCGAGATCGGCCTCGACTTCTTCGTCAAGCTGCATGACCGCGACGTGCAGGAATTCTTCTTCATCCGCCAACTGGAGCTGGCGCGTGAATTCGAGCTGCCGGTGCTGCTGCACGTGCGCAGCGCGATCGATGTGGTGCTGAAACATCTGCGCCACTTTTATGGCAGCGGCGGCCCTTCAACCTCGCTCAGGACAGGCATCGCCCACGCCTTCAACGGCAGCCCCCAGCAGGCGGAAGAATTCATCAAGCTCGGTTTCAAGCTCGGCTTTGGTGGCGCGATGACCTACCCGCGCGCCACCAAGTTGCGCAAACTCGCCGCCATCCTGCCGCTGGACAGCATCGTGCTGGAGACCGACGCGCCCGACATCCCGCCGCAGTGGCTGGAGCGCGGGCAGCCGAACAAACCGGAATACCTGCCGCGCATCGCGCAGACACTGGCGGAGTTGCGCGGCCTGTCCATCGAGGAAATCGCGCGCATCACAACTGTGAACGCATCATCCCTTTTCGCAAAAAACAATCTGCTCCAGTCATGAGTCCGCACACCCTCGACCCCGACCACACCCGCCGCTTCGGCGGCCTCGACCGCCTGTATGGCGAAGGCGCGCGCAAGATACTGCACCGAGCGTGCGTAGCAGTGGTGGGCGTTGGCGGCGTGGGCTCTTGGGCAGTGGAGGCGCTGGCGCGCAGCGGCATCGGCAATCTCGCCCTGATCGATTTCGACCACATCGCCGTTTCCAACGTGAACCGCCAGGTGCAGGCGCTGGACAGCACGCTGGGCGAAGCCAAGGTGCTGGCCTTGCAAGCGCGCATCCGCGACATCAACCCGGCCTGCAAGGTGTCCGTGATCGAGGATTTCCTGACGGAAGAGAACCTTGCGCAATCACTCCCGCCGGGCGCGTTCGATGCGGTCATCGACGCCTGCGACGAGGCGAAGGTGAAGGCGGCGCTGATCGTGCATGCGCGCTTCAACAAAATCAGGCTGGTGGTGTGCGGCGCGGCGGGGGGCAAGCGCGACCCGCTCAAACTGCGGCGCGACGATCTGGCGCGCGCGACGCACGATGCGCTGCTGGCGCGCATCCGCAACACACTGAAGAAGGACTACAACATCCAGCCGCGCAAGAATGGCAAGTTCGGCATGGCCTGCGTGTATCTGGAAGATCCCTCGCAGCGCGGCTCCGCCTGCACCACGGACGATCTGAACTGTTCGGGCTACGGCTCGGTGGTAACAGTGACGGCCAGCATGGGCTTCGCGGCGGCGGCGTGGTGCGTGGAAAAACTGCTGGCAGCACGGAACGAAGACACGCCTATTTAAGCCAGCCCTTGCGCCAGAAATACCAGAGCGGCACGCCGACCGACAGCCCCATCAGCAACAGCGCGTAAGGATACCCCAGCCGCCAGTGCAGCTCCGGCATGAGCTGGAAGTTCATGCCGTAGATGGAGGCGATCAGCGTGGGCGGCAGCAGCGCCACCGACACCACGGAGAACAGGCGCACGACTTTATTCTGGTTGATGTTGATGAAGCCGATGACAGCATCCATCAGGAAGTTAATCTTGTCGGATAGGAAGGCGGTGTGGCCGTTCAACGATTCGATGTCCTGCTGTATCTGGTGCACCTCTTCGATCTGCGCCGTGCTCAGGCGCCTGCCACGGATCAGGAAGGACAAGGCGCGCTGGGTGTCCATCACGTTGCGGCGGATACGCCCGTTCACATGCTCCGCATGGGCGATGCCGGCCAGCGCGGCGCTGGCCTGCTGGTCGCTCAGGGTGGAGTGCAGCACGCTCTGGCTCACTTGCCCGAGGTCGGCATAAACTTCCTCCAGCGCATCGGCGGAGAATTCCACATCCATGCCATACAAGTCCACCAGCACATCGCGCGCATCGAGGATGTCGCCGGATTCGGCACGCAGCCGCACGCGCAACAGGCGGAAGATAGGCAGGTCTTCCTCATGGATGCTGATGAGCGCCGCCCCGCTCAGGATGAACGCCACCGCCACGCTGCGCGAATGGCTTTCGGTGCCGGACAGGAAATCGGAGCGCAGATGCAGCGCATCATCAAGCTCGAAGAAGCGCGCGCTGGCCTCGATGTCGCGCAAGTGTTCCGGTTTGGGCAGGCGCAGGTTGTAGGCCTGTTCCACCCAGGCGATCTCTTGCGGGGTGGCGGCGATCAGGTCCAACCACACCGGTGCCGCGGCGCGCAAGGTGCCGCCCGCCTCGATGTGCAGGCGTTCCAGTCTTCCGTCTTTCAGCACAAATGCATGCAGCATGGGCTCCCCCAGATGTCAGTGTTCATTTTAACAGGCGATTGAAAAACTACTGAGGTGGACCGTCTGCGGTGTTGCACGGGGCTCGCTCCGTGCGCTTTGCCTCTGGCCATCCACGCCACGTTTTTCAACGGCCCGCCAATTCCGCCGCAGGAAAACACGCCAACACTTCATATTGCGCGCCTGTCAGGGTGCGCCGTGAATTCACCAGCACAAAGCCTGCAGCTCGCCAGCCTAGCGGTGGCATGGACGGCAGCGGCGCATCGCTCCACTGGGCATGCCGCAACAAGGTAACATGCGGCTGGTAAGGCTTGTCCTCGCAACGGAAACCATGCTCAATGAGATGGCCATGTAATGTTTCCACCAACCGTATCAAGGACAGCGGAGCCTGCGCAGGCGCGGCATACACGATGTGGTTGTGCCCCCAGTAGCGCACCTGATTAAACTCCACCTCAAACGGCCCGAACGCCACCTCCTGCGCCGCCAGCTTGAGCGCCTCCAGCCGCTGCCCTGCCACCGCGCCAAGAAACACCAGCGTGGTGTGCAGGGTATCCGGCCGCATGGCCGTGCCGCCGCACAACGAGCGCAGTTGCGTCTGCCAGGTGGCCAGCGCCTCGCGCGCGGCCGCATCCGGCCACAACGCAAAGAACAGCCGGCATCCCGATTCGTCCCTTGTCCCATTCATGGGCGCCAGCTTATCAGGCCTCCCTGCCTGCGTCAGGGTCGAGCGAACAGGCGCGATGCGGTAGAATGCACGCCTTATGAATTGGGCTGTGGCATGACTGCACGTTTAAGAGAAATCCCCTACAACTACACCTCGTTCTCCGATCGCGAGATCGTGTTGCGCCTGCTGGGCCGCGAGGCGTGGGAAATCATCGAGTCGTTGCGCGAGGAGCGCCGCACCGGACGTTCGGCGCGCATGCTGTATGAGGTGCTCGGCGACATCTGGGTGCTCGCGCGCAACCCCTACCTGGAAGATGACCTGCTTGGCAACCGCAAGCGCCGCCGCGCACTGGTCGGCGCGCTCCATCACCGCCTGGACGCCATCGAGGCGCGGCGGCAGGGCAACGCCAAAGTGGGACGCCTGCTGGAACTCACCACCGCCGCCGTCGAACGCTTCGCAGCAGACTTTGAAACGACCTTGCAGTTACGCAAACACACGCTGCGTTCGCTCTCCCGCATCACGCGCCGCGACAACATCCAGTTCGACGGGCTGGCGCGCGTTTCGCACGTGACCGACGCCACCGACTGGCGCGTGGAATACCCGTTCGTGGTGTTGCACCCGGACAGCGAGGACGAGGTCGCGCCGCTGGTGCGCGCCTGCATAGACCTGGGCCTGACCCTGATCCCGCGCGGCGGTGGCACTGGCTACACCGGCGGCGCCGTGCCGCTGGACAAGTATTCTGCGGTCATCAACACGGAAAAACTGGATGCCATCTCGGCGGTGGAGCAGCGCGTGCTGCCCGGCCTGCAACAGCCCTATGCCACCGTCCATTGCGGCGCGGGCGTGGTGACGCGGCGCGTGATGGAAGCGGCGGAAGCCAACGGGCTGGTGTTCGCGGTGGACCCCACCTCGGCGGACGCCTCGTGCATAGGCGGCAACGTGGCGATGAATGCGGGCGGCAAGAAGGCCGTGCTGTGGGGCACTGCGCTGGACAATCTGGCGTCTTGGAAGATGGTCACGCCGGACGGGTTGTGGATGGAGGTGGAACGCCTCGACCATAACCTCGGCAAGATCCACGACGCGGCCAGCGCGCAGTTCCGCATCCGCCGCTACCACGAAAACGGCAAGACGCCCGCAGGCGACACCGAGATACTCACCATCCCCGGCAGCGCCTTCCGCAAGACCGGCCTGGGCAAGGATGTGACCGACAAATTCCTGTCCGGACTGCCTGGCATCCAGAAGGAGGGCTGCGACGGCATCATCACCTCGGCGCGTTTCATCCTGCACCGCGAACACAAATTCACACGCACGGTGTGCCTGGAATTCTTCGGCCAGGTGCGAGAAGCAGTGCCGGCCATCGTGGAGATCGCCACCCTGCTGGACAACCGTGGCGGCAAGTCGGTACTGCTGGCCGGACTAGAACACCTGGACGAGCGCTACCTCAAGGCGGTGGGATATGCCACCAAGTCGAAACGCGGCACACGCCCGAAGATGGTGCTGATCGCCGACGTGGTGAGCGACGACGAACGCGCCGTGGGCGAGGCCGCCTCGGAGATCGTGCGCCTGGCCAACCTGCGCCACGGCGAAGGCTTCATCGCCGTGTCCGCCGAAGCGCGCAAGAAGTTCTGGCTGGACCGCGCACGCACCGCGGCCATCGCCAAGCACACCAACGCCTTCAAGATCAACGAGGACGTGGTGATACCGCTGCCGCGCATGGGCGACTATTGCGACGGCGTGGAGCGCATCAACATCGAACTGTCGCTGCACAACAAGCTCAAGCTGCTGGATGCGCTGGACGAATTTTTCGCCGGGGATCTGCCGCTGCATTACCAGGACGACGCGCAACTGGGCGATGCCGAACTGCTGGGCAACCGCAAGGAAGCCGCGCAGCAACTGCTGGCCGAGGTGCGCACGCGCTGGAGCTGGCTGCGCGACAATCTCGATGCACCGTTGTCCGCGTGCCCGTTCGCGCCGCAGGATCACGAGGATGCGCGCAGCGTATTCGACGCGGTGCAGCGCCACCTGCTGCGCGCATCGTGGAAGCGCGAGCTGCGTGAACCGCTGCGCCACATCTTCAGCGGCAGCACCTATCAGCCCATCCTCGACCAGTGCGGAGCCTTGCACCAGCGTGTGCTGAAGAGTCGCGTGTTCGTGGCGCTGCACATGCATGCAGGCGACGGCAACGTGCATACCAACATCCCGGTCAACTCCGACGACTACGCCATGCTGCAACAGGCCAATGGCGCGGTGGACCGCATCATGGCGTTGGCCAAGGAACTGGGCGGGGTCATTTCGGGCGAACATGGCATCGGCATCACCAAGTACGATTTCCTCGAAACACAGGAGATTGCGCCCTTCATCGCCTACAAGCAGCGCGTCGATCCCGAGGGGCGCTTCAACAAGGGCAAGCTGCTGCCCGGCAGCAACCTGGAACGCGCCTACACACCCAGCTTCAACCTGATGGAGCTGGAGAGCCTGATCCTGGAAAAGAGCGAACTGGGCGACATCTCCGATTCGATCAAGGATTGCCTGCGCTGCGGCAAGTGCAAACCGGTGTGCTCCACCCATGTGCCGCGCGCCAACCTGCTTTATTCGCCACGCAACAAAATCCTCGCCACCTCGCTGCTGATCGAGGCATTCCTATATGAGGAGCAGACACGGCGCGGCGTGTCGCTGGCGCATTTCGACGAGTTCAACGACGTGGCCGACCACTGCACGGTGTGCCACCGCTGCGAGAAGCCGTGCCCGGTGGACATCGACTTCGGCGATGTATCGGTGGCGATGCGCAACTTCCTCAGCCGCCAAGGCCAGAAGAAGTTCAACCCGATCACCGCCACTTCGATGCTGTTCCTCAACGCCACCGATCCCACCACCATCAAGCTGGTGCGCAAGGTGATGATAGAGTGGGCCTACAAGGGGCAGCGGCTCGCCTATCGCGTGGCCAAGAGCTTCGGACTGCTGAACGGCCAGACCAGGCGGCCGCCCGCCACGGTGGGCAGGCCTCCGCTCAAGGCGCATGTGATCCACTTCATCAACAAGCCCATGCCCGGCGGATTGCCTAAGCGCACTTCACGTGCGCTGCTGGACATCGAGGATGACACCATCGTGCCGGTGATACGCGACCCGCGCAAACTGAACGAAGACACGGAAGCGGTGTTCTATTTCCCCGGCTGCGGTTCGGAGCGGCTGTTCTCGCAAGTGGGGCTAGCCACGCAGGCCATGCTTTACCACACCGGCGCGGTCACCGTGCTGCCGCCCGGCTACCTGTGCTGCGGCTATCCGCAGAACGCGGCAGGCCAGGCGGACAAGGGCAACCAGATCACCACCGACAACCGCGTGCTGTTCCACCGCGTGGCGAACACGCTGAACTATCTCGACATCAAGACCGTGATCGTGTCCTGCGGCACCTGCATGGACCAGTTGCAGCAATACCAGTTCGACAAGATCTTCCCCGGCTGCCGCTTGCTGGACATCCATGAATACCTGCTGGAGAAAGGCGTGAAGCTGGAACAGGCGACCGGCGTGCGCTACCTGTACCACGACCCCTGCCACTCGCCGATGAAGACCTATCAGCCGATGAAAGTCGTCAACGAGCTGATGGCGTCCAGCAGCATCGCACTGAACGACCGCTGCTGCGGCGAGTCGGGCAGCTTCGGCGTCTCCTCCCCGCACATCGCCACGCAGGTGCGCTTCCGCAAGGAAGAGGAGATGCGCAAGGGCGCTGCTGCCTTGCGCGCGGACGGCTATGATGGCGAGATCAAGGTACTCACCTCCTGCCCGGCCTGCCAGCAGGGTTTGAGCCGCTACACCGACGACACCGGCGCCGACGCCGGCTACATCGTGGTGGAGATGGCCCGGCATCTGCTCGGCCCGGACTGGCAGGCGGAGTATATCGCCGAGGCCAATGAGGGTGGCATAGAGCGCGTTTTGCTCTAAACTTGCACCCCATGTTCGACTTGGAACCCACGGATGACCTGGCCCAGCCCGCATTCAGGGATGCGGCTTCCTGCACGGAATGGCTGAGCCAGCTGCAACTCACCAACCTCAACCTGGCACAGGGCACACTGCGCAAAGAGATAGGCGAATTCAACCGCTGCGCATTGCGCGGCGGCGATCGCTTGCAGACAATGGAAGCCCTGCGCGAAACCGTTGCCATCGTGCAGACGGATTTTTCCAGGAAGCTGGTCGGCAAAAAACTGCCTCTGGCTGACGATGAATTCATGCTGCTGCTGGCGCTGGCGGGGCTGTGGCAGAGCATGGAGGCGGGTTACCTGCGCTGTCTGCAAATGGCCGAAGCGGGCGATCGGCAACTGGCGAGCCAGCGCGCCCTGCTGGGTCACCGTTGCGTGCATTATAGCGGTCAGACACTCAACGAATTCCTGCGCGCGGGCTACGAACCGGACAACAAGTGGTGGCGGCATTTCCATGAACTGTATGCGCACCTCGAAGCCAGGGGCATACACCAGCAAGCGGTAACCGACCCCTACAGCCGCTCGGGCCAGGGCGTGTCCTGCCGCACCCTCTATGCCACGGCGTTATTGATGCACCGCGCACGCCTGGTGCTCTCGCGCGGCCAATGGCATGTCGCCGAACGCTGGCTGGAGCAATGGGGCGACAGCGCGCTCACGGTGGAGCCGCGTTGCAGCATGAGCAAGGGTGATGCGCCGCCGCTGGCCGTCGATCTTGCCGGCGAGCACGGCCTGTTCCCCATCCAGCAGGCCACTGCCGCGGCGTCCATGCGCTTCCTAGCGATGGTGCCGCTGTCCAAGCAGATACGCGTCAAGACCATCCTGCTGCAACAGGGACAGACCCCGCAGCAAGCCGGACTGGGCGGCGAAACCAGCAGCAAGGAATGCATCGCCCTGCTTGGCGAACTGCACCGCTGCTGGTGCGAAGCGCGAGCGGAATCGCTGGCCGACGCGCCGCGCACAGAGGCCGCCACAGTGCAGCTCTGCGCCGGGCTGGAGAACGCCTACGCCTTCATCGCGCGCAAGCCGTTCAAACCAGTGAAGGATGCCGCCAGGGCCAAGCAGGATGCGCAGAAACAGATCGAGACCTTCGGCCGTGTGCTGGACGAGACCGGCCAACACACCCTGACGGAATTGGGGTTCGTGCCGGAAGAGTGGCAGGTGGAAGAGAACGGCCTGCTGCACGCACGCCTGTTGCGCAAGGCGAACGCAGGCGAGCGGCTCGCCGCGAACCAGCTGGTCAGCGTCGTGTCGGCGGACGGCGCCGCCCTCAAGCTCGGCGTCATCGGCATGGTGAGCGTCACACGCCACCACCATCTCTACATCACCGTGCACTTCCTGCCCGGCCAACCGCAGGCGCTGGTCGTGCGCGGCAACGCCGAAGAAGGCAGCCTGCTGCTCTCCGGCTCCGCACCGGCCTTGCTGTTGCCCGCGCTGGAAAAACTGAAAATCCCCGCCAGCCTGATCCTGCCGCGCGATTGGTTCCACGCCGAGCGCAAGCTGGAATTCACCCTGCCCGACCACAGCAAGCAGAGCATCGTGCTGGGCTTCAGCGTGACCAAAGGCAGCGACTATGAGCGCGTCAGCTTCAAGCCTGCCTGACCCACCATTCCGCCAGTTCTGCCGCCGGCATGGGCGGTGCGATGCCATACCCCTGCCCGGTCGTGCACCCCATCTGCTGCAAGGCCTGATAGACCCGTTCGTCCTCGACGCCCTCCGCCACCACCTTCATGTCGAAGGCGCTGGCCAGTGCCACGATGCCCTGTACGATGGCGTGGTCGCCTTTGTTCTGCAGCATGCCGCGCACGAAGGATTGGTCAATCTTGAGGGTGTCCACAGCCAGGTTGTTGAGATAGGTCAGCGAGGAGAAACCCGTGCCGAAATCATCCAGCGCAAACCCCACGCCGAACGCCTTGCATGCCTTGATGATGCCGCCCACGGTATCCATGTCCTCCACCGCGACTGTTTCCAGCACTTCGATTTGCAGACAGTTGCAGCAGGGTGAGGCGCAGCAACTTCCCAGCCGCTCCCGCAGTTTTTCCGCAAAGCCAGGCATCAGCAGGTGATAGGCCGAGATGTTGATGCTCAATTCCGGCATCATGCCGACCTGCCGCCACTGGCGGATCTGCTCCAGCGCCTGGCCGATCACCCATGAACCCAGTTCGACCTCCAGCTCGGTATTCTCGATCGCACGCATGAATTGACCTGGATCGAGCAGACCGCGCTGCGGGTGGTGCCAGCGCACCAGCGCCTCCGCCCCCAGCGGGCGGTGCGTCTGCAACTCCATCTTGGGTTGGTAATACAACTCGAACTCGCCATGCCGCAGACCGTGGCGTATCTGCTGCAACAACTCATGGTGCGAGCGCGCACGCAGGTCATTCGCCGCGTCAAACAGATGATAGCGGTTTTTGCCGGACTGCTTGGCCACATACATGGCCTGGTCGGCATGGCGCAGCAAGGTATCCGCATCCTGCTCGTCTTCCGGATAGAGCGCGACCCCGATGCTGGCGCTGACATTGGCCGTCACTTCGTCGATCTCGATGGGCCGGGCGATCGCTTCCAGCAGGCGGTGCAGGCTGCCGGCGCATTCTTCCGGCTGCTGCAAGCCCACCAGCAGCACCACGAACTCGTCGCCCCCCAGCCGCGCCACGGTATCGTCCTCGCGTATGGTTTGCTTGATGCGCCGCGTGATCTCCACCAGCACACGGTCGCCCACCTCGTACCCCAAGGCATCGTTGACCAGTTTGAACCCGTCCAGATCGAGATGGCACACCGCCATCAGTCCGTGCTCGCGCTTGGTGCGCGCCAGCGCCTGCGCCAAACGATCGGCCAGCAGCACGCGGTTGGGCACGCCGGTCAGCGCATCGTGATGCACGATATGCTCCAGCTGCCGCTCCTGTCCGGCATTCACTTGAAATTCACTTTCGCGCCTGGCTTGATCCTGTTGCAGCAGGGAAAACTGCCAGATGACGACGAACATGCCAACCAGGTACAGGCAGACCGCCAGGATCTCGAAATGACTATAACCGACATCGAACCACGGCTGCCATTTGCCCAGCAGGATGATGAGCAGGATTGCGATCAGCCAATAGCTGCTGGCGCGGAATCCGCGCAGATAGAACGCAGCGATCAATATCGGAAAGAAGGCGCCGAGACGCATGGCATTGTCCACCCGCGTGAGATAGGCGGTTGCGCCAATAGCCATCAGCATGCCCAGCAGCACGTTGGCGATCAGGGCAATGTGCCCAGGATAGCGCAGCAGCGCGAAATACAGCACAGCAGCGATCAGCGCGATGGCCAGGTTGACCCAACCTATGATGGGGGCGGACAGAAAGCGGTATACCGCCAGCGCAATGGCGATCAGCATCACCGTGATCAACACGACCTGCATGAAGCGTGCACGCTGCGGCTCACCGGCTGGAAAGTCAGGCTGTCTCTGGAAAAAAGCAATGAACGATCTGGCGTTCATGATGGGGTGGGGCTGAGTGTAAAGCGCTCCGTGCGGAGCCTGTTTTTATTGTGTTCAGTGTAGCGCACGCTTGGGCGGGAACGCCAGCACGAAAGTGCTGCCTTTGCCCTCTTCACTGTGTATTTCCAACCTAGCCTGGTGGCGCATGACGATGTGCTTGACGATGGCCAGCCCCAGGCCGGTGCCCCCGGTCTCGCGCGAACGGCTGCGGTCAACGCGGTAGAAACGCTCGGTCAAACGCGGGATATGTTGCGCAGCGATGCCGATGCCACTGTCCTGCACGGCGAACACCGGCAGGCCTTCACGCTCCGCCCAGCTCAGCACGATCTCGCCGCCTTCCGGCGTGTAGCGGATGGCATTGCTCACCAGGTTGGCAAAGGCGCTGCGCAATTCGTCGCGATTGCCCAGCAATTTCGCCTCGCTGGCCAGGTGCAGATGCAGCACATGCCGGCCATTGCTGAGCAATTGCCCTTCGCGCAACACTTCATCGGCCAGCGCGCGCACATCCACCTCCTCCTCGCGCAGCGGGTTCTGCTCGTTCTCAAGGCGCGACAAGGTAAGCAGGTCGCTGACCAGGCTCTCCATGCGCCGCGTCTGTTCGCTCATCAGGTACAGCGCTCGCCGCGCCATGTCGTTTTCCAGGCTGGGCATGTCTTGCAAGGTTTCCACGAAACCGTTGACCACCGTCAGCGGCGTGCGCAGTTCGTGCGACACGTTGGCCACGAAATCGCGGCGCATTGTCTCGATGCGCTCAAGCTGGGTAATGTCGCGGCTGATGAGCAGGCGTTCGTGCTTGCCATAGGGGATAAGCTTGATGGACAAGATCAGGTCGTCCTGGCGCGCGCCGCGCAATATCAGCGGCTCGCTGTAATTGCGCATGGCCAGGTATTGCACAAAGTCCGGCTGGCGCGCCAGATAGGTGACCTGCTGGCCGACATCGCGCTGCGCATCCAGGCCGAAATGGCGTTCCGCCTGCAGGTTGCACCACTCGATGCGGTTGGATTCATCCAAGATCACCACGCCTTCCGGCAGCGCGGAGGTCGCCTGTTCCATCTGCAACAACGCCGCTTCATGCTGCTCGCGCTGCTTGCGGTGCTTGCGCATCATCTTGTTGAGCTGGGAGAAAACCTCTTCCCACAAGCCGTTGCCGTCCGGGACGGACTGCGCTTCCGCATCCTCGAGCCAGCGTTGCAGCGCCGCCAAATTGCGCAGTTGCAGCAACAGCCACAGCCACAGCACGCCCGCAAGGCACAACACTGCGGGAAAAGCGCCCTCCACGCCCCACAGCAGCAGGCAGAATGCCGCCAGCAAGGCAAAGGAAAAAATCACGCGCTGCCAGAAATCACTCACGGGAAACCGCTCAAGTTTGAACTGGCGGCATTATCGCGGAAAAATCCACGCGCCACACCTGCACGATGGCGCTTTAGCTCGCAGAAAAGCGATAGCCGCTGCCGCGCACGGTTTGCACCAGCGCATCTTTGCCCGCCGGTTCCAGCGCCTGGCGCAGGCGGCGGATATGCACGTCTATGGTGCGCTCCTCGACGAACACATGGTCACCCCACACCTGGTCAAGCAGTTGCGCACGGCTATAGACACGCTCGGCATGGGTCATGAAGAAATGCAGCAGCCGGAACTCGGTGGGGCCCAGCTCGATGCCCCAGCCACCGGCGTTGATCCGGTGCGTGGCGGGCGACAGTTCGATGCCAGCCATGCGCACGGTCTCGTCGGTCATCTGCGGCGCGCGGCGGCGCAGCACGGCGCGGATGCGCGCCATCAGTTCACGCGGCGAGAAGGGTTTGGTGATGTAATCGTCCGCGCCCGATTCCAGGCCGAGCACCTTGTCATGCTCGTCGCTGCGCGCGGTGAGCATGATGATGGGAATGTCGCGCGTACGCGCATCGGCGCGCAGGCGGCGCGCCAGCTCCACGCCGGACATGCCGGGCAACATCCAGTCCAGCAGGATGAGATCGGGCAGGGCGCGGTTGATATGTCCCAGCGCAGTTTCTGCATCGTAAGCCTGGATGGCGCGGTAGCCGCATTGCGCCACGTTGAACGCGAGCAGTTCCTGGATCGCGGGTTCATCTTCCACCAGCAGGATATTGGGAGTCACCATTTTGTATTCATCGTTCGCCAAGTCAGGATTGCGATGGTATGAAAGAATTATGACAGCCGCATGACAGTCACGCGGAAGGCTCCGCCCTGGCCACGACATGATGGTTGGGATGGCGGTGCGGCTCGGCATGGTGGCCGATAAAGTTGGGCAGCAGCGCCCCCACGACCATGCCCGCCATGCTGGCCAACAGGCCGAGCAATTGCGGCGGCCAGATGGCGGAAGGCTCGAACACTTCGCACAACATCCAGGTCGCCAGCCCCATCACCATCGCCGTCAGCGCGCCTTGCGTGTTGGCGCGTTTCCAGTACAAGCCGAATGCCAGCGGCACGAAGGCCGCCACCAGTGTAATCTTGTAAGCGTTCTCCACCATCTTGAAAATGGACAGTTGGGAATTCAATGCGACCAGCAGCACCAGCCCGCCGAAGCCCCAAAGTGTGATGCGCATCGCGCGCAGCAACTGGCGGTCGCCCATGTGCCTGAACATGAAATGCTTGAGGATGTTCTCGGTGAACGCCACCGACGGTGCCAGCAGCGTAGCGGAGGAAGTACTCATGATGGCCGAGATCAGCGCGCCGAAGAAGATCACCTGCGCGAACACCGGCGTGTACTGCAAGATCAGTGTCGGCAACACCAGTTGCGTATCCTGCTCCAGCAGTGCGCCGAACACCTGCGGATCAACCAGAGTCGCCGAGTATGCGAGGAACATCGGCACGAAGGCGAACACGAAATACAGCGAGCCGCCCAGCACCGAGCCACGCACCGCCGCCTGCTCGGTCTTGGCCGAGGTGATGCGCTGGAACACGTCCTGTTGCGGGATGGACCCCAGCATCATGGTTACCCATGCACCGAGGAAAGGCACCCACTGCGTGTAATCCCCCTTGGGGAAAAAATTCAGCTTACCCGCCGCCTGTGCATGCGCCACCACCGCGCCCACGCCGCCGGTCATGCCGCTGACGAACCAGGCAATGAACAGCATGCCGGCCATGATGACCGTCATTTGCACAAAATCGAGCAGTGCCACCGACCACATGCCGCCGAAGGTGGTGTAGGTCAGCACGATGAGCGCACTGCTCACCATGCCCGCCTCCTGCGACACCGCTCCGCCGCTGATGATATTGAGCACCAGCCCCAGCGCCACGATCTGCGCCGACACCCAGCCCAGATAGGAAATCACGATGGCGATGGCTGCGATCAGCTCCACGGCACGGTTGTAGCGCAGGCGGTAGAAGTCGCCGATGGTCAGCAGGTTCATACGGTACAGCTTGTTGGCGAAGAACAGCCCGGCGAGGATGAGGCACAGCGACGCGCCAAAGGGATCGGCCACCACGCCGCCCAGCCCTTCCTTGACGAAGGTGGCCGAGATGCCCAGCACCGTCTCCGCGCCGAACCAGGTGGCGAACACCGTGGCGGTCACCATGGGCAGCGGCAGATGGCGGCCCGCCACCGCGAAATCCTTGGCGTCATGCACGCGCGTCGCGGCATACAGGCCGATGCCGATGGAAACCAGCAGATAAAGCACCACGAACCAGACCAACATGGTGACTCTCGATAAGTTGACGACGGCAGATATTTTATCAGGCCGCAAGCGCCAGGCGGCTGGCACTACCGTACTGCATACCGGCCAAGAAAGACAAAGGCTCCCGCAGGAGCCTTTGTCTTCGATGCTAAACGGGAGCCGCTTACAGTTCCTTGGCGTGCGCAGCCAGGTATTTGGCTACGCCCTCCGGTGTGGCGTTCATGCCTTTCTTGCCCTTGCTCCAGCCCGCCGGGCACACTTCGCCGTGCTCTTCGGTGAATTGCAGGGCGTCCACCATGCGGATCATCTCGTCGATGTTGCGGCCCAGCGGCAGGTTGTTCACCACCTGATGCTGCACCACGCCTGAACGGTCGATCAGGAAGGAGCCGCGGAACGCCACGCCGCCCGCCGCTTCCACATCATAGGCCTTGCAGATCTCGTGCTTGATGTCGGCCACCAGCGGGTAGCGCACCTGGCCGATGCCACCCTTGTCCACCGGGGTGTTCTTCCAGGCCAGGTGGGTGAAGTGGGAGTCGATGGACACGCCGATGACTTCCACGTTGCGCTTCTTGAATTCGTCCAGGCGGTGATCGAAGGCGATGATCTCGGACGGGCACACGAAGGTGAAATCCAGCGGATAGAAATACACCACGGCGTATTTACCGTTGATGTGCTTCTTCAGATTGAAATTCTCGTTGATGTCGTTGTTGCCCATGACGGCAACGGCGGTGAAATCGGGGGCTTGCTTGCCTACGAGGACGGCCATGTTGTTCTCCTGAGTTAAGTGGTTGAGTGAAATGCTTGGGTTTGAAATTTACCAGAATCGGCGCGAGTCTCAAAGCACGATTTAATCTTGCCCGAACTGCATGCGATGTAACTGGGCATAAGCGCCGTTTTGCGCCAGCAGTTCGCCATGCGTGCCGGTCTCGACGATGCGACCTTTTTGCAGTACGACGATGCGGTCGGCCTTTTCGATGGTGGACAGGCGGTGCGCGATGACCAGCGTGGTGCGGCCCTGCATCAGGGTCTCCAGCGCGGCCTGCACATGGCGCTCGGATTCGCTGTCCAGCGCGGAGGTGGCTTCGTCTAGGATGAGGATGGGCGCGTCCTTGAGGATGGCGCGCGCGATGGCGAGGCGCTGGCGCTGGCCGCCGGACAGGCGCACGCCTTTTTCGCCGACCAGTGTATCCAGGCCTTGCGGCAGGTCGCGGATGAATTCCATGGCGTGCGCGGCGGTGGCGGCGGCGACGATCTCCGCCTGCGGCACTGCGCGCATCTGGCCATAGGCGATGTTGGCGGCGATGGTGTCGTTGAACAGCACCACTTCCTGGCTCACCAGCGCGATGTTGGCGCGCAGGCTGGCCATTGTGAGGTCGTGGATGTCATGGCCGTCCAGCGTGATGCGCCCGGCAGTGGGCGTATAGAAACGCGGCACCAGGTTGGCCAGGGTGCTCTTGCCGCTGCCGGAAGCGCCAACCAGCGCCACAGCCTGTCCTGCCGGAATGTCCAGACTGATGTCGTGCAAGGCCAGGCGGCCATCGGCATGGTAGGAGAAATCCAGGTGCTCGAAAGCCAAGCGCCCGGTGGCGCGTCCGATGTTCGTTTCCCCCTTATCAGTTTCGCCCGGTGTATCCAGCAACTCGAAGATGCTTTCGGCGGCAGCCAGACCGCGCTGGGTGAATTCGCTGACGCTGGTGATACGCTTCAGCGGCGCGGTCAGCATCAGCATGGCCGCGACGAAAGACAGGAAACCGCCGACAGTAGTGGCATCGCTCTTGGCCTGGCCAATGGCGAGATAGACAATGAAGGCGAGCGCGACCGCCGCCACCATTTGCACGATGGGCACGTTGGCCAGCGCCGCCGTCGCCTGCTTCATCATGTGGCGGCGCACGGCATTGACCTCTTCGTCGAAACGTTCCTGCTCATAACGTTGCCCACCGAACAGTTTGACCACCTTGTGCGCGGTGACGCTCTCCTCGATGACCTGGGTGATGCTGCCCATCGCACGCTGCGTATCGCGGCTGCTGGAACGCAAGCGGCGGTTGATGGTGCTGATGACCCAAGCCACCACGGGCGCAATGGACAGCGACAACAGGGTCAGCTTCCAGTCGAGATAGAACAGCCAGCCGAGCAGGCCCAGGATGATGATGGTGTCGCGGATGGTGATGGTGACCACGCTGGTGGCGGCGGCGGTAACGTTGGTCACGTCGTAAGTGAGCTTGGAAATCAGCGCGCCGGTGGCATGGTCGTCGTAGAAACGCGTGGACAGTGTCAGCAACTTGCCGAACATCTCCGCACGCAGATCCATCACCACCTTGTTGCCCACCCAGTGGATAGCATAGGAGCCAAGGAAGCCGGCCAGCCCGCGCACAAAAAAGATGAGCAGGATGAGCAGCGGCGCCCAGTGCATCACTGCGTCATCCTTATGCACGAAAGTCCCGTCGAGAAAAGGCTTGAGCAAGGCGGGCAACAACGGCTCGGTGGCGGCGGACACCACCATGCCCAGCGCCGACACCGCGAATACGCGCCAATGCGGGCGCACATAACGCAGCAGGCGCAGGTAAAGTTGGGCGCTGGTCATGCCCGCACAGCGTCAGGCGGCATCGTGGTGGCGTTTGTCCGCCAGCAACGCGGCAGCCATCTCGACAGCAGCTGCGACAGCGATGTAGAACACGGTCACCGCAACATAGGAGGGGAAATATTGCGCCACGCGCGAAATGTATTCGGCGGCGCCCATGCTGTCGAAATATCCGGCCAGCAGATAGAAGCTGATGTTGGCGATGATGAAGGCCGCGCCCCCTGCGGCGGCGGCAGCAGCCAGCAAGGCCAGCACGCCCCTGCCGGAAAGCGTGTGGCGCGGTGCATACCAGCGACCGGTCAGCCACAACGCTCCATAAGCGAACACAAGGAAAGCATAGGCGGAGGTCATGCACCAGCCGCTGATGCCAGCAAAATTGATGGCGTAGTAATCAACCAGTGCCGCCTCGACCAGCAGCAACGCAAAGATCGCCAGCGCCCAGCACGCGCGGCCAAGGAACAGGCCACCCAGGAAGAACACGGCATAGGATGCGTCCGGCAGCGCAACCGCCGAACCAAAATGGTTGTAGCGCGTAACCGCCATCAACGCGACGAGCGCGGCGGCGATCCAGATCGATTTGTGATGCGAGATAGTCATGTTGCTCTCCGGGAGTTCCTGCCAACTGCGAGGTGGGCGGGAACTTTAACAGAAAAGGCGGCTGTACGCCGCCCCGCACGATCACATGCGATAGTTCAAGCCGAGATACAGGGTGCGCCCCGGTAACGTGTAGACGTTGTATTTTCCGGGCGTGAACTGGCTGCTGACCGCGTAGTTGTAATACTTGCGGTCAAACAAGTTGTTCATCGACGCAGTCAGTTGCAGCGGCCCGGCCTCATGCACCAGCTTAAGGTCGGCCAGGGTATAGGCAGGAATCTGGATGCCCAACGTGTTGGCCTCGTCATTGTCCATGTACTGCGCGCCCACATAGCCCAGCGCCGCGCTCAGTCTGGTTTGCTCGTCCACTGTCCAGGACGCGCCCAGATTAGCCTTGTGCGCAGGCACCAGCGGCACACGCTTGCCCGCGATGTTGACATTGGTCTGGGTGAATGCGCTGCCCTGGAATACGCCAGTAAGGAAGCGCGCATCGGTGTAGGTGTAGGCCGCGCTCAGCATCAGTTGCGGCATGGCCAGCCACTGGCCATCCAGTTCCACGCCCTGGCGGCGCGACGGCGGCAGGTTGGTGTTGCCCACGCCGGTGCTGAACGGATCGAGATGGATCTCGTCGTTCACCTTGTTGCGGAACAACGTGGCGCGCCAGCTTGCTCCCTGCGCGCGCTGGTCGATGCCGAACTCCATACCGTCCGAGGTCTGTGGGCGCAAGAACTGGAACTGGTTGGTGAAAGTCGGGCCGGATTCGTAGATTTCGTCCACATTGGCGAAGCGGAAACTGCGGCCCGCCTTGGCGCTCACGGCGATACCGCCGCCTAACTGGTGGCGCAAGCCCAGCTCATAGGCATTTTTCAAAGCGTTAAATGAACCCGCAGGAGCACCTGAACCGAAAGTGCCACCGGGTGCGGCTGCATTAAACACGTCCGTGCCCGCCATCGTCAGCTTCTCGTTACGCACGCCAGCGAGCAAGGTGGTGTCTGCCGACAGATGCGTGGTGTTTTGCAGATAGAAGGCATCGTTATGCTGGCTCATGCCGACGCGGTTGATCGGCTGACCAATGTTGGCGGCGGCATTGGCGATGCGTTGCGCATAATCCCAGCGATACACGTCCACCCCGGCCACCAGCGAGCTCTCGCCGCCCAGGCTGTGCGGCAGACGGATGCGTGGCGTGAAGGAAACCACCGTCAGGTCACCGTCGCGATATTGAGGAAACCCGCCAAAATCGAAATACGATTTCTGGTTCTTGCTGCGGCGCCCCAGCCCCAAATCGAGATCCACTCCAGCCAGGTTCTGATGCCACTCCAGCGCCAGTTGGTTGCCGTCACGGCTGGCATAGTCGAGCGGCGTGGCCGCACCGCGCGGATCGCTTGCCACCTGGTTGATGCCCGCAGCGGGCTGTACCATGCGTGCGCCCGGCAAACGAATGGACTGTCTGTCCATTCCCAATTTGAAGGCAAGTTCGCCCGCTTCGGTCAGCCAGCGCAAATTGGTTTGCGCATTGGTTTGCTCATTGCGGTTGTTGGCGCGGTAGCCATCCGCCGCCAATTTGCTGGCAGTCAAATCCGCCCCCGCCGTGCTCGAAAAAAAATTCCCGCCCACCTGCATTTCGCGCAAGCCATAACTGCCGCCGCGCACGCCGATCTCCGCGTTGTGGCCGGGCTGCGTTGTGCTGCGCGTAATGATGTTGATGACGCCGCCGGTCGCGCCGTCGCCATACAACACCGCACCGCTGCCGCGCATGACCTCGACATGGTCGATCGCAGCCAGCGGAATGGCTGACCATTGCACACCCGACAAATCCGGGTCGGTGATGCGTCGGCCATCCAGCAGGATCAAAGTATTCTGTCCGGCGGCAGCGCCGAAGCCGCGCATGTCCACCGTGGCCGAGGCAGCGTTGTTGCCGAATAAATCACGCAGAGTGATACCGGCCTGCGCAGCCAGCAGTTCGGGCACGGTGCGCACACTGCTTTGCCGGATGTCCTCGCGCGAGATCACCGTCATGTTGATTGGCTTGTCCGAGGATTTGTCTTTGAAGCGCGTGGCCGTGACCACGACCTCGTCCATCTCTTGCGTTGCGGCAAAAGCTAGGGAAGTCAGCGCACAGAGCAGTGCGGCAAGAAGTTTTTGCTGTTTCATTTAATTTTCCTGAGTTACGTTCCAAGCGTCCCCGTTGGAACATTGCAAAAATCAGGAAATAACACGAGAGGGAAAGAAGGCGTCGAAGAGACCCTCCGTCCATGCGCCACCCGCGCATTTCCTGAGCCTGCTTCGAGGCCGGTATCCGGGCTCGCAAGACCAGACGTATCGCCTTCCCATGCCTGAGCACAGTGGCTTGTTGATACGTCCACACCTGCTTACCGTTGCGGGGGCAGCACAGGCATCGGGGTCAGTCCCTCTTCACCTGTTTCCCGTTTAACGGCCAGGCTCACGCCTGACCGCACCTAGAAGCGGGGCGCATTGTAGCAAAGCCGCACAGACACCTCAAAACACTTGCAGAACATATCGTTAGCGATTGACTTCAACGTATTTTCAAAACTATAGTGCGCGCCATGCAAAGCGAACTCGACGCCCTCGATCAGAAACTGACGCAACTGACGCAACTGACTCAGCGCCTGCGCGCCGAGAATCAGCAGTTGCGCCAGGAAGTCGCTGCCGCACTCAACGGGCAGCGCCAAAACCAGGACAAGATCGAGCAGGTCGCGCAGCGTCTGGAAAAAATCCTTGAACAAATGCCCGCCGATACCCAATGAACAGCTCCAAGACCAGCTCGCTGGATGTTTCCATCCTTGACCGCGAATTCCGCGTCGCCTGTCCCGAGGACGAGCGCGCCGAACTGCTGGACGCGGTCGCCTATCTGGACAAAAAGATGCGCGAGATACGCGATGCCGGGAAGATCGCCTCGGTGGAGCGCATCGCCATCATGGCCGCGCTGAATATCACCCACGAATTACTGACCACACGCACCGGTGGCGGATTTGACCTGGCCGAGTTCAAGCGTAGAATGCAGGCCATGCAGGAATCCATTGATGCTACGCTGGCCGATCAGGATGAATTGTTTTAGGTTTGTCCCCTGCGGTGTTCGTCAGGCTCATCATTCTTTGAACCCATGAGCTAAATGCTTAGGTTGCCGACCATTCAAGCCGTTGTTGTGAGCGTCCCCTGCGGACGCACCTGATGCGGCCGGGACGCGACCCTCTTGAACCCAGGTTCAAGACATTGGGCCAACGGCACAGGCGGGGGCTTTATTCCAGTGCGATCCGCAGGAATGCTGCGCGCAAAACTCAACAGCACGAAGCTATGCAGCGAACAGTGAACATCAGCGCAATATGGTGCTGTTTGTCCTGCCAACAGGTCTGCGTCAAGCGGACGTGGTCAAGCTCGAATGGTTGCAAGTCAATCTCAAACTTGGACATATGTGGGTAAATGCGGCACAGACTGAAAAATCTCATGCCTATTGCCGTTCTGCTGAATCGTGAAGCGCTGGCGGTATTGCATCGGCAAATTGGCACCGGATGCGCGACACCCCGCCCCACAAGCTTCATAAGTTGGTGGGATGGAGAACGGGGACAATGGTCGAACGCTATGCACATTTAGCGCCTGACCATTTGACAACAGCGGTGGCTCGGCTGGATTCTTTGCTGGATGGCTACGATTTGGCTACATCAGCCAACAAATGAAAAAGGCCTGCATCGCTGCAAGCCTTGATCATTCTGGTGGCTCGGGGCGGAATCGAACCACCGACACGCGGATTTTCAAT
>JBBIIN010000022.1:0-30798 GCA_037446515.1 Gallionellaceae bacterium
TCATCGCGCGCCTCAAAAAACTGGGCGCGGATCAGGTACGCGAACTGTCGGGAATCGAAGAGAACGTGGTATTCCCGCTGCCCAAGGCGCTCAACCCGAACTGAAAGATCCATGAATAACGGCGGCACCCATTGGGTACCGCCGTTCTGTTTTCCAGCACTTGCTTATTGGAACAGCTCGCGCCAGGACACGCGGCGCACAATCCCGTCCGAGTTGTCGTTCTTCCACACGGTGTTACTGGAAGGCGTGCCGCCGCCGGAACCCTGCACATAGGCGCGGCTGGTGCCGTCGGCCAATGTCGCCACCACCGGACGGGAGGCCAGTTCATTGCCCAGCTTGGTGGCGATCACGCCGGTGGTCGATGACGTGACCGAGCCGCCATTGCGGTAATCGAGCTGGTACAGATAGCTGTCGCCGCCCACCGAGCAGGAGCTGGCACTCGGCACGTTGGTGGTGAGCAGCAGTGTGCCGCGGATGATGGCGGGGTCGGTGTTGTTGCGCTCTCCCGCCAGCGGAAAGTCAAAATACCATCCGCCATTGGAGGAGAAGTTCACCGCCGTATTGGCTGAGATCACTACCGTCTGCCCCGTGCTACAAATCGTCCCGGCCGTGTTCACCGGGCACAAAGTGGTGGTCTGCGTCTGCTTCACAAAGCTGCCTTGGGTGCGCGGGTCGCCGAAGATCGCCACGCTTGGCGTGGTACCAGCCGGGAAGGTGTCCTTGATGGCATAGAACGACTGCTGGCTGGTATCCGGCAGGTCGCTGGAACCCAGATAACGGCCTGTCCCCACATCAACCACGATGGTCGTGCCAACCAGGGTGACCAGCGGTTTGGAGGTGATGGGCTGGGCATTGCCCAGGCTGTCCTTGAGCGTGGCGATCAGCTGCGCGTCGAATCCGGGTGCGCCGAGGTCGTCGTTGACATCGAAGCGCCACAGATTGCCCAGCACATCACCGCCATAAACCGCGAGCACGGTGGCATCCACGCCGGGGGTGGCGACCGGCGCTTCGATGCGCGACAGGCCGCTGGGCGAGGCCGCCGTACCGACTCCGGTTGCGATGTCGCGGATGAGTGCACCGGTCCAGGCATCCAGCACGAACAGATGACCCTGCCCGTCGCCTGCGAAGTTGTTATAGCCGGAGGTGACCAGCACCACCCATTGGCCGGTCTTGAGCTTGACCACTTTGGGATTGCCGAAGGTGTAGCCCAGATTAAGGTTGGTGAACTCCCACAACGCCTTGGGATTCAGCGGGTCGGTGACATCCAGTGCGAAATATTCCATGCCGCCGTCATTGAGGCCGCCGACCAGGATGGTCTTCCACACCGCCAGGCTGGGCGACAGGCAATTGCTGATGCAAATGTCTGCCGGCACGGGGGTGCCATCCACATAATACTGGTGCTTCAGGTCGTAGCCCTTGTCGGCCAACTTGTACAGGTTGGGCATCACCGCGCTGGGGATGAAAGCCCAAGCCTCGTCGCCCCCGGTGATCGGCGCGGTGCCATTGGCGGCATAGAAGGCGTGCAGCATGCCGTCGTTGATGCCCACATACACCATGGGCTGGCGTCCGGTGATGGCGGCAGAAGAACTCCAGGCGCCGTATCCCGGATCCGAGAACGAGGCCAATGCCTTCTTGATATAGACCGACTCCGAATTCACCACGTCGCCGAGCACATGCTTGCGCTGGCGGTAATACTTGGTGTTGGCTGCCAGAGCGCCTTCATTCACACGTTCACCACGGATGAAATTCACCAGGTTGGCTCCTCCAGCCAGGGCTTGGTCCACCGGGCTCAGGCAGGTGGCCCCGGCTGCGCAGAACTGCGCGAAACCGGCCATGTTCGCCGAGCTGAAATAACCCTGCTGGACGAAGCTCAGGTTGGCCCAGTTGAACAAACTCAGGTTGTTGGCAGCGAGCGAGTTGAAGAAATAGATGTTGCGTCCGGTATAGGCCGTGGTGCTGGCTGCGAGGCGCGTATCCAGCAGTGTCTGGGCGGACCAGTCCACCGTTGGCAGCACCGCGCCGGTGATCACGTCGAGTTGCTGGCGGATCAGATTGCCTACCCAGTCCATGGATACATAGGAAGAGCGGAACAGGAAGTTGTCGCCCTGTGTGATGAACGCGGTACTGGTAGTAGCCGCAGCAGAAGAACCCAGCCGTGCCGACACGCCCGACAGTGCGCTGGTGAGCGCGATGGAAAGATCCGACGGGTTGGCCGCGCTGAAATAGGTGCCGCGTCCGTTCACCGCCGCATGCCACAGGTCGTCCACGTTCTCGATTGCGTTGGAAGCCGGGAACGGCCAGTTACAGATGGTGTTATTGGCCTGCCAGGTGCACACACCGGTGGCGGAGTTGGCGGTGCTGCCCTGTTTCACCGCGAAGAAATCGCCGGTGGTGGCAGTCTGGTAGGACGGGTCGAACACCATGCGGCCGCGCGCGCCCAAGCCCAGCGTGAAGGTGGTCATGTGCTGGTGCGAGGCGCTGTCCAAACCGCTGGATGGCACGTTGTTGGCGCTGATATCGCTGCCGTTCACCGCGCCCGGCGCGCCGGAGAGCTGGTTGCCCAGTGCCACCGTGCGCAGGTCGGTCACGTAGTAATACTCGGCTACATCCGCCAGCGTATTCGTGGTGCCGCCGCTCACCGGGGTGCAGGTGGTGGTGGTCCAGTTGTTGGCTGCCGATGCGGCTTCTGCCACGCAGCCCGACATGTTGGTCGGTCCCGTGGTGATGGGCGCCGGGCAGGTGGTGACCAGGTAGTTGGGGGCTGGCCCGGTGCCCGCCGTGCAGCTTGCCACCGGCATGTTCAGATTGATGGTGGTGGTGGCGCAGGTGGTGCTCGTCCAGTTGTTGCCCGCCGCTGCGGCGATATTGGCGGTGCAGGAAGTGGGCAACACCGGTGTGGGACCGGTGGTCACCGTCTGGCACTGCACGTTCTTGCCGGTCGCGTCGAACGTGCCGACGGGCGCGGTTGCAGCGCAGGAAGCGGGTGACACCGACACCCATGCCGGCGCCGGGTTGGCCGGGGTATTGGCCGGCGTGGTCACGTTGACCACCTGGCAGTTGCGCGCCAAGCCCACGGTATAGGGCGACGCAGCAGAGGCGGCCACTGCGGTGCAGGAGGTCGCCGCATAGTTCGCCCAGGCCGTAAACGGCGTGTACTGGCAGTTGGTGCCGGTGGTGACCGTCCATGCACCCGCGCCGGAACTGAAGTTCGTGGTGCAGGCTCCGGCGTTGGCCCATGCCCCCCAGGCATATTGGCAATTCACATTGGCACCTGGCGTGCAACTGCCTGCCGCGGCCGTATTGGTCCAGCCATTGAAAACAGCATTGACGGGGCAGGCGGTGGTGACCTTGCCGCCGGCGGGAACCGTGGTGGTGCCGGTCGCGCCGAAATAGTCGATGGCGCAGGTGGGCGGATAGTTCGTCACATAAGCGGTGGTGGCGCCGGTGGTGGCGCAGCGCACATTGGGCAGCGTGGCATCGCAGGTGCCACCCGCCGCCACGTTGGTGCCCGCAGTATATGTACCGGCCGGAGCCATCACCGGGCAGGCGGTGATCACATTACCGCCCGCATCGGCCGTGGTACTGGCGGCTGCGCCGTTGTAAGAGATGGCGCAAGTCGGCGGGTAGGTGGTGATGGCTGCCGTGGTGGTGGCACCGGTCGCGCAAAACACATTGGGCAGCGTGCCATTGCAGGTGCCCCCCCCGCCCACGCTGGTGGCCGCAGACAACGCCGCGTTCACCGGACAGGCCGTGACCACACTGGTGCCGGTCGCGGTGGAAGTGCCCGCCGCGCCGTTATAGCTTACCGCGCAGGTGGGCGGATAGGTGTTCACATAGCTGGTGGTAGCCGCACCCGTGGCGCACTGGATGGCATCGCCCCACGGACTGCCCACATTGGGGCCGCCGCTGCAGGTGCCGCCGGCCGCCACGGTGGTGGCGGCGGAGTAGGCCGCATTGACGGTGCAAGCGGCGGTGTAATTGCCGCTGGCATCCGCTGTGACGTACCAGTAGGGTGTAACAAAGGTCGCTGCCGTGGTAGCGCAGGTGGGCGGATAGGAGGCCACATAGTTGGTGGCGCCGGTGGCCGTATTGATGTCACACCACATGTGCAGGTTACCGGCATGTGGCGCGGACCAGTCGCAGGTGCCATTGGGGCCGACCGGGGTGGCCGGTGACAATTTGAACGACGGGCTGCCGGAACCATCCGTCGGGCAGGAGGTGACCACGCTACCTCCCGCGCTGGCCGTGCTGGCGCCCAGCGCATTGTAGGTCACGGTGCAGCTGGGTACCGGATAGTTGGTCACATAGGCCGGGGCCGAGGCGGCGCCGATGGAGCATTGCACATTGGGCTTGGTGGCGTCGCACACGCCACCACCGCCCACGGCCACCGGGGTGCTGTAGGTGGCGCCAGTGTTGGAACACACGGTCACGTTGCCTGCTCCGTTGGCGGTGCTGGTGCCGATGGCGTTATAGGTGGTGGTGCAGGTGGGCGGATACGCCGCCACATAAGCCGGTGTGACGGCCGCCATGGCGCACAGCACCGATCCGCCACCCGTGCCGGTGAGGATGGCGCCGGGGGTGCAGCTGTTGCCTGCGCCCACGTTGGCTGCGGCGGAGTAGGTGGCACCGGTGTTGCCGCAGGCGGAAACGGCCTTGCCACTGGCGTCCGCAGTGCTGGTGCCGGGGTTGTTATAGGTCACGGAACAGCTTGGCCCGCTGGCCAGCGTAACGTAGGCGGTGGCTACGCCAGTCAACTGACAGTTGGTGGCGGGGCCGGTGTAGGCGGGACCAGCCGATTGCGCCAGGGTGGTGCAGGAACCGCCCGCACCCACGTTGGCCCAGGCGGAATAAGCCGCATACTGGCATTGCGTGGTGTTGCCGCTGGCATTGGGCACCGTGGTCGCGTTACATGCTGCGGTGTTGGCCCAGGCCGAGGTCACTACCGACTGGCACTGGGTGGCCGTGCCCACGGTGTAGTTAGGCGCAGCAGACTGCGCCAGCGGAGTGCAGGCAGGCGTGCCGGCCCAGCCTGTCCAGCCAGTGTATTGGCATTGTGTGGTCTGGCCGGTGACGTCTGGTGTGCCGGTGGTATCGGTACAGGTGGCGGTATTGGCGAAAGCGGCGGTAACGACTGTCCGGCATTGGGTAGCGGTGCCCACGGTGTAATTCGGCGCGACAGACTGCGCTGCAGCCGTGCAGGTGGCGCTATTGGCCCAGACCGTCCACGGGGCGTATTGGCAGCTGGTGCCGTTGCCCGACCAGGTGCCGGAGGTGCCGGTGCTGAATACCTGCGTGCAGCTGGCAACATTGGTCCAGGTGGCACCCGCTGCAGTCCAGGCGGCTGTGCTGGTGGCGACCGGGGCGGTGGCGTATTGGCAACGGGTCCAGTTGCTCTTGCCGGTGTTGCCATAGTTTTTCCAGGTGCAGCTTGCTGCATCGGTCCAGGCTGACCATGTTCCCCCTTTGTTGGTGGAGGTGCTCTGCTGCAAATACATGGTTGAGCTTTGCAATTGCGAGGTGCTGCTCTGCAATTGCGAGGTCTGCTGTTGCAACTGCGAGGTGCGCGCCTGCAACTGTGTGGTCTGAGTCTGCAGTTGCGAGGTCTGTTTCTGCAGCGTGCCGGAAGTGGCTTGCAGGTTGGTCTGCCATTGCAGCGCGGCGGTGGCGCTTTGCAGATTGGTGGCGCGCAGCAGCGGTGCGGTCACCTGCATCTGGTCGGTCCACATTGCCAGTTGATAGGTGGTTTTCTGCAAGTTGGTCTGCCACTGCAACGGGGCGGTGGTTTTCTGCAGGTTGGTCTGCCACTGCAACGGGGCGGTGGTTTTCTGCAGGTTGGTCTGCCACTGCAGGGTGGCGGTGGTCTGCTGCTGGTTGGTCTGCCATTGCAGCGGCCCGGTCTGCTGTTGCAGGTTGCTGGTCTGGGTTTGCAGTTGCTGCGTCCATTGCTGGTCCTGCGACGTGCTCTTGGTGGTCTGCTTGTCCGTTTGCAGGTTCTGCACGGTAGTCTTTGACTGGATGGTGCCGTCATACATGGGGCGCACTTCGTTGCCATCCTGGTTGCCTACGGTGCCGCCGGCCAGATCATAAGTCGTCGCGCCGTTCCAGAAGCCATCCGTGGTGAGGATGGTGAAGTTCTGCTGGCAGGAGTATTCGATGGGATCCACCACAGCGACACCGTTCAGTTTATTGCCGGGCAGCTTCATGGCATACATGCGCCCGACGTTGGCCAGCGCCTCACGCAGCGGGGTGCTGTTGCCCGCACGGGTGGCGTACAGCTTGGCATACCAAGCTGCCTTTTGGGCTGGGTCGAAGGGGGCGATGGTCAGATAATCGCTGCCGGTGTTGTTGTTCATGGTCGCCAGGCCGACCCGGAAGTTTCCGCCTATGGTCTTGAACGCCAGGCCGGTGGCAGTCTTCATCATCAGGATGCGGGTGCGGTAGTAGCTGTACCAGTTGGCGAAATTCTGTTGTTCGGCAGCACCGACCGTGACTTTGCTGAACACGCCATTGCCGGGCGCGGAACCGACGGTGCTGTTGCACTCTTTGTAAAAGGTGCTGGCGGTGTTGTAGTAGTCCTTGAGCTTCTCGGTGGTTTGCGCGCCGGTGTAACTGTAATAGAACGCTGCCTGTGCCGGATCTTTGCCGGTATCCACGAAGCTGGTGCTCAGATTGACGGTGCCGCCTGCTGTGTTGTAGCCGTCAGTCCAGGCGGCCGCGAAGGTGGCATTGGGATAGCTGACGCCCAGCGAATCAACCGGCGGTGCATAGGTGATGGTTGGATCGTAAAACACGCCGTTGCAGTGCGGCGAAGCGGCGCCATAGGTGCCGGAGCCGAAATTTTTGGCATTGTCCGGCATGTAATCCCAGCCCATGGAGCCAGAGTCGTCCATCATCAGGAACACGTTGGGCAGCACCGAGGCGGTGGGCGTGGTGACCAGCGGCGCCGGGGCAATGTCGGTGAGCGCAGCGTGCGCGCCCAGGGAGGCCGTGAGCAGCAAGGCGGCGCTGAGGGATTTCATGGTCGATTGGAGTGATTTCATGAGGGGCTCCTGCTGGGGCTACATGGCTACGAAGGCCTGAATAAAGCTGACCGAGTTGCGCGGGCCGACGACGCGCGAAGTGATGCGGTAGTACTTTCGGGTAGGAGGCTGGCAACGCTGCGTCGCGTCGCCCAGGCTGCTGCCGCTGCAACTGACGATGACGCTGGGCGGTGGCGACAAACAGGTTCCCGTCTGACCGCTCTGGTCGCACATGCTTTCCACGATGTAGGAAACGGTGTTGCCCAGTGCGTCGGTGGGCAGCACGCGCGGCAGGGCGGGAGCGCCATTGAGCACGCCCTGCCAGTAGGAGTCCCAGGTGATGGAGGGCGGTTCCTGCAAGGGCTGCCGCCAGGATACGTAGCCAGCCGGGCAGTTCGGCACGACGCAGGTCAATTGCTTGTTGACGAACAGCGAGGGCAGGAAGTTGTTCACCGCATCTTCGGTGCCGCTGTCTGCGGCTTGCGTGGCGGCCTGCTGGAATGCCAGGTTGCCGGCGATGATGTTGCTGGTGTCCACCGAGCGTATCAGCGCGATGGCGGCCAGCGTCATCGCCACCAGCACGATGAGCGTGATGAGCAGCACGACGCCGGATTCCTTGCGCGGCGCGTTGTTATGCAATGTGGCGGGCATCATAGGCATCCTTGCACTCCTGACCAGATGGCGTTGCGTATCGGGGCGATGGTCTCGAAGACCTTGTAGCGGTATTTCTGCCAATCTGCATTGCCGCCCAGCGGTGCGGCGCCGATCGCCGTGGCCACGCCTGCGGGGTGCCATTGCGGCATGGCGCTGCTGAACGAAGGGTCGGACGAGATCTGGCTGTTGCGTGCGGTCAGGGCAAGGCGCAGCGTGGACTGGTTCTCGCAGGCGATACGCATGCTGACGATGCCGCCGGAAAGAGTGTTCCATGCAGCAGCATTGGCGGCGCAGTCTTGCGCGAGATAGTCGCAGACGCTGAGCGAACCATTGATCACGGCATACGCGGCAATGGTCGGGCCGGGGCCGAGATTGAACAGGGTGGGATGCGGGCCGCCGGGGGAATCGGTCAGCAAAGGTGCGGCGACATAGGGCTGGGTGATGGCCGCCGGGATGGTGGCATTCACGGTCGTGGCGCTTACACCGGCCACGCGATACAGGTAATGAGGATTGGTTCCCCCCGCGCCGCCGACGCCGTTGTCGGGGATGGCCCAGTCTCCGTTCACGAACGCTTTGCCGCCATCTCCGTTGATGCCTTGTGCCGCACCGCCGTCTATGGTGTAGGGCGTAGGGATGGAGTTGGTGATGAGCGAGCCTTCCGTGGTGATGTTGCTGTTGCCATAAAGAATTATCAGGGTGTCGGTGCCGGCATCGGCGCGTGCAGCCAGCGCAGGCAGGTTCACGATGGCCGGATACAGGCGGGGCAGGCTGACGTTGGGGGAAACGAGACCCGTACCCATCAGCAGCGGAGAGCTGATGCCATAGCCGGCTTGGGCTGCCTCTTTCACCAGGCCGTTAAGGGCGATGGCACCGCTGTTTTGCGCATCGTCGCCACTGGTGGTGGTGCGTTTCTGATTCTCGAATATGGACGATACTTGCATGATGATGAGCATGCCGAGCAGACCGATGATCATGCCGACCATGATCTCGACCAGGCTGAAGCCTCGTTGTGTCCGGTTTGCGGAGATGGGGTGGGTGAACAAGGCGGTTCTCCTAGAATTGCTTTTGCGCGCTGATGGTGGCAGTCGTCGAGTAGTTGTGGACATCGCCGCCGGGCGCCTGCCAGGAAATGGTGATGGTGGCATTGGTGCTGGTGTTCTGTTGCGTACCACCCAGGCAGGGGGATGGAGATACGGTGGTTGCCACCACGGCTGAAGCGGCCGCATTGGGCAGCGCGCCGGCCACTGCGCTGGCCCAGTTGTCGAAGTTGGCATTGCCGGTGGGGCCGCCCCCTGTATAGACGCCGGCATACGGCGCGAATTCATTGACGGAGAAGGCGTTGGCCGCGCAGACCGAAGGTGCTGCCACGGCGGATGCGACATCGGCCCACATTTGCGCAACGAGCTGGTTGGCCAGCAGGCTTGCGTCAGAGCGGTATTTGGCATCGCTGGACATTTTGACGGATGCCGCCTGCAGGCCGACGATGGCAAGGATGCCGATGGAGAAGATCAGGATGGAGATCAATGCTTCCAGCAGCATCGCGCCGCCTTGTCTGATAGGGGATGTGGTGTGTTTCATGGTTAGCATCCCTGGGGATTGGTGGAGGGCAAGGCGGGATTGCACATGCGGATCTGTCCGCCCGCACTCACCAGGATGTTCAGGCAACGCATCGGCCCGGCAGGCTGGCACGCGCCGCCGGTATTGTTGACCAGTGAGATGCTCATGGCATTGCTGGCGCGTCCCAAGCCATTGAACGTGACTGTATTGGCGGTCGTGGTAAGGGTGACATTGGAAGTACCCTCATTGCCGCTGCGTGACTGGATGGTGGCCGGGCAAGTGGCGGAGGGGGTGGCGCAGCCGATACTCCAGCTCGTCGTTGCGCCGGGCAGTGAGAACTGTACTTGGGTATTGCGCCGCACCGCCTCGGCTTTTGCCAATTGCAAACCGTCGGAAGTGATTTCGGCTGCGGTGCGCAATTGGGCGTTTTGCATCCAGGTCGTCAGGCTCGGTGCGCCGACGACAGCCAGAATCGCAAGGATGGCGATGCCGATCAGCAACTCGACCATACTGAAGCCACGCTGATTTGTGTGCGGGTTCAGCATGCGCCGCCCTGTTTGGTGATCCAGCAATTGGTGCTGGTGGCGATCCAGTTCGAGGGGGCGGGAGCCTGGATGGTGGTGGTTTTTACGTTGGACTCATCCACGGTGTAGTTGAATCCTTCCATGGGGGCGCCTGGCTTTCCTGCGGCGAGCAGGGTATAGCTGGCGTCATTCTGCACCGTGCAGGAAAAATTGAAGTGTTGACTGGTGCTGGAATCCGCGACGCATGCCGGAGCGCCGACATAAGTGCGGTTGTCCTGGTAGAACTGTTCCAGGGAAACCCGCTTGTTGCCCAAGCCGGACATGGCATCTGCGGCCTTGGCGCGGATGGTGTAATTCTGGTAGGCGGGTAAAGCCACGGATGCTAGTATGCCGATGATGACCACTACGATCATCAGTTCGATCATGGTGAAGCCGGTTTCCTGTTTCATGTCACCCTCCTGAAATTTGTGATGCGAAAATAAAATAAGGCTGGCCATGTTGCCAGCGCGCACCGACGAAAGGCATTTTTTTCAGACCGGCGGCAAAAATGTTTGGATGGTATTTTGAGTAATGAATTCATTGTGATAGGAGCAGGTTCGCTGGGTCTGGCAACGGCGGCGGCGCTGTTGCAGGGCGGCGCGCGGGTAACGCTGCTGGAGCGCGGCCAGACCGGGCGGGAATCTTCCTGGGCGGGCGGCGGCATCCTGTCGCCCTTATGCCCCTGGGACTATTCCGAAGAGGTGACGCGTCTGGCCTTGCGCGGCATGGATTTGTTCGAGGGGTTCGCCGATACGCTGCACCGCAACACGGGCATCGATCCCGAATACCAGCGCTGCGGCATGCAGGTGTTGCCGCCATTCGATTTGCATGCGGCGCAGCAGTGGTGTGCCGCGCATGGCATGCGTCTGGAGCAGCGCGCGGATGCATTGTTCCTGCCCGATGTGGCACAGGCGCGCAATCCCCGGCTGATGCAGGCTTTGCGCGCGCGGGTGGAGCAACTGGGCGGGCGCATCGTGGAAGGATGCGAGGTGCGGCAGTTCGTTGCATCGGACAGCGAAGTGATGCGCCTGGAAACTTCACGTGGGGATTTTTCTGCGGACGAATATATTGTGACGGCGGGTGCATGGAGCTTGCCGCTGCTGGGCGGGCACGCGCTGCATGCGGACATCAGGCCGATGCGCGGGCAGATGTTGCTGTTCAAGTTCGCTGCGCCGCCTCTGCCGCATATCGTGCTGCAAAAGGATTTGTACCTCATCCCGCGCCTCGACGGGCACCTGTTGGTGGGCAGCACGGTGGAGGATGTCGGCTTTGACAAATCCACCACCGCCGCAGCACGCGGCATGTTGCAGCAACGCGCTGCCGCCATTCTGCCCGCGTTGCAAGACATGTCTGTGGTGCAGCATTGGGCCGGGCTGCGTCCCGGCTCGCCAGGCAACATCCCGGTCATAGGCCGCCATCCGCGCTTGCGCAATGTGTATCTCAACGGTGGGCATTTCCGCTATGGCGTGACCATGACACCCGCCAGCGTGGAAATCCTGCTGAACGAACTGAACGGCGCCCCCCAACCCTTTGACGTGTCGGCGTACCGCTGGCGATAGACATTGCCGCACGCGGAGCTCTCCGCTTATAATCCGCGCCGGAATGCCGATGTAGCTCAGTAGGTAGAGCAACGCACTCGTAACGCGTAGGTCACCAGTTCGATTCCGGTCATCGGCACCACCCCCTCATTTGCAGCGAACGGTCAGGAGCATCGATGTCTTTTCTGCAATCCGGCAGCTCCCCCGCACGATACAAAAAAATCATCCTTTCCCTCGTTGCAGCGGCAGCATTGATTGCTGCCCTCGTGTTTGTCTTGCGCAGCAAACCCATCGCGGTCGTGCTGCACCAGGTGGAGCGCGGCACGGTGGAAGCAGCGGTGAGCAACACCCGTGCCGGCACGGTGAAGGCTTGTCGCCGCGCCAAGATGTCGCCGCCGGCAGGGGGGCAGATCGCCAAGCTGCACGTCAAGAAAGGCGAGCGTGTCAGCAAGGAGCAGATCCTGCTGGAGCTGTGGGACGACGATCTGCACGCGCAGGAGAATCTGGCGCAGGAACAGTTGAAGAGTGCGCAGAACCGCGTGCAGGAGGTGTGTTCGCAGGCCGAGGCCGCGCAACGCGAGGCCGTGCGTTCGCAGGAGCTGCGCGACAAGGGTTTCATCTCGGCGCAGATGCTGGACCGCGCGCAGACCGAAGCCACCGCGCGCCAGGCGGGTTGCGCCACGGCGCGCGGCGACATCGAGCAAAGCAAGTCGCGCATCGCGCTGGCGCGCGCCACGCTGGAACGCATGACACTGCGCGCACCGTTCGACGGTGTGGTGGCGGACATCAGCGGCGAGCTGGGCGAATATGCCACCCCATCGCCGCCCGGCATCCTGACCTTGCCCGCCATAGACCTGATTGACGATAGCTGCCTGTACGTCAGCGCGCCCATTGACGAGGTGGATGCCGCCAAGCTCAAGATTGGCCAGCCCAGCCGCATCACGCTGGATGCCATCAAGGGGCGCAGCTTTGCTGGCCGGGTGCGGCGCATCGCGCCCTACGTGCTCGATCTGGAAAAACAGGCGCGCACCGTGGAGGTGGAAGTCGAATTCAACGACCCCGCCAAGGAGCATGGTTTGCTGGTGGGCTACAGCGCCGATGTCGAGATCATCCATGACCGCCGCGACAACGTGCTGCGCATCCCGGCGCAGACCCTGCTGGAGGGCGGACGCGTGCTGCTGCTCGGCAGCGATGGCAAGCTGGCGGAGCGCAAGGTCAGCACCGGCCTGTCCAACTGGGAATATGCCGAAGTGACTGCCGGGCTGGATGCGGGCGACCGCGTGGTCGTGTCGCTGGACCGTCCCGGCGTCAAGGCGGGCGCGCGGGCGGCTGCCGACGAGACACCGGCTGCGCGATGATCGAATTCCGTCAGGTCTGCCGCACCTTCAGCGTCGGCGACCAGACGGTCGCCGCCCTGCGCGACATTGACCTGCACCTGGTGGCGGGCGACTATGTTTCCATCATGGGGCCGTCCGGCTCCGGTAAATCCACCATGCTCAACCTGCTGGGCCTGCTCGACCGCCCCAGTTCCGGCACCTATCTGCTGGATGGCAGCGATGTGACCACGCTGGATGACACGGCACAGGCTGCCGTGCGCAGCCTCAAGATCGGTTTCGTGTTCCAGTCCTTCCATCTGGTGCCGCGTCTGACTGCGGCGCAGAACGTCGAACTGCCGATGATCCTCGCGGGCATTCCCGCCGAAGAGCGCAAGGCGCGCGTCGAAGTGCTGATGCAGAACTACGGCCTGATCGCGCGCGCCGAACACCGCCCAGACCAGCTTTCCGGCGGGCAGCGCCAGCGTGTCGCCATTGCCCGTGCCACAGTGATGAATCCGCGTGTGCTGCTGGCCGACGAGCCGACCGGCAACCTCGACCGTGCCACCGGGCGGGAAGTGCTGAAGCTGCTGGAAGGTCTGCACGAGCAAGGCATCACGCTGGTGCTGGTGACGCATGATGCCGAGATCGGCGCGCGCGCCGCGCAGCAAATCCATATGCTGGATGGCCGCATCGTTGCTGGTGGCTTATCTCCCCGATGAAACTCACTGACACCGTGCAATTCGCTTCTGGCAGCCTGCGCGGCAGCCCCACGCGCACGCTGCTGATGATGCTGGCCATGTCCATCGGCGTGGCGGCGGTGGTGGTGCTCACCGCGCTGGGCGAGGGGGCGCGGCGCTATGTGGTGGACCAGTTCGCCTCGCTGGGCACCAACCTGGTCATCGTGCTGCCGGGGCGCACCGAAACGGCGGGCATCGGCCCTGGCCTGATGTCCGGACAGACGCCGCGCGAGATCACGCTGGAAGATGCCGCAGCCTTGCTGCGCAGCCCCGCCATCAAGCGCATCGCACCGCTGACCATAGGTTCGGCCACCCTGTCGCGCGATGCGCTGAACCGCGAAGTGGTGGTGGCAGGTTCCTCCGCCGACATGCTGGAGATCCGCCACATGAGCATGGGCCTGGGGCGTTTTCTGCCAGCGGGCGACATCAACGACAGCGCACCGGTGTGCGTGTTGGGCAACCAGATCAAACAGGAATTGTTCGGCAACGAACAGGCGGTGGGGCAATGGGTGCGGCTGGGCGACCGGCGCTTCCGCGTCATCGGCGTGCTGGCGTCGCAAGGCGAATCCATGGGCATGCGCACCGACGAGCTGGTCATCGTGCCGGTGGCCGCCGCGCACCAGTTGTTCAATACCTCCGGCCTGTTCCGCGTGCTGATCGAAGCCAGGAGCCGCGACAGCATCGCCCAGGCCGTGCATGACGCGCAGGACATCATGCTGCAACGCCACAGCGGCGAGCGCGACGTGACTGTGGTCACGCAGGACGCCGTGTTGCAAACCTTCGACCGCATCCTCACGGCATTGACCATGGCGGTGGGCGGCATCGCCGCCATCAGCCTGGCCGTGGCGGGCGTGCTCATCATGAATGTGATGCTGATCGCGGTGGCGCAACGCATCAAAGAGATCGGCCTGCTCAAGGCGCTGGGTGCGCCGGGGCGGCAGATCCGCAACCTGTTCTTCGCCGAAGCGGCACTGCTCTCCGGCATCGGCAGCGTGGCCGGGCTGATGCTGGGCTATTTTGGCAGTTTCATCATCGGCCGCATCTACCCCAGCCTGCCGGTGTCGCCGCCGTGGTGGGCGGTGCTGACGGCCTGTGGCACGGCGTTGGGCACCGGCATCCTGTTCAGTGTGTGGCCCGCGCGGCGCGCGGCGCAGTTGGATCCGGTGGCGGCATTGGCGGGGAAATGAGAAATCAAGCAGGTTTCTGAAACGCGAAGTCGGCCAGAGCGAAAGTAACCAGCAGAACCCGCGATCCGGCAACGTCCCCAACACCCGGCTGCCGTTATCTTACCGCAGCGTCGGTGGGATGCGCTGTCCTGCGAAGTCCTTCGGGTATAATCCGCCGCCAATTCAATCAGGGAACCCTCTTGACCGACCTGTTCAAGCAACTCTCTGCCCGTCCGCTTTTCACCAGCCTGCTGGCTTTCGTCTTCAGCCTGGGGCTGAGTGATTTGGATGGCAACGGCGCTCATGGCGGACTTGGTCGGGGATTTTTCAAGTTTACCGAAGGGCAGCCTTTGCAGGCCGCCGGAATGTGGCAAGCATTCGTTCATGGTTCGACAGGCTCTCCACGGATGCGAGAATTTTCTATCATTTCCTTATGACTTTCTATGCTTTCATCGCGGTGGGTCTGGGTGCGGCCATCGGTGCATGGCTGCGCTGGAGCCTGGGGCTGTGGCTGAACGCGATCCAGCCGGAGCTGCCGCTCGGAACCTTGGCCGCCAATCTGGCCGGTGGTTATCTGGTGGGGCTCGCGGTGGCTGTCTTCATGGAGCATCCGGGGCTGTCGCCGGAATGGCGCCTGTTCGTCATCACCGGTTTCCTTGGGGGACTCACCACTTTTTCTACTTTCTCTGCCGAGACAGTGACATTGCTGCTGCGCGGGCAATACGGCTGGGGGGCGCTCATCATCACCGTGCACCTGGGCGGTTCACTGCTGATGACTATGCTGGGGATGCAGACATTCAAATGGCTACATGCGGGAGGTTGACATGCAAAATGTCGTTTTGAGGTTCTATGTCAGCGAGAAGCAGCACCATCAGGGAGAGCTGCTGTACGAATGGTTGTTGCGGCTGGCGCAACAGATGGAATTGCCAGGTGGCTCGGCGTTCCGCGCCATCGCCGGCTTCGGCAGGCATGGCCGGCTGCACGAGGAAACGTTTTTTGAACTGGCGGGCGAGCTGGTTGTGGCGGTGGAGTTCGTGTTGGGTGCAGAGCAGGCGGATGCGCTAACCGCCGCCATTGGCAGCGAGAAGTTGAGCCTGTATTACACCCGTCATCCGGTCGAGAGCGGTACGACCGGCGCTTGAATCACTTGCCCGTCAGCAGCGCGTCGATTTCCATCTCCGCTATGATCCAGTAATCCATGGCCTCGCCCTGGAAGTTGTCCTTCTCGGCGCGATAGTAAGCGGCCTCCTGGATCATGCGGCAACGTTCTTCAGGAGACAGTGCGGGGGCGGTGGTTTTGCGTGTGGCTGCCTTGGCGCGGGGTGTGGCCGGCTTCTTTTCAGCCGCTGCCTTGGGCGCGGCTGGCTTTGCGGTCGCAGCCTTCCTGGTTGTTGTGGTGGCCTTAGTGGTCGCCGGTTTCTTCGCTACGGCGGTCTTGGCCGTTGCCGTCTTTCCAGTGGAGGATTTCGCGGTTGTTGCTTTCGTGGTGGCGGGTTTCTTTGCTGCGGTGGTCTTGGCTGTTGCCATGATGATTCTCCGATACAAGGTAAAAATATGGTTGCTTCGCACGGGAATCGGTTGCTTGGTATTCTTCCTGCTTCACCTTGCTTGCTGCGCGGATTATATCTCAATCACCGCAGTACACGTTACAGTCGGGTTACATCACGAGCACGCCGCCTGAGCAGGTGCGCGCTTGTTCCAGGCGGGTGAGCGTGGGCAGCAGGTTGAGCCCAGTGCGTTCTTTCAGGGCGACGGCCTGTTCTCGGAGGTCATCCAGCGATATCTTTATCTGGTCACCGGTCGTGGCGAAAGTGATGGTGTTGCCGGAGTCGCATGAGGGGAAGCGCAGGGCGCGGCCTTCGAACGCTGTCTCGATGCAGGCGAAGCCGCTTTTCACGCCACGGGCCAAGCTGATCATATTGACTGCGAGCACGCCTGAATTGGTCAGGCGTGTGCTGCAAGCCTGGTAGAACGGCAGGGTGTTCAGGTCGCCCGGATGGGCATGTTCGTTGAAACCATCCACCAGGATCAGATCGAATTTTTTGCCGGTGGACAGCATGTATTCTGCACCGTCGCCGATCACGATGTGAATGCGCTTGTCGTCCTCCGGCAGTTTGAAATACTGGCGCGCCGCAGCGACTACGCTGGGTTCGATCTCGACGATGGTGAGGTGCGCCAGCGGGAAGTGGCGGTAGAGGAATTTGGTCAGCGAGGCGGCGCCGAGTCCGATCAGCAGCACCTTGCGCGGGAAGTGAGAGTCGTCGCGCAGCAGCAGGCTGGCCATCATCTCACGCGTGTATTCCAGTTCCAGGTGCCAGGGGCGGGCGATGCGCATTGCGCCCTGTATCCACAGCGAGCCGAAATGCAGATAGCGGACGCCAGCCTCTTCGCTGATGTCGATGGGGTAACTCATGGTGTTTGTGCGGAAGGAGGTTGTTTGCGGGCAGGTGTGAATTTACGGGCGGCATGGCGCTCCAGCGCGAGTGGCAATGCGATGCTGGCGGCGGCCATCGGGTAACGCTGGAGGATGCTGGTTGGGATGTCCACTGCGGATATCGTTCAGCGGGGTTCCCGTTTGTTCTCGCGGCGCTCCAGCATGGCTTCGATGTGCTGGCACAGCGCGCTGTTCGCCATGCCGTAGATGTCCTCATGCGCCAGCAGGAAGACAACTTCTTCCAGTACGCCTTCGTCGCCGAACTCGAAGCCGATGTCGTTGCGCTCCAGCAGGTGGTTTGCCCAAGTTTTGATCTCATGGGCAGTCAAGTGTCCATTCTCGAACTGGCGCAGGATGGCGATGAAACCGTTTCGCGTGACGGTTGCCAGGTGGTGCTTCACTTGATGAGTGAATGCGGCGAGCTCATGCAGCACCGAACTGTCCGGGCGCGGGTTATGGATGATTTCCTGCAACAACTGAATGCGCCTGTCCATGCAATCCTCCCGTCGTTTATCCGCGCAACCACTGGTTCAGCAGCCAGCGCGCCCACTCGGTTATCTCGGTCGCGCTCATGCCGATGGCGGCGAGCTGTCCGGCCAGCGCATCGCCTGCCGCACCGTGCAGATGCACCGCGAGGACGGATGCCGCATCCGCATCCATGCCCTGTGCGATGAAGGCGGCGACCATGCCGCAAAGTGCATCGCCCATGCCGGCCGCGCTCATGCCGGGGTTGCCGGTCTTGTTCACATACAGTTTGCCGTCGCGGGTCGCCACCAGGCTATCCGCGCCTTTCAATACTGCCGTGCCGTGATAGCGTTTGGCGATCTCCAGCGCCGAGCCGATGCGGTCGGCCTGCACCTCTTCGGTGGTGCGGTGCAGCATGCGCGCAGCTTCGCCGGGGTGCGGCGTGAGCACCACCGGACGTTTGCGCTCGAACAGCATGCCGCGCAGGTCGGGGCGGTCGGCCAGCAGGGTCAGTGCATCGGCATCGATGACCAGCGCCACGTCGCGCCTGACCGCATCGTGCAGCAACTTCTGTGCGGCCAGACTGCGGCCCATGCCGTTGCCGATGGCGATCACATCGAGTTTGGTCAGGCCGAGTATGCCCTGCGCCGGGTGCATCATCAGTTCCGGCATGCGCATGTCCACCAGCGGCATCTTGTCTGCCACCAGGCCGACATGCACCGCCCCCGCGCCCAGCTTCAGCGCGGCGCGTCCAGCCAGGATTGCGGCGCCTATCATGCCGACATCGCCGCCGATGACGCCGACCGTGCCGAACATACCCTTGTGGCTGTCTCGCGGACGTTGCGGGAAGGCGGAATGGGCGAGTTTCGGGGTGATGGCGACAGGTTTTGCGGGCATGATGAAGTCTCGGGGTAAGCAATTGTGCATAGTATAATCGTGCCCTCAATTTAACGCTTCCGAGAACCTGCAAAATGTTCCGCGCCTCCTTCGGCAATGCTGCCCTTTCCGCCTTCCGGCTCGACAAACTGCGCGCAACGCTGGCCGCCACCCAAACCGGCGTCACGCTGGAAGATACGCGCCATGTCTATTTCACCGAACTGTCCGCCGAGCTGACGGCGGCCGAAATCGGCCTGCTCAACCGCCTGCTCAACCTGGACAAGCATTCGGGCGAGCCGGATCTGGACGACAAGGTGTGCAGCTTGCTGGTGGTGCCGCGCCTCGGCACCATCTCGCCGTGGTCGTCCAAAGCCACCGACATCGCCAAGCATTGCGCTCTGCCGCAAGTGAAGCGCATCGAACGCGGCATCCTGTTCTACCTCAAGAGCAAGAGTGGCAAAGCGCTGACCGAAGCGGAGAAGAAGGCGGTGCTGCCTTTGCTGCACGACCGCATGACCGAATCTGTTGTCAGCGACATCGACGGTATCGAAGACAAGATCTTCAAACATGGCACACCGCAACCGCTGTCCAGCGTGGACATCCTCAAGGGGGGCAAGCTGGCACTGGAGAACGCCAACAAAGAACTGGGCTTGGCACTATCCATCGACGAGATCGGCTACCTGGTGGAGAACTTCGGCAAACTGGGGCGCAATCCGACCGATGTCGAACTGATGATGTTCGCACAGGCCAACTCCGAACATTGCCGCCACAAGATATTCAACGCGGATTGGATCATCGACGACGAGGCGCAGGCCCTCTCGCTGTTCGGCATGATCCGCAACACGCACAAGCTGCATCCCAAGGGCACGGTCATCGCCTACTCGGATAACTCCTCCGTCATCGAAGGCGCAGAGATCGAGCGTTTCTATCCACGCGAGGGGGGAGCGTATGCCTTCAGCAAAGAACTGACCCACACCCTGATGAAGGTGGAGACACACAACCACCCGACCGCCATCGCGCCGTTCGCGGGGGCGGCGACGGGGAGCGGGGGCGAGATCCGCGACGAAGGCGCAACCGGCACGGGCTCCAAGCCCAAAGCAGGTCTCACGGGCTTCACCGTCTCCAACCTGAACATCCCCAGCTTTGAGCAACCTTGGGAAGCGAACTCCATCGGCAAGCCCGGTCGCATCGCCACCCCGTTGCAGATCATGATCGACGGCCCGCTCGGTGGTGCGGCGTTCAACAATGAATTCGGTCGTCCCAACCTCACCGGCTACTTCCGCACCTTCGAAGAGAAGGTCAACGGCGAAGTGCGCGGCTACCACAAGCCCATCATGTTGGCGGGTGGCTTGGGCAGCATCAAAGCCGAACATACACACAAGCACGACCTGCCCGAAGGCGCGTTGCTCATCCAATTGGGCGGTCCCGGCATGCTCATCGGTTTGGGCGGCGGTGCGGCATCCTCAATGGATACGGGGGCGAACGCAGAGAACCTCGACTTCGATTCGGTACAGCGCGGCAACCCGGAGATGCAGCGCCGCGCGCAGGAAGTCATCGACCGCTGCTGGCAACTGGGCGACAAGAATCCCATCTTGAGCATCCACGACGTGGGCGCGGGCGGTATCTCCAATGCGCTGCCAGAGCTGGTGCATGGTGGCGGCAAGGGCGCGCGTTTCGAACTGCGCAACGTGCCGAACGAAGAGCGCGGCATGACACCGATGCAGATATGGAGTAACGAATCGCAAGAGCGTTACGTGCTGGCGATCCCCGCAGAACGTCTGGAGGAATTCGCCGCCATGTGTGAACGCGAGCGTTGCCCGTTCGCCGTGTTGGGCAAGGCCATCAGCGAAGACCAACTCATCGTGCACGATGATGAGTTCGCCAATAATGCAGTCGATATGCCGCTCTCCGTATTGTTGGGCAAGCCGCCCAAGATGACGCGCAATGTGAAGCGTGAGCAAGTGACCCTGCCCAAGTTCGACACCCGCGACATCCTGCTGAAAGACGCCGTGGAGCGCGTGCTGCGTCTGCCAAGCGTCGCCGACAAGACCTTCCTCATCAGCATCGGCGACCGCACCGTGGGCGGTTTCACCGCGCGCGATCAGATGGTCGGTCCGTGGCAGGTGCCGGTGGCCGACGTGGCCGTGACCACGCTGGGTTACAACACCTATCTGGGTGAAGCCTTTGCCATGGGCGAACGCACCCCTATCGCCGTGTTGGATGCACCCGCCTCTGGCCGCATGGCCATCGGTGAGGCCATCACCAACATCGCCGCCGCACGCATCGACAAGATAGGTGACATCAAACTCTCCGCCAACTGGATGGCTGCCGCCGGACATCACGGCGAAGATGCCGCACTGTTTAATACCGTCAAGGTCGTGGGCATGGAATTGTGCCCGGCGCTAGGCATCAGCATCCCCGTGGGCAAGGACTCCATGTCCATGCGCACTGCGTGGGAAGACAACGGTGAGAAAAAGGTCGTGGTCGCCCCGGTCTCGCTCATCATCTCTGCTTTTGCACCCACGCCGGACGTGCGCAAGACGCTCACGCCGCAACTGGTGGCTGATACTGACACTGTCGTGTTGCTGTTCGATCTGGGTGCGGGCAAGAACCGCATGGGCGGCTCAGCACTGGCGCAGGTTTACAAACAGGTCGGTGATGTGGCACCAGACGTGGACGATGCGAAGAAGCTCAAAGCCTACTTCGACCTCATCCAACGCATGAACCGCGACGGCAAGTTGCTCGCCTATCATGACCGTTCCGACGGCGGCATGTTGGCGGCCCTGTGCGAGATGAGTTTTGTTTCGCATATCGGTCTGGATATCCGCGTGGACGAATGCAAGGGCGACGACCTCGGCATCTTGTTCAATGAAGAGCTGGGTGCATTGGTGCAAGTGCGCCGTGCCGATCTGGCCGACATCTTCGTGCAGTGCGACGAAGCGGGCTTGAGCAACGTGCACGAAGTGGCGCGCTTGAACACCAGCGGCACCATCAACATCACACGCAGCAAAGCGACTCTGTTCAGCGAGAACGCGATCACGTTACGCCGCATCTGGAGCGAGACCACCTATCAGATGCAAAAGCTGCGCGACAACCCTGCGTGTGCGCAACAGGAGTTCGACCGCACGCTGGATGCGAAAGATCCCGGCCTGCATGTACAGCTGACTTACGATCCGAACGAGAGCGTCGCCCCTGCGTTGCTGAAGTCTCGTCCGCGCATGGCCATCCTGCGCGAGCAGGGCGTGAATGGCCATGTGGAAATGGCTGCCGCGTTCGACCGTGCGGGCTTTGCCGCCGTGGATGTACACATGAGCGACATCATCAGTGGTCGCGTGAAATTGCAAGACTTCAAGGGCGTGGTCGCTTGCGGTGGTTTCTCATACGGTGATGTGCTGGGTGCGGGTGAGGGCTGGGCGAAATCCATCCTGTTCAACCCGCGTGCGCGTGACGAGTTCGAAGCCTTCTTTGCGCGCAACGACACCTTCGCCCTTGGTGTGTGCAACGGCTGTCAGATGATGAGCAACCTGCACGAGATCATCCCCGGCGCCGAGAACTGGGCGCACTTCGCTCGCAATCAGTCCGAGCAGTTCGAAGCGCGCTTCGTGATGGTGGAAGTGCAAGACACACCTTCCATCTTGTTCGAGGGCATGGCCGGTAGCCGTATGCCCATCGTCGTCGCACACGGCGAAGGCTTTGCCGACTTCGGCAACACCAAGAAACTGCACGCCGCGCAACCGCTGGTCACCCTGCGCTACGTGGACCACTACGGCAAGCCGACCACCACCTATCCGCTCAACCCCAACGGCTCGCCGCAAGGCATCACCGGCCTCACCACGCCAGACGGTCGCTTCAGCATCATGATGCCGCACCCCGAGCGCGTGTTCCGTGCCGTGCAGAACTCCTGGTATCCGAAGGAATCGCAAGAGAACGGCGCATGGCTGCGCATGTTTCAGAATGCCAGGAAGTGGGTGGGGTAAGGGTAGTTTGGATTTCAATGAGAAGGCGACCGGGAGGTCGCTTTTTCATTCTGGATTTTTTCTGAAAGCAAGAGCGTCTGCATGAAAAAGGAATTCTGGCTGGAGCGCTGGGAACGCGCGGAGATCGGTTTCCATCAGGATGCGGTGAACCCGTATCTGTTGCAGTACTGGCCCGAGCTGCAGGCGGCGCAGGGCAGCGAAGTGTTCGTACCGTTGTGCGGCAAGAGCTTGGATATGTTGTGGCTGCGCCAGCAAGGGCATGCGGTGCTGGGGGTGGAGTTGAGTCCGATCGCGGTGCGTGATTTCTTTGCGGAGAACGGGCTGGCGTTGACGCATGCACGTGCGGGGCAGTTCGACCGTTGCGAGGCGGAGGGCATCCGTATCCTGTGCGGCGATTTCTTCGAGCTGAGTAAGCAAGATATGACACAGGTGAGCGCGGTGTACGACCGTGCCTCGCTGGTGGCGCTGCCGCCGCAGATGCGCGAGCGCTATGCGCGGCATCTGGCGGAAATCCTGCCTTCTGGCACACAAGTGTTGCTGGTGACCTTCGATTACCCGCAAGCGGAGATGCAGGGGCCGCCATTCGCGGTCTCCGCAGCCGAGGTGCACTCGCTCTATGGTCCGTTTGCGGACATCAGGCTGCTGGCGCAGGCGGATGTGCTGGAGCAGAACCCGCGCTTCAAGCAGCGCGGGGTGAGCAGGATGGAAGAGAATGTATTCCTGCTGACTATGCGTTGAAGGTTTCAAGGCTTGCCGGACAACTCGTCCAGCGGATTTCTCGTCCGTCGCTGGCGCGCAGCCTGCCGGAGCGGATCTTTTTCATTTTCACGATTAAGCCCTGAGGGTGCGCGAAGCGGTTGCGCTGTAGGCGAGCCGCGCGGCGCCTGTCAATGCGCGGGTATAATGCGCGCCTTCGTTTTCATTCATGTTGGAGCCGTCTTGTTCAAGCTCATCGGTATCGCAGCGGGTTATTGGTTGTTCGGATGGTGGGGCGTGCTGCTCGGTTTGTTCCTGGGCTCGGTCATCGACCGTGCACGCGCTCTCGGGCAGGGGGCGCTGAACCCCTTGCGCAATGCGCTGCGCCAGGTGGTCTTTCTGGAGACCATGTTTGTTTCGATGGGCAAGCTGGCTAAGGCGGACGGACGCGTGTCCGAGGAAGAGATCGCTCATGCCGAGGCATTCATGCACAAGCTTGGAATGTCGGCGGAGCACCGCCAGCAGGCCATCGCATGGTTCAAGCAGGGGGCGGCGGCGGATTTCGACATCGAACCCGTCTATAAGCGCTTTATCTCGATATGCGGCCATACCCACAATCTGCGCGACATGCTGCTGGTCTCCCTGATCGTGATGGCGCTGGCGGACGGTCACTTCCATCCGGAAGAGGAGAAGCTTCTGGAGCGCATCGCGGGCTATCTCGGTTATGGGCCGGAAGCGTTCAAGCGCATGATGGAGATGGTGTTGAACCAGGCCCAATTCGCGGGCGGCAAGGTGACCACCGAGGCGGCGCTGGACGATGCCTACAAGGCGCTGGGCGTGAACAACGACAGCAGCGATGCCGAAGTGAAGCGCGCCTGGCGCAAGCTGATGAGCCAATACCATCCCGACAAGCTGATCGGGCAGGGCATGCCGGAAGATATGGTCAAGATGGCTACCGAGCAGGCCAAGGACATCCAGCTCGCCTACGACCTCATCAAGAGACACCGCAACATCGCATGAGGATCGTCCTGGTGCGGCATGGCGAGAGCGAGGGCAACGTGCGCGACGAGATCAATGACGATCCGCGCCGCATCGTCAACCTGACCGCGCGCGGGCGCGAGCAGGCCGCAGCGGCGGCAGAACGCTTGCGCTACATCCCGTTCACCCATGCCTATGTCTCGGAGTTTGCGCGCGCGCAGCAGACCCTGCAGATACTGTTGCAGTATCACACCTTGCAGCCACAAGTGGATGCGCGCCTGAACGAACGCATCTCCGGCATGGACGGCCTGCATGTGGATGAGTTCAACGATTTCGTGCGCGCCGACTACCTGCGCACCAAGCCGCCGAAAGGGGAATCCTTCCTGGAACTGATGGAGCGGCTGCGCAGCTTCCTCGACGAGACTGCCACGCGTCATCCAGCTGCGCTGGTGCTGGCCGTGTCGCACGAGAACCCCATCGTGGCGGCGCTGACCTTGCTGAGCGATACGCCGCAGCAGACGGCGCTGGGCAAGCTGGCCAACTGCCAGGCGATGGAGCTGGTCTGGCCGGCGGGTTGAGGCTTACCAGAACGAGGAGGGTTTCTTCGCCTCGCCGGATTGGTACATCGCATCCAGTCTCGCCTGCGCGCCCTCATGTTTTTGCGCGGCAGCCTTGCGGTACCATTCCGCTGCTTGCGCGTTGTTGCGCGCTACACCCTGCCCCGTATGCAGCATCTCCGCCACCTTGTATTGCGCAGCGGCATCGCCCAGCGCGGCGCCTTTCATGAACCAGTCGTAGGCGGCCTTGTAATCTGGCTGGAAGGCGCGTCCGTCGCTATACATCTGTCCCAGCGCCAGGTGCGCCGGGGTGTAGCCCAGCGCAGCGGCCTTCTGGTACCAGTCCAGCGCGGTGCTGTCGCTGCGCGGCAGGCTGTCACCCTTCAGGCTGGCGGAACCCAGGTTGAACATGGCCCAGGCGTTGCCCTTGGCGGCGAGGTGGCGGTACAGGTTGATGCGCTGCCAGCAGGTCGTCCGGGCGAAGCCGGTTTGCAGCTCGGCATAGTTGCGGTCGAGTTCGGCGGCGACCTTCGCATACGCCTTGCGCCAGTCGCCTTCCTGGTAGTTGTCGAGTTGCATGATCGCTTGGTAATAGGCTTCGCACATGCGGCGCGCGTCCGACATTCCCTCTGCGCGGCGCGCGTCCTGATACAGGGTGGCGGCAGAGGCCATGGCTTTTTTCGCGCAATCGGCCTCGTTGTAAAGGGTGATCCGTTCATCCTGTACGGATGCCTGCTCGGGCGCGCAGGAGGAGGCGACGGCGGCGTGGCAGAGCAGGGCGGGCAGGGTGTAGCAGGCCAGTTGCAGCAGCGGTTTGGTCATGGCAGTCTCCAAGTTGCGGTTCATACGCTGAATTGCTTGCCGCCGCGCAGCATTTCGGCGAAATCAGCGGCGGGGAGCGCGCCGCTGAAAAGATAACCCTGCAACTCGTTGCATTGCTGTGCGCGCAGGTAGGCGAGTTGCGCTTGCGTTTCCACGCCCTCGGCGATGACATGGAAACCCATGCGCTGTGCCAAGGCGATGATGGCATCCACGACCTTCACATCCTCCGCGTTCGTGTTCACGCCAGCGATGAAGGAGCGGTCTATCTTCAGGCTGTCAATGGGCAGGCGGCGCAGCTGGGCGAAGTTGGAATAGCCCGTGCCAAAATCGTCGAGCGACAGTTTCACGCCTATCGCTTTCAGTTTTTGCAGGGTCGCGATGGCGCGTTCCGGGTCATGCATCAGCATGCTTTCGGTGAGCTCCAGCTCCAGGCAGCGTGGCGGCACATGGAATTTCTCCAGTGCGGTGTGCACCAGTTTGTCCAGATGTTCGCTGTGGAACTGGCGCGCGGACATATTGAGCGCGATGCAGATGTCCGGCAGGCCGCGATCCAGCCATTCGCGTATCTGCCCGCAGGCCTGTTCCAGCACCCAGTTGCCGATGGTAAGGATGACGCCGGATTTTTCCGCGAGCGGGATGAATTGTTCCGGTGCGACCCGGCTGCCATCCGGTTTTTGCCAGCACACCAGCGCTTCTGCTCCGCAGATGTGGCCGCTGCGCATGTCCACTTTGGGCTGGTAATGCAGGCTTAGCTCGCCTTGCAGCACGGCGCGGCGCAGGTCGTTCTCCAGTTCCAGCTTGTGGCGCGCGTCGGCATTCAGCTCGGGCGCATAGAATGAAAACTGGTTGCGGCCATTCTGCTTGGCCAGATACATGGCGGCGTCCGCGTTCCTGGTCAGTTCTTCCACGCTGGCGCCATTGTCGGGAAACAGGCTGATGCCGATGCTGCATCCGATGAACACCTGTTCGTGGTTGGAGAGGCGGAACGGCTGGCTGAGGGCAGTGAGGATGTCGCGCGCGATCACGGCGGCGTCCTGTTTCTCGCGCAGCGGGCTGGCCACCAGGATGAATTCGTCGCCGCCAAGCCGCCCCAGCGTGTCGCCTTCGCGCAGGCGCTCGCTCAGCCGCTGCGCCACGGCACAGAGCAATTCATCGCCGAGCAAATGGCCAAAGCTGTCGTTGACCTGCTTGAAACGGTCGAGGTCTATGAACAACACACTCAGTTGGTGGTGATGGCGGTGCGCATGCTCCAACTCCTGCGCCAGGCGCGATTCAGCCAGGGTGCGGTTGGGCAACTGGGTGAGCGGGTCGTGGTGCGCCATGAATTCCAGTTTGGCCTGGTTCTCCTTGAGCTGGGTGATGTCGGCGAACACACCGATGTAACGTTCCGGTTGTTGTTTGTCGTTGTAAATGGTGCTGATGGTGAGCAACTGGGGATAAATCTCGCCACTCTTGCGCCGGTTCCAAAGTTCTCCCTGCCAATACCCGTGCTTCAGCAAATCCTTCCACATGCTTTCGTAGAAGGTTTGATCCTGCCGACCAGAACTGAGCAGGCGCGGGTTTCGGCCTGTCACTTCATCGGCAGAATAGCCGGTGATGCGGGTGAATGCGGCATTGACAGCAAGCAAGCTGGGTGCGGCGTCGGTGATCATCACCCCCTCATGGGTGTTTTCCATCACGGCGGCAGCCTGGCGCAGTTTTTCCTCGGTCTTTGTGCGCTCGGTGATGTCGCGTGTGACGGCGATGAAGGCGGGCTGGCCGAAATATTCCCCGCGCGAGAGCGAGACCTCGCGGATGGAGCGTTGCCCGGTTTTGCTGACGAACCAGAAATTGAAGCGCTGCGGGTGACCCGCGGCGGCTTGCCGAAAATTCTCGTGAAGACAGGCCGCATCATTCATGTCTGCGGCGAACAGGAAATCCGGGGTGCGTCCCAGGCATTCCTCCCGGCTATAGCCGTAGGTTTGCTGCGCAGCGAGGTTCATATCGAGGAAACGATGCTGCTCATCGAAGATGCATACCGTTTCATCAATATTGTTGATGATGCCGTGGTAGGTGGCCTCCGACTGGGCCAGCCTGAGTTCGGCGTCTTTACGCGCGCTGATGTCCTGTTTGACCGCGATGAAGTGGGTGATGACATGGTCTTCGGCATAGACCGGGGTGATGGTCATCTCCTCGGTATAGAACGCGCCGTTCTTGTGACGGTTCACCAGTTCGCCGCGCCACACCTGTCCGCTCAGGATGGTGCTCCATAACACCTCATAGAACTCTTTCGGCTGGATGCCGGAGCGCACCAGTTCCTTCGGTCGTTTTCCCAGCACTTCATCTGTGGAATAACCGGTCATCGTGGCAAAGGCGGTGTTTGCCCATTGGATGTAGCCGTCGCGGTCCGTGATGATGATGGCGTTGGCGCTGGAATTGAGCGCGATGCTCTGCAAGCGCATCTGCGCTTCCACCCCCTGACACCCCTCTTTGATCTGGTGTGGCTGCGTCATACTTTCCTCCTCCCCTGCACTGCGCTCCCTGTAAGTTTGCGCTGCAAGAAACTATGCAGCTTTATCAGGCTAGCTGCTTGGGTTTCATTGTAGCCAATGGATGCCGGGTTGTCCTGCTTTAGGGATGAAAAAAGGACATCGCGAAGATGTCCTTTTTGCGGGGCATAACGGAGCCGGCGCTTATTCGATCTTGGCCTTGTCGCGCAGTTCGGCGATGGTCTTCTGCACGGCCTCCTGTTGGCGGCGCTTCTCGAGGTTGCCTTTCATCTCTTCGAAGGTGGGCACCTTCAGCTCGCGCGTGTCTTCCAGTTTGATGACATGCCAGCCGTACTGGGTCTGCACCGGCTCGCTGAGCTGTCCCTTGTTCAGCTTCATCACAGTCTCGCCAAAGGGTTGTACGAAGTTGGCGGGCACGGTCCAGCCGAGGTCGCCGCCCTTGTCCTTGGAACCGGGGTCCTTGGTCTTGTCCTTGGCCAGCTTGGCGAACTTGGCGCCTTTCTTGAGCTGCGCCAGCACGCCTTTGGCTTCGTCCTCGGTGGAGACCAGGATGTGCGCCACCTTGTATTCCTTGTTGCCGACGCGCGCCTTCATCGTCTCATAGTCTTTCTTCAGATCATCTTCGCTGACGGGGTGCGACTTGGCGTAGTCCTGCACATAGGCGCCAGCCAGCACGGACTGGCGCGCCAGTTCGAGTTGCTGTGCCAGCTCGGGCTGCTTGTCCAGGCCGTTCTTGACGGCGGCTTGCGACAGCACTTCCAGGTTGATCAGGTCGTCGCGGATGGCCTTGCGCAATTCGGGGGAGTCGGGCTGTCCGGCTTGGATGGTGGCCACTTTGACGCGCAGGTCAACGCGCGCTTGCGGGATGGCGATGCCGTTCACCAGCGCGGCGGCCTTGTCTTCGGCAGCCATCGTTGCGGCGGACAGGCTGAGGGTGGCAAGCAGTAAGGCGCTGCGGGAAATTTTCAACATGTTGCGGTTTCCTTTGAGAGTTGAAGTTGGGGGCTACATGGATAAAGCGGGGCGCAATATAGCACGCCGGGCCGTCAGGCCGGAAACACCGGTTTGAACGGGCGCACGGCGACCCGGGCATAGACGCCGGCGGCAACGTAGGGATCGGTGGCGGCCCAGGTTTCGGCTGCCTGCAAGGAGGCGAACTCGGCCACGATCAGGCTGCCTGTGAAACCGGCCGGGCCGGGGTCGGTCGCATCCACCGCAGGGAACGGTCCGGCCAGCAGCAGGCGCCCTTCGTCCTGCAAAGCCTGCAGGCGCGCCAGGTGTGCCGGGCGTGCCGCTTTGCGTTTATCCAGGCTATCGGTCACGTCGTTGCCGAAGATGGCGTACCACATCTCAATGCTCCTTCTTGTCTTCTTCCACGTGTTTAGCCAGCAGCGCCGATTGCGCCAGGATGAACAGCAGCATCAGGGCGGTGGTGCCGAACAGCTTGAAATTGACCCAGGCGTCGGTGGAGTAGCTGAACGCGACATACAGGTTGAGCAGTCCCAACGCGCCGAAGAAGGCGCTCCACGCCAGGTTGAGATTGCCCCATACCCGGTCCGGCAAGGACAGTTTTTCCGACAGCATCGCGCGCAGCAGGTTCTTTCGGAACAGGATGTTGGAAAACAGCAGCGCGGCGGCGAAGAACCAGTACAGGATGGTCGGTTTCCACTTGATGAAGGTCTCGTCGTGCAGCAGCAGCGTGGCGCCACCGAACACCGTGATGATGCCTAGGCTCACCCACAGCATGGTGTCCACCTTGCCGTGGCGGTATTTCACCCAGGCGACCTGCGCAAAAGTGGCGCCAATGGCGGCTGCGGTGGCGGCAAATACGCCGGCGAACTTGAAGGCGATGAAGAACAGGATGACAGGGAAGAGGTCGAATAGGAGTTTCATTTTTTCTTCTGGGGCTTGGGAGGCAGGGTGTCGGAGAAACGCAGGGAAATCTCTGCCCATTTCTGGAGTTGCCGGTCAGCGGCGATGCCGGGAACGTCCACGAACACATAGCCGCGCATCGGCTTGCCGGTGAAGTCCATCTGCCGCACATGCGGCTGTTTTAGCGCCTCCGGGTAATGGACGGGGCCGACGCGGGCCATGAGCTCATCTCCCACGATGCCCACGAACATGAGGCCGCGATTCAAGAAGCATAGCCCGCCGAACATCTTTTTCTCGGTGATGTCGGGGTTATTCCCGACCATGCGGCGCAGGCGCACGGCAAGTTTTTCGTCATAGGCCATGGTCAGCCCCGGTCCAGTGCGAGCGCGGTGGAGTTGATGCAGTAACGCAGTCCGGTGGGCTCCGGGCCATCCTCGAACACGTGGCCGAGGTGGGCATCGCAGTGGGCGCAGCGCACTTCGATGCGCGTCATGCCGTGGCTGCGGTCAGCCTGCATTTTCAGGGCGGTGGCGGAGGCGGGCGCCCAGAAGCTGGGCCAGCCGCTGCCGGATTCAAACTTGCTTTCGGAATCGAACAGCGCGGTACCGCAGCACACGCAGCGATAGGTGCCGATGTCGTGGCAATCCCAGTATTCGCCGGAGAACGGCGGCTCGGTGGCACTGCAGCGGCACACCGCGTATTGCTCGGAGGTCAGCTCCTCGCGCCACTCGGTGTCGTTCTTTTCCAGCCGCTCGCTCACAGCACCTCGGCGGCGTGGTCGGCCAGGCGCGAACGCTCCCCGCGCGTCAGCGTGACATGGCCGCTGTGCGCCCAGCCCTTGAAGCGGTCCACCACATAGGTCAGGCCGGAGCTGCCCTCGGTGAGGTAGGGTGTGTCGATCTGCGCGATGTTGCCCATGCACACCACCTTGGTGCCGGGGCCGGCGCGCGTGATCAGCGTCTTCATTTGCTTGGGCGTGAGGTTCTGCGCCTCATCGATGATCAGGTACTTGTTGAGGAAGGTGCGGCCGCGCATGAAGTTGAGCGACTTGATCTTGATGCGGCTGCGGATCAGGTCGCGTG
>JBBIIN010000023.1:0-29461 GCA_037446515.1 Gallionellaceae bacterium
CCGCGCGGGGAGACTGCCCTTGTGTCCCGCATGAACTCATCGAATGGGGCGCGGCAGAAGCGATGGGCCAAGGCGCGGATGCCTTCCTTGGCACGCAGGGTTATGCGTGGGATACGCAGTCGGACATGTTGATGGCGTTGATCGGGGCGATGGTGGCGCAGGTAGTGTTGGGAAAGGCACAGGACAAACAATTGCGAAGCTGACCTGCCCTATTAGCTTTAATTTAATAGCCGATAATCAAAACACCTTTAAGTGGCAACTGGAGGCGGCGGCTCGAATGTAACGTTTCAAAGAACTTGACCACTGTCTCGAAATCTTGGCCAGTAGAGTTTCCTGCTTCATAAACCTTGCGCACAGCAATGCCCAAGTAATCGACATCTACCATGAGACAAGCTTGAAACAAGTCCTTTAAGAATTGATTGTTGGAAACAGCGCGACCTGCTTCAACTTCAAGAACGAATTTACCTTCTCGGTGATAGGCATCGGCATCGAATGATTTTGAGGCTTTTCCATTCCTTCCAAACAGGACAGGAATTCTAATTTTTTCATCCTTCTTTTTTCCCGTTTCAACATCGAACCCAAGACGTTTAAGTTCTGGACATACTTTTGATAAAACATCGTTGCTATTAAGAGTGTTTATTGGGGAGGAGATATCACCATTAACGTTCTCGAAAGCAGCAACAACATCAATAACAAGTTGATGGGGTTCTAGGGATTGTGGGAAGTAGAGCCAGTCAACCATAAGAGTCTCCGATATAAAAGTTTTCTTAAGAATAGAGCCTTGTCTCAAGCAGAGTTACTCTATGTGGGCTCTTTCCACGGCGCTACCTTCAACAACAACACCATGCCCGGTATCGCCAGCAGCGCACACAACCAGAAGAACATCTCCCATCCCATCGCTTCCACCAACCATCCTGCCGTGGCGTTCATGAAGGTGCGCGGCACGGCGGCGAGGCTGGTGAACAGGGCGAACTGGGTGGCGGTGTAGGCGGGGTGGGTGGTGCGGGCGATGAAGGCGACGAAGGCGGCAGTGCCCACGCCGACACCGAAAGCCTCCAGCCCGATGACCAAACCGAGTTGCGTGAGCTCGGCCGCGCCGATGACGTCGAAGTGTCCTTTCGAAGCGAGCCAGACGAAGCCGAAGATGGATACCACTTGCACCACGCCGAACAGCCACAGCGCGCGGTTGATGCCGATCTTCAGCATCCACAATCCTCCCAACAATCCGCCGATGACGGCAGGCCACAAGCCGGCGTTCTTGGCGATGAGGCCGATCTCAGTCTTGCTGAAACCCATGTCCAGATAGAACGGTGTGGCCAGCGCGGTGCACAGGCTGTCGCCGAGTTTGTAGAAGAACAGGAAGGCGAGGATGAGCAGCGCGCTGCGCCAGCCTTGGCGCGAGATGAATTCGTGGAAGGGTTCGATCACCGCCTCGCGCAAGGTCTTGGGCGGCGTGGCGCGGTGCGGTTCGCTCACCATCAGCGTCATCACCATGCCGGGCAGCATGAACAGCGCGGTGATGATGAACACCATGCTCCACGGCAGATGGTCGGACAGAATGAGCGAGAGCGAACCGGGCACCAGCCCCGCGATGCGATACGCATTGACGTGGATGGCGTTGCCGAGGCCGAGTTCGGCATCAGACAACAACTCGCGGCGATAGGCATCCAGCACGATGTCCTGCGTGGCGCTCAAGAAAGCGAGCAGGGTGCAGAACAACACGATGCTGCTCATCTCGGTCTGCGGCGAGAAACCGCCGAGGGTGGCGATGACTAGCAGCAACCCCACTTGCGACAGCAACATCCAACCGCGTCGCCGACCGAGCGCGGGCACGGCATATCTATCCAGCAACGGCGACCAGATGAACTTCCACGTGTAGGGGAACTGGATGAGCGCGAACAGGCCGATGGTCTTGAGGTCGATGTGTTCGCTGCGCAGCCAGGCGGGGACGAGGTTGAACAGCAGATACAACGGCAGACCGGAAGAGAATCCGATGAAGACGCATATCAACATGCGTCTTGTGAAGAGCTGCTGCCAGATGGTCATCGTTCAGTCGGCGCGCTTGAAGCGATACACCGCTGTGCTGCCACGCAGGTTGGGCATGAAGTTGATTTCTTCGCCCGCGGTGATGACATGCCGCCCCAGCACGGTGAAATCCAGGTGCGCGCAAAGGTTCTCGAAATCGTCCAGCGTGCACAGGTGCACGTTGGGCGTGTCATACCACTGGTAGGGCATGTCCCGTGAGACGGGCATTTTGCCCAACAGCACTTGTAGCCGGTTCTTCCAGTAGCCGAAGTTGGGGAAGCTGACAATGCCTTCCCGTCCCACACGCAGGATTTCCTTCATTAGCGCCTCGGTGTGCTTGGTGGCTTGCAGCGTCTGCGACAGGATGACAAAGTCGAAAGAACCCGATTCGAAATCGGCCAAGCCGCTTTCGAGGTTGTTCTGGATGACGTTCACGCCGCGCTCGATGCAGCGCAAGATGCCATGATCGTCGATTTCCACTCCGTAGCCGCGCACGCCGCGCGTGTTCGTCAGGTAGCCTAGCAGCGCGCCATCACCGCAGCCCAGGTCGAGCACGGATGCGCCCTGCGGTATCCACGCCGCGATAGCGGCAAAATCGGGGCGGGTCTGGACGATGCTGGTATTCATATCGAGCATTTCCTCGCCACGTTATTCAGGTAGTTGCGCATCACCGCGAAATACTGCTCGTTTTGCATCAGGAAGGAATCATGCCCGTGGCGCGATTCGATCTCGGCATAGCTCACGTCGCGCTTGTTGTGCAGCAGCGCCTTGACGATCTCGCGCGAGCGGTCGGGCGAGAAGCGCCAGTCGCTGGAGAACGACACCACCAGGTACTTGGCTTCGACCTTGGCAAAGGCGCGCGCCAGGTTGTGCCCGGTGTGGCGCGCCGGGTCGAAATAATCCAGCGCCTTGGTCATCAGCAGATAGGTGTTGGCGTCGAAATAGGAAGCGAACTTGTCGCCCTGATAACGCAGATAGGATTCGACCTCGAACTCAATGTCGTAGCCGAACTGGTATTCGCCCGAGCGCAAGCCGCGACCGAACTTGCCCGCCATCGCATCGTCGGAAAGATAGGTGATATGACCCAACATGCGCGCCAGACGCAGGCCGCGCGTGGGCACCACGCCGAACTGGTAGAAATCGCCGCCGTGAAAATCCGGGTCGGTGAGGATGGCGTTGCGCGCCACGTCGTTGAACGCAATGTTCTCGGTGGTCAGGTTGGGCGCAGTGGCGATGGCCAGCACATGGCGCACACGCTGCGGATAGGATAGCGACCACTGCATGGCCTGCATGCCGCCCAGGCTGCCGCCGATGATGGCGGCGAACTGCGTGATGCCGAGCCGGTCGGCCAGCCGCACCTGGGCGTTGACCCAGTCTTCCACCGTGACGATGGGAAAGCTGGAACCATAGGGCTCGCCGGTGGCAGGGTCTATGGACGACGGGCCGGTGGAGCCGTGGCAGCCGCCGAGGTTGTTCACGCCGATGACGAAGAACTTGTCGGTGTCTATGGGTTTGCCGGGGCCGATCATGTTGTCCCACCAGCCGATGTTCTTGGGCTGGTCGGCATAGGTCCCGGCGACATGGTGGTGGCCGGACAGCGCGTGGCAGATGAGAATGGCGTTGGAGCGGTCCGCGTTCAGCGTGCCGTAGGTCTCATACATCAACTGGTAGGCAGGCAGCACGAAACCGCTCGCGAAAGTGAGCGGTGTGTCGAAGGTGGCGCACTGCGCCCGCACTGTCCCTACTGAATTTTCCATCCCGTCCCAAAAACAAAAACCCGCACAGCTTGGGGCTAGAGCGGGTTCGTTCGCTTTAGCTGGCATATTTAACGTGCCCCGCAAGCTGAGCTCAAATCGGCACGGAGCGGAGTGTCGGGGTTTTGCTTCGGAGTGTCAACTCTTATGCGGCATTCAGCCTGTCCAACAGGTCGCGTATCTTCATTGGGTCGTCGGCGCGTAGCAGCCTCTGCACGAGGAAAGCGGTGTCGGGCAGGCTGGTGGTCAGCACGCGTTGCTTGACCGCCAGCAGTTGCGCTGGATGCATGGAGAACTGGCGCAAGCCCATGCCAAGCAGCAAGCGCGTATAGACGTGTTCGCCCGCCATCTCGCCGCAGACGGACACCGGGATCTCGGCCTTGTTGGCGCTGCTGATGACCTGCGCCAGCAGTTGCAGCACCGCCGGATGCAGCGGATCGTACAGATGCGCCACTTCCTCGTCGGTGCGGTCTATGGCCAGCGTGTACTGGATAAGGTCGTTGGTGCCGATGGAGAGGAAGTCCAGCTTCTTGATGAACACGTTGAGCGCCAACGCGGCGGCGGGAATTTCGATCATGCCGCCGATCTGCACGTTCGGGCTGTAGGCGATACCCTGCGCATCGAGCTCCTGCTTGACGCCGTCGATGATCTGCAAGGTCTGCACGATCTCGGACGCGCCCGACAGCATGGGCACCAGGATCTTCAGGTTACCGTGCATCGAGGCGCGCAACAGCGCGCGCAGTTGCGTGCGGAACAGTTGCGGCTCGGCCAGGCACAGGCGGATGGCGCGCAGCCCCAGCGCCGGGTTGCTGGCGACACGGGTGGCGCCTTTCAATTGCTTGTCTGCACCCAGATCGTAGGTACGGATGGTGACCGGCAGCTCGCCCAATCCTTCCAGCACGGCGCGATAGGCGGCGAATTGCTCCTCTTCGTCCGGCAGGTCTTCGCGGTTGAGAAACAGGAACTCGCTGCGGAACAAACCCACCCCGGATGCACCGTTTTCCAGCACCTCGGCCACATCGCCCGGCATCTCGATGTTGGCTTGCAATTCGATACGCGTGCCGTCCAGCGTGGTGGCGCGCGCGGTGCGCAGCCGCTTCAGCTTCTGTTTCTCCAGCGCCAGTTGGCTCTGGCGCAGCCTGTATTCCGCCAGCAGATTCTTGTCCGGGTTGATGATGACCACACCCTGCTCACCATCCACGATGAGCATGTCGTGGTCTTTGATGAGTTCGCGCGCATGGTGCAGGCCGACCACACACGGTTTGTTGAGGCTGCGCGCGACGATGGCGGTGTGTGAGGTCGCGCCGCCGAGGTCGGTGAGGATGGCACAGAACTGGTGCGGCTTGAGCTGGATCAGGTCGGCCGGGCTGACGTCGTGCGCCACCAGCACCATCTCGCTGTCGTGCTGCGGGATGGGCGGCACATGGCCGGGGTGCCCGCTCAGGGTCTTGAGGATGCGCTCCACCACCTGCACCACGTCGCTCTTGCGCTCGCGCAGGTAGGCATCCTCGAACGCCTCGAACTGCGCCACCAGCGCGTCCATCTGCGTCTTCAGCGCCCATTCGGCGTTGCACTGCTCCTGTCTCACCATCTCGCGCGCGGCATGGCTGATATGCTCGTCGCCCAGGATCATCAGGTGCAGGTCGAGGAAGGCATCAAACTCGGCGGCAGCCTGCTGCGGGCGGTTGCTGCGCAGCGCGGCGAACTCGTTGCGCGTGGCCAGCAGCGCGTCATCCAGGCGGCGCACCTCTTCCGCCACCATCTGCTTGGGCAGCACGTAATGCACCACTTCCAGCGAGGTATGCGACACCAGATGGGCATGGCCGATGGCGATGCCGCTGGAGACAGGCAACCCGTGCAAGGTGAACGTCATTCGCCTTCCCCGAAATAATCGGCGATCAGCGCCTGCAACGCGGCCATCGCCTCGTGCTCGCGTTCACCGTCTGTCTCGATGGTGATGGTGCTGCCCTTGGCGGCGGCCAGCATCATCACCCCCATGATGCTCTTGGCATTGATGCGCTTGCCATTGCGCGACAGCCATACTTCGCAGGGGTATTGCGTGGCAAGCTGGGTCAGCTTGGCCGAGGCGCGCGCGTGCAGGCCGAGCTTGTTGATGATGGCGGCATCCTGCTTCAGCATGGGCTGTCCTTGCCGCCATCCGCTTCCATGGTCACGATGCACTCGCGCCCGCCTTCCAAGGCGATCTGGGCCAATTGCGGCATGGTCTTGTCCGGGTAGCACACCACGCGCAGCAGCATGGGCAGGTTCACCCCCGCCACGCCCATGATGTGTTCCTCGCGGCACAGCTGGCGCGCCAGGTTGCTCGGGGTGGCGCCGAAGATGTCGGCCAGGATCAGCACGCCCTTGCCCTGGTCAAGTTGGCGGACAAGTGCATGTCCCTCTTCAAGCTTCTTTTGCGGGTCGTCGTTGGCATACACCGACAACACCCTCAGATTGGGCGGCACCGCGCCCAGCACATGCTTGACGCAATCCACCAGGCTTTCGCCCAACGCGTTGTGCGCCACCACCAGTATTCCTGCCATCAGATTACTCCCAATATGCGCGCCAGCAGCGCCCCGCCCAGCAACAGCACCAACCAGCCATAACGCAACATCCAGCGCAATGCACGCGTCTTGGCCGCATCGCTGGCGTTCTCCTCATCCACGATGGCGCGTATCTTCCTCAGCGCATGCAGGCCTGTGGTGCGCCGTATGTTTTGCTGCAAGGGATCGTCGCTGCTCATGGTTCTATGCCGGTCACGGTCTTTCCGTCCGTGAATTCTAGCCGTTTCTGCAGCGCCGGGGTGAGGTGTACTGTGCCCCCAGCATCCACCAGCAGCGCCTCGGTTAGCTGCATCTGGCGGGCGGCCGCACGCCATCCCGCCACACCGGAGATGAACAGCGGCTTGGATGCGGCATCAGACAGCACACCCGCCTGCGCGCCATGCGTGAGGATGGTCACGGCTTGTACCCCCTGCACCGGCTGGCCGCTGCGCGGATCGAGCAGGTGGCAATAACGTTTGCCGCTCAGTTCGAAATAGCGCTGGTAATCGCCCGAAGTGCCGATGGCCTCGCCGTCATGCAGTTCCAGTGTCGCCAGCGGCCCCGGCTGGCGCGGATGCTGGATGCCCACGCGCCATGCCCGCGCGCCATGGGTACCGAGCGCCAGCACATTGCCGCCGATGTTGATGAGCGCGTTATGGATGCCCTGCTGTTTCAGTATGTTCGCAGCACGGTCCAACGCATAGCCCTTGGCGTAGCCGCCAAGGTCGAGCTGGGCCGCTTTGTTTCTGCTCTTCACTGAATCAGTATTGAAGATCAGATCGCTCATCTGCGGATTGGCTTTCACCAGTGCAGCGATCTTCTTCTCGTCCGGCAGCGCCGCCTTGAAATCGTCGGCTTGGAAACCCCAGGCCTGGATCAGCCCGCCGATGGCAGGATTGAACAAACCTCCCGATTGCGCCGAGACCCGCGCCGCATCCTGCAGCAGCGCCGCCAGTTCAGGCGACAGTTGCTTGCTCTTGCCCTGCGCGATGGCCGCATTCAGCTCGCTCAGTTCGGAGGGTTTCCAGGCGTGCAGCATGCCGTGCAGGCGCTGGAATTCCCGCATCACCGCCGCGATGACCTGACGCGCCTTGGGTTCCTCTTCGCCATACACGCTGACTTCCACCAACGTGCCGAACACGTAGCCTTGCTCCTGGTAAGTGGGCGGCTCTTTCGCACATCCCGCCAATAACAACAGCGCGGCAATCCACAAAGGATGCCAGATCACTCGGCCATCCCTTCCAGCTCCAGCGAAGCCGCCAACATCGCCAGACGCGCCACCACGCCGTAAGCATAGAAGCGGTTGGGCATGTCGTCCGGCGCGCACTCTGGGCTGGGCAATGTGCAGCATTGCTCGAAAGCCAGCGGCTCGAATTTCATGCCGGGCGCATTGAGATTCTCGTCCACACCGCGTTCCGTATGTACGCGGTAGAAACCGCCCACCACATAGCGGTCTATCATGTACACCACCGGCTCAGCCACCGCGCCGTTCATGTCCTCGAAGGTATAGACGCCCTCCTGCACCAGCACATCGGAGACTTGCAGCCCCTCCTTCACCACGGCCATCTTGTTGCGTTGCTTGCGGTTGAGGTCGCGCACCTCGCTGGCATCCTTCACCGACATGATGCCCATGCCGTAGGTGCCCGCGTCGGCTTTGACGATGACGAAAGGATCGTGCTTCACGCCGTATTCGGCATATTTGGCGCGTATCTGTTGCAGCACCACATCCACCTTGGCAGCGAGACATTCCTCCCCCACGCGCTCCTGAAAGTTCACCTGGTCGCACACGTCAAAACAGGGGTCGATCAACCACGGATCAATGTGCATCAGCTCGGCAAATTGTTTTGCCACCTGGCGATAGGCGGTGAAATGGCGTGATTTGCGCCGCACATACCAGCCCGCCTCCAGCGGCGGCAACACGGTCTGCTCCAGATTCTTCAGGATGTCCGGCGCACCGGCGGACAGGTCGTTGTTGAGCAGCACCACGCAGGGATCGAAATCGTCGAGGACGAGCCGGTTGCCACGGCGCCGTATCGGTTCCAGCGTGAGCGAACTGCCGTTCGCCAATTGCAGCGTGGTGGGCTGGGTGATCTCCGGCAACAGCGAGCCGATGCGCACCTTCAGCCCGGCCTGGCGCAGGATGAGCACCAGTTGCGCCACGTTTTGCAGATAGAACTGGTTGCGCGTGTGATTCTCCGGCACCAGCAGAAAACCGCGCGCCTCTGGGCACACCTTGTCTATCGTGCTCTGCACCGCCTGCACGCCCAGAGGCAGAAAGTCGGCATTGAGATTGTTGAAACCGCCGGGAAACAGATTGGTGTCCACCGGCGCCAGCTTGAAACCCGCATTGCGCAAGTCCACTGAACTGTAGAACGGCGGCGTGTGTTCATGCCATTGCATGCGGAACCAGTGTTCGATGGCCGGTTGCGCGGCCAGCATGCGCCGCTCCAGATCGAGCAGCGGGCCTTTGAGGGCGGTGGTGAGATGGGGAACCATGGGATGCCGGTGAAAAGCGATGGAACCATTCTAGCCGATTTGGCGATAAACAAAGAAAACGCCCGCTTGTGGCTGGCGCATTCATGATCGGCTTTGCATGGGGGTAGGCTACGGAGTCAGTTTGATACTGGAACGAGACATTTCACGATGCTCAGAGGTGCCGTTCGCATCGGTGTTGATCCAGATGACGGTGTAAACCCCGCAGTGGCCGGTAGCTGATGCGACCACACAAAATGAAACCGCCCGCGTGGTGCGGGCGGCAGGATCATCTGCGGTCGATTTTCCAACATCACTTTGGGCGATTCTTCATCCACTCATTCATCGCTGCTTCAAACTCTGGCCATCGATCTGGATTATCCATCACATCTTTATCGCAGCGATTAAGCAGCATCAACGAAAGACCATTTACCTTCTCGCTGCCCAACATTTGGCGCATGTTGTCTAATTTCTCCATTTCCGTGCCTAGATTGTCACGCACGTAGTCCACTGACTTCGAATAGTGGTAAGCGCTCGCCAAGTAAGTACCTTTGAAGTTTCCCCAGTGTTCCTGCATCTTGGGATCGGGATCACGATTGATCTGGTCTTGAGCGATCGCCAGACATTTCATGAATACATCCTTGTCTGCGCTATCGGCAGCTAGGGCGGGCGAGGCGAGGGTCATTGCCCACAAACTGGCAGCGGCAAAGCGAAAGATTTTTTTCATGTTCACACCTTTGAGGTTTGAAGGGTCGCCGAAATTTAGGGATGTACTGATTAAGTCATCATTCCCGCGCAGGCGGGAATCTAGTTTGTTGATTTGACTGGGCTCCCGCCTTCGCGGGAGCGACGAATTTAGACTTGTTCAGCGCTTCTTTAGAAATACCAGCCCGCACCCAGCGAAAAGACATTTGCCTTGTAGTCGAGTTTGTATGAACTCTTGCTGCCAGGAGTATCCGACATGTAGTCACGTACCTGTTTGAACGAGGCTTTGAGGCGAATCTTATTGGTCAATGTCCAAACGGCTCCTCCTTCAAAATGGCTATATCTGGGCTGCTTGCGGATGATGTTGATGGGGCCGATCGCAAAATCCCCATATACCGCCACCGAATCCAGCGGGTTGAAGGTCGCGGAAACATCTACAGGGAATGAAGTCGATACGTAGTCGTATCCCGAACCGGAATAGGTGCTTGTCGAGGGTGCTGGGTTGAGATAGTTGGAACGCAAGTGGTAATTGATGATCCCCCAACCCAATGCATAGGAAACGGGCGCACTTTCCTTACTCCAAAGTTTGCCGTGATATTCCAATCCCCACATCGCTGGGGCTGGATCGGTGTATTTCTTGGTCAACGTCTGCGAAGCATGACCTTCGCTAGACCAGAAGATGCGATACAACTCTCCGTCGTTCGCAACAGGATGGGGTTGCTCCCATGAATAGGTATAAGTCGTGTCGTGTGTTTTGCCCAACCAAATGTCTTGCGCTTTTTGTTCGGCTGCTTTTTCGCGGGATAATTCTTGGTTTACAGCGCCAGCCAATGTGGCTGACATTGCGCCCGTGGTATCAAGCAGCGACACCGAATGCAGATTCAGGGTGAATGACGAACCGGCTGCGGGGGAATAACCATAGGTTTGGTGCTCGTACATCAACGCGTTGTCTCCGGCGATTGCCGCGAAAGTTGCTGTGACCCCCAAGCCCAGCAAGGTAAGTGAAAATTTCATGTCTATTTCTCAAATGAATAGCGGCCGCATCGCGGCCGCTGTCTTGATTATTTATAGTCAGCTTGATGATCGAATACATGCATGATCATTTGTAGGTGAGGCTCGGTGGATTTTTTGAAGGCGGCTGGGAACTTGTCGGCGAGCGGCGTTACACCGCCGGCAGCATCCACAGCGACGGAGCCATCGTCGATTTCTATCCACTGTTTGTTGAACACCTCACCGTTGAACATCCCGGCGATCAGGTTAGTGTGCTTCTTGCCGCGATACTTGGGTTCGACCGAGATGCCATTATCGAACGGTTGGCCCCACAGGCTGAAAGGGATCTTTGCGCCCGGCGGGAAAGCTTTGAACGCGACGAGCTTGGTGCGAACCATGGGCGCATGGCTCATGTGGATCGAGGAGCCGCGATCTTCGCGATCAAATTTCATCAGTTCGACCTCGAAACCGACCGTGATCACACCGAGGTTCGCATGAGTGGCTGCCTCGATAAGATTGATCGGGAGCAAACGGGGGAGAACCACGTTGTCCGAGTCGTCATTATTCGACAGCAATCCGTATTCCAGCGCGGGGACTTCGCTTGGGCTGAAAATATTGTATTCGCTGTTGTTGTTGGTAAGGCCGCCCAGCGTGTTGAGCCCGTTGGCATGCATGCCGGAAGGGGAGTCGTCACATACGGCACAGCTGATCGGGGTGGCAACCAGCTTGTTGCTGAAACCGCTGCGAAGTTCCTGCTTCAGATTTTTTTGATACTCGGGGTATTGCTTGATGGATGCCAGTCCGACGGTCGTAATGCCGCGCTGCTTCAGGTCGGCAACGAATTGTTTGTAGAGATCGTCGGTGACTTTCTGGAACATCGCATCGTTCTCACCGGTCAGGTAGAAGGTGTCTTCAATCGAAGCTCCGCTCTTGTTGCCGGAAGCGCCAACCGAGAACCTGCCGGTAAGATCATTGCGGAAGCGCACTTGAAACGCGCCGATCACGAATTTTTTCGTACTCTTCGTTCCCTCCCCGTAGTAATCAACAGTTAAATTCTTTTTGACTTCAGCGCTCGGATCTTTGCTAACTTGTTCGAAATTGAACGCCTCCGGCTTAGGCGGTGGCAATTGGTTTGCACACCCGCTCAAAATCAGCCCCGCTAACACCATCCCGCTTAAATAACCTAATTTCACTCGCATCTTTAATCTCCCTGATCTGATCAAACCATTAACGAAACGATAACTGCTCAATGCGGGACGCAAAGTAAGGTAATCGCTCACGTCCCACAATCCCGCGTTCGCGGGGGGTGGCCTGCAGCGATTCTTTTGTTAAAGTCGCTTCCTCGACCAATCCCGACCCCGATTCCATGCGGCAGTTTCTAGCCAAACCGACTTACCAGTTGCTCACGATATGGTTGCTTTGTCTTGCCGCCAGTGCCGGAGCGATCTGGTTCGCAACGCATCAACCCTCGCTCGGCATGAACTTCAAGGTGAGCGAAGGTCAGGTGCGGGTGGCGAAAGTGACGGCAGCGCAAGGGGCGGCTGTTGCGCCGGGTGCGAGGCTGTTGCGCATCAACGGCATGGACATCCGGGCGGGCGATCTCGATAACGATGCCGATATGACGCTCAACTTCGACGGGTTGACCGCGTATTACGCCCGCTTGAACACGCTGGATGCGATGCTGCACGGGCAGACCGTGACGCTGGCCTGGGCGGACGATCAGGATGCCGTTCACGAGACCGTCATTCAGCCGCAGCCCCGATTGTTGGGCAGCCTGTCGGCGGCATTCTGGGTGGTGTTGCTGGTGGGCGATTTGTGTCTGTTCATCAGTGCTTGGGTGTATGTACTCAAGCCGCGTGACTGGGGGGCGCGCATGTTCGTCCTCAGCGGGCTGATGCTGATGGTGAGCGCCTATCCCACCGCGATCATGTATTCACGCGAACTGGCGCTTAGCGGCAATCTGTTTCGCGCCATGCTGTTGACCAACCATTTTGGTGCCACCATGTATGGAGCCACTATTGCCCCCATGTTCTTGCTCTACCCCAAAATACTGGTCAGCCCGCGCCATTTGTTGTGGCTGCCGGTCATGGCTGCCGCAACCTTCATCGCCGAGCTCGCAGAGGTTGGGGATGAGCAGAACAGCATCGTGTTCATGGCGGCAGCCATGTTGATCTCCGTGATCGCTGCCGTGGTGCAATGGCGCTTGACGCGCGAGCAGCCGTTGGAGCGCGCTTCGTTGCGCTGGTTCTTGCTGGCGACGATGGTGGGCCTCATGCTGCTCACCGTAACACTGATATTGCCGCCCCTGTTTGGGCTGTTGCCGCTGATCTCGACCGGCTATGCCTTCGTCTTCTTCCTGATCATGTATGTCGGCATCGCGCTGGGCTTGCGCAAGTTCCGCCTGTTCGACCTGGACGAATGGGCCTACCGCATCTTACTGTGGATGGCGGGTGCGACCGCCGTGATCGCGATGGATATTGTGCTGGTGGCGGTTGGTCTAGAACAAACGATTTCGCTCAGCCTCACGTTGTTGCTCTGCGGCGGATTGTATTTCCCGTTCCGCCAATGGTTGTGGCAACGCATCGTGAACCGGCAGACACCGAGTTTCGAGAGCCTGTTGCCCGAGCTTTCCGCCATTGCTTTCGCCGCCACCCCTGTTTCCCAGCGCGAACGCTGGGAGGCGCTGTTGCGCCGACTCCATGATCCGCTGGAGCTCAAAACCTCGGATGCGCAAAGCGGCGCCATCCTCGACGAGGGGTTGCGCATGCAGGTGCCGGGTTGCGGAACCTTGCCCGCCTACACCTTGCACTACGCCGGTCACGGCGCACGGCTGTTCTCCTCCCGCGATGCGATATTCGCCGCCTCGTTGAGCCAGTTGCTGGAGCAGATCATGAGCGGCCGTTCGAGCTACGAACAAGGTGTGGCGCAAGAGCGTTTGCGCATCGGGCGCGATCTGCACGACAACATCGGTGCGCGCCTGCTGAAACTCATCCACCATCTACGCGGCACGCCAAACGCCGAGGTGGCGCGCGATGCGATGAAAGACCTGCGCACCGCCATCGCGTCGATGGACACACGCCCCGTCCCGCTGCGTAACGCCTTGGCAGACTGGCGCGCCGAAGCCGATGCGCGTTGCGAGGTGGCAGGATGTCGTTTGCACTGGCAGCAAAACGAAGAGCTGCCTGCTGTCGAGCTCGCTCCGCGTATGAAAGCCACGCTGGAATCGGTGGTGCGCGAGATCATCACCAATGCACTCAAACACGCATCACCGAAACGGATCGATGTTGAGATCTCTGCGGATGCACATGTGCTGCGTGCATCGGTGTGCAACGATGGCGAAATCACCGATCCGCTCACATGGAAGGACGGATACGGACTACGCAGCATGCGCGGAAGACTGGAAGAGTTGAGCGGATGCCTGCATATCGCACCAGCTCAGGACAAAGTTCAATTGATCGCGGAGGTACCTCTACTGTGAAAGTCGTTCTCATCCTTGATGACATGCCCGAATCACAGGAGATGCTGCGCGAAGTGGCGCAAAAAGCCTTTCCCGGCATCTGCTCCTGCTGTGTGGCTGATGTAGCCGGTGCCTTGACGATGCTGCGCCAGTTTCAGTTCGATCTGGCTCTGATCGATCTGTCGCTGCCGGATGGCAACGGCACGACCGTGATCGAAGCGATGGCGACACGCTTTCCCGATTGTGTGATCGTGGTCGCGACCATCTTTGACGATGACGAGCACCTTTTTCCCGCTTTACGAGCAGGTGCACACGGCTATCTGCTCAAAGACCAAGCACCGGAACAGATGGTCAAACAACTGCGCGGTATCACCGAAGGGCATCCACCGCTATCGCCTTCTGTCGCACGCCGTCTGCTGGATCACTTTCGCGTCGAACACGAATCGCCCGAGGACGTCGCTGCTGAAGATATCTTGCTCACGCCGCGAGAACGCGAGGTGCTGGTGCAACTCACTCGCGGTATCAGTATCGCCGACATCGGCGAGGTGATGAGCATCTCGCGCCACACCGTGAGCGACCACGTGAAGAACATCTACCGCAAACTCAACATCTCTTCGCGTGCCGAGGCGGCATTGCGAGCGAAAGGGATGGGACTGGTTTAGTGATTGTCGGTGGTAGAATGCGCCCCTTTTAATTTTCCGAACACCGCATAACCGTAGCGAGCAATTGATGAACAAGGTGCACGGCGCGCAGAAACCGGAATGTATTTTATACATGAGGATTTCGAGCACCGCGAAACGTAGGACATCGATTGCGCAGTAGGTTTGGCGGTATTCGTAAGGCAATCATGTTATCTACCGCAAATATCACTATGCAGTTCGGGGCCAAGCCGTTGTTCGAGAACGTCTCGGTCAAGTTCGGCGAGGGCAACCGCTACGGCCTGATCGGCGCCAACGGTTGCGGCAAATCCACCTTCATGAAGATACTGGGCGGCGACCTGGAGCAGAGCTCGGGCGAAGTCATGCTGGATCGTGGCGAACGCCTGGGCAAGCTACGCCAGGACCAGTTTGCCTACGAAGACGTGCGCGTGCTGGACGTGGTGGTGATGGGCCATGCCGAGATGTGGCAGGCGATGAGCGAACGCGACGCGATCTACGCCAACCCGGATGCCTCGGAAGAAGACTACATGCGCGCCGCCGATCTGGAAGCGGCCTTCGCCGAATACGACGGTTACACCGCCGAGGCGCGCGCGGGCGAACTGCTGTCGGGCGTGGGCATCGCCATCGATCTGCATCAGGGGCCGATGAGCGCAGTCGCGCCGGGTTTCAAGTTGCGCGTGCTGCTGGCGCAGGCGCTGTTCTCCAACCCCGACATCCTGCTGCTGGACGAGCCGACCAACAACCTGGACATCAACACCATCCGCTGGCTGGAAGATATCCTCAACGCGCGCAACAGCACCATGGTCATCATCTCGCACGACCGCCATTTTCTGAACAGCGTGTGCACGCACATGGCCGATCTGGACTACGGCAAGATCACGGTGTACCCCGGCAACTACGACGACTATATGCTGGCCTCCACTCAGGCACGCGAGCGCCAAGCGGCAGACAACGCCAAGGCCAAGGAAAAGGTGGCCGAACTCAAAGCCTTCGTGGCACGTTTCTCGGCCAATGCTTCCAAGGCCAAGCAGGCCACCAGCCGTGCACGCCAGATCGACAAGATCAAGATCGAGGAATTCAAGCCGTCCAGCCGCCAGTATCCGTTCATCCGTTTCGAATACGACGAGCGCGAGAAGCTGCACCGCACCGCCGTGGAAGTGCAGAAGATGGCCAAGGGCTTCGACCGCATGTTGTTCTCCAATGTGAACTTCCGCATCGACGCCGGCGAGAAGGTGGCCATCATCGGCCCCAACGGTATCGGCAAGACCACTTTGCTGCGCTGCCTGGCAGGTGACTTGGAGCCGGACACCGGCAGCATCAAGTGGGCGGAGAAGGCCAAGCTCGGTTACTACGCGCAGGACCACGAATATGAATTCGCCAACAACAAAACGCTGACCGACTGGATGACCGACTGGCGCGGCGAGAACGACGACGACCAAGTGGTGCGCGGTACCTTGGGCCGCTTGCTGTTCGGCGGCGACGAAGTGAAAAAGAATGTGAAGGTGCTGTCCGGCGGCGAGAAGGGCCGCATGTTGTTCGGCAAGCTGATGCTGCAACGTCCCAACGTGCTGCTGATGGACGAGCCGACCAACCACATGGACATGGAATCCATCGAGGCGCTCAACACCGCGCTGCTGGAATTCAAGGGTACGCTGGTGTTCGTCAGCCACGACCGCGAGTTCGTCGGCTCCATCGCCACGCGCATCATCGAGATCAGCGACAAGGGCGTGACGGACTACCACGGCACCTATGAAGAATATTTGAGATCGCAAGGCCTCACAGTGTGAACCAGGCAAGAACCATCGGCATCTTCGATTCCGGCGTGGGCGGCCTCTCGGTGCTGCACCACATCCGCGCCGCCTTGCCCGATGCCGATCTGATCTACGTCGCCGATTCCGGCCATGTGCCCTACGGCGACAAATCCCCCGCCTACATCGAGGCTCGCTCGCTGCGGCTGACGCAGTTCCTCGTCAGCCGGGGCGTGGAAGCCATCGTCATCGCCTGCAACACCGCCACCGCCGCCGCCGCACATGCACTGCGCGTCAAATTCAACACGCTGCCCATCATCGGCATGGAGCCTGCCGTCAAACCCGCCGTCGCCGCCACGAAAAGCGGCGTGGTGGGCGTGCTGGCCACGGTGGGCACGCTGGAGAGCGCGCGCTTTGCCGCGCTGCTGGAAAAATATGCAGGCAACGTGAAGATCGTGACGCAAGGCTGTCCGGGTCTGGTGGAAGTGGTGGAGCGCGGTGACCTGCGCAGCATCGAGACGCGCCGCCTGATAGAACGTTACACCGCACCGCTGTTGAAGGAGAACGCCGACACCCTCATCCTCGGCTGCACCCACTACCCTTTCCTCGCCCCGCTCATCCGCGCAGTGGTGGGCGACGGCATCGCGCTGGTGGATACGGGCGCGGCCGTGGCACGCGAGCTGAAACGCCGCGTGGAGACCGAACTGCCGCCACACGCATCGGTAGGACGCAAAGGTACAGAGCGTTTCTACACCAGCAGCGATGCTGAGGCAGCCAACCCAATCCTGTCCACGCTATGGAACAGGCCCGTGCAAGCTTCCACGTTGCCGCCGGAATACCGTTAACATACCGCCATGACCGACCACCGTTACACCCTTACCATTTCCTGCCCCGACCGCTCCGGCATCATCGCCGCCGTCACCGGATTCATCGCCCAGCACGGCGGCTTCATCACCGAGGCGAGTTACCACACCGAACAGGAAGCGCAGCGCTTCTTCATGCGCCAGGAGATACGCGCCGATTCGCTGCCGTTCGATGCAGCCGAGTTGCGCCGCCGCTTCACGGTGCTGGCCGATGAGTTCAGGATGGAATGGCAACTGGCCGACTCCGCCATGAGGAAGCGCCTCGTCGTGCTGGTCAGCCGCGAAGACCATTGCCTGGCCGACCTGTTGCAGCGCTGGCGCAGCGGCGAATTGCAGGTGGACATCCCCTGCGTGATCTCCAACCACGAGGACTTGCGCGGCTTCGTTGAATGGCACGGCATCCCGTTCGCCCACATCGGAATGCAAGACAAGGGCGCAGCCTTTGAGCGCATCGCCGCCCTGTTCGATGCCTACGGGGGCGCTGCCATGGTGCTGGCGCGCTTCATGCAGATCATGCCGCCGTGGCTGTGCCAGCGCTATCCCGGCCGCATCATCAACATCCACCACAGCTTCCTGCCTTCCTTCGTCGGAGCCAAACCCTATCATCAGGCCTATCAGCGCGGCGTGAAGCTGATTGGCGCGACTTGCCATTACGTCACCGATGAACTGGATGCGGGGCCGATTATCGAGCAAGACACAGTGCGCATCGACCATGGCGACACGGTGGAGGACCTGGTGCGCTATGGCCGCGACATAGAAAAGACCGTGCTGGCGCGCGGCCTGCGCTACCACGTGGAAGACCGCGTGCTGCTGTGCGGCAACAAGTCCATCGTGTTCCGATGAGCTTAGGCACGCTGTACCTGATTCCCACCCCGCTGGGCGAGGCTGACGCCCTGGCCTGCCTGCCGCCCGCCACGCTCGCCGCGCTGCACCGTCTCGACACCTTCGTGGTGGAAGAAGAGCGCAGCGCGCGCCGCTTTCTTGCCACCGCCGGACATCCGCGCCCGATACGCGAATTGCATTTCGCCGAGCTGAACGAACACACCCGGCCAGGAGCCTACGCCGCCCTGCTACAACCCTTGCTGGAGGGACGCGATGCGGGCCTGTTGTCCGAGGCCGGCTGCCCGGCGGTGGCCGATCCCGGCGCACAATTGGTCGCGCTCGCCCACACGCGCGGCATCGCCGTCAAACCGCTGGTGGGCCCGTCCTCGCTGTTGCTGGCACTGATGGCCTCCGGGTTGGAAGGCCAGCGCTTCTGCTTCCACGGCTATCTGCCGGTGGAAAAAAATGCGCGCCAGCAAAAGCTGCGCGAGCTGGAAAAGCAATCGCGTGAGCAGCACGCCACGCAACTATTCATCGAGACCCCTTACCGCAACGGCCACCTGCTGGACGACATGGTGGCCGTGTGTGCGCCCGCCACGCGCATCTGCGTGGCATATAACCTGACGCAACCGGGCGAGCAGGTGCTTACCCTGCCCGTGCGCGCATGGAAGCAGCGCCCCCTGCCCGACCTGCACCGGCAGCCGGCGGTGTTCCTGTTGCTCGCTTGATTCAACGGAATCTTTTCCGGTCCGGCCTGTCGGAAGCAGCGTCCCTTCCCTGACCGCTACGGATGGCCGCACCCGCCGCCCCTTCTCATCTTGGCAACTACTCCATCGTCGAACAGATCGGCGTAGGCGCCAGTTCCAATGTCTATCTCGCCATCGAGGCGGGACGGTTCATGTCGGTCGCCATCAAGCAGTTGCGCAAGACCTGCCAGTCCGAGGCCTACCGCAAACTGTTCAGCAACGAGGTCGCCCTGTCCGGCAAGTTGCAGCACAAGAACATCGTGCGTTTGCTGGGCGCGGACATGGCGGAACGCAGCGGCCCCTATCTGGTGATGGAATACATCCGTGGCATCTCGCTCGACCACCATCAGGGAGAGGGCAACCTGCTGCCGATCAACACCGTGTTGTCCGTGGCCGAGCAGATCGCCAAGGCCTTGCAGTACATCGCATCGCAAGGCGTGGTGCACCGTGACGTGAAACCGGAGAACATCATGCTGATGCCCAACGGCCTGGCCAAGCTGACCGATTTCGGCTGTGCCATCACCACCGGCACGGCGGGCGACATGGTGGCCGGCAGCCTGGCCTACATGCCGCCGGAACAACTGGAAGGCGTGCCGCTCGACACACGCGCCGACATCTATGCGCTGGGCGCGGTGCTGTACCGCCTGCTCACCGGCAAGAACACCTTCGATGCCGACAACGAATTCGATGCGCGCGTGGCCGTGCTGAACTTCCCCGCCATCCCCCTGCACCGGCGCCGCCGGGAATTGCCGCACGATCTCGTCGCCGTCATCCAGCGCGCGCTGGAAAAGGACGCCAGCCTGCGTTACCAGAACTGGGAGGATTTCATCCGCGAATTCGGCGAGGCCGCGCATCGCCTCAAAATGTCCGGGCATGAACTGGACATCTATCGCGGCTTCAGTCCTTCCACACAGGCGGCCATCTCCCACCGTCTGAGCGCATCGCAATCATTCTCGCGCAGCGGCTTTTCGCGCAGCCGCGTACCAGATTCTTTCGGTGCCTGAGTCGCCCTTTCGGCTTGAAAAAAAGGGCGTCTTGCGACGCCCTTGAAAATGGAGCCGGGGAGGCTCCAGGGAGGAGAGGGTTACAGGTTGTAAGCGCGCTCGCCGTGGCTGGTGGTGTCCAGCCCTTCGCGTTCGTCTTCTTCCTTCACGCGCAGGCCGACGGTCAGATCAACCAGCTTGTAACAGATGAAGGCGACCACTGCCGACCAGACCACCGTGGTCAACACGGCTTGCGCCTGTATCCACAGTTGCGATCCGATCTCGGTGTCCACGATCTTGTTGTTGACGTAGTCCGCAATGCCGGTGCCGCCCAGCGCCCAAGTGTTGAACACGCCGGTGAGCAAGGCGCCCAGGATGCCGCCGACGCCATGCACGCCGAACACGTCCAGCGCATCGTCCGCACCCAGCAACTTCTTCAGGCCGGTGACACCCCAGAAACAGGCCACGCCTGCGATCGCGCCGATCACCAGACCGCCGCCTATGCCCACCCAGCCGCAAGCAGGGGTGATGGCGACCAGGCCGGCCACTGCGCCGGAAGCCGCACCCAGCACGCTGGGCTTGCCCTTCAGCATCCATTCCGCCGTCGTCCAGGTCAGCACTGCGGCGGCTGTGGCGATCAGAGTGTTGGCGAAGGCCAGTGCAGCGGTGCCACCCGCTTCCAGCGCGGAGCCCGCGTTGAAACCGAACCAGCCCACCCACAACAGTGAAGCGCCGATCATGGTCATCACCAGGCTATGCGGGGCCATCGGCTCCTTGCCATAACCGATGCGCTTGCCGATCAGCAACGCACCCACCAAACCGGCGATGGCGGCATTGATGTGCACCACGGTGCCGCCCGCGAAGTCCAGCGCGCCCTTCTGGAACAACCAGCCCGCAGTCGCGTTGGCGGCATCGGCGGCGGTTTGGTCGGTGTAGGCATCAGGACCGGCCCAGAACCACACCATGTGCGCGATGGGCAGGTAGGCGAAGGTGAACCACAGTGCGGAGAACAGCAGCACCGCAGAAAACTTCATGCGTTCGGCGAACGCGCCCACGACCAGCGCCACGGTGATGGCGGCAAAGGTGGCCTGGAACGCGACGAACACAAACTCGGGGATGACCACGCCCTTGCTGAAGGTCGCTGCATTCGCCACCGAGCCGGTCACCGGATCGAAGATGCCTTTCAGCATCAGCCGATCGAAGCCGCCGATGAAGGCGTTGCCCGTGGTGAAGGCCAGCGAATAGCCATAGATGGCCCACAGCACGGTGATCAGTGCGAAGATGCTGAACACCTGCATCATCACCGACAGCATGTTCTTGCTGCGCACCAGGCCACCATAGAACAAGGCCAGACCGGGGATGGACATCATGATGACCAGCAAGGTGGCGACGATCATCCAGGCGGTGTCGCCCTTGTTTGGCGTGGGGGCCGGGGCCGGTGTTGCCGCCGGAGCGGCGGCGGGCGTTGCTGTCGGAGCTGCTGCCGCTGTCATCACGGCGGAAGCCGCTTCTTCTGCGAACGCGGGCGCTGCAAGGCCGCATAGCGCGGCCAGCAACATCAATGACGCAATGAGTTTCTTGAGCATTTCGTTCTCCTTAAAGGGCTTCAGGACCGACTTCGCCGGTACGGATGCGAATCACTTGTTCGAGGTCGGCCACGAAGATCTTGCCGTCGCCGATCTTGCCGGTTTGGGCGGCTTTCTCGATGGCCTCGATCACACGATCCAACTGGTCTTCCTTGATCGCGGCTTCCAGTTTGATCTTGGGCAGGAAGTCCACGACATATTCCGCGCCGCGATACAGTTCGGTGTGCCCCTTCTGGCGTCCGAAGCCTTTGACTTCGGTCACGGTGATGCCCTGCACATCCATGGCGGACAGCGCTTCACGCACCTCGTCCAGCTTGAATGGCTTGATGATTGCGGTAACCATCTTCATCTCTACTCTCCTTTAAGAAGGGGGCATGTACGCCCCCCCATGAATTTAGAAAGAATGCGTCAGCGACAATGCCACTACGGTCTTGCCCCAGTTCCCGCCATTGGCCGGGAACGTCCACAGCGAGCTGGCGTTGGTGCCGGTCAGCGCCGCGCCCAGCACATAGCCACTGAAGTCCTTGCTGGCGGAAAGTTTGTAATCCGTGTAGCTCCAGCCGATGGCCGCATTGCCCTTGATCGCCTGGCGACCCAGATGCGCACTGAGGGACACCCTGCTGTCTTCCAGGGTGTATGTGCCTGTCAGGTCGAAATAGCTGGTGCCCTTGGCTCCGGGGAAAGTCAGGAAACCATCCAGCAAGCCGTAGGAATATTTGGCGGACAGCCATTTGTACGTCACACCACCATAGGCCTCAGCCGTGTCTGCGGGGGCAAACCCTGCGGCTGCAACGCCATTGCCCAGATAGTTGTAACGAACCAGGCCGATGTCATACCCCACTTCTCCCGCTGCGCCTTTGTATCCCAGGTAGGTATCCAGCTCCAGCGACTTGCCGCCGCTGGCCAGCGCATTGCTGTTCTTGATCCAGTTGACATTGGAACCCCACAGGCCCGCGTAGAAACCGCTGCTGTGCGCAAAGTCCAGTCCAGCCTGGATGGCCGGGCTGTGGCTGGTCTGTGTGATGCCCCGGAAGACATAGTCGGTAACCACACCCACGTTGGGCACCAAGGTGTAAGAAACCTCGGCAGCCGGAATAACATGAACGTCTTCCTTATGTTTGGTGACAGCTTCTTCCTCGGCCAGCGCGGGAATGGCGAAACTGGCGGCCAATGCAGCAAGCAGCAGTTTGTTCTTAAGCATGGTCTTTCCTTTCGTTGGGTTTCAAAGCGGGACAAGATTATCCACGTCCATCATTTAGCAGCTTCTGTGCCAGCCCTCTAAAAGCCCGTCAAACAGGGCGTTCCGAGGCGGGTGGCAAAAACCAGGCCGGAAGTATGCACCAAGTTCTGGCGCGCAAATGGCGCCATGCACGTTGGCGGTGCGGAGGGATTTGATACACTGCGCCACGAGATTTTTCGGAGGTGATCTGCCATGTTGAACGCAAAGTTCTTTGAAGAGATGTCGTCCAAGCTGAACGAGGCGGTGGCCAACAGCCCCGCCAAGGATTTCGAGAAGAACGCGCGCGCCTTGCTGGCGCAGGGCTTCGCCAAGCTCGATCTGGTGACGCGCGAAGAATACGAGGTACTGGCGCAGCGCCTGGACAAGCTGGAAACGCGCATCGCGCAACTGGAAGGCAAGCAGTAAACCCGCATGAGCCTCGCGGTTCTCTATAGTCGCGGCCTGGCCGGCATGGAGGCCGCGCTGGTCACGGTCGAGGTGCATCTTGCGGGCGGCTTGCCGCAGTTCACACTGGTGGGCCTGCCCGAAGCGGAAGTGAAGGAAAGCCGCGACCGCGTGCGCGCCGCGCTGCAAAACTGCCAGTTCGAATTCCCCGCACGCCGCATCACCGTCAATCTTGCGCCCGCCGATCTGCCCAAGGAGAGCGGGCGTTTCGATCTGCCCATCGCCATCGGCATCCTCGCCGCATCCGGGCAGATACCTGCCGACCGCCTGAACGAATTCGAGTTCGCCGGGGAATTGGCGCTGACCGGCGAACTGCGTCCGATACGCGGCGCGCTGGCGATGACCTATCGCGCCGCGGACAGTGGCCGCGCATTCATTCTGCCGCAGGCGAATGCCGCCGAAGCCGCGCTGGTGGAAGATGCGGCGGTGTATCCCGCGCAATCGCTGTTGCAGGTGGCGGCGCACCTTGCAGGCAACGAACCTTTGTCGCGCTTCGCACCGCAGACCGCAGGCATCGCGCCGCACTATCCCGACATGCGCGAGGTGAAAGGACAGTCTGCGGCCAAGCGCGCGCTGGAGATCGCCGCGGCAGGCGGCCACAGCCTCCTGATGAGCGGCCCGCCCGGCACGGGCAAGAGCATGTTGGCCGCGCGCTTCCCCGGCATCCTGCCGACGATGACACAGGATGAGGCGCTGGAGAGCGCCGCGATGCAGTCGCTGGGCGGCGCGTTCGACGTGAGCCGCTGGCGCACACGCCCCTACCGCGCGCCGCACCATACTTCCAGTGCCGTGGCCTTGGTGGGCGGCGGCAGCAATCCGCGCCCCGGCGAGATCTCCGTCGCCATGCACGGCGTGCTGTTCCTCGACGAGTTGCCCGAGTTCGACCGCAGCGTGCTGGAAGTGCTGCGCGAGCCGCTGGAGAGCGGGCGCATCACTATCTCGCGCGCGGCGCGGCGAGCCGATTTCAAGGCGCAGTTCCAGTTGGTCGCGGCGATGAATCCCTGTCCGTGCGGCTATCTTGGCCACTACAACGGCAAGTGCCGCTGCACGCCAGACCAGATCTCGCGCTATCGCGGCAAGATTTCCGGCCCCTTGCTCGACCGCATCGATATCCAGATCGAAGTGCCTGCCGTGCCGCAGGAGGACCTGCTCAAACATGCCGACGGCGAAAGCAGCGAGGCGATACGCAGCCGCGTGGAAACGGCGCGCCAAAGACAACAGGCACGGCAGGCCAAGCCCAATGCCCTGCTTTCCGTGACCGAGATCGACATGCATTGCGCGCCGGATGCCCAAGGCGAAGCGCTACTGCGCCAGGCCATCACGCGGCTCAACCTGTCGGCGCGCGCCTACCATCGCATCCTCAAGGTGGCGCGTACTATCGCCGACCTGGCGGGCAGCGAGCGCATCCAAACGACGCACATCGCCGAGGCGGTGCAGTACCGGCGCATGGATAAACAACACTAAGGAGAGGTCATGTTCGAACAGAAACTGATCGGCTGGATGAAGTGGTTCAACCAGTTCATCCATATCTTGCTGGCCTTTGCGCTAGCCATCGCCTGCGTGATGGTGATCTGGGATTTCGGGCTGAAAGCGGGCATCGCTTTTCAGGCGGGCAATGCGGCCAGCGGTTTTTTCCAGGCGCTCGGTTCGCTGTTCATATTGTGGACGCTATCGACGTTGATCTCGGCGGAGATGAGCTATCTGCAGACCGGCCGCATCTACGTGCGCGTGTTCGTCGAGGTGGCGATGATCTCGGTAATCCGCGAGATGATCGTGCAACCGGTGCAGGTCATCACCAATGGCGACGCGACTTTCAGCCCGGTACATTACGGCCTGCTGCTGGTGGCACTGCTGGTGGTCGGTGTCGTTTACCGGCTTGTGGGCGAGCCGCGCAAAGACGAAGAGCACGTCATGGAAGAAGGGCGCCGCTGATTGGGGGCGCCCTCTCGCATGGTAAAATCCGGCCTCGTTTCCAGAGCCGCAAGACCATGAGCCACAAGCCGCATATCATCGAAAAACTTCTGCAACAACGCATCCTCATTCTGGACGGTGCGATGGGCACCATGATTCAGCGCTACAAGTTGGGCGAGGCGGATTATCGCGGCGAGCGCTTCAAAGATTGGCCGCGCGACCTCAAGGGCAACAACGACCTGCTGGTGCTGACCAAGCCGGAAGTCATCAAGGGCATCCACCGCGAATACCTGGCGGCGGGCGCGGACATTATCGAGACCGACACCTTCGGCGCCAATGCCACGACGCTGCACGCCTACGGCATGGAGTCGCTCAATTACGAGCTGAATTTTGCCGGAGCCAAGCTGGCGCGCGAGGCGTGCGACGAATACGCCACCGCAGACAAACCGCGTTTCGTCGCGGGGGTGCTCGGCCCTACCGACAAGACCGCGACCATCTCGCCCGACGTGAACGACCCGGCTGCGCGCAACATCAGCTTCGACCAACTGGTGGCGGATTACGCTGAAGCGACGCGCGGCCTGATGGACGGCGGCGCGGACACCATCCTCATCGAAACTATCTTCGACACATTGAATGCCAAGGCCGCCATCTTCGCGGTGAAGCAAGTGTTCGCCGAGCGCGGCAGTGAGTTGCCCATCATGATCTCCGGCACCATCACCGATGCCTCGGGTCGCACATTGACTGGGCAAGTCACCGAGGCGTTCTACAACTCACTGGCGCACGCCAACCCCATCTCTATCGGTCTCAACTGCGCGTTGGGGGCGGAAGAACTGCGTCAGTACGTGCAAGAATTGTCGCGCGTTGCCAACTGCTACGTGAGCGCGCACCCCAACGCGGGTCTGCCCAACCCATTGGCGCCAACGGGTTACGACGACACACCGGAGAACATGTCCGGCCACATCAAAGAGTGGGCGACGAGTGGTTTTCTCAACATCATCGGCGGTTGCTGCGGTACCTCGCCTGCGTTCATCAAAGCCATCGCGGAAGTCGTCAAAGACATCCCACCGCGCAAGATACCGAGCAACCCGGTCGAGTGTCGTTTGTCCGGCTTGGAGCCTTTCAACATCGGCGAGGGGTCGCTGTTCGTCAACGTGGGCGAACGCGCCAACGTCACCGGCTCGGCCAAGTTCAAACGTCTGGTGCTGGAAGGCAAATACGACGAAGCACTGGAAGTCGCCAAGCAACAAGTGGAAACGGGCGCACAGGTCATCGACATCAACATGGACGAAGCCATGCTGGACGGCGAGGCCGCGATGGTGAAGTTCCTCAACCTCATCGCCTCCGAGCCGGACATCTCCAAAGTGCCGCTGATGATCGACTCCTCCAAGTGGAGCATCATCGAAGCGGGCTTGAAATGCGTGCAGGGCAAGTCCATCGTCAACTCCATCTCGCTCAAAGAAGGCGAGGAGAATTTCATCAAATACGCCACGTTGGTGCGCAAATACGGTGCGGCAGCGGTGGTGATGGCGTTCGACGAGGCAGGCCAAGCGGACACCTACCAGCGCAAGATCGACATCTGCAAACGCAGCTACGACATCCTCGTGAACAAGGTCGGCTTCCCACCCGAAGACATCATCTTCGATCCAAACATCTTCGCGATTGCGACAGGCATCGAAGAGCACAACAACTACGCGGTGGACTTCATCAACGCCACTGCCTGGATCAGGCAGAACCTGCCCTACGCCAAGATCAGCGGCGGCGTGTCCAACGTTTCGTTCTCGTTCCGCGGCAACGAGCCGGTGCGCGAAGCGATCCACACCGTGTTCCTGTACCACGCCATCAAGGCGGGCATGAACATGGGCATCGTCAACGCCGGTCAGCTCGGTGTGTACGAAGAATTGCCGAAAGACCTGCGCGAGGCGGTGGAAGACGTGGTGTTGAACCGCCATCCCGATGCGGGCGAGAAATTGGTCGCGCTAGCGGAGAACTTCAAAGGCGGCGGCAAGGAGCAGGTCGAAGATCTGGAATGGCGCAAAGGCACGGTGCAGGAACGCCTCACCCACGCACTGGTGCGCGGCATCACCACTTACATCGTGGAAGATACCGAAGAGGCGCGCCTGCAAGCCACGCAGCCGGTGGAGGTAATCGAAGGCCCGCTGATGACCGGCATGAACGTGGTCGGCGACCTGTTCGGCGCGGGCAAGATGTTCCTGCCGCAAGTGGTGAAATCGGCGCGTGTGATGAAGCAAGCCGTGGCGCACCTCATCCCCTATATCGAAGCGGAGAAATTGCGCTCCGGCGACACCAGCAGCAAAGGCAAGATCCTGATGGCGACCGTGAAGGGCGATGTGCACGACATCGGCAAGAACATCGTCACCGTGGTATTGCAGTGCAACAACTTCGAAGTCATCAACATGGGCGTGATGGTGCCTGCCCAGCAGATTTTGGATGCGGCGCGCGAACACAAGGTGGACATCATCGGCCTCTCCGGCCTCATCACCCCCTCGCTGGAAGAGATGGCGCACGTGGCGAAAGAGATGGAGCGCCAGGGCTTCAAGGTGCCGCTGCTCATCGGCGGCGCCACCACCTCGCGCGTGCACACCGCCGTCAAGATCGAGCCGAACTATCCGAGCGGCTCTGTGGTGTACGTTACCGATGCCTCACGCGCCGTGGGCGTGTGCAGCAACTTGTTGAGCGACACCCTGCACGACGATTACGTGGCCGAGATCAAAGCCGACTACCAAGCCGCGCGTGACCAACACGAAGGCAAGAAAGGCAAGGCGAGTTATGTCTCGTTGGCAGAGGCGCGCAAGCATGGCGTGAAGACCGACTGGAAGAAAGTCACACCGCCCAAGCCAAAACTGCTGGGCGTGCAGAAGCTGGAGAATTACCCACTCGATATCCTCGTGGACTTCATCGACTGGACACCGTTCTTCCAAGCATGGGAACTCACCGGACGTTACCCCAAGATATTGCAAGACGAAGTGGTGGGCGTGGAAGCGACCAAGCTGTTCGCCGATGCTCAGGTGATGTTGAAAAAGCTCATCAAAGAAAAATGGCTCACCGCCAATGCCGTATTCGGCCTGTTCCCCGCCAATTCAGTGAACAGCGATGACGTCGAAATCTACACCGATGAGAAGCGCAACAAAGTAGCGATGACCTGGCACAACCTGCGCCAGCAGACAAAGAAGCCAGACGACATCCCCAACTACTGCTTGGCCGATTACATCGCGCCAAAAGAAAGCAAAGTGCCGGATTATATCGGTGGCTTCGCCGTCACCACCGGTCTTGGTATCGAGAAGAAGATGAAGGAGTTCGAGAAGGCCAACGACGACTACAGCGCCATCATGCTGCAAGCGCTGGCCGACCGTCTCGCCGAAGCCTTCGCCGAACACCTGCACCTGCGCGTGCGCCGCGAGTTCTGGGGCTATGCGACAGATGAGTCTTTGAACAACGAAGACATCATCGCCGAAAAGTATCGCGGCATCCGCCCCGCCCCCGGCTATCCCGCCTGCCCCGAGCACAGCGAGAAAGGCCCGCTGTTCGACCTGCTGCAAACACCGAAGAACGCCGGCATCACACTCACCGAAAGCTTCGCGATGCTGCCCACCGCTGCCGTCAGCGGCTTCTACTTCTCGCACCCCGAGGCGAAGTACTTCGCCACCGGCAAGGTGGACAAGGAGCAGGTCGCGGATTACGCCAAGCGCAAGGGCTGGACGGTGGAAGAGGCGGAGCGCTGGTTGGCACCGGTGTTGAGTTACTAATATTCAGATAGTAAATACAACCATGTCTATTCGAATCTATATATATATTTCATTCGGCATTTTGTTCCTGATTTTGGGAGTTAACATGAAAAATGCCGAGAAAAAATGGGATGAAGTTGTAACGTACACTGAATCTGAAAGCACAAAAGCAGAAAATGCGGCGATTGGTGCTGCCGGAGGCGCGTTGCTTGGCGGCGCTGCTGCGGCAGTAGTGGGAGGTATTGGAATTGTTGTCGCAGGCACGGGAGTTGGATTGCCGGCTGGAGCGGCGCTTATCGCAACTGCAGCAACAATTGGAGGCAGTGTTGGAGGAGTTGCAGGTGCAGCAACTGGAGAGACCTCAACTCATACTGTAGAAAAAGTCATTACTCATATTGAGCCTGCATACCAAGCGTGGCAGTGGGGTTCAGTGATTGCACTATCAGTTTTCTTACTACTGCTAGCTGTAATAAATATTCGAAAAAAACTAAAAGCTACAAAAAGCATGAGCTAACAATTTTTTATAGAGGATTAAGCGGAAATGAGCGAATTCATCAAAACCGACACTAAACTAGGCGAAGGCGCCGAAGCCCACGTCGGACAAACCGTCATCGTGCATTACACCGGCTGGTTGTATGACGAGAGCGCACCCGACAACAAGGGGGTGAAGTTCGATAGTTCGCTCGATCGCAACGAGCCGTTCGATTTCCCGCTTGGCGGCGGGCGCGTCATCAAGGGATGGGATGTGGGCGTGCAGGGCATGAGGGAAG
>JBBIIN010000024.1:0-26684 GCA_037446515.1 Gallionellaceae bacterium
AACTGCGTCAATACCGCGAAATACTAGAAGCGCAGCAACGCAGCCGCAAAAAATAAAAGCCTCGCTTCCATGATCTCCCACATACTTAGGCATCATGGTATCGTCAGAACGAAACATCGTGCGACGAGTTGAAATAGCTGGGATGTTGGAAAAATCGAAGCATGGTGAATCGCTATGCCAAATTTGCACATCAAGATAAAGGTAAGGCGGTTAGTTTTTTGTCGGTGCTAGAGGTGAATTATTGCCAGCAAGTGCCCCGCTAGTGCCCCATGAAATAAAAAAGCACCATTGATATTATCGCAAGTGCTTGTTTATTTGGTGGGCCCTGTTGGACTTGAACCAACGACCAAAGGATTATGAGTCCTCTGCTCTAACCAACTGAGCTAAGGGCCCGTAAGACTCAACTCTCGCCGTCCAGGAAACTCTTCAGCTTTTCCGAACGCGAAGGATGGCGCAGCTTGCGCAGCGCCTTGGCTTCGATCTGGCGAATACGCTCGCGGGTGACATCGAACTGCTTGCCCACTTCTTCCAGCGTGTGGTCGGTGTTCATCTCGATGCCGAAGCGCATGCGCAGCACTTTGGCCTCGCGCGGGGTGAGCGAATCGAGGATGTCCTTGGTCACATTGCGCAGGCTGTCATACACGGCGGCATCAATCGGCGCCAGGCTGTTGGCGTCCTCGATGAAATCGCCCAGATGCGAATCGTCATCGTCGCCCACAGGTGTCTCCATCGAGATGGGCTCCTTGGCGATCTTGAGTATCTTGCGGATCTTGTCTTCCGGCATCTCCATCTTGACGGCCAGCGTGGGCGCGTCGGCCTCCTGCCCGGTTTCCTGCAATATCTGGCGCGAAATGCGGTTCATCTTGTTGATGGTCTCGATCATATGCACCGGAATGCGGATGGTGCGCGCCTGGTCGGCGATGGAACGCGTGATGGCCTGGCGTATCCACCAGGTCGCATAGGTGGAAAACTTGTAGCCGCGGCGGTATTCGAATTTGTCCACCGCCTTCATCAGGCCGATGTTGCCTTCCTGGATCAGGTCGAGGAATTGCAGGCCGCGGTTGGTATATTTCTTGGCGATGGAAATGACCAAGCGCAGATTGGCTTCGATCATGTCGCGCTTGGCACGGCGTGCTTTCGCTTCGCCGTTGGTCATCTGCTTGTTGATGTCCTTCAGGTCGAGGATGGGGATGCCCACGCGTTGTTGCAGGGCGATCATCTTCTTCTGCTGCTCGACGATGGCGGCCTGGTGACGCACGAGGGTCGCGCTGTAAGGCTTGCGCGCAGCGATCTCGTGCTGCACCCATTCCAGATTGCCCTCATTGAGCGGGAATTCCTTGATGAAGTGGGCGCGCGGCATATGCGCCTTGGTCACGCATAAATCCTGAATGCTGCGCTCGCAGCCGCGCACCTCCTCCACCAGCCCGCGCATGGTGTCGCACAACGCATCCACTTGCTTGGCGGAGAAACGGAACTGCATCAACTCGTCGGAGATTTGCTGTTGCAGCTTGTCGTATTGCTTGCTGCGGTAGCCGTATTTCTCATATGCCTTACCCAGCTTGGCGAACAGGTCGCTGATGACGGCGAAACGCAGTAGCGCGTCCGCCTTGAGCTGCGCCAGATTGGCGGCGGCGGCGGCGGCGGAGGCTTCCTCATCCTCCTCCTCTCCGTCGGCAACCTCTTCTTCATCCTCTTCCAGCTCTTCGTCTTCTGTCGAGCCAAGGTCCGCCTCGTCCTCGCTATCCACAAAACCGTCAATCACTTCGTCGATGCGTAGCTCATCCTTGGCCACCTTGTCGGCCAGCGCCAATATCTCGGCGATCGTGGCCGGACAAGCACAGATCGCATGGATCATGTGCTTGAGGCCATCCTCGATGCGCTTGGCGATCTCGATCTCGTCTTGGCGCGTCAGCAGGTTCACCACGCCCATTTCTCGCATGTACATGCGCACCGGGTCGGTAGTACGGCCAAATTCGGAATCCACGGTGGAAATCGCCGCTTCGGCCTCTTCGGCGGCATCCTCGTCGGCCACTACCGGGGCGGTCTCGTTCATGGTCAGCGTTTCGGTATCCGGCGCCACATCGCACACCGTGATGCCCATGTCGTTGATCATGCTGACCACACCTTCGACCTGCTCGACCTCGAGCATCTCCGGCAGGTGGTCATTGATCTCGGCATAGGTCAGGTAGCCGCGCTCCTTGCCCAGCAGGATCAGCGCCTTCAGGCGCGTGCGCCGCGCCTCGGCATCCTGCGTCGGATCAACGACCGCAGCCGCAGGCTGGACTTCCACCTTTTCCTTGGCGGCAGGCTTCGCTGGTGCCTTGGTCGGCTTCTTGTCTTTCTTTTCGGGTGTTGCTGCAGGTTTGCCGGGGGGGGTCTTCTTGGTTTGTTTCGCAGTCGCCATGGTGATTCCCAAGTTTGTTTCGTTCGCTACGCGGGCGCATCCAACACAAGCGCCCGGAAAGGGGCGCGGATTATAGCCGATTTCCTATAATTTTTCCGAGGGTTATCTACGGCCTTTCGCGCTGGATGAGCTGCAAATACCGTGCCCGTTCCTGCTCGTTCAGCGCCTTGACCCCGCCGCCCTGCATTCTGGCGTGCAGGGCGTCCAGCTCCACTTTGCGTACTTCGGCATGCAGCCTGTCCAGTACACCCACGAATTCGGCCTCCACATCGAAACCGTCGCCCCACTGCATGATCTCCGCTTGCGCAGCGGCAATGGTCGCTTCAAAGGCCGTTCCCTGAAAATGCTGGATGAGCGCTGCTCCGCTCACCTCGTCAGCCGACTCCCTCAGCCAATCCGCCAGCGCCATGATGGCGGCGCCTTCCGCCCCCTCAAGGACACTATCAGCAGGCAGCCTGCGCGCCAGATCGGGATGCATCACCAGACAGCGCAGCAGGATGCGCAGACTGGATGGTGCGGTGCGCGCCGATTTTTGTGGCGCTGCCCGCGGCGCAACCACCACCGGCTGGATCGCCCACAGCGCCTCCAGCTCCGCCTGAGTCACCCCGGCCAGCGCCGCCACCTCCTTGCGCAGTAGCAACGCGGTGGTCGGCGCGCTGATGACGGTGAGCAAAGGCTGCGCGTTCTTGAGCAGGGCGCTCTTGCCCTCCTGCGTGCGCAGATCGACTTGCGCGGTCAGTTCGCGCATTAGATAGCCGGACAGCGGCAGCGAGTTGTCCAACTCCTGCTCAAAGGCTTCGCGCCCGTATTCTCGGATGTAGGTGTCGGGGTCGTGTTCTTCCGGCAGAAACAAAAAACCGATGCGCTTGCCATCCTGCAAATGCGGCAGTGCATTCTCCAACGCGCGCCAAGCGGCCTTCTGCCCAGGCTTGTCGCCATCGAAACAAAACACGATCTGCTCGCACAGCCGCATCAGCTTTTGCACATGGAACGGCGTGGTAGCCGTGCCCAGCGTGGCGATGGCATATTCCACCCCGTGCTGCGCCAGCGCCACCACGTCCATATAGCCCTCCACCACGATCACGCGCTGCTGCGCACGGATGGCTTTCTGCGCCTGAAACAGGCCGTAGAGTTCATGGCCTTTCTCGAACAGGGTGGTTTCTGGCGAGTTGAGGTATTTGGGTTCGCCCTTGTCCAGCACGCGACCGCCAAAACCGATGACCTGGCCGCGCACGTTGACAATAGGGAACATTATGCGGTCGCGGAAACGGTCGTAACGCTTGCCCTCATCGTTGGTAATGACGAGGCCGGCCTCGACCAGCGAAGCATCCTGATAATTGGGCACGGCGACCTTGAGGTTCTGCCAGTCGTCCGGCGCATAGCCGATGCCGAAGCGCGCCGCCACCTCGCCCGATAAGCCGCGCCCCTTGAGGTACTGAATGGCGCGCGGCGACAGCTTGAGCTGCTCACGGTAGTAGCGCGTAGCCGTCTGCATCAACTCATAGAGATCGGGCGCGACCTTGTGCTGCGGGATGTTGGAGACTTCGCGCGGCACCGTCATGCCCACACTCTTGGACAAGTCCTCCACCGCCTCGACGAAGCCCACGCCGGTGTGCTCCATGACAAAACCGATGGCCGTGCCGTGCGCGCCGCAGCCGAAGCAGTGGTAGAACTGCTTGGACTGGCTCACAGTGAACGACGGGGATTTTTCGTTATGGAAGGGACAGCAAGCGACGTAGTTGGCGCCGGCCTTCTTGAGCGGGACGTAGCGCTCGATGACATCCACGATATCGAGGCGGTTGAGCAGATCCTGAATGAAACTTTTTGGAATCACTCCGCCCTCGCGCCCTTAGTTAATACAAGGAAGATACATCATCCACCGTTCGCTCCGAGTAGGCCCAAGGCCGTATCGAGGGAAATGTTCGATCACGGCCAAAGACCTTGATACGGGGCCGCGCCCCTACTCAGCCCGAACGGAATCTACAGCAATTTGGACAGATGCGCCTTGATCAGGCCTGACACTTTGCCCATATCGGCGCGACCGGCCAGTTTAGGCTTGACCACCCCCATCACCTTGCCCATATCCTGCGGACCGGTGGCACCGGTCGCGGCGATGGCTTCGGTGATGGCGGAAACGATCTCGGCCTCACTCAATTGTTGCGGCATGTAGGTCTGCAACACTGACACCTCGAACTCTTCAACATCCACCAGATCCTGACGGTTGGCCGCCTTGTACTGGCTGATGGAATCGCGCCGCTGCTTCAGCATCTTATCAATGATCGTCAAGACATCGGCATCGGACAACTCGATGCGCTCATCGACTTCCTTTTGCTTCATCGCGGCGAGCAACAGACGGATGGCCCCGAGCCGCGCCATTTCCTTGGCACGCATCGCGGCTTTCATGTCATCGCTGATCTGTTGTTTCAGGCTCATGGGCTATCCCGTCGAATAAAAGCAAAACGCCGCAACCCCGAGGATTGCGGCGTTCGAACAAACTTGGATCAATACAGTTTCGGCGGCAGTGTCTGGCTGCGCAGGCGCTTGTAGTGGCGCTTCACGGCAGCGGCCAGCTTGCGCTTGCGCTCGGCTGTGGGCTTTTCGTAAAACTCGCGGGCGCGCAGCTCGGTCAGCAGACCAGTCTTTTCCACGGAACGCTTGAAGCGGCGCATTGCCACTTCGAACGGCTCATTCTCTTTAACACGTACGGTTGTCATGTGGTGAACTACCTTCTACCAAAAATTCGAGGGCGCGATTCTACCGAACAAGTACCTAGCACACAATCAAAATTTTTGGCGGGCAAGCGGGTGGTGCAGAAGATACACATGCAAGCCAAAGAGAGGGGGTAAGACCGACCCCGATTAACACAAGGGCACGCCCGTCTGCTGCTGCGGGGAATTACGGAAATGAAGGTTAACGGTTCTACCGTAACGCCCCATTAGTCCACCGACAGGTCATTTCAGCTGTGGGATCACTTGTTCTTCGAAGATCTCTCGGGTGATCACTCCGATGTGGGTATACACCATCTCGCCTTTGCGGGAGATTACCACGGTATACGGCACCACCCCGTCGTGATTGCCGAAGTGCAACATCACCGGGTGGACGGGCGAGCCAGTGAACAGCACAGGGTAGTTAATCCCGAGTGTGCGCTGCACGTTGCGCAGTTTTGTTTCATCATCCATGCCTATGCCGATAACCTGCAACCCCCTGGAGCCGTATTGTTCTTGGAACACGGCCAGATCGCGGATCTCAATCTGGCACGGCGAGCACCAGCTGGCCCAAAAATTGAGCAGCACGACCTTTCCGCTCCATTCTCCCAGTTCATGCTGCCTCCCATCCAGTCCAGGCAGGATGAACGCAGGCGGGCGGCGCGGTGCGGTAGTCTCGGCTGCACCGCCCAGCAAGGGCGCTACGAGCAGCACCAAGGCCAAGACCGCCCTCTTCATGGCGCGACAACCGGCTGCGAAACCATCAGACTCCAAGCGACAGTGTAGCGTTTTTCCAGTTCGCCCAAGTAGGTAGGCAGGTGCTGGTTGACAATCATCTGTTGCACCCGCTCGCGCACGTCGGCGAACGGCTTTTGCCTGCCGACGCGCCGCTCTAACACGGTGATCAGGTGGTAGCCGGAAGGGGTGGCGATCACATCGCTAAGTTCGTCGTCCGGCAATGCCTCCAGCACCTTCAGTAGTTCGGGCATGCCCCGCCCCTCCACGATCCAGCCCATATCGCCATTATTCTTTCGACCATCCGGGTCGATACTGTTGCTGGCGGCCAGGGTGAACAGGCTTTCCCCTTGCTTGATGCGCACGCGCATCGCTTCCGCTTGTTCTTTGGTGGCAACGACGATCTGCCCGACATGGTAGCTGGCCGGGATACGACCGACCTCCCGATGTTTGGCGTACCAGTTGCGCATGGCTCTCTCATTTGGCACCCACTCCGCGGCCTTCTTCTCCAGCATCACTGCGGGCAGGCGTTCCTCGGCGAAGCGCCCAAGCTGCGCGCTGACATCTGCACCATTGCGTTCGGCAGCCCTGGCTATCAGCAGCAACTCGGCGCGATTGTAAATCTGATCCTTGATCCATTCCGGATTGGGCAGTTTCTTCTGCTTGGCGGTGTCAACGATGTCGCCGTACACGATGCGCAACCCATCACCTTCCATCAGGACGGTTCCCGGTTTAATGCCGGTATGGATTCGTGACTCATGGATGCGCACGTTGGCATCTTGCCGCATCTGGCGCAACAGGGCTTCCTTCATTGCTCGAAACTCTGAGGCCACGAAAGAGGACTTGGCTGCCGCCAAAGCATCCGGATCGCCCTTGAATTGCTGACTCATGGCTGCGAGGGTATCGGAGGGGATGGTGACCTCCCCGCGCAACTTGTTCATATAGGCGCGATACAGCAAGCCCATACGGAAATCATCCATCTCACGTTTGAAGGCCGCCGTTTTGTCTAACCCGAGCCGTTTCGCCTCCAGCGCAAGCAAGCGCGCTGATACCAGCCTGCGCAGCATATCGCCGCGCAGGCTCGCCTGCTCATCTTCACTCATGGTATTGAACTGCGTGTAGAACGGCGAACTGGTGATGGCCAGTTCAAGTTCCTGTGAATAGATACCCACGCCTCCGACCGTGGCGAGCACTTGATCGACCGCAACTGCGGGGGACTGCGAACAAGTCAGGACTACAGTCCAGAAGAAGCAGCCCAGCAACGTTTTTCTGTCCCACATAGTGATTACCCGTTGGTATGGTTGAAAAGCCGCGCTCACGGCCATTGAACCGGTTTCTATCCTGTGAAGCAAATCGGGGGGCAGCCCCCCCGATCTGTTTTGCTACTGGTTACCTGCAAAGTCTTCAGTCCTTCGGTACCGCGCCACCGATATCCTTGGCACTGCCATGCATCCAGGTCACCGCCAGTTCGTAGTCATTCAGGATCGGCTTGCCGCCCCAGAAATGCTCTTTCTTCTTGGCAATGAACGGAACCCCGGCCTTGTTGGTCTCGTGGCAGGATGCACACTTCAGCGGACCATGTGAACCATCCGGGTTGTACTGTGCAGCCTGCTTGTACGAGGTCACGTCGGTCGTTGCCGTGACCGGGTACAGGCCATGGATGGATTCATGGCAGGCTTGACAACTCAAGCCGGCGTGTCCCTTTGAGTAACGCATCAAGCTGTACTTGCCCGGCTGGTTGATCGGATAGGCAGCACCGCCCTGTCCTTCCACGTATGGGGCCGCGTGGCAATCAGCGCAGTGCGGGGCACCCGGGGAAAGCCAGTAGTCGCGCCCGTGCGTCGCAGCTTCGTAAGGAACCGCCAAGGCACCGGTGGCACCCGCCGGCAACTTCACCGTCTTGATATCCACTGCGGGATTGGCCGACAGGATGGACACGTTGACATCGCCATCTTCATCCTTGCTGACCATCGGGCCGTTACCCTGCAATGCAATGACCGCGATGTCCGGAACCAAACGTTTTGCCGCCCAGGTCTTCAGGATGCCTGATGCCTCGGGCGTGTCTTCACCCTTGTCATTGAGCACCACCTTGGGATCCAGGTACTTGTTCTTCAGTTCGTCCATGGACACGCCGACTGACATGGCAATCTCTTCCAGCGGCTTGTTGCGGATCGTGGAACCGGTCTGCTTAAAGGCGTTGCTCAGGTTGTCTCGCTGGTACAGTTCACGCGTCAACTGGTTATGGCAGTTGGTGCACCACAGCCCCTTGCCCCCCTCCTTGGTGCCGATTTTGGAAACGTTTGCCTGCAGCCACCGACCGATCGAATTCAGATGCTCGGTAGTCTCGACACCGTCACGATCCTTGTTCGGGTTGGAATGCACGTCGCGTCCGACATAACAGCCGCCGGAAGCATCGCGGTTGTCACCCTTGGCATAGGCGTTCTTGCCGTCCGCGGTAATCGGGTAGTTCTCCATCTTGCCATCTTGGCGGTGCGCCGGGTGGCAGGCCTGGCAGGAGGCAGTACGACCGTGCGAATCGGGCAACGGAGCCTTGGTCTGATGCACGGTATGCATCGCCTGGGTCAGCGGCGAGATCAGCACATCGGCACCGGTCTTTGGATCCTTGAATGTCTTCGAACTCAACACACCAATCACGTTGTCCGCGTGGCACTTCTGGCACAGGACAGGATCGCGTCCCAGACGGTTATCCAGCGAGCGGCTGTTGGGATTGTAGTTCTTCATGAACGTCGTGCCGGCACGGTCGTCATGCATCTCGAGGATAGAGACCGAGGTCGCTTTCAAGTTGGCAATCCAGTCGCTCGCGCCCAGTCCCTTCCAAAACTCGCGCTCCTGTTTGTACAGCGTGAACTTGTCGCCGTTGGCGGTCTTGTTGCTGTGACAATTCGCGCAGTTCGGAATATCGATTGGGTTGGTGCCGACGAAGCGAACCGGCTTGCCGGAGTGGGAATCGATCACCGGCGCGCCGGACTTCTCATCGACCAGACTCACCCAGCCTTCCTGAAATGGCTGGATATCAGCTTCTGTCAGGGTCAGCGGATCCTGAACAGTACGATCATTGAACGGCGTCAGCGGCAAGCCGAGCGCGTCCCAGATGCCCGGGTTGGTCAACATGATGGGGACGTTGTCCAGCACCGGGGACTTGGTGTAGACGATGGTGCCCTTGTCGCCGCTGTAGTGCAGGTGACCGCTCCTCATCGGGCTGGGGGCGGCAGCGCCAGCCGGGCCATTGTCGCGCGGAACCGGCACCTGGATGCCGACGAACAGCTTTTCCTTGTCTGCGCTGGTACCCTTGGGGTTAGTTCCTTTCAGGTCCTTGTACACATAAAGATGGGTGAAATAGGCGTTAGCGACATTCTCGTGCGCGCCGTACGTGCCGTCACCGTTGACATCGTACGGTACGTCCCAGTACTTCAACTTGCTGCCTTCGGAATAGGTGTTATCCACGTGTCCGTAGGCTAGGCGGAAACGTTTCTTGCCGTCGACCAGCACAGTGGGATCTTTGTCGTCTGCCTCCAGTAGCTCTGGGAATTTGTTCGGTCCGGTCGCTGTTTTTACGACCTGGCTCTGCACCGAATTGTAGGGCGGCAGCACGCAGCAATAGCTGAAATCAAAGCCGGTGCAATGCATGCCGAGTTCATAGTTGATGGTGATGTTGTAGTCGTTCTTCGGCTTGGTAGCCGACGACGCGGCGGAAGCCGTGCCGATCACGAAGGCGCATAACAGCGTCCCCGCGACCCTCCAAACTTTGCTGTTTTTCACGAAAACCTCCCTGTGTCATTGATTAAATATCCCAGACATGGCAGAGGATTGATCATGTTCGGCCTGAGCCTGGTTTGTTTTTGCGCGATGACTATTCGCGATCTGCTGCTACCATTCCCTCCAAGGTTTCCGGTGCGGACAACCCGTGAAGTATGATTTCTCAGTGCATCCGGGGCAGTCGGTGGGCGACCCCCTTGTGACAATCGATGCAGGTCTTGCCCTCTTCCCTGGCTTCCGCGTGCTTGCTCTGCGCCAGCTTGTCCTGCTCTTCCAAGCTCATCGCCTCGAGGCTGTGGCAGTTGCGGCAGCCAATAGAATCGGATTCCTTCATGCGCGCCCACTCGCGCTTGGCCATCTCCGCGCGTTTGACATCGAATTTCTCGCGCGTATCTATGGTTCCGACCGCCTCGCCCCAGACATCCTTGGCAGCGATGAGCTTGCGCTGCATCTCGGAGAACCAGTTCTTTTTGGGCACGTGGCAGTCGGAACAGCCTGCGCGCACCCCAGAACGGTTGGAGTAATGTGGCGAATCCTTGTACTCCTCGTAGTTGTAGCTCATGCTGTGGCACGACGTGCAGAACCCCACGCTGTTGGTCGCCTCCACCGCCGTGGTGAATCCACCCACCACAACCACAAACCCAGTTAGCACCACGCCTAGCCACAATCCCGCGCGAACGAGTGGATTGCGCCAGATTCGCTCAAGCAGGCTTTTCTTTCCGGTTTCGTTTTGCATCACGAACGATCCTAGCCTACCCGGGATCATCAGTCATTCATGCTGACTGCCGTAGTAATGAACCAAAGCCTCCACGTCTTCCGGGGTGATTTCGTCGAGCTTGCGCTTCATCTTCTTGGGTGTCGGGCGCTTGCCGGTCATAAACTCATCGAAGGCTTGGCGCAAATAAGGCATCCATTGTCCGGCCATCATACCGGCGTCGTCCTTGGCCTGCGCGCCACCGTCGGAATGGCATTTCTCGCAATAAACCTCATGGACCTCCTTGCCCTTCGCCGCCAGACCCGGATCAAATTGCTGCTTTGCGCGCACGAACTTCTTCTTTGAGAAATAGACAGCGATCTGGCGAATGTCGCTATCGTTTAGGCTCTTGGACACCTCGCACATGGTGGTCGTCTTGCCCTTGTTGGGTCCGCTGCGATATTTGGTGTCGGGACATGCACGCTCATGCCCGTGGTAAGCCTTAAGATTGTTGACGATGAATTCGACCGAGTAACCGCCAATGATGGGGACATCTGACTCGGTGCTGGCGCCCGCATTACCGTGGCAGTTGGCGCATGCTCTCACTAGGTTGTCCACACTTGCTGAATAGGCTGCGGGAGCGAAGCCAAGCAAGAGGGCAATGGCGATAACGAAAACATACGAATGAATGGGCTTGCTCAACTTGACCCCCCTTGAACGAAGTGTGCGCTCTCGTTTTTTTACGACCAAGTGGCCGATAGAATCACTACACCTTGTAGGTGCATTACAAATTACACGCAGGGTAGTGTCTATCCCCCATAAGGGGAGAGATTAATAGCTCGAAGGAGTTATTTGAGGAATGCCTACAAGGGGGTTAGTTGACACAGACACGCCCGAACTTGCGCTTGCCGACCTGCGCCACGACCACCGTGCCTGCCGTGAGTTGCAGGGCTTTGTCGCTGACCTTTTCCCCGTCCAGCTTGACCCCGCCCTGCTCGATCATGCGCAGGGCTTCGGAGGTGCTGGCGACGAGATTGGCCTGCTTGAGCAGGTGGGCGATGCTGATGCCGCCGTTGCTGGATTGCACAATGAGTTCGGGCATGTCGTCGGGCAGCACGCCTTTCTGGAAACGTGCCTCGAATTCGGCCAATGCGTCTTCAGCTGCTTTCTGCGAGTGGAAGCGGGCAACAATCTCCTGTGCCAGCAGCACCTTGATGTCGCGCGGGTTGCGACCGTTCGCCACTTCCTCCTTGAAATTGGCGATCTGCACCAGGCTGCGGAAAGAAAGCAGGTCGTAGTAGCGCCACATCAGATCGTCGGAGACGGACATCAGTTTGCCAAACATGTCGGTGGGGGTATCGGTGATGCCGACATAGTTGCCCAACGATTTGGACATCTTGTTTACGCCATCCAGTCCTTCCAGCAAAGGCATGGTGAGCACCACCTGTTGCGGCTGGCCGTGGTGACGTTGCAGTTCGCGCCCCATGAGCAGGTTGAATTTCTGGTCGGTGCCGCCCAACTCGATGTCGGCCTTGAGCGCCACCGAATCGTAACCTTGCACCAATGGATAAATGAATTCGTGGATGGCGATAGGCTGATTGCCCTTGTAACGCTTGGAGAAATCGTCACGCTCCAGCATCTGCGCCACGGTGTGGGTGGCCGCCAGGCGGATCAAATCGACGGCGCTGAACTTGTCCATCCAGGTGGAATTGAACACGACTTCGGTCTTGGCTGGGTCAAGCACCTTGAATACCTGGTCTTTGTAACTCTGCGCATTGGCGAGCACCTGCTCACGACTTAACGGCGGACGGGTGGCGTTCTTGCCGGTGGGGTCACCTATCATGCCGGTGAAGTCGCCGATCAGGAACAAGGCGTGATGACCGAGGTCCTGCAACTGGCGCATCTTGTTCAGCAACACGGTGTGACCGAGATGCAGGTCGGGCGCGGTGGGGTCAAAGCCGGCCTTGATGCGCAGCGGACGGCCTTGTTCCAACTTCTTGATCAACTCCGCTTCGATCAGCAGCTCGTCGCTGCCGCGTTTGATTTGATTGAGGATTTCCTGTTGATTCATATAATCTTTTTATATCCGACCGTTCATCGGACGGCTCCGGGTCGCTGAACGGGGTTTGAGGGGATACCCCTTTCTGCTAAAGTTCGCTTCCGCTTCAAGTGAAACGCAACCCCTGCCGATAGATACGGGACTGGCGCAATTCACGAAACTTTGTAGCCGCCCGGGGAGGCGCGAATGTTACCGCAAAACTCTTTACTACATGCGCACAAGATGAAGGTGCGCTGGTTCGTCATCCTGTCCATGGTCCCTTTGCTGGGCGTGGTCACCGCTTTCGGCCTCATGCCGCAGACTGATGTCCTTTCGGGCACCCAGCGCACCATCATCGAGGACATCGCGCTTCCCGCCACCGCGCAGGCAGGGGCAAGCGCCGCATCCTTCTGGCGCAACGAGCGTGTGCAGCGCGGCGACACGGTGGCCGAACTGTTGCGCCGCTTGAACGTGGAAGATACTGCCGCCAGCGCTTATCTGCGCGAGAACAGGGCTGCCGCCTCGTTGCGCCAGCTTGGCGCGGGCAAGGAAGTGCAGGCCGAGACGGCCATCGATGGCAGCCTGCTGGCACTGCGTTATCTGGACAATGAAGGCAACCAAGTGGTCATCTCCAGAACCGAGGGGGGCTTCCACAGCGCCACGCAGCAGGCCCTGGTGGAACAAAGGACCTTCGTGCGGACTGGCGAGATCAAGAGCTCCCTGTATGCTGCGACCGACGAAGCCGGCTTGCCCGATCCGGCCGCCAACCAGTTGGCGGATATCTTCGGTGGCGACATCGACTTCCACCGCGATTTGCGCAAGGGCGACAAGTTCAGCGTGATCTACGAGATGACTTACATCAATGGTGAACCGTCGCGCACCGGGCGCATCCTGGCCGCGGAATTCGTCAATCAGGGACGCGCCTACCGCGCCGTGTATTTCCAAGCCACTAATTTCAGCGGCGATTATTACTCGCCCGATGGCAAGAGCATGCGTAAGGCATTCCTGCGCTCCCCCATCGAATTCTCGCGAGTAAGCTCTGGATTCAGCAGTTCGCGCTTCCACCCGGTGCTGAACAAATGGCGCGCCCACAAAGGCGTGGATTACGCCGCGCCCATCGGCACCAAGGTGAAGGCAACCTGCGATGGCACGGTTGCTTTTATGGGCCGCCAAGGCGGCTACGGCAACGTGGTAATGGTCGCACATCAAGGTCGCTATCAGACGGTGTACGGCCACCTGTCGCGCTTCGCTGGCACCATCCACAAGGGACAGCGCGTCAGCCAGGGCGAGGTGATCGGTTATGTCGGAATGACCGGCTTGGCCACCGGGCCTCATCTGCACTATGAGTTCAAACTGGATGGCGTGCAGCGCGACCCGTTGAAAGTGGCCCTGCCGGATGGCAAACCGATCAGCGAGGCGCAAAAGGCCGTGTTCATGGAATCCACCCGCGACCTGCATACCCGCCTGTCCTTACTGCGCAATGTCCGCGTCGCCAAACTGGACTAGTGGGACATTACCCCGCCCTCTACATCGGCATCATGTCCGGCACCAGCCTGGACGGCGTCGATGTGGTCTTGGCTGATTTCTCGCAAGCTTCCCCGCACCTACTCTCCAGCCATTTCCAACCCTACCCGCAAGCCCTGAAAGATGGTCTGCTGGCGCTGCATGACGTGGGCCATGACGAATTGCACCGCGCGCAGATTCTTTCCAACCGGCTGGCGCGTGAATATGCCGCCGCCGTCCTTGTCTTGCTGAAACAGAGCGGGGTTTACGCCGCACAGGTGCAGGCCATCGGCTGCCACGGCCAGACCGTGCGCCACCGCCCCGAACTTGGCTACACCGTGCAGCTCAACAACGCCGCACTGCTGGCTGAACTGACCGGCATCCATGTGGTCAGCGATTTCCGTTCGCGCGACATCGCTGCAGGCGGACAAGGCGCGCCGCTGGTGCCTGCCTTCCACGACCGCGTGCTGGACCATCCGCATAGACATCGCGTCATCCTCAACATCGGCGGCATCGCCAACTTGACCTACCTCGCGCCAGATAAAGCCACGATTGGCTTCGATAGCGGGCCGGGCAATCTGCTGCTGGATGCCTGGATAGGTAAACATCAAGGCAAGGCCTACGACAAGGCTGGCGCTTGGGCTGCCAGCGGGCAGGTGATTGACGTCCTGCTGCAAGAGCTGTTGGGCGAGCCTTATTTTTCTGCCGCCCCACCCAAAAGCACCGGGCGCGACCTGTTCAACCTTGCTTGGCTGGAAAGACATTTGCGCGGAGATGAACATCCTGCCGATGTCCAAGCCACACTGCTGGCACTGACCGGCAGCAGTATCGCCAGTGCTGTGCAACGGTATTGCCAGGGTGCCAGTGAAATCTACCTGTGCGGCGGGGGCGCGCATAACAGCGCCTTGGCCGCGCACCTGCAACAAGCCTTGCCGCATTGCCATATCGACAAGACCGAAGCGCTGGGCGTCCCCGCTGACTGGATGGAGGCCATCGCCTTTGCCTGGCTGGCGCAACAGACCATGCATTTGCGCCCAGGCAATCTGCCCGCCGTGACTGGGGCCACGCATCCTTGCGTACTCGGCTGTATCTACCCCGCCTGACAGTTCGTTGAAAAAACAAGACGGTGCGCTCGCGCGCCCCGTCTTCCATTCCTGCCTTCGCCAGCTTATACCGAAAAAGAAGAACCGCAACCGCAGGTGGTGGTGGCGTTCGGGTTCTTGATGACGAACTGGGAACCCTCCAAACCTTCGGTGTAGTCGATCTCTGCGCCGACCAGATATTGGAAGCTCATCGGATCGATCAGCAACTGCACACCGTTCTTGTTCATCACGGTGTCGTCTTCGTTGACCATCTCGTCGAAGGTGAAACCGTACTGGAAGCCGGAGCAGCCGCCGCCCGTAACGAACACGCGCAGCTTGAGTTCGGCGTTGCCCTCTTCCTCGATCAGTTGCTTCACCTTGTTCGCCGCGCTGTCGGTGAACAGCAGGGGGTCTTGCATATCGGTCACTGCATTCATCTTGCTCTCCTATATTTGGTTATGATTCTGTGCCAGCCACCTTGAGCGGCACCACCTTGTCGGCGGCTTCGCTGATGTGCACCAGCCTCCCCTCCACGATGGCGCCCAACTGTATCTCCAAAGTCTTGTATTTCACGTCGCCTGTGACTTTGGCCTTGCTCTGGAGTTCCAGATATTCTGCCGCCCGCACCGGCCCTGTCACGGTACCATTCACCACCAGATGGGTCACGCTGACCTCACCGGAAACCTTGGCATGTTCGCTCAAGACCAGCGTGCTCGGTTTCTCCGGGTCGGCCAGCACATTGCCGCTGATCTCGCCATCGACACGCAATCCACCCGTGAAAAATACATCCCCCTTCACTCTGGTGCCATGGCCAATCAAGGAATCGATACGATTTTGCGGTTTGCTATGTTTGCTGAACATCGCGACATCTCCGTTATGAAAGCAAGAGCACCTGTTTAGCCTTGGGCTCCTGCATGCCTTTCTCGAATATCCTGATTTCCACACTGTCGGGATGCATTTCTGTCGGCAAACGGAACACCCGGTCAATGCGCTGATAATATTTGAAACTCAGGCGATGCGCTGCAACATCGACCGCACCTTGTTGGGGGAATTGTAACACCACTTTCTGCCCCCCCTCCTCGCCGTTCACCAGTATTTGCAGGCTTCCTTCAAATTCCCTGCCCCTGCGCTGCACCCCCTGCACCAGCAGCATGCGGCAATGGTATTCGCCAGGCAAACTGCCCGCCTCAACTTTCAGACTATGGATGGATAGCTCGACGTCCCGGCCTTCGGTGAGAGGCAAGTTCTGAAAGAACGATAAATCCTCCTTGAGTCTCGCATTTTCATCGTGCAAGGCGTTGTACTGTTCTTGTGCTTCATCAGCTGCCGCCTTCTGCATCTGGGCCTGGCGTTCATCCACCGCCAGCTGGTTGGCCTGTGCGGCATTCTCCGCCTCCAACGCAACGACACGATCGCGCAACCCGGCTATCTCCTGTTCCGCCTTACCACGGTGGAAACCGGCCAACTCCATCCCCGCATCGTAGGCCCACCACACCAGAAAACCCGAAATAAACAAGAAGGGAAGAACAATCGCCCAGCGCACATACCATGGCACATGCGGACGCACCGCCAAGCGCGGCGCGGAGATGCTAAATCTGCGTTTCAGGTTGCGTAACATCGTCGTCTTAAGGCAACAAAGGCACCAAGCCTATCCCGGCATCCTCCGGCAATCCGCACATAATATTCATGTTCTGCACAGCCTGTCCCGCCGCGCCTTTCACCAGGTTGTCAATCACCGACAGCACCACCACCGTCTCTCCATCCTGTGGCCGGTGTACAGCGATGCGACAGATATTGGCGCCGCGCACCGAGCGCGTTTCTGGCATGCTGCCGGACGGCAACACATCGACGAACGCTTCATGTGCATAGCGCTGTTCGAACAAGGACTGCAAATCCACATCTTTGCTGATGCGGCCATACAGCGTGGCATGGATGCCACGGATCATTGGCGTCAAGTGCGGCACGAAAGTCAGCCCCACAGGCTTGCCCAGCACATTCGCCAAACCCTGCCGAATCTCCGGCAAATGCCTGTGCCCGGCCACACCATAAGCCTTGAAATTGTCGGTCGCTTCGGAAAACAGGGTATGCACTTCGACCTTGCGACCGGCGCCGGAAACCCCCGACTTGCAATCGGCAATCAGCATCCCGGCCTCGACCACCCCGGCTTCCAGCAAGGGGATGAAGCCAAGTTGCACTGCCGTCGGATAGCACCCGGGATTGGCCACCAGCCGCGCCTGCTTGATCTTGTCGCGATTCACTTCTGGCAATCCATACACCGCTTCTGCCACCAAGTCAGGACACGCATGCGTCATGCCATACCATTTCTCCCATACGGCGATGTCCTGGATGCGAAAATCGGCGGCCAGATCGATGACCTTGACGCCCCCCTCCAACAAGGCGCGCGTCTGTTGCATGGCGATGCCGTTGGGCGTGGCGAAGAACACCACGTCGCACTGATCGAGCCTTGCCTCATCGGGATGCGTGAAGGGCAGATCGACATGGCCGCGCAGGCTGGAGAACATCTGGCTGACCGGCGTGCCGGCATCGGCGCGCGAAGTGATCGCCTGCAACTGCACCTGCGGATGACCCGCCAGCAGCCGCAACAGCTCGACCCCGGTGTAACCTGTGCCGCCTACGATGCCAACCTTGACCACGACGTCTCCTTCCACGCGCCCACGGGCGGGATGAATCATAAATGAAAAGGCCGCCTTGTGGGCGGCCCTTCCGGCATTGCAACCAGCGCTTAACGCTTGGAGAACTGCTTCCTGCGGCGTGCCTTGCGCAGACCGACCTTCTTGCGCTCGACTTCGCGCGCGTCGCGCGTGACCAGCCCGGCCTTGCTCAGGGCAGACTTGAGACTGGCGTCATAATCGATCAGCGCACGAGTGATGCCATGACGCACCGCGCCGGCCTGCCCGGACTCGCCGCCACCGGTCACGTTGACCATGATGTCGAACTTGCCCGCCATCTCCACCACTTCCAGTGGCTGACGCACCACCATGCGGCCAGTCTCGCGCGAGAAGAATACGTCCAGCGCCTTGTCGTTTACGGTGATGTTGCCCTTGCCGGGCTTGATGAACACGCGCGCTACTGCGCTCTTGCGACGGCCGGTGCCGTAGTTGTAATTCATGCTCATGATTAAACCCTCAACAGTTCAACGGTTTTCGGTTGCTGCGCGCTGTGCGGATGGGTCGCACCGCCGTACACCTTGAGCTTGCGCAGCATCGCGGAGCCCAGCGGCCCCTTGGGCAGCATGCCGCGCACGGCCTTTTGCAGCACACGCTGCGGATGACGGTTCAGCAGCTTGGTGAAATTGGTCTCGTAGATACCGCCCGGATAGGTCGAATGGCGGTAGTACATCTTGTCCTGTGCCTTGTTGCCGGTCACGCGCACCTTGTCGGCATTGACCACGACGACGAAATCGCCGGTATCCACGTGCGGCGTATAGATGGCCTTGTGCTTGCCGCGCAGACGGGCTGCGATCTGGCTGGCCAAGCGGCCCAGCACCTTGTCGGAAGCATCCACCAGAATCCAGTCGTGCTGGACTTCCTGTGCCTTGGCGGAAAATGTTTTCATGGCATTTCCTAAATAGTTAACAGACTGCGAAGGGCGCGCATTCTATGCGAGCAATCCAGCCCTGTCAAACCCATTGTTTTTCCTTTGGCTGGCGGGAGAGCCTGGATCAGGCTGCGCGACATGCCGCCGCTTCCTGCGCCGCCCGAACCGTATCCCATCCCAGCGCCGCCCCGGCTATTTCGGCGAGCTGTCGCAAGCGGTCATCATCCAAACGCGCCAGTATCAACAAGGGCATGCGCCGGCGCAGCAGGTCGGACAGGTGCACCACCATTTCCTGTTGCGCACAGAACAATAGGTCGGCCTCGATCAGGGGCAGGTCCGGCACGATGCGCCTGGCCAACTGCGGCAGCTCCGCTGCCAGCCGCAGCACCTCGCCACAATATACCCCGTGACGCCGCGCCAGCCACAGCCCACATTCGGCATCGATGCCAAGCTGCTGCGCCCGCCCGATCTGCCCATTCACCCAGGCGGCATATTCCTGCGGCGGTCGCCAGGGCAGCACACGCTGCGCCGTCACACTGGCCGCAGACAGCCCGAGATGCGCGCACACCACATCGACGATCTGCGCCGCATCCTCGCGCGCCGAGGTGAGCTTGCCACCTATGGAATGATGCAGCCGGTTCGTGGCATCCTTCAATTCCCAATCGCGGCTGACATCGGAAGGATGGGCGGCATCGCTCTGTTTCATCACGCGCAGCCCGGCATAACTGCCGATCACGTCCGCCTTCGTCCATGCCGTCTGCAAATAATGATTGGCGGCGCGCAACAGGTATTCCACATCCGCTTCCTCCACCGCCACCCGTTCGATGTCTCCCCGGTAGTCGGTGTCGGTGGTACCGAGCAGGGTGCGCCCGTACCACGGGATGACGAAGAACACGCGCCCATCCTCCGGTGCCGTAAGCAGGATCGCCTCGCTGGTTGCCAGCGCCGGCAGCACCAGATGCACCCCCTTGCTCAGGCGGCACCAACCACGTCCCTCGACACTAGCCGCCTCCCATTGCCCGGCAGCACTCACGTATTGCCGCGCATGCAGGCGCACCTCATCGCCGCTCACAACGTCTTGCACGATGGCGGCGCACATCTTGCCGCAATCTTCCTGCCATTCCGTCAACCGCGCATAGTTCACGCAGATCGCGCCATGCGCCATCGCGCCGGCCACCAGTTCCAGCACCAGCCGCGCATCGTCGGTCTGCGCATCGCCATAGGTGAAACCGCCGCGCAGCCTGCTGACATTCAGGAAGGGAAAGCGCGCAGCAAAATCTGCCTGCCGGAAATGCCGGTGCCGCAAGTCCGCTTCCGGGAAACCGGCCAGCATGTCGTACAAGGTCAGCCCCGCCTTCAGTTTCAACATGCCGTTGCGGCTGTCGGCATACACCGGCACCCCGAAGCGCAAGGGCCACACACGGTGCGGAGCAATATGCAACAGCCGCTGCCGTTCACGCAACGCCTTGCGCACCAATTTGAAATCGAAGGTCTCTAGGTAACGCAAGCCGCCGTGGATCAGCTTACTCGACGTGGAAGAGGTCGCCCCCGCCCAGTCCCCCTGCTCCACCAGCGCCACCTTCAAGCCGCGCAACGCCGCATCATAGGCCGTCCATGCGCCATAGATGCCACCGCCACAGACCAGCAGGTCGAATTCGCCGTGCAACGCCGCAAAGTCCCGTTTCATGCATCCCTCCTCTGCAAAGCCATCTGCGGCACATCGCTGATGAGTACATCCACGCCCAGCCGCAGAGCACGGTCTATCTGCTCGTCGCTATTGCATGTGTACACCGCGATGCGTTTGCCGCGCTCGCGCACCACGCCGACCATCGCTTCGTCCAGCGTGGCGATATGCACGCACAAACCGTGCAGCCAGGGTTGTTCGAGCAAAGCGCTTTGTGCGTAGTCGGTCTGGTGTTCCGGCTCCAGGTTGAGCACCAGCGGGAAATACTGCGCGATGCGGTGCGCATACACCAAACTCTCGAGATCGAATGAGGAGACCAGCACGGCATCGCCCGCCGCCGCGCCGGCCAGCACCAGCGTCTGCCGTACCTTGTCCTGCTGCCGAACTTCGTCCTCGCCGGGATAGCGTTTGATCTCCAGCAGCAAATTGCAGCGGCTGCGATAGGTGGCGATGAATGCCTGCAAGCTCATGATGCCTTCACGCCGTGCCCCGGCAAAATGCGCGGCAAAATCCATCGCCTGCAATTCCACCAAAGTAAAGTCGTCGATACGTTTATCGGGCAGGCCAAGTTTCTTCAAGTCGTCGTCGTGCCACAGTACGCACGCGCCGTCGCGCGTGAGCTGGATGTCGGTCTCCATGCCGTCGATGGCATAGGCCAGCGCCATGGCGAACGCTGTGCGAGTATTCTCGGCGGCCTCGCGCCTGGCGCCGCGATGGGCGTAGATCAATGTCATGACAAATCCTCGATAAAGCGTTGCATCGATGCCTCCATCTCGTGGTAATGCGGGTTCCAGGTGAGGCGGCGCAACAGCCCATGTTGCAGGTTGATTTCGTTCACCTCGCCTTCCCATATCTCTCCCGCGCCCGCCAGGCAGGCAGCATAGCGTGACTCGTCGCCGCAATAATGCAGGCAGTTGGCATAGTCGCCGCCCTCGCCATAGTGCACATCGTAGGGCGGCATGACGATGGCCGTGTGCGCAGAGGACAAGATGCGCCGTTGCGGCAAGCGGCTATCCAGCCATTCCACCTTGGACTCTCTCAGCTCTTGCCGTGCATACCACACCAGCCTGTTCGCCGGATGCGTCGCCCGCCGCATGAAGCACAGCGTTGCACCGGCATGCACAGTCGCATCATCCGCGCTGGCGACAGCAAAAACCGGTATCTTCACCTCACCTTGCGGCAAGGCTTGCGTCAGCGCATACATCTGCGCGGCGGCGTTCTTGCAGAAGGATTCGTATTTGTAGGGATCGCAATCCGGCAACACATTGACCCACGCGGCCTGCGGCACCAGCCAGCTATACAGCTTGTGCAGGTTCGCCCAGCGCGCCTGTGAGGTGATCTCCAGTGCGGGCGAGAACAGGAACAGGCCGCGCACCCGCTCGTCACGCGAGGCGTGAAACACGCTCAGCGCCGCTCCCGCCGAAAAACCTGCCAGGTAGAGATCATCCGCTTCCGCCGCCAGACAGTCCGCGCCGTAAGCCACCGCCCGCGCCCACTCCTGCCAGCGCACATGCAGCAGGTCGCCGGGCTGCGTGCCATGCCCCGGCAACAGCAGCGCCATCACCCGAAAACCGTTGCGCTGGAAAAACGCCGCCAGATGGCGCATGTGGTAAGGCGAATCGGACAAACCATGCGTCAGCAGCACACCGCGTCTGTACGTTTTTTCGCGCGCGCCTTGGAAACCGCTGCCAGGATGCAATTCAAACGGCGAGTTGCCCGCGACGAACTTTTCCGCATCGGCCTTGCCCGCATGAATCTGCCGCAGCATGGTTTGCGTGCATCGCACGTAATCTGCGAACGGCGAATCTGCCCGGCCAAAATGAGTGCCCAGACCCGAAGAACGGTGACGCTCGCCCAGCCTTGCCGCATCGTTTTCCTCTGACGCCCGCATCAACCCTCCGTCATATCCCCGTAACAAGACGGCGCTATCGTGCCATCCCCGTAACTCGCCACAGGAAGAAATCATGCACGCCATTCTACCTGCACAAGCCACCCGCACCATTTCGCGCGCGCCGCATGCACAGCTGCTGGCTCAGCGCTTCAAGGAAAGCGATCACACCAGCTCCGAGCTTCAGCACATCATCGAACAGCGCGCCCTGAACACCCTGCTCCAGCCCATCCTCGATCTGAAAAGCGGCGAATTCCTCGGTTTTGAGGGCCTGATCCGCGGCCCGGCCGACAGCGCCCTGCATTCACCGGCCAACCTGTTCGCTGCCGCCGGGCAACAGGGCCTTTCCCTGGAATTGGAGATGCTGGCGCGGCAGACCGTGCTGCAAGCCTTTGCCAGCCAGGGATTGCCCGGCCACCTGTTCCTCAACGTCAGTCCGGATGCCCTGACCCACCCCAGCTTCAAGAATGGCCAGACCCTGGCTTTCATCCACGAGAACAACATCGACCCGCAGCGCGTGGTCATCGAAATCACCGAAAACCAGCCCACCTTCGATTTCCACGGCATGCGCGAAGCGCTGCTGCATTATCGCGGCATGGGCTTCAAGATCGCCATCGACGACCTGGGCGAAGGCTTCTCCAGCCTGCGCCTGTGGTCCGAGCTGCGCCCCGAGTTCGTCAAGATCGACATGCATTTCGTGCAGGGCGTGGATCGTGATCCAGTCAAGCAGCAATTCCTGAAATCCATCCAGCAGATCGCCCAGAGCTGCGGCACACAGGTCATCGCCGAAGGCGTGGAGACCGAAGCGGAGCTACGCGCCGTCAAGGAGATCGACATCGCACTGAGCCAGGGCTATTTCATTGCGCGCCCCGGCCCCACGCCGCCGCTGACACCTCCCGCCGAAGTGAATCGCATCGTCAATGCCGCCAACCTCTCTTCCCATGCCAAGTCGGAGAGAAACCCGCGGCATGAAGCGACCGCGTTCAAGTTGCTCACCCATATCGAACCCGTACACCCGGACACCGCCAACGACCACCTGTTCGAGCGCTTCACCGCCAACCCCGCCCTGCGCGCCATACCGGTGGTCAAGAATGGAGCACCGCTCGGCCTCATCAATCGCTACAGTTTCATTGACGTGTTCGCCAAGCCGTTCCAGCGCGAACTGCACGGCAGGAAGCCCTGCAGCGAACTGATCCAGGGCTTGCCTCTGCTGGTCGAGAAAAGCATGCCCATCCATGAACTCAGCCATTTCCTGGCGGAAGCGGATGACCGCCATTTCGCCGACGGCTTCATCATCACCGATCAAGGCCGCTACATGGGCATCGCCTCCGGCCAGAGCCTGCTGCGCGAGCTGACCCAGATGCAACTGGAAGCGGCGCGCCATGCCAACCCGCTCACCCTGCTGCCCGGGAACGCGCCAATCAGCGAGCGTATCGAACGCCTACTGCTGCAGAACGCGCCCTTCGTCGCCTGCTATTGCGACCTCGACCATTTCAAGCCCTTCAATGACACCTACGGCTACCACAAGGGCGACGAAATGATCCAGCTCACGGGCCGCATCCTCACCTGGGCGTGCGACCCCAAACAGGATTTCATCGGGCATATCGGCGGCGACGACTTCGTGCTGCTGCTGCGCAGCCCCGATTGGCGCGCGCGGTGCGAGCAAGCCTTGCGCTCGTTCGAGCAGGCCGCCTCCCTGCTGTTCGAAGAGGGCCACCAGCAGACCGGCGGCTATGAGTGCGAAGCGCGTGACGGCAAGCTGACCTTTCATCCGTTGACCAGCCTGTCCATCGGCGCGCTGCCGGTGCATCCCGGCGAATTCGCCTCCCACCACGAAGTGAGCGCAGCCATGGGCGAGGCGAAGAAGATGGCCAAGAAGATGCCGGGCAACAGTCTGTTCGTCGAACAACGCCAGCCTTGCCCCAAGCAGGCAAACTGAGACAGCCATGCGCCCGTTCACACATAATTTCGCAACACACCACGACAACCTGCTCGCCTTGCTGCTCACCCGCAGCTTCGGCGGCACGCTGGACTTCTGCTGCACCCTGCACGCCTTCTCGCTGGACTGAACATGATCCTGAGCCAGCTTGTCGCCCTGTTCCGCGCCGCCCGCCTCGCCCTGCACCTGGGCTGCGGACTGGCGCTGGCAGTGGCCTATCCCTGGTTCTCAGCCGCCGCGCGCCGCCGCATCCTGCAACGCTGGTCAGCCGTGCTGCTAAAAATTTTGAACATACGCATCGAGCTGGCGGCGAGCGACCAGCCGGAGCACGGCGGCCTCATCGTCAGCAACCATGTGTCATGGCTGGACGTGTTCGTGCTGAACGCCATCGTCCCGATGCGCTTCGTCGCCAAGTCCGAGGTGCGGCGCTGGCTGGCCATCGGCTGGCTGTGCACCAGGGCGCAGACCCTGTTCATCGAACGCGGCAAAGCGCGTTCTGCGGCACGCGTGAATGCTTGCATGAGCGAGTTACTGCGCGGTGGCGAATCGCTGGCGGTATTCCCGGAAGGCACCACCACCGACGGCAGCGCGCTGGCGCCGTTCCACGCGTCGCTGTTGCAACCTGCCATCGATGCCAATGCCACCGTGTATCCGCTGGCGTTGCGCTACCAGGACGAGCACGGCGCGCACAGCATGGCCGCGGCCTACATCGGAGACCAGTCCTTCGGCGCATCGCTGTGGCGCATCCTGCACACCCCGGCGCTGCACGTGCATGTGGCCGCCACGCCGCCGTTGCAAGCGCGCGGCATGGACAGACGCTGCCTGGCCCAGGCGGCGCAGCAGCACATCGGTACGGCGCTGGAATGCCTGCATGCCACAGCGCCCGCGCGCACCGCCGTGCCGGACGCCATGCGCTGCATTTCCAGTCACTCTATTGTGTGCTGCTGCATCCCGCGCTGACCACGCAGGCTGCGCAGGACTGATTTCATCTATCTGCAACCTGCGCTTAATCTGCGCGCAACAAGCCGCCGCTATCCTGCCGCCACTCATTCGACAGGAGTCCCCATGCTAGATCTGATCCAGCAACAAACATCTCCCACTCACGGCAGGCTCACTTTCGGCATGGCGCGTTCCGTCACCGAGGTGACCGAGGCGCAGCGCATCCGTTACCAGGTGTTCGCTGAAGAGATGGGCGCCAACCTGCCCAGCACCAGCCTCGGCCTGGACATCGACCGCTTCGATGAGTTTTGCGAGCATCTGCTGGTGCGCGACCATCATGACGGCAGGATAGTAGGCACCTACCGCATCCTGCCGCCGGAGCAGGCGGTACAAGCAGGCGGATATTATTCCGAGACCGAGTTCGACCTGTCGCGCCTGGCGCACCTGCGCAACCGCACGGTGGAAGTGGGACGTTCCTGCGTGCATCCCGATTACCGCGACGGCGCCACCATCACCCAGCTGTGGAACGGCTTGGCCGACTACATCGGGCGGCACAGCCACGAATACCTGATCGGCTGCGCCAGCATCAGCATGGGGGACGGCGGACACTATGCGGCCAGCGTGTATAACAAGGTGCACAAGCTGCATGCCGCGCCTGCCGAATACCGCGTGTTCCCGCACTGCCGTCTGCCGCTGGAATCGCTGAACCAGGAACTGGACGTGATCGTGCCGCCGCTCATCAAGGGCTACCTGCGCCTGGGCGCTTACGTCGCGGGCGAACCCGCCTGGGATCCCGATTTCAACTGCGCCGACCTGTTCATCCTGCTGCCGGTGTCGCGCCTGAACGAGCGCTACGCCCGACACTTCATGCGCAAGCGTTCATAACGCTGACTTGGTTTTATGTTCTCCTCCATTGCGCGCACTCCGGTGCGCGTTTTTTTGAAGCATCTTTGTTGATGCAATGTTGCTGTCATAATCTTTGCGCAAACTGCCGTCTTTACAAAAACATTTCAGGAGCATTCGATGGAAAGTCCCTACAAAGGCAAGACCGGCCTGCGCCGGTTGTGGAATGCGTTCGGCTATTCGCTGGACGGTTTCCGCGCCGCCTACAAGCATGAAGACGCCTTCCGCCAGGAGGTGCTGCTCGCCGCCATCCTGGTGCCACTGGCGCTGTGGCTGCCGGTCGGCATGCTCGGCAAGGCGCTGATGGTGGGCAGCGTGCTGCTGGTCATCATCGTCGAGCTGCTCAATTCCGCCATCGAGGCCACGGTGGACCGCATCTCGCTAGACAGCCACGACCTCGCCAAGCGCGCCAAGGACATCGGCAGCGCCGCCGTGCTGGTGAGCCTCATCAACGTGGTCGCGGTATGGGGATTGGTGCTGCTGAATTAAGGAGGATGGTGAAATGCCCAAGATGAGCAACCCGGAATACGAAGCAAAGGCACTGCAACTGGATGAAGAAGCGGCGGAACGCCTGCTCTCCAGGATGAGCGGCAAGCTGCCCAAGCGCCTTCAACAGGACAAGCTAAGCCGCGTGGAAGCATTGGCGATACAGATGGAACTCGAAGACGAGCAACTGGAAGAGTGGCGCCGCAACATGCAAACGCTGTCACAGAAACTGGAAGCAAAAGACCAGTCCGGCATGCGCTGATTCTTTCTGCGAAACGATTGTCATTATGGTTCTTCACTGCTGTCCAAAACAACCCGAGTTAAGCAACGGCCCTTTTGATACAGCGCG
>JBBIIN010000025.1:0-23775 GCA_037446515.1 Gallionellaceae bacterium
ACTATGAATAAGCAGTCGCGCTGCCCGCCCCGTGTAAGCAAAGCGCCGCCTTAGTTGCCTTTTACCACTTCCGCATGCAGGTCGTGCTCGTCAGAGCCGATGATCTTCACCGTGACGAACTCGCCGACTTCCAGTTGTTCGCCGTCGATGTAGACCAGACCATCGATCTCCGGGGCGTCGGCGGCACTGCGCGCAATGGCGCCCTGTTCATCCACGTCGTCCACCAGCACAGTGATGGTCTTGCCCACCTTCTTCGCGAGTTTCTCGGCGCTGATCTCTTCCTGCAGGTACATCAGACGCGCGAGGCGTTCTTCCTGTTCTTCGGGGTCGATGTGCTCGGGCAGCGTATTGGCTGCCGCGCCTTCCACCGGCGAATATTTGAACGCGCCGACGCGGTCGAGCTGGGCTGCTTCGATGAAGTCGAGCAGCTCTTCGAACTCTTCTTCCGTCTCGCCGGGGAAGCCGACGATGAAAGTGCTGCGCAGGGTGAGGCCGGGGCAGACCTCGCGCCATTGCCGGATACGTTTGAGCACGTTCTCGCTACTGGCCGGGCGCTTCATCAATTTCAAAATCCGTTCGTTGGCGTGCTGGAACGGGATGTCGAGATACGGCAGCACCTTGCCTTCGGCCATCAGCGGGAGGATCTCGTCCACGCTGGGATAGGGATAGACGTAATGCATGCGCACCCATGCACCGAGGCTGCCCAATTCGCGCGCCAGATCGGTCATGCGGGTCTTCACCGGACGCCCCTGCCAGAAGCCGGTGCGGTATTTCACGTCCACGCCGTAAGCCGAAGTGTCCTGCGAGATGACCAGCAATTCCTTCACGCCTGATTCGACCAGTTTCTCCGCTTCGCTCATCACCTCATGGATGGGACGGCTCACCAGGTCACCGCGCAAGCTGGGGATGATGCAGAAGGTGCAACGGTGGTTGCAACCTTCTGAAATTTTCAGGTAGGCGAAATGCTGCGGCGTGAGGCGTACGCCCTGTGGCGGCACCAGGTCTGTGAACGGGTCGTGCGGTTTGGGTAAGTGTAAATGCACCGCATTCATTACCTCTTCGGTGGCATGTGGCCCGGTGACGGCGAGCACCTTGGGGTGTGTTTGCTGCACGATGTCGCCCTTGGCGCCGAGGCAGCCGGTAACGATGACTTTGCCGTTCTCGGCCAGTGCCTCGCCGATGGCCTCGAGCGATTCGGCCACCGCGCTGTCGATGAAGCCGCAGGTGTTGACCACCACCAGGTCGGCCTCTTCATAGCTGGGCGTCAACTCGTAACCCTCGGCCTGCATGCGCGTGAGGATGAGTTCGGCGTCCGAGGCCGCCTTGGGGCAGCCAAGCGAGACGAAACCGATCTTGCGGGAAATGGACTGGGACATGAATGGGCTAGCGCGCAGTTGTTATACGACAAGGGCGCGCATTATACAGGCCATGCACAAACCCGCAGAGACTCCCTAAAGTATCGCCGCCGCGTGCCGAAATAGACTTTGTGGTGATTTGCGGATACTTGATGAAAACGGCCCGATGAGTTCTACTCCAACCAGCCCACGTTGCCGGGAAGTCCCGCCGTTGCGGCATTTCAGAGGTTCCCGCCGGGGCATGTCCGGTCGCCCCATGCAGAAGCCTTTTCCGTGTAGCAGCCATTAGGAGCCATGCATCATGCCGTTCGAACTCTTGGAACATCACCTTCCCACCGCCATCCCTTCCGTACTGATCATCGACGACGAGATCACCAGCCGCATGATTTTGGAAAGGATCGTCAAGCTGATCGACGAAAAGATCGCGGTCAGCACCTTTTCCGATCCGGTCGCCGCCCTCGCCTGGCTGGACAGGAACCAGCCCGATCTGGTGCTGGTGGATTACCTGATGGACAGTATGTCGGGACTGGAAGTGGTCAAGCGCATCAGGCATGCGCCGCATCTGGAAGACGTCCCCATTGTGATGGTCACTGTAGCGGAAGAGCGCGAGGTGCGTTATCGGGTGCTGGACGCGGGCGCCACGGACTTCATCCCGAAACCGATCGACCCCTATGAATGCCGGGTGCGCTGCCGCAACCTGCTCTCCATGCGGCTGCACCAGAAGATCGTGCTGGATCGCGCCCAATCGCTGGAACAGGCGGTGGCGGAAGCCACCCGCCAGATCCGCGAGCGTGAGCAGGAAACCTTGTTCCGCCTGGCCAAGGCGGGGGAATACCGCGATTCCGACACCGGCAACCATGTGCTGCGCATGGCCAAATACTCGCGCCTGATCGCGGAACAGCTGGGTCTGTCCGCCGAGCGCTGCGAGCTGATCGAGATCGCCGCCCCCATGCACGACATCGGCAAGATCGGCATCCCCGACCGCATCCTGCTCAAGCCGGGCAAGCTCACCCCGGCAGAATTCATCACCATGCAGGCGCATCCGCTGATCGGCTACCAGATGTTGCACAACAGCCCTTCCCAATTCATCGCGCTGGCCGCGGAAATCTCGCTCGGCCATCACGAGAAATTCGACGGCAGCGGCTACCCGAACCGGCTCTCCTGCAAAGGCATCCCGCTCGAATCGCGCATCGTCGCCGTGGCAGACGTCTATGATGCGCTGACTTCGGCGCGCCCCTACAAGCCGGCATGGACGCAAGAAGAAGCGCTGGACTATCTGACAAGCAACAAGGGGGGGCATTTCGATCCTGAGTGCGTCGAAGCCTTCCTGGCTCAGATAGGAAAAATCACCCTGATTCAACATCAACTGCAAGACCTATCATCCGCTTCGGACTACTGGGTGGCGCAATGAAAAAACAACTCAGATACTACCTACTGCAATTGCGCCATCGGAGCGGTGAGCATGAACAGGCCCTGATAAGAGTGGTATTCACCACATTGATGTTGCTCTGCCTTTTGTATTTAGATAGCTCGGACAGTGCCGGACTCATTCCTAAAACCACCCTCTATGTGATGGCTGGCGCCGTGCTTGCATCGTTGCTGATGCTCCTGGTTATCTTTATAAGCATGAACGCTTCAAGAGGGCGGCAATGGTTTGCCATGCTGGCCGACATTGCCGCGACTAGCTATGTGATGTCCACCACGCATGAGTTCAGCACATTATTCTTTGGTATTTACCTTTGGGTCATCACCGGAAATTGCCTGCGTTACGGCATTCCCTCGCTGATAGGCTCCTATCTTGCTAGTCTGGCGGGGTTCAGCATGGTGCTGCTCTTCAATGACTACTGGCGGACTCATCCTCATCTATCCCTAGGCCTGATACTCACGCTTGCTTTGATTCCGCTTTACATCTTGAAGTTACGCAACCAGTTGAATGCTGCATTGTTCTCTGCCAAAGAAGCCAGCCAAGCCAAGGGAAAGTTCCTCGCGCACATGAGCCACGAGATGCGCACACCACTGAACGGGCTGGTCGGCGCCGGCGACCTGCTCACCGCAACGCAGCTCAGCGGCGAGCAGCGCGATCTGGTCCGCACCCTGCAAAATTCGTCAAAAATTTTGCAACAGCTCATCGAGAACGTGCTCGATTTTTCCCGCATCGAAAGCGGCAGGCTGGTTACGGAAAACATAGATTTCGACCTGCACGAGCTGGTCCACAACACAATGCAGATGTTCCAGGCGCAGGCCGATGAGAAAGGCCTGAAACTGGGGGTACACTTCACTCCGGACACTGCCTTTGCGCTGCATGGGGATGCGCTGCATCTGTTGCAGGTGCTCATCAACCTGCTCGGCAACGCCCTCAAGTTCACCCACAAGGGCAGCGTGGAACTGCGCATCAGCACCGTGCAGCAAGATCAGGCCAGCGCGCGCATGCGCTTCGCGGTGATTGACACCGGGATAGGCATCGCACCGGAGCAGCAGCAATCCATCTTCGAGCGCTTCACCCAGGCCAATGTTTCCATCGCTCGCAAATACGGGGGCAGCGGGCTGGGTACCACTATCTCGCGCGAGCTGGTGCGCCTGATGGGTGGCGAGATCGGCCTGCAAAGCGCACCGGGGATAGGCAGCATGTTCTGGTTCGAACTGCCGTTCGGAAAACAACAAGCCGGCAGCACGGCACTGAAGCCCTCCTCACTCGAACAGCTACGCTTCATTTCAGTGGGACTTACCCAGGCCGAACAAACCCAGATCTCCAGGCATCTGGCCGGCTGGGGCGTGCGCTTCGAACATCAATCTTCTCTGGCGCAACTGCTCGCGCGCCTCGCGCAGATGCGCAGCAACCGGTATGCGGGCGCGGTGGTGCTGTGCGCCCCGGGACGGATGGGTCTGGAAGCCACGGAGTTCGCCCAGCAGGCGCTGGCGGCGAACCGTTCCGCTTCGCTGATCCTGCTCGACGCGGACCTGCAAAAAGCTACCGCAGAGACTTACCTTGCAGCGGGGTATTGCTGCCTGTTGTGTTCCCCGCTCGACAAGACCCTGTTGTTCAACGCATTGCACGGCGTCATGGCGCCAAGGGCCACTTCCGATGTCATTTCGTTCAAGGAGCATTATGAGCGCAACAACGCCGCCAGGCGCGGCGTGCGCATCCTGGTGGCGGACGACAATGGCACCAACCGCAAGATCGTGGCCCGCATCCTGGAGCACGGTGGGCACAAGGTCGATCTCGTAGAAGATGGCGAAGCGGCGCTGGATAAACTGGAACATAAACGCTTCGATCTGATGATCCTCGACATGAACATGCCGGGAATGGGAGGCTTGGAAGTTATAAAGATACACCGCGCCTTGTCACTGCGCACCCCTGTGCCCGCCATTATCCTAACCGCCAATGCGACGGTCGAAGCCTTGCGGGAGTGTGAAGAAGCGGAGGTGGATGCGTATCTGACAAAACCGGTCGATGCGGCAACTCTCCTCGATACAATTGCCAAACTAACGGCGACCTCAAGCAACGCCGCCACCGATGCTCCTCCTTTGAACACACCTCTCGTTTCCGTCACGGAAGATGGGAACATCTTGCTCAACGCAAATACATTGCATCAGCTTGCGCTGCTTGGACAGGGGCAGGACAACTTCATGCAGGTCGTAATTCGCGGTTTTATTTCAGAAACAGAACGCTTGCTGGAAGCCATGCGCACGGCCTTGGCAAACAAGGAATATATCGCTTTCAAGGATTTTGCCCACATGATCAAGGGAAGCTCCGGAAACATCGGGGCAGAAGCTTTATTTCACCTCTGCGCCCGCATAATGCAAAGCAGTCACAGCGATATCTCCCAGAACGCAGGCGATCTTCTCAGTCAGATGCAATCCTGTTTCAAGGCTACCAGGACAGCGCTCCTCCAGCAGTTGGGGGACGCCGACCGTGCCTCGATATGAACGATGTCAGGCAGCATTCAGCTGACGCGGCGGTTCGTTGCGCGACACATAGAGCTTCTCCTGGGAACGCACAAGACGATCCATTACCTTCAGATCTTTGTCGGTCAACTTGAGGGCGGCATCAACCCATATGGTGGTAATGTCCAGCAACTCTTCATATGCCAGCGGATTGAAACGGTGACGCGCACGCTGCACGGCCTGGTAGCCGTTTGCCTTTCTTTCCTGTTTCTGGATGTAGTCGAATAATGCTGTTTCGCCCTGCCCCTCATCGGCCAATACATCTATCACCCCCATCCCGTAAAGCTCTTCAGCCTTGTACATCTTGCCGCTCAGGATGATTTTTTCAGCGTTCGCGGAACCAACCTTGCGGCCCAGCAGGCTGTAAGCGCCCATGCCCGGAAACAGATTGAACAATATCTCCGGAAATCCCAAGGTACTTTGCTTCTCTGCAATGATAATGTCGCTGGTCAACACCGCTTCGAACCCCCCACCCAATGCATCACCTTGCACTAGGCTGATGGTCGTAACGGGTAAGTCAAAATGATGGATGCGTAATATCAGCGCATCCACGCATTTTGTCGCGTAGTTCATCAACCCAGTTCTATCCTTGTTACGAATAAGATGCCTAAACAGGGAAATCTCTCCGCCAAGATTGAAAACACCTGGAATCAGGGAAGCACCGACCGAGTAACGTATCTCATGTTCCTGCCCCCCCATCAGCACCTTACCATTGCTGCTCTTAATCGCATTGTGATGCCGGATCAACTCATCCAGGAAGGTCAGATTGAAACAGGGCACACCCTCTGGACTGCTGTAAGTCCACAGTACGCCGCACTCGGTATCGAATTTCATCGTCAGTTGGGTATAAGCCATTTCTGACGGATGTTTGAACAACGGTGCTGTTTGCATTTCTTCCTCCCGGCATTGAGCAAAGATGTGCTGATTGTATCCAATCAAGGCACTTGGCAATACTGACTCCGGAAGAAAATAGTTCGCGCCTATGATTGACGCATCTCTGCTAACCGGATAGGCATCAGGTGTAGGTGTTTAGTGGCTACAGCCATTGGTCCGCATGGGATGTCGGATCCTCGAGCGGTTCCACATGGAGGGAGATGAATGCCTGCCACCCGGCCTGGCGGGTGCGCAGCGCATGGAAATCCAGCCCTTGTGGGCGATAACGCTCCAGCACCGCGTCCACCATCGCGCGCTGTGCGGCAGGGAGCCGCCACAGACCGTTCCCTTGAGCAGGATGGTGGCCAGCGCGGCGCCGATGGGCAGCCAGGCATAGCGGCGAGTTCATGGGCGCATCAGGCCGCGACGAGGGCGCCGGTCAATGCCACGGTGGCCACGCCCAGCCCGATCAGCACCACCTGCTGCACGGTGTCGCGCAGCTGCGTGCGCTTGTGCAGGCCGGGGATGAGATCGGCCACCGCCACATAGATCATGCTCGCCGCCGCCAGCGCCAGCAGATAGGGTACCAGGCGTTGCATATCCTGCAGCGCGAGGTATCCCAGCACGCCGCCGGCCAGGGTGGCGAAGCTGGAGATGAGATTCATCTGGAATGCTCGCAGCTTGCTGTAGCCGGAGTTCAGCAAGACCGCAAAATCGCCAACCTCCTGCGGAATCTCGTGCGCGATGATGGCCAGCGCGGTGATTACACCCAAGTGCGCGTCGACCAGGAAAGCGGCGGCGATGATGATGCCGTCAATGAAGTTGTGGAAGGTGTCGCCGATAATGACCATCGTTCCGCTGCGTCCGTGGTCGTGCCCGCTGTGCTCATGCGGCTCGTGCGCCTCGCAATGCTCGTGGTGGCAGTGCCGCCAGATCAGCACCTTTTCCAGCGTGAAAAACAGCAGGATGCCCGCCAGCAGTGTGCCACTCACCGCCGCGATGTTGCTGGTCATATGCAGCGCTTCCGGCAGGATATCGAGGAACACCGCGCCGAGCAGCGCACCGATGGCATAGCTCACCAGCCCGCCGAGGTATTGCGTGCGCGCGTTCAGCGCGAACAGCGCGGCGGCCAGCACGCTCAATATGCCGCCAAGCAGGCTGGCTAGGATGATCCAGGTGAGTGTCGTCATGAGGTTGCCGTAAAAATCAAGGCGCGCATTGTAGCCTATGCGTCGAGCTGCACATCCTTGGTCTCAGGCAGGAACAGCATGCCCACGATGGATGCGATGATCAGCAGGCCAGCCGGATACCACAGCCCAGCCAAGGCATCGCCCGCCTGCACCGACAGCAGGGTGACCATGAACGGCGACAGCCCGCCTATCCAGCCCGCACTCAGGTTATGCGGCAGCGCGGCGGCGGTGTAGCGCGTGCGCGCGGAAAACAATTCGGCCAGCACCGCCGTCTGCGGCCCGGTGATGAGCGCCACCGCCAGCACCGGCACCATGAGCAGCAGAAACAGCATGATCCATTGCGCCTGTGCGCTGTCCGCCCGCTCCGTCCAGCCCTTTTCCGCCAGCGCCTCGGCCAGTGCGCCGGGACGGTAACCGAACACTTCGTTGCCACCCACCACAGTCACGGCGACTTCCTGCGCGGCATCCTCGCGCAAGGTATAGGACACGCCGTTCTTGACCAGGAATTCCTGAATGCGTTCGCAATCGCTGGCCGCTTTGCCGAACGGGCTGTAGTGACATGCACTGCCATGCAGCGTGACCACCACTTCGCGGTTGAAACGTTCCTGCTGCGGATTGCCATAATGTTGCAAGCCACGGAACACCGGCACGATGACCACCGCCCCGAGCAGCAACCCGGCCAGCAGCACCGGCCTGCGCCCCACCCGGTCCGACAGCCGACCGCACCAGATGGTGAGCGGGAACAGCAGCAGTGTGGAGAGCATCACCAATGTGCTGGCTAACTGTGCATCCAGCCGCACCACGCTCCTGAGAAACACATTGGCATAGACCTGCGAGGTGAAGAACAGCAGCGAGCCGCCCGCCGAGATGCAGAAGAACAGCAGGGCCATGCCACGCAGGGCGTGGCGGTCGCGCAGGCATTCTCGCAGCGGCGCCTTGGCCACCCGCCCCTGCTCCTGCAATTCGCGGAACACGGGCGATTCTTCCAGGTTCATGCGCGTGCGGATGGAGATGAACAGAAGCAGCGCCGAGAACAGGAACGGCACACGCCAGCCCCAGGCGTTGAAGGACTGCGCATCGAGCAGTGCTTGCAGCAACACGATCTGCAAGGTGGAGACCAGGATGCCGAGCGGCCCCATCAGTTGTAGCACGCTGGTGTAAAAGCCGCGCTTGCCCTGCGGCGCATGCTCGGTAAGGTACACCGCCACGCCGCCGATCTCGCCGCCGACCGCGAACCCTTGCAACAGGCGCAGCAGCAACAGCAGCGCGGGCGCGAGCAGGCCGATCTGCGCATAGGCAGGCAGCAGGCCGACCAGGAAGGTGCTCGCCCCCATCAGCGAGATGGTGGCGATGAACACCGGACGCCGCCCGTACTTGTCGGCCAGCGAACCGAATAGCGCGGATCCCAGCGGACGCACCACCATGCCCACACCGAAGGTGGCCAGACTCGCCAGCAGCGCGGCGGTCGGGTTCTCCGGCGGAAAGAACAACAGGCTGAAATAGGTCGCCAGCGAAGCAAAGGTAAGGAAGTCGTACCACTCCAGAAAGGTGCCGAAGCAGGCAGCCAGCACAACTTTGCGCTGGGTGGGGGTGAAACCTTGCAGTGCTTGTTTCATTTCAGTTTTGTTTAATGAGTCAGAAAAAGCGCAGTGGTTTTCAAGTCAGCCAGATGAAGGTGCCCATGCGCCCGGTCACGCCCTCGCGGCGGTAAGAAAAGAATTGCTGCGCTTGGTGATAGGTGCACCAGTCGCCGCCGAATATCCGTCTGACGCCCAGCAACTCAAGGCGTTGCCGCGCCAGACGGTAGATGTCGGCGTGATATTTGCCGGGCAGCACATGGGCGGTAAATGCCAGCGCCGCTGGCGCATGCTGCACCACAAAAGCTGCGCGCACGTCTTCGCCCACCTCGAACGCCGATTGCCCGATGGCGGGGCCGAGCCAAGCCATGAGCTTGTCTGGCGCGACACCCATTTCCCGTACCGTGGCTTCGATGACGCCCGCCGCCAGGCCTTTCCAGCCCGCATGCGCCGCCCCCACCACCGTGCCATCCTCGTCGCACAGCAGCACCGGCAGGCAATCCGCCGTCATCACCCCGCACACTGAACCGCGCTGGCGCGCGACACTGGCATCCGCCACCACGCGGCAGGCCGCCGCGTCGGCATTCGCCACCACGGTGCCATGCACCTGCTCTAGCCACACCGGCTCGCTTGGCAACAGCGCGGAGAGCAACTGGCGGTTGCGATTGACGCGCAGCGGATCATCGCCCACGTGCAGCGCCAGATTGAAACTGTCGTAGGGGGAAAGGCTCCCGCCGCCTTGGCGCGTGGTCTGCAAGGCTTGCACGTTGGCGGGCGCGGGCCAGTCGGGATGAATGAAAGTGTCATTCAACTTCAAGGGAGGCTTCCTCGATCTGCTCCAGCAGTTCGTCAAAATCGTCCGGCAGCGGCGCATCGAATTGCATGCGTTCGCCGCTGACCGGATGGTCCAGCGCCAGGCGTGTGGCGTGCAATGCCTGCCTCGGGAAGCCGTTCAACAATGTGCGCAATGGCGACACGCATTTTTGCACGCCCTTGATGTAGGTGGTGTCGCCCACCAGCGGGTGGCCGATATAGGCCATGTGCACGCGGATCTGGTGGGTGCGCCCCGTTTCCAGCTTGCAGCGCACCAGCGTGCAACTGGGATAGCGCTCCAGGATGGAGACATGAGTGATGGCTTCCTTGCCCGCTTCCGTGGCGGCCATCCTGGTGCGTTGCGTGGGATGGCGGCCTATGGGCACGTTGATGGTGTAATCGCGGTCCAGCTCGCCCCACACCAGCGCGATGTATTCGCGCTTCACGCTGCGCGCCTGCATCTGCCGCACCAGCGCGGTCTGCGCGGCAAGGGTTCTGGCCACCACCATCAGACCGCTGGTATCCTTGTCCAGCCGGTGCACGATGCCCGCGCGCGGCAGGTGGGCGAGCTGCGGATCGTGGAACAGCAAGGCATTGAGCAATGTGCCGTGCCAGTTGCCGCTGCCGGGATGCACCACCAGCCCCACCGGCTTGTCGAGGACGAGGATGACATCGTCCTTGTACACGATGTCCAGCGGAATATCCTCCGGCGCGCAGGGCTGATCGGCAGGATGTAGCTGCGGCGACACGACGATGGCCTCGCCACCCCATACTTTCTGGCGCGCCGTGGCTGGCTTGCCGTCGAGCATGACCAGCGCCTGTTCTATCCAGTCCTGCAAGCGGCTGCGCGAATATTCCGGCAGCAGCCGGACCAGTGCCTGGTCGAGGCGCAAGCCACCCAGTTCCGGCGTTACCTTCAATTCGAGCAGGCCGGCAGCCTCATCGTCTTTGCTATAATCGGAAAAATTTTCATCGGGTTCCATCATGCGTCATAGTTTAGCCGTTTTCCTCCTGCTCACGTTGGCCGCGTGCAGCAGCGACCCCGCCAAGGACGAATTGAAGGGCGTTTCCGCCGACGAGATGTATGCCAAAGCGCATGCCGCGATGGATGATCACAATTACGAAGGCGCGGTAAAACAGCTGGAGAAATTGCAGGCGCGCTTTCCTTATGGCCGCTATGCGCAGCAGGCACAACTGGAAATCGCCTATGCCTACTACAAACATGAAGAACCCGCCCCGGCGCTGGGCGCGCTGGACCGCTTCATCAAGCAGTATCCGAAGAGCGAGGCGCTGGATTACGCCTACTATCTGAAAGGTGCCATCAATTTCAACGAGAACATCAACAGCCTGCTGTCCACCGTGTTCCGCCAGGATCCCGCCGAGCGCGACCCCGAGCCGCTGCGCGAATCGTTCGAATCGTTCCGCGAACTGGTCACGCGTTACCCCGCCAGCAAATACACGCCCGATGCCCGCTTGCGCATGCAATATCTGCTGAACGCGCTGGCCAAATCGGACATCCAGGTGGCGGGTTATTACCTGCGGCGCGGCGCCTATGTGGCCGCCGTCAACCGCGCCCAGAATGTGCTGGTTAATTACCCCAACACCCCACAGACACGCGACGCCTTGCAGATCATGGTGCAGGCCTATGCGCGGCTCGGCCTGGATGACCTGAGCCGCGACGCGTGGCGCGTGCTCGACCTGAACATCACCAAGGACGGCATCCACCCGTCGCAATCCTATTTCAAGGAGCGCGAGACCCCTTGGTGGAAATTCTGGGAATCATGATGAAATATTGCGCGTACTGTGGTGCCCCTGTCGAACTGCGCCTGCCGCAGGATGACCATCGCGAGCGCTACGTCTGCACCGCCTGTTCCACCATCCATTACCAGAATCCCAAGATCATCGTCGGCGCCATCCCGGAGTGGCAGGACGGACGCATCCTGCTGTGCCTGCGCGCCATCGAACCGCGCCACGGCCTGTGGACGCTGCCTGCCGGGTTCATGGAGAACGACGAAACCACCGCACAGGGCGCGGCGCGGGAGACGCTGGAGGAAGCCAATGCCCGCGTGCACATCCACGACCTGTATGCGATGTACAACCTGCCCTACATCAACCAGGTACAGATGCTGTTCCGCGCCACCTTGCTCGATCTGGATTTTTCCCCCGGTGTCGAGAGCCTGGAAGTGAAGCTGTTCAGCGAAGAAGAGATACCGTGGGACACGCTGGCGTTCCGCCCGGTGCGTTTTGCCTTGCAGAACTATTTTGCCGACCGCAAGACGGGCGCATTCAAATTTCGCATGGCCGATCTGGAACGCCCGGCAACGAAAACATAACCGTTTTCCCCGTTCCTTTTCAGCGCCCGCCCCCCAGCACTGCGGAAAAGCGCTTGCTCAAGTCGGGCTGGCCATCGTACATATCCAGCGCGGGTGACATCTCTCCCTGCAGCAGCGCCAGCCTCAACGTGAAAGAAGGGTGGGTCTTGAACATCAACGCGAGGCTGGAATCATTGGGATTGATGGACTCCAGAGTCTGCAACACCGCGGGCAGCCCATAAGGGTCATATCCGGCACGCGCGGCCAGCACCACTCCCATGCGATCCGCCTCATACTCGTCATCCTTGTCCAACCCTCGCGCATACAGCTCGGTTCCCGCGCTGACCAGCTTGTTCAAACGCGGGTCGCCCCCCTGCGACTTGATGACATCATCGGCAAGCGCGGCCAGCAACTCGCTGCGCGTATTCTTCTTGATGGCCTGCAGATGATGCTTGCGCAGCACATGCGATATTTCGTGAGCCAGCACTCCCGCCAGTTCGGCTTCGCTATTGATGCGCGCCATCAAGCCTTTGGTCACGAACACATAACCGCCAGGTGCAGCAAAGGCATTGATATCAGAATCGTCGAGCACGCCAAATTGCCAGGGAATATCCGGTCGCTCAGTCTGCAAGGCGATCCAACGACCCACGCGGTTTAAGTAACGCTGCAGCGGTGGATTGTCGAGCAGGGGAGCCGCCCCCAGCAGCCCGCTGGCGATGCCTCCGCCGAGTTCTATCTCCTGCGGTTCACTCACATCCGCATTGGCTTTTTGCACCTTTTGCACCGCGCGCGCCGCCTTCTCCAGATCGAATCCGCCCAGATCGAAAGCCACTACCGGAAGAGCCTGCGCCAGCACCACCATCAAGAACCAACGTCTCATTTCTTGCCCCCCTGCAGATAGTCAACTTTGCTGGCTTTCAATCCGCCATCGGCAGCAAACCGCGCCGCATCTTCCCGGCTCGCCGCATACTGTCTGGCGCGCTGCAACGCCTGCGGGTCGGGATGCAGATTCCTGAGCTGCTCCTCCGAAAGCCCGCGTATGCCAGTGGTAATGGACGCGCTGCCGTGTCCCGTCTGCGCCACATTAAACAATGTCCGCAAGCCATTATCCGCACGGCGGCCCGCTGCCCCGGGCTCCAACTGCAAGGAAAGCATCTTCACCCATCCCCTTTGCTTGCCGACCTGCACCTCGGTCCATCCGGACAACCGTTGCAATACCGCAACCTTGCTGCGTGCCGGCAGGCTCTCCAGCACCCTGGCATCTCGATAAGGTCTCTCCATGAGTTCCGTGTCGCGTATGACAAAGGCGGCATCTGATGCCCAGACTGCCGGTGTACACAGCATCAGCATCCACATCATGAACGTTTGCATGCTCATCAATCACTCCTCCTTGACGGGGCGAACAACTCGACTTCCTGTTCACGTCCCTTCACTTTAAACGAACCGTATGGTGAGAATTCAAAGACGTCACCGCAGGCCTCCCTTGTTTCCCTCGAAACAAGGATGCGCGACACACCCTTGGTCAGGCCTTCGATGCGGCTGGCGAGGTTGACCGTGTCGCCGATGGCGGTGTATTCGCGGCGCTGCTCGCTGCCGATCAGACCCACCACGGCGGGGCCGGTATGGATGCCGATGCCAACGTCGAAGCTGGCATCCTCCTCACCCAGTTCCTGCTTGAACTTCTGCAAGGTGTCGGCCATCTCCAGCGCGGCCTCTACCGCGTGGCGCGCGTGATCCGGGTCGTCCAGCGGCGCGCCCCAGAAGGCCATGATGCAATCGCCGATGAACTTGTCCAGCGAGCCGCCGTGGCGGAACACCACTTCGACCTGCAGGCTGAAATAGCGGTTGAGCAGCTCCACCACCTGTTCCGGCGTGCGTTTCTCGGACAGTGTGGTGAAACCCCGGATGTCGGAGAACAGGATGGTGATCTGGCGGCTCTCGCCGGCACGACTGAGTCCGCCGTGCGCCACCAGTTCCTGCACCACATGCGGATTGACGAAACGGCTGAACAGTTGCACCGCCTGTTCGCGCGACTTCCTTTCGCGCAGGTATTCACGCAGGGCGAAAGCGACATAGGCCAGCCAGACCAGCAACACGGGGGTGAGCACAGGCAGCAGCAGCTCGCTGCCCACGGCAAGATAGGATGCGGCGAACAGCAGCAGCGACGCGCCGAGCAGGGCTGCACCGATCTTCAGCGTGTGCAGGCGGCGCATGAAGGCAATACTCAACGCGCTGAGCAGCAGGATCGAGATACCGACCGGGAAGCCCGCGTCCGCCTTGCGCATCTGGCGACCGTTCTTCAGATTGTCGATGGCGGTCGCCAGCATCTCGACGCCGGGGTACAGGCTGGCCATGGGCGTCACGCGCACATCGTGCATGCCGGTGGCGGCGGTGCCGATGATGACGACTTTGTCTTTCAGCTCATCCGCCGGGCGCTGGCGTTTCTCGCGTTGCATGTCGGCATACAGGTCAGCGTAGGAGAAGTGTTTGAACGCGCCCGGCTTACCGCGCCAGGCGAGGATGAGGTCGCGTTGTTGCGGCACGTCATAACCCAAATCCTGTGCGACACGCGCTGGCAGTGAGGGGATGCGCCAGCCGTAGGCTTCGGTGTAGAGCGGGTAACGGCGACCGACGCCGTCTGCATCCTCTTCGAAGTTGATGGTGCCGACGCGCCAATGGGCCGGGTCGATGGCGAGCGGCGGCAACACGGCAAGTTTGGCCTGATCGTCCGCCCCCTCACCGCGTTGCAGGCCGAGCAGGGACGCGATGTCCGTGATCGGCGCGCCCTGCGCATCCATCGCGGCATCGCGCCGCACCACGGGGAAATAGACATTGCCCAACCCTTGCAGGGCCTGGTTGAACGCGGCATCACTATCGGGCCGGTATTCGTCGCGCTCGCTGAACAGAATGTCGAACACGATGGCCGCCGGTTGTTGTTGTGCGATGCCCTGCACCAGTTCGCCGTGGATAGCGCGCGGCCACGGCCAGCGCCCGGCATCAGTCTCCATCTGTGCCAAGCTGGCATCGTCGATGTCGACGATCACTATGTCTGGATCGGGTTGCAGCAACGCGGCCTGCATGCGCACGAAAGCATCGGAGAGTCTGTTTTCCAGCGGCGATAACGCATGCACGAACAGCAGCTCCAGCAACGCGAGCATCATGAACCCCAGCCCGATATGCTGGGCGCTGCGACGGTCTGCGTTGACGGGCGTATCGTGCATCGCCTTATTCTGCCCGATTGCGCATGAAATCAGCGACCTTCTGAAAGGCCGCCTGCAACTCGGCGCGCAGCACCGCATCCTCCACCACTTCATCCATCGCCTGTTTCATGCACAGCATCCACTGGTCGCGTTCTTCGTCGCCGATGGCGAAGGGCATGTGGCGCTGGCGCAGGCGCGGATGACCAAATTTCTCAATGAACAACTGCGGCCCGCCCATCCAGCCGGACAGGAACATGAATAGCTTATCTTCCGAGGTATTCAGGCTGACTGGGTGTAACTTGCGGATGCCGTGTGCTTCCGGCAGCTCATCCATCAGCGCATAAAAACGCTGCACCAGTTTGCGCACCCCGGCCTCACCGCCGATGCGCTGGTAATGATTGTTTTGCTGTTCGTTCGCCTGCATGTTCACTCCGAAAAAATCGCTCACTCAATGCTTGAAGCCCTAACATTTCCAGCATCTCGTGCAACCTCTGCCCGGCCTTCTGGCGCGGCAGATTCTGGTATTGCGCGATGATGAGCTCGTTCTTCATCGAATGCTCCCAGCCCACCAGCTCGGTCACCGTCACCTGATAGCCGTGCGCTTCCAGTTGCAAACAGCGCAGCACGTTGGTCACATGGCTGCCAAATTCGCGCGTGTGGATGGGATGCCGCCACAGTTCGGCCAGCGTGTACTTCAAGGCCACCCCCTTGTTCTTGCGCAATTCAGCCGCCACCTCGGCTTGGCAGCACGGCACCAGCACGATGTGCCTGGCTTGTTTCGCCAGGGCAAACCTGATGGCGTCGTCGGTTGCGGTATTGCAGGCATGCAGTGCCGTCACCACATCGACGGTGGCCGGCAATCTTTCCGATGTGATGGAATCCGCCACTGACAGATTGAGGAAGGACATGCCGCCAAAACCTAGCCGCCCGGCCAGATCGCGCGAATGCTGCACCAACTCTTCCCTGGTCTCGATGCCGTAGATATGCGATGAATCGTTGAGCGCTTTGCAGAACAAATCGTACAGAATGAAGCCCAGATAGGACTTGCCCGCACCGTGATCAACCAGCGTCAGCGCGCCCTTCTCCCTGTGCACATCCTCAAGCAAAGGTTCTATGAACTGGTACAGGTGATACACCTGCTTCAGCTTGCGCCGCGAATCCTGGTTCATCTTGCCGTCGCGCGTGAGGATGTGCAGCGCCTTCAATAGTTCGACGGACTGACCAAGACGGATCTCCGGATATTCAGGATCAGCCCCTTCTGCGGTCGTTATGCTCCTTACTCGCATAATCCCGTTGCCCAGAGTTTCCCATTCACCATCAGCTCGGTGATGCGGCCATCGTTCTGCCGCATATTGATCGTTGCCACGACCTGACTGCCGTCTTCCATCCGGATCCGCACCTCTTTGCCGCGTACCTGGTACACCCCGCGCGCGCCACCTCCACCGCTGCCATAGGTCAGACCTTCATTGCTGCTGAACGAAGATTCGCTGCCGCCGTACATCGCGTTTCCCTGTCCGTCAAATAAAATGGCAGCGGTTCGGCTGTAGCTCGTACCGCTGTAACTGCTGGACGAACCAGACCACTGACAGAAGCGACCGCGCAGATGGGCATTCCCGCCCCCCGCAGCCGTCTGATTATCACCCGATGGCGCACGTCGCACGGCTCGCTGGCAACGGATGATTTCCCCTTCCGGGAAGGTTACGGTCAGTTTCTGACCCTGCAATTTGAAGCGATAAGCATCCTCGCCGGACAGGCCGGGAATCAGGATCGCATTGCCCTGTATGCGATAACTGTTTTCCTCCCCATCATAAATTAGGCTTCCCGCATTGCGAAATTCGAGCAGCGTCGCCCCCTCATTCCCTTGGCAATCCCAGCGCCCGATCAGGTTCTTTCCGGGCGCGGCCCAAGCCCATGCCGACAGCATGCAACCGACCGCCAACAAAAGATATTTGCCCACTGATACGCTCCTTTCTCGCGACATGCATACCTTACGCCAGCCGCCGCATCCTTGGCAACGGCGATAAGGTCTGGCTCAATTCCTGCGGCAGCGGCGGCAACGTCCCGCACATCGCGGCGGCGATGACCTCTGCGGAAATGCCTGTTGTGAGCAGGCCGCGTGTGCCGTGCGCCAGGCTGCAATACAGCCCCTGTTCCACCTCTCCGACCAAGGGCATCGCTCCCGGTACCGAGCAGCGCACACCGGCGCGACCGGCAATGGGGGCTGCGCCCCCCAATGCCCGATACAGTGCAGGCATGTGTGCCGACAACTTGTCGAGATTAGCGGCATGGTCTACTTCGCGCAGGTCCGTCGCCTCATCGTCAAACGTAGCGGTCGCGCCTGCCACATGCCTGCCATCGACGGCAGGCGCACAATATCCTTCGGCACACAGCACCGTTCTCAATCGCTCGCTCTCTGGCGTCAACGACAATATGCTGATCTGTCCGCGCACCGGCTGCAAAGGCCAACTAATAAATGGCGCGAGTTTCTTCGCCTGATGCGCACAGCACACCACCACCTGTTCCGCATCGAACTCGAAACCCTCGCCGCTGGCACGCCAGCCGGAATCAGTGCGCTGCAATTGCGTTACTTCAAGATTGAAGTGCAAATCGATGCCCGCATGCCGCGCCAGTCTGGCACAGACTGCGGGCGGCACCACCCACCCACCTGCGGGGAACCACAAGCCACCATGCGCCATCGGCAATCCGGCCAGGTCACTTGCCTGCGCCGCATCCACCGCCTGGAGCAGGTGGGATGGCCAACCCAGCACCGTCAGTCTGGCAATGCGCTTGGCTTCCGCCTCAGTCGCCGCGAGTTGCAGCAGACCGCATTCGGCGCGGCTCGCACCATCCACCGGCAACATCTCGTCCAGCAAGGTCAGCACGTGGCCATAGGCGGCCAGCACAAAACGGTGCAATGCATTCATGCCTGCGCCGAAGCGCGCGTAGAGAATACCGCGCGGATTGCCGGAAGCGGCGCTGGCGAGCTGCGGGGCACGCTCAAGCAGGGTGACCGCGACCCCGCGTTGCACCAGCGCATGTGCGGTAGTACAACCGGCCATGCCTCCACCAATGACAAGCGCCGTTCGTGGACGCCCCACCCGCCCCGCTTCCTCATCATGAATGGGTGCAGAAAAGTTGCCCCGCACCATCTCGCGTTTGCGCCCAAAGCCAGGCACGCGCTGCACGGTGAACCCCGCCTGCTGCAAGCCGCGCCGTACCCAGCCGGCGCTGGTGTAGGTCGCCAGCGTCGCGCCCACCCGGGATGCACGAGCGATGGCGGACAGCACTGCGGCGCTCCACATCTCGGGATTCTTCGCCGGCGAGAAGCCGTCGAGGAACCAGGCATCCACGCATGCTGGCGGCAGTTGCGGCAAAGCCTGCGCCACATCCTCAAGCGCCAGTGTCAAGCGGACGCGCCCAGCCGCAAAGCTCCAACGGTTCCAGCCTGGCACACGCCGCCGCCAGTGTGCCAGCAGAGCTTCGGCCTGCGCCTGCAACTCCGGCCACAACGCTAGCACGGCGCGCAACTCCGCCTCTTCCAGCGGAAATTTCTCGATGCTGAAAAATTCCAGGCTCGCGCCTTGCGGCGCGCATTGCTCGAACAGTTGCCAGGCGCAGAGGAAATTCAGCCCGGTGCCGAAGCCGGTCTCGGCAATGCAGAAATTCTCGCCCCGATGCAAAGCTGCAAAGCGTTGCGCAAGATCATTGCCGCGCAGGAACACGTGACGGGTCTCTTCCAGCCCGGAATCGGTGGAAAAATACACATCGCCGTAGCGCCCGCAGTAGGGCTGCCCTTCTTTCCAATCAAGCATGGCTGAAATGAAACCGGCGGGTCTTGCCCGCCGGTGTGTCACCCAAGGCTGCCAGGCTTACTGCTTCGCGTCGGCTTCGCACTTCTTGATGGAAGCGGCTTTGGCAGCGCCATGCAAAGCCTTGCCGTTCTTGTCAACCGCCTTGGACTCGCAGGAAGGTGCAGCCGGAGCAGCGGCACCCTTTTCGCACTTCTTCATGAAGCTGCTCTTGGCAGCGCCGGCCAGCTTCTTCTCGGTTGCCTGATCTGCGCAAGAAGCAGCAAAGGCACTGTTGGCAACGAACAAGGCTGCAATGGCAGCAACGATCAGATTACGCATGATTCTTCCTTTCGATTAAGATGACCGGCGACCGGTGCCAGCGCGGCAGATTATACCCATCCATGGCCATTTTGACGTAACCTAGTACATGCATAGATAACAAAAAACCCGCAAAGCCTTTTTGCTGTGCGGGTTTTAGGTTTTTCTTGAACTACTTTGAACTACCAATTGGTAGCGCGATTGCTATCGAACTGACAGCAATTTCACCCGCAGGCAATGGGTTTTTGAATTTTTCACACACTGTGTTACCCCCAAAACCATATCGCCACTCCTCATTTGTTCCCGCCAAATTACCTTGATGAGATTACGCAAGCGCTACCGCTATCAGGACATGATGACGCCGTATGAGAAATTCCGCTCTTTACCAATGGCGGAAAGCCATCTCAAGAAGGGAGTAACCATGAAAATGCTGGATGCAATCGCTGCCCAATGCAGCGATAATGACGCCGCCCAACGCCTCAACGAGGCCAGGACAAAACTCTTTCAATCAATCAATAAATCCCAACAACGCGCCGCCTGAGCAAATCCTCAAAACACGAATACCATCGGAGCGAGGCGCAGGGCGCACTTGGTAATAAACGTGCCGTGATAGTCATCCATGGCGCGAAGCAACTCGCCAATCTTCTTTGGGTCAGTTATGGACGCCCGGTGCTGAGTCTCTAACTATCCGTACCGTTGTCGGATGTGGCAGTTGAGCTACTGAGAAAGCAGTTTGAGGCTCAGCGCAAAGAACCGTCGGAGTGGGTTTTTCCGCACCGTGGAAAACCGATCACGCAGGCGGGTTCCAAAGCATGGCGACTGGCACTAACGCGCGCGGGAATCACGGATTTTTGCTGGCACGATTTGCGGCACACATGGGCAAGTTGGCATGTTCAAAATGGAACTCCGCTGCAAGTTTTGCAGGAGCTGGGCGGATGGTCGATCATCACGATGGTGCAACGCTATGCGCACCTTTCAGGAGAACATCTGCGAGTCTGGGTGGACCGCACGCCCTTGCATTTAGTATCCAATGCCGAGGTTTCGGCGGGTTCGGATGGTGAATGGCAGGTTTCTGCCATACCGAACAAAAAAGCCGCATAAGCGGCTTTAGTGTTAAACGTAAGGTGCTGTTTTACCTACGATATTGTTGGTAGGCGCGATTGGACTCGAACCAACGACCCCCACCATGTCAAGGTGGTGCTCTAACCAGCTGAGCTACGCGCCTGTAAAAAGAATTCCCATTGTAACCGAACGAAGCGAATACTCCAAGCGTTCAACTTTGAGTTTGCATCCGCCCGGACTAATACTGGGCTGAAGCATAGTTCTCAAATCGGGTGTATTCGCCACGGAAGGTTAATTCAACCTTGCCAATGGGGCCGTTACGCTGTTTGCCGATGATAATCTCGGCCTTGCCTTTGTCCTGTGTGTCCGGGTTGTAAACTTCATCGCGGTAAATGAACAGGATCAGATCCGCATCCTGTTCAATGGCGCCTGATTCACGCAAGTCAGACATTACGGGGCGTTTGTTCGGGCGCTGTTCCAGACCACGGTTGAGTTGGGACAGGGCAATCACCGGCACCTTCAGTTCCTTGGCCAGCGATTTCAGCGATCGGGAAATCTCGGAGATTTCGGTGGCCCGGTTTTCACTCGCCTTGCCCGCCGGTGCGGACATCAATTGCAGGTAATCAATGACAATCAGTCCCAAACCTGGCTCCTCCTTGCCATCCGCATTCCTCTTGCGGTTCTGGCGTTCCAGACGACGCGCGCGCGAACGTAGTTCCAGCGCATTCAAACCTGCCGTTTCATCAATGAAAATCGGCGCATCGTTGAGACGTCCAAGCGCATGGTTCATGCGCGACCACTCATCCTCTTCCAGACGGCCCGTGCGCAGATTATGTTGATTCAATCGCCCCACTGAACCGATCATGCGCATGGCCAGTTGCACGCCACCCATTTCCATGCTGAAAACCGCCACTGGTCGATTGGTGTCCAGCGCCACATTCTCCGCGATGTTGATGGAAAAGGCCGTCTTGCCCATACTGGGACGCCCAGCCACGATGATGAGATCGCCTGGTTGCAAGCCGGATGTCATGCTATCTAGGTCGGTAAAACCCGTCGCAATACCAGTAACATCACTGGTACTATCACGCGCGCACAGAGTTTCAATGCGTTCAACGACTTGGGTCAGCAATGGTGGAATGGGCGAAAACCCGTTGCTTCCGCGTTCGCCTTGTTCTGAAATCTCCAATACCTTACTTTCCGCTTCGTCCAGCAATTGTCTGGCATCACGCCCGCTCGGATTGAAAGCGCTGGCCGCAATGTCGCTGCCCACCTCCACCAATTTGCGCATGATTGCGCGCTCGCGCACGATCTCTGCATAGCGGCGAATGTTGGCGGCGGATGGCACGTTCTGGGCCAAAGCGCCCAAGTACGTCAGGCCGCCCGCTTTTTCCAGGTCGGCATGGCTCTCCAGTGATTCAGCCAGGGTGATGACATCGACCGGCTTGGCCTGTCCATTGAGACGTTCTATGTGATGCCAGATCAACCGATGTTCGTTACGGTAGAAATCCCTCTCATTCAGCAGGTCGGCCACCTTGTCCCACGCGCTCTGATCCAGCAGGATGCCGCCCAGTACCGACTGCTCCGCCTCGACAGAGTGCGGTGGCACTTTCAGGGCTTCAAGCTGCGGATCGGCCTTCGGAGCAGAAAGGATTTGCATGGTGAATACACAAAGTCGGGGGGTGAATTTTAACTCTTGCAAAAACAAGAAAGGGCTGTCGCCAGCCCTTTTTATTTTTTCACCTCAAACTGCTTACTGTTCGCCCAGCACAGAGACCGTCACGTCCACCACAACATCAGGATGCAGTGCGATGCTGACCTGATGATCGCCGATCTGCTTCAGATGCCCGCTGGGCATGCGCACTTGACTCTTTTCCACTTTGTGCCCCTTCGCTGTCAGCGCTTCGGCGATATCGACGTTGGTCACGGACCCGAACAGCTTGCCGTCCACGCCCGCCTTCTGCACGATCTGCACCGTCAGGCCGTTCAGCTTCTCGCCGCGCGCCTGAGCGTCCGCCAGCTTGGCCGCTTCGGCGGTTTCCAGTTCCGCACGGCGTGCGGCGAAATCAGCCACGTTGCTTTCCGTCGCACGCTTGGCCATGCCTTGCGGGATCAGAAAATTGCGCGCATAGCCATTCTTAACCTTGACCACATCGCCCAACTGGCCGAGATTGACCACTTTTTCCATCAAGATCACTTGCATGTTCTACTCCTTAATGCAAATCGGTGTAAGGCAGCAAAGCCAGGAAGCGCGCACGCTTGACGGCGACACTCAACTGACGCTGGAAGCGCGTCTTGGTGCCGGTGATGCGCGCCGGGATCAGCTTGCCATTCTCGGTAATCATATCTTTCAAAATGGCAATGTCCTTGTAATCCACTTCCGCGATCTTCTCCACAGTAAAGCGGCAGAACTTGCGACGCTTGAACAATTGACGCGAAGAATTGTTCCTCTTGTCATCCTTTTTCTTGCCAAAATCACGAGCCATGTTGTGCTCCTATCAATATTACGTTTTCTACATGCAGCACCAGTTGTACGCTCTTCAGGCTGCGCTGGGCAAGGAAGCCGGAAACTGCCACTCTCTGCCCGGATTGCAAACGGCTGGCTTGTTGCGCCGCCTCTCCCAGCGCCAGTGCCTGAATTTCGCACTGTACCTGGCGTTGCATTCCCGCTTCCTGCTGCGTCGAGAGATGTCGCACCTTGAATGCCGCTCTCGCCAATCCTGCCGGGGTGTAGCGCAAACCTTCCGGTTCGCTGACCTCCCCTTCGATCACACAATGGTTGCTGCTCAATCCCTGCTTACGCCGCAGCTGCCGGTGCTGCTGCTTCAGCGCCTTCGCCAGTCAGCGAACGCGACTTCTCTTCCTTCATCATCGCCGAAGGCACGGTCACTGCGGCCTTGGTCTTGATGGTCAGATGGCGCAGCACGGCGTCATTGAAACGGAAAGCGTGCTCCAGTTCGTCCAGTGTGAGCTGGTCGCACTCGATGTTCATCAGCACATAATGCGCCTTGTGGATCTTCTGGATCGGATAGGCCAGCTGGCGGCGGCCCCAATCTTCCAGGCGGTGAATCATGCCTTTCTTGCTGGTCACCATCGTGCGGTAACGCTCGATCATCGCGGGCACCTGCTCGCTCTGGTCGGGATGCACGATGAATACGATTTCATAGTGTCGCATTGCATCTCCTTGTGGATTAAAGCCCCCTGCCATGCGTGGACAGTGGGGCAAGGTTAAGAACTTCCCTCGCGGGAGGCGCGGATTATAGTGATTTCGGGCTCGGAGTCAACAACTAGCCTTGTCCAATGAGACATGAGCCTGGACTAGGACGTGTGTTTCCATCGTGA